>JAMDDV010000011.1 GCA_023488455.1 Actinomycetota bacterium | reverse complement strand
TGATCCACAAATACCGCAATAGTCAACTTTTACTACAGCCTCATAAGGCCCTGGCTGCGGTTTCTTAACTTCCTCTATTTTTATTACAGCACCACCATAGAAAATAGCTGCTTTCATTTTTTCTCCTCCTTTGTTTATCTTTCTCTTTTCCCTGCGATGAATTCCTCCAGCATCGTTCTTGCCTCATCGTCGGGAAATTGTTTTGGTGGATGCTTGGAAAAGTAAGCGGATGCTGAGAGAAGTGGGCCACCTACTCCTCTATCTAAAGCAATTTTACAGCATCGGACTGCATCCACCACCACTCCAGCGAAATTAGGACTGTCTTCCACTTCCAGTTTTGCCTCAAATTTACAAGGTGCATCACCGTAGTTTCCTCCCTCTATATAGAATATGGCAGTTTTTCTATCCTTCATTACCTCAATGAATGAAAAACCTGGCGAGATTTCTACAGGATAAGGGATCATGGAAGTCAGGGCCTCGCTTTTGGTTATCATCTTGGACTCTCCCCGATGAATTAAATTATACATATCCGTATTCCCTAAATAATTTAGCTGGTAAGACCTTTTAATTTTCACCCCTCTATCCATAAATAATTTAAGCAAAGCTCTATGGATGATAGTAGCTCCTATCTGACTTTTGACATCATCACCAATTAAAGGTGAGCCTTTCTCCTGGGCAAGGGATGAAAAATCTTTATTACTGACGATAAGCTCTGGCATACCGTTGACAAAACCTTTATGTGTCTCTACTGCAGCATCAGCATAGGTCCTAGCAGCCTTTGCAGAACCCGTAGGCAAGAAATTCAATAACATATCAACTTTTTTTTCAATTAAAACATTAGTGATATTCACCGGGGTTTTATCAGCAATTTCCACGTATTTAGTTAGAAAAGGAGGAACACCATCCAGAACAGGACCCATCATTACCTCTACATCAAGATGCGGGACTTTCTTTACTTCGGGATACCTGTACGCAAAGTTGGGTTTTGCAAAGATGGCTTCAGATAGGTCCTTTCCTACTTTTCTTGCATCTACGTCAAAAGCTGCAACGGGAACGATGTCTGTTACTTTATAGTCTCCCAATGTAGGATGCATGAGACCCGGAGCATTTTCCAAATTTTTCAGCTGTTTATAATAAATCAATCCCTGGACAAAAGAACTTGCACAATTTCCCACTCCAGCTATGGCCACTCTGACTTCTGACATTTAATTCAACCTCCTGATTTTATTTTCTCTATTAAAGTACAAGTTTATAAATACAAGATTATAGTATCCATAGTTACTCTCCTATGGATTTCTGATACTCTGATATTTTGCTATAAACCTCCTCCTGGGTGGGCATTCTGGAAACAGTAACTCCTCCAGTTTTGCCAATTACCAGAATAGCTGTTGCAGTAGCAAATATTAAAGACTTTTGTACGTTTTTACTTCTCAGATATTCAACAAGAAATCCTGCGGTAAATGAATCTCCTCCTCCTGTGGTATCTACCACATTGCCGGGAAACTTGGGGACCTTGAAAACACCTTCTTTGGTTTGTGCTACTACTCCTCTTTCTCCACAGGTAATCATGCCTACATCCGTACCCCACCCAAGGAGCATTTTCGCTATCTCTTCCTCCTCTCCCTTCTCTATTCCAAATAAGCGACGGCAATCTTCATCGCTGGCTTTAACTATGTGTGAATACGAAACTATCTTTTTAACTATGTCCATATCTATGGTAAAACTTTTCTCGCAATGCACACCGCCGTATCCTCCCAGATCAACTGCAATAGTTATTCCTGCTTTATGAATATCTCTTACTGTTTCCACCGGTACTTCATAGTTGATTGGACATATATAAAGCATAGGGACATCAAGATATTCAGCTGGGATATCCTGAAATAGAATTTCGGGAGCTTTTTTCAGATATATTAGTTCTTTATCTCCTGATGTATCATAAACCAGCTGGATCGTGGTGGTATCTGGTCCTTCCATCTTAAGCCCTCGTGTATCAACCCCTATCTGGTATAGAGGGTCCAGAAAATTTTCATCTATATCCTCGCCTTTTTTTGTGACTATTCCAGCCTTTACGCCCAGTTTGCTGGCGACTATCGTTGAATATACACAACAACAACCCAACACAGGCTCACTAACTGAACCATTTGGATATCTTATAGTTTCCTTTACAAACCATCCCACACTTACAAGGGCAGGTATCACTCTAATCTAACTCCTTGCGTCTATTGATTAAACAACTGATTTAAGAAACTTCAGACATTCCTTAACCATCTCTTCCCTGGACCATCCGGGAGTCAGGTATAAAGTCTTACTCTCATAATTTACTGATAAAGGCCCTTTGTAGTTGATATCCTTCAGGGCTCCTATAAATTCAAGCCAATTGATATCATCACCCTGACCACCCATAGGAGGATATATAAATTGATCCACCACGTGGCCAGAAGGCGGTTTCAATTTGACGCCTTTTAAATGGCAATGACAGATTAAGTCCCCATAGCTGTGAATTAATTTAGGAATATCAAATAATTGAACCGCATATTGTTGCACATCAAAATTTATCTTAAGATTTGGACTATCTACTGCGTCCAAAACCCTGAGCATGGTCACGTAACTGGTTACTACATTTTCAAATACTGCTTCCAGGGCAATGGTCACTCCTACTTCTTCTGCAAAATGGGCGCTTTCCTTTAGTCCCTCCACAACTCTATTAAAACTTTCCAGTCCATCAATCCCGGTAAGATTGCCAACCCAGTCCCACGTACCTCCGGTACAGGTTACTACTGTAGGTACACCTGTTTTGGAAGCATAGTCAAGATTCTTTTTGAAATAATCTACACGTTTGCGAAACTCTACAGGATCTTTCACTGCAAACAGAACATGTTGGGCAATTGCTGCTACTTCTAGCCCTTTATTTCTTGCATACTCTACTATCTGGCGGGCTTCATCAATTGTAAGTTTATCAGGATTAAAGTGAGTATCGTAGGTTCCCCCAATCTCAACCGCTTGATACCCAAGCTCTGCTACCAGATCTATAGCTTTCCAGACATCTCTATCATCAAGAATTCCGGTGTACAAACATGTTTTCATTTCTTCCTCCTTGTTTTGGTTTAATAATTAATTCTTTAATAAAAAATCTTAGTTAAACATCCAGCATCCACGTACAGGGAGTGACCGGTAATAAAACGAGCATTATCCGTGCACAACCATGCAATAGCATTAGCCACATCCTCAGGAGATATCATCTCCTGGATAATATTGCGGCTAACCGCTGATTCTTTCAGTTCTTCTTTGGTTTTATTAAGCAGTTGAGCTTGACTGTCAAAAAACTCACCTGAAGTTGCTGCCGGACATACTGCATTAACAGTAACATTATATTGCCCAACTTCATTGGCCAGAGACTGTGTCAGACCAATAACAGCAAACTTAGATGCACAGTAAGCAGAATAATTGGGAATTGCGCGGATCCCCCCATCTGAGGAAATATTAACAATGCGCCCCCAGTTCTGTTTGATAATTATCGGTAACGCATACTTACAGGCGAGAAAGACACCATGAATATTGACCTCAAATATTTTCTTCCAGATCTCATAGGACATTTCTTGAACCAGACCAAATCTAACAAATCCTACAGAATTGACCAGAATATGGATCTTACCAAATTCATCCACAGCTTTATTAATAGCCGCCTTTACCTGGTCTTCCTGAGTTATATCACATACCAAAGGAATAGCCCTGCTTCCTAACTTTTTAATCTCATTTACGGTCTGTTCCAGTTGTCCCATTTGTCCAAACCCACTTTCTTTGGGTCCACAGATATCCAGAGCAGCAACATCAGCTCCCTCCTTAGCCAGGGCCAGGCAAGTAGCAGCTCCCATCCCTCGAGCTCCCCCAGTAACTAGTGCAACTTTCCCTTTTAGTTTCATTACTAATCCTTCTTTCTCAACTTATTCGAAAACTACTTTTTTGCTTTTTGTGCATTTTTCGTTCAGCATACAGTTGGGGCAAAGGAGATTATTACACTGGAGGCTCAACGATTTCCTCCTTTAAAGGAAGGGTTACCCATGCTCTTTCTCGGGCTGACTTATATGCTGCCAGCACAACCTCTAGTGATTTTACCCCATCATCTCCGGTAACAGGTGGTTCTTTATCCTCCGTTATACTTCGATAAAAAGCCTTAAGTTGCTTGAGATAGCACATGTCTCTTGGTGGAATAATGGATATCCAATTTTCTTTGGGCTGATCCCACCAAACTTTTGGATAGAAATACTTAATAATAATATCCGGTATCTGATCTATACCTTTTTCTGTATAAACCGCCAAAGGAACTGACTGAAATGGATTAATGGTTTCAGAACTAATGTAGATAGTACCTTCATTGCCATATAATCCTGTGGTGTTATCCATTGCTGGAGAGTATATATCTGAGGAAATAAAACCAGTAGCTCCACTTTCAAAATTACACAAAAGCATAGCGCAGTCATCAACCTTTTGAGGAACTATAAAGTGTTTAACCACTGCACAAACATCCTTGATATCTCCCATAAAGAATCTGGCCATATCAATGCGATGGATTCCTGCATCTATGAGACAGGATCCTCCTGATAGTTCAGTCTGAAATCTATAATCTGTATCAGCAGGATAGGAAGCCACCCTTACCTTAAAAGTAGTACTAAACCCCATTACCTGCCCTATGGTACCTTCTTCTACTAATTGCTTGGCTATCTCTACCTGATTCCAGTATCTTTGATTGAATCCCATCTGGAATTTAACCTTGTTCTCCTTGCAAGCATTGACCATCTCTCTGGCATCTTTAAGATTGGTAGCAATAGGTTTATCGCAAAGCACATGTTTCCCTTCCTCGGCTGCAGCAACTACATCTTCTCTATGGTTCGCGTTAGGTGTAGTCACTATTACTGCATCTATATTTTTGCTTTTCACCAGGTCCCTGTAGTCGTAGTAAATTTCCCTTACACCCCACTGTTTTCCAAGCTCATCCGCCTTTTCTTTATTTCGCCGACATATGGCGACTAACTCTACTTCCGGCATCTGCTGGATAGCCGGAACATGACCCAGTCTGGCAATTGAGCCTGCACCAATGATCCCAAGTCTAATTTTTGAAGACATCTACACCCTCCATCTAAAATTAATTTCCTTCACATTAATTGAATCATTAATAATATTTAATCCTTAAATAGAAATGAATCGAAGACGATAATATCAACACCTGCCTCTAAAATTTTATTGAGATTATTTTTATTTATGCCTCCTTCTATAGCAATCTTAATATTTAAATTATTATCAATAATTATCTTTTTAATTTTTTTTATTTTAACTATTGATTGTTCAATGAATTTTTGTTCATCAAACCCCAGATAGGCACCCATTACAATTATATTATCAATCAATGATAAGCAGCTTCTGACATATTCTAAATCTATATCGGGTTCAAGAACAACTGAAGATGTAATATTATTTGCTTTTAAGTATCTCAGTTCTCTATCCAGCTTTTTGCACATTTGAGGATGTATTGAGATTATATCGCTACCCGCTTTTATAAACATATCTATAAAATCTCCGGGACTTTCTAATTCTAAATGTGTATCGAAAATAAGCTTCGTATGTTTTCGTAGAGAATTAATGATGTATTGGTTGAATGAAAAATTTTTTACAAAATGCCCATCAGTAACATCAAAATGCAAACCCTCAAAATTTTCTTTTTCTAAAAAATTAATTATTTTTAAATAATCTGAAGCATCTGCATAAAGAAGCGAAGCAAATTTTGTTTTTTTTAACTTTTCTTTTGATAGAAAATCGAAAAAATTATTATTCATTTATAATATGCAATATTAATTGAATTAGAAAAGATAAATTGCACATATGTTCACATATATGGAATATTTTCAATTTAATGATATAATACTTTTGGAAAAAAATCAATTTTTGTTTATAAGAAATCATGATCCCGAAGAGATATTACTTAATTCTGCAATACAATAAATAAGGTACAAGCTGATATGAAGAATTACAATATGTATAAAGAATGATTGCAGTATGGATAATAAAGAAAAAATAAAATTAATTATTAAAATCGCAAGACTATATTATTTTGAAAATTTACTACAAAGAGAAATCACCGAAAGGCTGAATATTTCAAGAACTAAAATTTCAAGATATTTAAATCTGGGGAAAAAGCTTGGAATAATAGAGATAAAGATTAATTCTCCTTTTAAAGAAGATTTTTCAGAATTGGAATATATAATGGAAAAAAATTATGCAATTAAAGAATGTAAAATAGTTCCTACGTATATAAATAAACTGGAAACTTTTAAAGAAATGGGATTAGCTTTAAGTAACATTTTGGAAAGATTATTAAATGACAGAGATTTTATCGGCATAGGTTGGGGTTCAACATTGAAGCATGTCACCGATAATATTTATATTAATAAAAAATTTAATGATATAAAAGTAATTCCAATAATTGGTGGGCTGGGAACCATTGGAACGGGGTTACATACAAATTCTGTGGCACACACACTGTCTAATAAACTTGGTGGTATTAATTACATAATAAATGCTCCTGCTGTTTTTAATAGTGAAAAAATTAGAATATTAATGCAACAAGATAATAATATCAGGGAAATTTTTGAGTTATCAGAAAATTGTAAGGTAGCAATAGTGGGGATGGGCGACTTATCTGAAAATTCAACTTTATACAAAATGGGCAATTTTAAAAAACATGAAATCAGCTCACTTAGAAATACTGGAATAATTGGTGATATAAATACAATTTTTATTAACAAAAATGGGGAATATGTTGAAAATAATTTGAGTAAAAGAATATTGAATCTGCCATTGGAAAAGATTAAAAAAATTAAAAATGTCATTGGAATAGCTACTGGTCCGGAAAAAATTGAAGTGATACTGGCCGCACTGAAAGGTAAGATTATTAATACTTTAATTTCTGATAAAGATACTATATCGGATTTATTAAAATATGAAGCTTAGGGGAGCTTGGTGATAAAAAAATTTGTATCACTTCTTTCAGCAGATGCTTCGAACTATGGAGGAACAATAAAGAAACTGGAAAAAGAAGGATTTAATGGCTTTCATTTTGATGTTTTTGACGGAAATTTTGTAAAAAACTTTGCTTTTAATGCAGAAATCATAAAATCCCTTAGAAAGCTGACAGCACTCCCATTTAATGCTCATCTTGCAATAGAAGATCCTGGAAGATTTCTGGAAACGTTTATCGAAGTGGGTTGTGATATTATCTCAATTCATCCTCAAGCATGCAAAAAAGTGGAAAGGGATCTCAGATATATAAAGGCTAAAAATATTTTATCTTCTGTGGTAATTGATCCCGATATTAAAATTGATCATATAACAAATTACTTACCGATAATTGATAATATTATTATAATGACTGTTTACCCAGGTTTTAATAAACAAAAATTTATTGCAAGCTCACTTGTTAAAATAAAAATGATTAAGGAAATAATTACAGAAAACAATCTTAATATATCAATTTCTGTAGATGGGGCAGTAGATAAAAATACTTCCAAAGAAATTATAGAATGTGGTGCAGATATTCTTATATATGGATCAAGTTTATTTAATAATAATATCAACTAGAGTACTGGATACGACCAGAGTTTGACCATGAACTGGGGTACTCCAGGTATCGAGAATTCATATAGAGATCCACTTTCCGCTTCTGCTGCTCTCAACTGAAGCATCTACAATTTTTTGTATATATAACCCATCTTTAAATGTGGGATATAGGTTTTCTACATGCTTGCCTTTTAGGATAGCGCTGTAAACTGTTTTCATTAAATTTTTCCATGTTTCTGCATAGCCTTCTTGTAGTCCTCCAACAAAATCACAAAATGAAGCTGCTGGGTCATCCAGCAAGGTGAAATCTTTCATTAAAACTTGATTATCTTGAAATCTATTTCCAATCCACAAGGTATTTGGTTCTTCTCCATTCCAAGCAAGACTCTTCTTCGAACCATAAATTTCCCAACCTATTTTAGTTTTTCTTCCGGCACAACACTGACAACCAATAAACACACCTTTTGCACCCCCATCAAATTTCATAAGAAGCGTAGCCTGGTCTTCTGTATCTATCTTAATATCTTCATATTGAGTATCATCTTTTAGTTTTTCATATGTTTTGATCTCACCAATAGGTTTTTTCCTAGTAGGTAAAAAAGTATTAAAATCAGCATAAACCTCTGATACTTTTTGCTGAATGATATCCTGAATCATAGATATACAATGAACTCCCAAATCTCCGATGATTCTAGAATTCCCTCCAGCGCTGGCTTCTACTCTCCAGTTATAATCCGTATCGTAGAGTAACCAATCCTGGAAATAATAACCCTGAAGATAATTGATTTTGCCAATTTCTCCTTTTCCAACTATTGTTTTTGCCTGGATGATCAACGGATAAAATAACATATTAAATGTAACTACATTAATAATGCCCTTGCTCTCTGCAAGATTAACAAGATCCTCGCATTCTTTAATATTAAGCGTTAACGGTTTATCACAAATTACATGCTTACCAAGCTCTATTGCCCGCTTTGCTATAGGATAATGGAGATTATTTGGAGCACATATATGTATTACCTCAATTTTAGAATCATTTAAGAGGTCATTCCAATTACCATAAAATTCCGATATACCGTATTTTGTTGCAGCAGCTTTTGCCCTATCATAATTAGATTCTGCAATAGCAATGTCTACAAAGCCTAACCGTCTTAATGCTTCAAGGTGAATAGGACCAACAAACCCCATTCCTATTATTCCTGCTTTTACTCTTTTCATTTGCTCGCTCCTTTAGAAAAATTTTAAATTGCAAAAGTTAGTTTGCTTTTTTATCAGGCTTGTAATGAAAACTTAAAATACTTACAAAAACCACTGCTAAAAATAAAGCAACTAAGCAAATATAAATCAGGCTTTCTCTTGAAAAATTTTCCGTTAAAAAACCTGTAGTATATTGGAAGATTACAACCCCCATCCAGGCATAACTCATCATCATGCTGGTAATAGGCCCGGAATATCGGGGGTCCTGTTTTATACTAACTGACCATGCAATTTCAGCTATGGATGCGATAGAAGAACCAAATAATAGTATAAAAATGATTTTAAGCACTATCCAATCTGTAAAAAAAGAAATAAACAAAAAAACAAAAGCCAGTACCGAAAAAAACAGCATTACTTTTTTTTCATTGAATTTCATTACTGAAACACTTTTTATATACCCACCAAGACCTATAAATACCCAATGTAGACTGAGTAATAGAGAACTGACAGTTAATGTAATATTTAAACTTTTAAAGTAAGTGGTAAACCATGTCTGAAAGGAATTTCCCGCTCCGAAATATAAAAATGAAATAACCCCACATAAAATAATAATTAAGTTTGATAGAAGCCTGCGATTATTGGTAAACAGGCTTATGAAATTTTCTCCATTCTTATTATTAGCAAGACTTTCAATCTTAGTTGATAATATCGATATTAATAAAATTACATTTATCAGTATCACGAATAAAAACAGATATCTCCAGCCAATGTTTAAAAACAAAATGCTGCTGACTAAAATTGGAGCAAAGGCAGAGCCTAACTGAAATCCTATATTTAATCTTACAACTGCTCTGCTTACATTTAATTGAGAGACATCGCTTATAATAGAAAAAGAATTTACAAAAATCATGCCCCAGGATATACCAAAAATAATGTAACAAGTAGCAAAATATATAAAATTAGTTGAAAGGTATAGGCCTAAAAAACTCAGTATTGATAGTATATTACCTGCAATAAGTATATTTTTTTTACCTAACCTTTCTGCAATGATTCCGGAAAATAGACTTGCTGCTAAAACTCCAAAGGCATTCAACGAGAACGCAAAACCGATTATATCTAAACTAACTTTAAAATTATCTGAAACTACAGGAATTAAAGGTCCGACAATAGCTCCCCCTAATCCTGTTATTAAAAGTTGTATAAATAAAAGCAGAAATATTTTTTTATTAGTAACCAAATAGAAATATCCTATAGCTGGTCATTTCAAAATGTAGCTTCCTGCTTATGGCGAAGCTGCACCAAAAGGGAAGATTTATCCAGTTCGATCATGTCGTAGTAGATGATCTGGCCTTTGGTGATTTTATCTTTAACTACAGCTCCCTCCGCCAGTCCCATAGGCAGGGCGTTAAGCCCCCTGGCTTCCAGAGCTTTTAATAGGAGACCGTAGCAACTAAAACCACCAAATCCATCCAAGATCTCACCAGGATTCAGATCTTTTTTGGCTACCGCTACTACCTCCGCTACTGGATTAGGCAGAGGCACTAAAGTAGGTTCTTTTCTTAGATAGGCTCGGGCAATTGAAAGAGGGGCTTCCAAAAACCAGAGATGGTAAGGGCGAAAGAAGCAAAAGTAGGGACCCTTTCCTACCTTGAGGTACTCAAGGTCTTCAGAAACACGCGGATTATCCACCCTTATTACAACAAAGACCCCACCAGCAACATCGGAGCCTATGCTGTAGTCCACTACTCCCGGGAAGTCCAATAGACCTCCGTTCTCCTTCAGAGCAAAGACCCGGGCTAAGTCAGCCAGCTTTGCCGCAGGGCCATACATCCCTGGCACAGCAGGGACCAGTCCTGTGCCATTAGCGACGCAGGCCATCTCGAACATAGTCTTGGTACCATCTACAAATGAAGCTATCTGGCCTGGGTCCTTATTGACCTTTTGGGCCGCCTGGGCCATGCTCTTCGGATTAGCCTCCCGGTCCAGGGGGTTGTTCTTACCCTTACCCATCGCTATGACCTCATAGCCCAACCCATTGGCAAAATCGTAGAGTTCTTTCAAGGCACCCGGCTCATCTCCGGAGGAAACAGTGTAGAGCACACCTGCCTCATCCGCCATTTGACGTAAAATACTTCCTATGGTCACATCTACCTCTATGTTGACCATCACCACATCTTTACCATGCTGGATGCAGCTAGTGGCGGTCTCGGCTCCGATAGAGGGACTGGCTGTAAGATCGGCCACAATGTCTATGTTCTGTACCTGGGCAGCCATGGTATAAGAAGCGGTTACCACCCGCTTGCCTCCAGCAACGGCTTCAAAGGCCTCATCAACTTCCTCAGCAACTGTAATGTCACTATCTGCAAAACCACAAGAAATTAATGCATTCCTGGCTCTCTCCACCTGGACGTCAGCTAAAAGTACTACCTCCATACCCCGCATAAGGGTGCTCTGGGCTATCAGTCCACTTCCCATCCAGGTAGCTCCATTAACAGCTACTTTGATGGGACAGTGCATATCCTCTAATTGCTGCAAATGGCTATTTAGATTCAACATTTGCTTTTCTCCTTTGTATATATATTCTCCTTTTGACTATCAAATCCCCGGCTAGATTTGTCTCAACCCAAAGATTCAGTTTCCATATCCAATGTCTTTATTAGAATAGCTGTCCTGCTATCTGTAACCAGAATTTTAATCAGCTTCCCTCGGAGAGCAGATAGGATAGCAATGGCTTTATTCTCTCCTCCAGCTAAAGCAATAGAATAAGGAACCTTTTCCAATTGCTCTAAAGACATGGCTATTACTCGGTTTTCAAACTCAGGTGCGCAGATTCTGCCTTTCCGATCATAGAAGTGGTAGAAGATATGCCCCACTGCTCCTTCCTTCTTAAGAATTTCAAATTCTTCCGGTTTAATGGTGCCGGCTTCCACTAAAGTCCGATTTGGCTCAGGAAAGATAGCACCTATAGCGGCAATAACAATATTTGCCCTGTCAAAGAAGTCATAGACGTGTTTAATATTGCTATCCTTGAGAAGGATGTCCCGGATATCCTTACTATCTGCTAGAGCAGGAGCGTAGAGAAGGTGAGGTGAAGTGTTAAACTTGGACGCAATACGTGCAGTGATGACATGGCAGCTTATATCAATTTCTGTATATCTGCTTCCTCCGTTAATCTGAACTACTTCCACTTTCTTATTGCTAACTGGAAGGGCTTCAGCCATTTTATTCACCGTAGACCCCCAGGATATACACAGGATGTCACCATCTTTTACTATCTGGGTGAGGTAATTGGCAGTAGCAGTTCCTATTTTCTCCTTTAGCTCATTATCTGATAGTCCGTAATTTTTCACCACGATAGCTCTCTGAAGGCAAAAACGTTCTTCCAGATATTCTTCGAGAGAAGCCTCTGTATAAATTGGCTCAGCGATATTGATTTTTACTATACCAAGCTCCTTAGCTTTCATGAGTATTCTGGATACCTTGAAACGAGATATCTTAAGCATTTGAGCTATTTGTAGCTGCTGAAGCCCCTCTTTATAGTATAGCTTGCATATCTTTATCATCAGATCAAGATCGTTCATAATAATAATTAGTTAATTTATGTGTAATAAAGCTCAAATGAGCAATATTAATATATCTTATTTTGTAGGAATACTCAAGGGAATGATTTGATATCACTCTATCCCAATCAATATGGAAGCATCTAATATTAATATTTATCTATTGACTTTTTCTATACGATAAATTATCATTACTAAACATGTGAGCAAATATGCAATTATGTGTATATCGGGGTTTTCTTACGAAATGTTTTAAAACAGATGTAAACAATCAATAGTATAAAAATTAAGTAGGAGGGTAATACAATGGGTAAAATCAGGCTTGCATTAGCAGGAGTAGGTAACTCTAGTAGTGCATTAGTTCAGGGACTACATTTCTATAGAAATGTAGACGACCCTAATACATTTGTCCCTGGTGTGATGCATCCCATATTGGGGGGATATAAAATCAGCGATATCGTTCCCGTGCTCGCCTTTGATGTTGACGAAAGAAAAGTGGGGAAAGACCTCTCTGAAGCCATATTTGCCCCACCGAACAATGCCTGGAAGTTCACTGATGTGCCGAAGGTCGGTATTGAAGTGCAGATGGGACCGGTAGCAGACGGAGTTCCAGATCACATGCTAAATATGGTAAAGATATCTAACAAAAAACCAGTAGAAGATATCGCTGACCTTTTAAAGAAAGAGAGGGTTGATGTTTTGATAATAAACCTTCCCACCGGCTCTGCTATAGCCTCTCGATTATATGCTGAGGCATGTATCCAGGCTGGATGCGGCATGATTAATGCCATTCCCGAACTCATCGTCAATGATAAGGACTTCGCCGAAAGGGCTAAGAAACAGGGGTCACCACTTGTAGGTGATGACTATAAAAGTCAGGTGGGTGGAAGCATAGCTCATCGTGCCCTTGCCCAGCTTTTTCTTATGCGTGGAGTAAAAATAACAAAGTCCAACCAGCTCAACTATGGTGGACATCCCGACTTTTGGAATCTTACCCACAGGGGAGAATCAAAACACGCATCCAAGCAGCGAAGTGTTACAAGCATAATTCCTTATGAAGTTGACTTCTCGGTAAATGTCTCCTATCTAGCAAACATGCGTGGAACTAAGATATGCAGGATAGAGCAGTGGGGAGAGAATTTTGGAGGGACACCAATAAAGATAGAGGCAAAATTAACAGTGCAGGACTCGGCTAATGGTGCTGGAATTTGTGTGGATATGATTAGATGTTGTAAGTTAGCCAAAGATAGAGGAGTAGGAGGGGTGCTCATCAGCGCCAGCGCTTGCTTTATGAAAAGTGCACCCGAGCAATTTCCTGATGAGATAGCAATGAAAATGCTGGATGAGTTCATTGCGGGTAAAAGAGAACGCTAACTATTCATCAGTATATCGCTTAACTTAGAAAGTATTTAAAATAAAGGAATGTTATGAGTGTAAACAGCGCAAAGATGATTAAGGAAGACTTTGAAGTCATCAGAGACCTGGAGAAGAAAGCTGTAATCATCCGCAAAGAAGTTGTAAGAATGACAAGTAATGCCAGTTCGGGTCATCTGGGAGGTTCACTATCCTGTTTAGATATACTTGTAGCCCTATACTTCCACCAGCTTAGACACGATCCTCGCAATCCATACTGGGAGGGGCGGGACAGGTTCATATTGAGCAAAGGGCATGCTGCCCCAACTCTTTATGTTATTCTAGCTCTTAGTGGTTACTTTCCAAAAGAGGAGTTGGTTACTTTCCGGAATATAGATAGCAGGTTCCAGGGAATGCCAGATTGCAAAAAGACACCGGGGGTTGAGATCTGTACAGGATCTTTAGGCCAGGGATTATCTGTAGCTATTGGAATGGCGTTGGGTTTTAAATTAGCGAATAAAGAAAATTATGTCTATGTATTGCTCGGCGATGGAGAGTTAAATGAAGGACAAATTTGGGAAGCTGCAATGTTTGCCAGTCATCACAAGGTAGTCAACATAACCGCAATAATAGATAGAAACCACGGCCAAAATGATGGAAGAACAGAAGAAGTGATGTCTATGGAACCCCTGGATGTAAAGTGGTCGGCTTTTGGCTGGAACGTATTTAAGGCTAACGGACACAATATAGGAGAGCTGCTAGACGTATTGAAGAGGGCAAAGGAAGATTGTAGTAAGCCAAATATAATAATTGCTGAAACAGTTAAGGGAAAGGGAGTCTCTTGTGTAGAAGGTAATGACGCATATCATGCCAGGTGCCTACCAAGAGATCTGGTAGCTCAGGCTGAAGCTGAGTTAGATAAAAGATTGGAATCGCTATGAATTCATCAATTTTAATGTCCACAAGGGATGCATATGGTGAAGTCCTCGTTGAAATAGGCAAAGAAAAAGAAAACGTAGTTGTACTTGATGCGGATCTTTCCTTAGCTACGAAAACCTGTCTATTCGCTAAAACCTTTCCAGAAAGGTTTTTCAATGTTGGAGTATGCGAGCAGAACATGATGGGTGTAGCAGCCGGTTTAGCCACAACCGGATTCCTTCCGGTAGTCTCATCCCTGGCATTATTTGCTACCGGCAGAGCCTACGACCAGGTAAGAAACACGATTGCTCAATCTAATCTCAATATCAAGATTATCACCACCCATAGTGGAATAACCATGGGTAAGGATGGTGCCACTCATCAATCCATAGAGGACATTGCCTTAATGCGAGTCATACCAAATATGACGATAATTGTTCCGGCTGATGCTTCTGAGACAAAAAAAGCTGTGCATGCTGCTATTGAATACAAAGGTCCTGTTTACATCAGGTTGGGAAGACCGGAAATACCGATTATTACTGATACAAAATCAAAGTTCGTTATTGGTAAAGCTGATATTCTTAGAAAAGGAAAAGATGTAAGCATCATCGCTTGTGGGATAGAAGTTATTCATGCTCTAAATGCTGCTGAAATTCTGGCTTCTCGAGCGATAAATGCAAGAGTAATAAACATGCATACCGTAAAACCTCTTGATACAGAAACGGTATTATTAGCATGCAGGGAAACGGGTGCCCTGGTTGTAGCCGAGGACCATAGCACTGTCGGCGGTTTAGGAAGCAGTGTTTTGGAGAGTATCGCCTGCATGAAAAACAGGCCACCAGTATATCAAGTAGGGATTCGTGATGTTTTTGGTGAATCCGGTGATCCAGATGACCTCATTAAGAAATACGGTCTTTCTTCCCAAGCTATTGTAGAAGGGGTAGAAAGAGTTCTGATGTTGAAGAAGGATTAAGCCAAGTAGGTTTCTCTGCAGAAGTGGGTAGTAAGGTATCTGTACTACCGTTGAACAATTAGTTGACTGGTAGAAGGAAAATGGGAATCTTAGAAATAGTAATTGCCAGTCATATGGTTTATGAAATAATTAGGTTCCTAGATCGAACAATAGAAGGGGTCTTGGGGAGTCCAACCGCCTATTCTTCAGTGGCTTTAGGTAAGTTAGGAGCAAGAGTTGGTGTAGTAAGTAAAATCGGCACCGATTTGCCCGTGAACTTTCTTCATCCTTTAAAAGAGACAAATGTAGATATGAGGGGAATTCGCATAGACGGGAAAGATACAACCCATAGCTTGTTGATTTATGATAAACAAGGAGGGAAAAAAATTCTCTATCCTAAGAAAGCCTCCCCTATTATGTTTGAAGATATTCCCGAGGAATACCTTGAAGCCAAGATCTTTTACATTTGCCCTATGGATTTTGATGTTCCGATTGCCACTTTTGAGGCTTTAAGCAATCGAGGAATAACCCTGGTTGCTGATATAGGTGGATATGGCGGAGCACACTCCAGAACTCATCCCAATAGAAAGGAACGAAGAGATCGTACATATATTCGAAAATTACTGAGTTACCTGCATATAGCCAAAGCCAGCATGGAAGATTGCAAGCATCTCTTCGGAGAAAAAAATATGTCACCTGACGAAACTGCGAAGCTTTTAGTAGAACTGGGTGCCGATATAGCTACTCTTACTCTTGGTGAAGAAGGAGCTATCGTTGCTACTGAGGACAGGATTTATAAAGCTCCTGCTTTTCCGGCAAAAGTTATAGACATTTCGGGAGCAGGAGATGTATATACTGCTGGCCTGCTATTTGAATATCTAAGAACAGGTGATTTATACAAATCTTTATTGTTTGGTGAAGCTACCGCATCTATTATGATTGAGGGTACGGGCGGGGTGTTAGCAGAAAGGATGCCAACTGAATCAGAAGTGCGAGAAAGAATATCGACTACAGGTCTTGCTTAAGTTTGAAATAAGGCATGTAATACAAATATAAGTTTTATGAAACAAAAAAATAATATGAAACTGGAGGCAAAATGAAATTAACTTTTTTAACATTACCTTATCTTGGAGTTGCTACCCTTGAAGATGCAATCAAACGAATAGCATCTTTTGGGTATGACGGAGTAGACTTATGGGCTTATAGTCCGCACCTTCATCCCGATCATTATAACAAGGCGGAAAGAGAAAATATTAGAAAATTTGTAAATTCATTGAACATTGAGATAACGGGACTTTCATTACCGGGACCACAAACCCCTCATCTTAATCCCTCACATCCTAGCGAAAAAGTAAGGAAAGATGCAATAAAATATTTTAAAGATAGCGTGGAGCTGGCAGCTGATGTTGGTGCCCCATTTTTACCTACAGTTACGGGTAGATTAATAAGTGGTACATCTCGTAAGCAAGCCCGGCAATGGTACAAAGAATGTATTATTACAATGTTAGAAACCATAGGTGATAGGAATATAAAATTAGGTATACATCCACTTCCTCCTGCAGAATCTGAAATAATTTGCACCATTGATGATGCTCTAGAATTAAGAGATGAAATTGGGTCAGATAAACTAAAAGTGATTTTTGAATGTGCAGGTTCCAATCAATTAGAACCAAACTTTTCAGATACTCTCAGGAAAATTGGTAAACACCTGGGTTCAGTTCATGCAAGCGATAATGACGGAACCGGTGGCGTAGGAGCACCACAACATAATCTACCAGGAACAGGAACAGTAGATTGGGCAAGATTATTTACAGTTTTAAGGGAAATAAATTATGATGGTGATATACAAGTACAAATATTTCCTTCTTTCCTATACGACGTAGATGGATGGGCAATTAAATCATTAAAGTTTTTAAGCAGTTTTTATGATTTTAAAACAAAAAAATATCTAATTTAATACAGAAATTATCGTACCACAAAAATTAAGCGCAAATTTATTATTTTGCGCTTAATTTTTTAGTTATTCTGAAAAACCCGGAAGTCGGAAATTAAAACTAGGATAACAGGTTAGGATTCTCCCTCTTCTCCCATTCTTATTATGTCAAGCCTCTCCTTGCTCTGAGCAACAGCCTTGCCGCTTGCCTTATCAAATAGATATAGCCAGGTCTCCGGAACCATAAATGGATATCTATTACCCCTATGCAGGGAAATAGCTGAGTCCAGGATCATTGTTACAGTAGTCTTCTCCCCCAGCACTACACTAACTAATTGGCGGGTCCCCAATAACTCGATTACCATGACAGTACCCTCCAAAATATTACGGGAATTATTCTCTGAGGATGCTATTTTGAAAGTATCAGGCCGTATACCAGCGATTATATCGGTGCTACCTTCTTTTTTCAGGATTTGTGAGGTCTTTGGGGAAAGCTTATAGGTAAAGTCAGCAAATTTTAAGATCAGGACATTATTATCTTCCTGAACAATTCCTTCAAACATATTCATAGGAGGACTACCCACAAATCCAGCAACAAAAAGGTTAGCGGGGGTAAAGTAGACTTCATGAGGGGTTCCTAGCTGTTGGATCTGACCTTCATTCATCACCACGATCTTGTCAGCGAGGGTCATGGCTTCCTCCTGGTCATGGGTCACATAGATGGTGGTGGTATGCACATTATTATGCAGGGTCTGTAGCTCAATCCTCATCTGGATTCTGAGCTTAGCATCCAGATTGGATAGGGGCTCGTCCATTAAAAAGAGATCTGGATTTCTGACCAGTGCCCTGGCTAGAGCCACTCTTTGAGCCTGACCACCACTGACCTCCTGGGGTTTTCGTTTCAATAGAGTAGAAATGTTAAGCAGCTTGGCCACTTGCTTTACCTGAGTATCTATACTCTCTTTAGGGGCTTTACGGACCCGCAGGGGAAAGGCAATGTTTTCATACACACTCATGGTGGGATAGAGGGCAAAGTTCTGAAAGACCATTGCCACATTGCGCCCCTTGGGAGGCAGATCGTTGACTATTCTCTCTCCAATGATAATTTTCCCCTTATCGGGCTTCTCCAACCCGGCAATCATACGCATGGTGGTGGTCTTGCCACAACCTGAGGGACCAAGAAGAACGATGAATTCACCGTCCGGTACCTCCAGATTCAGGTTATTGACTGCAATGACATCCCTACCAAATGTCTTTGAAAGACCTTCTAATTTGACTTCCATAGGTTACCTTTCCCTTAAGATTTGTTTCTCAATTTATCGGCTTATTTACACGCTTACCTTCCCAGGCTTTGGGGGGCTACACTTGATCACTTACCCCCGATCATGCCAAAGGTAAAGCCACGTACAAGGTGCTTTCGTAGTATCACAACAATTATAATTACGGGCAGGGCAATAAGCATTTCGGCTGCAAACAGCTCTCCCCATCGTATATTAGTACGGGTGATATATGCCGCAGCGGCAACCGGCATGGTCCTGGTAGTTCCTCCAGTGAGGATCAAAGCCATCAAATAGTCATTCCATATAAAGATGAGGGTCAGTAAACCTGTGGCTATGATTCCCGTTTTAACCATAGGCAGAACTACCCTCCATAAGGCTTGCAATCGGTTGCAGCCGTCTACCATGGCTGAATCCTCTACATCACGGGGCACACTTACCAGATAGCCACGCATCATCCAGATAACAAGAGGTATACCAATTGATAGATATACTAAAATTAAGCCGTGATATGTATCGATCATTTTTACTGATCGCAAAATAATAAAGAAAGGCAATGCCACCACAACTGGAGGTATCATACGCAGGGATATGATCCATGACAACAGGCCTTTACTGCCCCTTATGCGAAATCTGCTCAGAGCATAGGCTGCCGGAAAGCCGACCAGGAGCGAAATAAATACTGCCGAAGAAGAGAGGATGACACTGTTTAACAAATTTCGAGCATTGGCTCGTTCCACTAACACTACTCGAAAATTTTCTATTGTAGGCTGGAATACCCATACAGGAGGAGCAGCTACCGCTACGGATTGTGGCTTAAAAGCAGTAATGAAGCCAGCAAGGATGGGAACCAGAGCCAGCAGAGTAAGCAAGGACAGGATAAGATATATGACGGTTTGACTTAAAACTCTCTTGGTTTTCTCTATAGGAAATCTCCTTTGGGGGCTCATTTACACTTCTCTCTCTTTACTTTTATAATAATTATTTTTCTACTTCTTGATACATCAGCCTGAAAAAGATCAAGGAAATCACACCCAGACCGAAGACCATGAATAAAGCTCCGGCTCCCGCCTTGCCCAAATTGTTGAACTGAAAGCCCGTTCGGTATACAAATAAGCTAAGGGTCTCGGTAGAATAACCAGGTCCACCAGTGGTAAGCATATATACATTGTCAAATACACGAAAAGAGTCTATGGTCCTCAATAGAAGTGCAACCAAGATCACCGGTTTAAGCATTGGCAAGGTCACCCGCCTAAAAGTATAAAAACCAGAGGCGCCATCAACATAGGCAGCTTCTATCGGCTGCCGGGGTAACCCGGCGAGACCTGCCATTATGATCAAAAAAACAAGAGGATACCACTGCCATACATCAACAAAGATAACAACAGCCATAGCTGTGGCATTCCCATTTATCCATTCCTGAAGAGGCAAACCCACCAGCCCAAAAAACCAGTTGATCATTCCGAATAATGGATTGAACATCCACCGCCACATCAGTGCCACTATCAAGGGCGCCATACTCAGGGGGATTATGAGCATTACTCTGAAAAAGTCCCTCCCCCGGGAAATAGATTGGACTAAAATTGCTACGCCAAAACCGATTACAAATGAGAGAGTAACGGATAAGCTCATATAGATCAGGGTATTAACCAGGGCATGGCGAAACAGGGTGTCCCCTAGAACGTCCTTAAAATTTCCCAGCCCTATAAAAATATTTTCCACTCCTGCAAGTGTCCGCCTAAAACTTATATAAATGGAATAAATTACGGGATATAAAATTACGGTTATAAGAAGAACCAGGGCCGGAAGTAGATAACCTGTTTGGCTAAATCTACTCCGTAGGCGCTGGATATTGTTATAAAACCTATTATTATCTATTTTATTTAATTTGGGAGCTCTTTCGAGCTCCCTATTTGCAACTTTCACAAATACCTTTCTATGACTTATGCATTAATTTTACTCAGTAGGAGCAGGAATTCCAAGAGCTTCAAGCGTATCTAAAGCCTGTTGTTCCCGCTCTTCCGCTGTGTAGTATATGTCCTTATTCTCATAGACTTTGTATTTGGTGAGGAGATCTGTTAATGCTACGTCTGCATCCTTCATGGACTGCTCCACTGATTTTCCCGCAGTAATTACCTCTACACCAGCCTTACCCATGATGAACTGTGCCTCTTCCCACCATGCGTTCTGTGGCCTTCCTATGGAGACTTTTACTTCCTTCAAGAACAGATCGAACCATGGATATTTTTCCAGCAGTGCTGGGTCTTTATATTGGGAGATTCTTATTGCACTTGCTCCTAAATCAACATATTTTGCTGAATTAGATTTTCCCACCATATATTGGATGTAGTCAAAGGCAGCTTTCTTGTTATCACTATTGGCGTTAATAGCCCATCCGCCTGCCCCAGCCAAAGTTCCGGGTTGTATCTCTCCGGTTTCCGGATTTTTCCATCCTGGTGGCACAGCAAAACCTATATTGGCAGCCATTGGACTCAACTCTGGATCAATCAGGGTAGCGACCATCATGTTTTCTGTCCAATACATGGCCACTTTCCCTTGCATCATGCTTGAGATAACATCATCAAAGATGTAGGACTCTACCCCAGGAGGTTGAGTAGCAATAAACTCTTTGCTCGTGAAGAACTTGACCGCATCGATCATTTCCGGAGATGACATAAGGGGTTTGTAATTTTTATCAAATAGAGTCGCCCCTCTTGCGTAGGCAAATCCGATAAGAAGGTCTCCTATGAAGTTATTAGGCTCTCCATAACGATGGTTCGTGCCCCACAGGTCTATCTTGCCATCTCCATCGGTATCGCGAGTAAAGAACTTTGCCGTCTCAATATACTCCGTCCAGTCTGTCGGTGGGGCCAACTCTCGACCATACTTTTCCTTAAACTCAGCCATATAGTCGGGATCCTCGAATAGATCCTTGCGGTATGCAAGGACACCTACGTTGTGCAATAGTGGTATGGCGTAGAATTGATCCGTGTGTACTCCATCCATCCCCAGATAGGCCAAGCTCCTGATCGGGAAATCATCAAGAGCCAGTTCCTTTGGATCGGCCGCCTTGATATAATCATTGAGCGGCTCTATGGCTTCAAGTGCTGTAAAAGCGCCATACCAGGGACCATCCAGCCACATCAGATCGTAGTCTTTGCCGCCAGCCCTGACCATGGTAAGGACTTTATTGTAGAAATCGGTGAATGGTGGCAAATCCGTAACGACGTCAACCCCAGAATACGCTTCGTAAGCAGGATCGAAATATTCGTGCCATTTCACGAATATAGGCAGAGATGCCGTGTTGCCGACCTTCAGAGTAGTCCCGGCATAGGGTTGTTCTGCCGCAGCTGCTTCTGTCTCTGCTGCAGTTTCTGCTTCTGTCTCTGCTGCAGTTTCCTCTGTAACGGGTGGTGCTGCAGGTTTACAACTTACCAATGAAAGACCGATTACCATAACCATAACCACAGCTATAGCAACCACTCTTACGGAAAATTTTTTCATTACTCCTCCTTCTGTGTTCTATTAAAACTGACAAAAAACTAAATTTGGACTCTTTACTCACCCCCCCTGACATAATTATTTAGACGTTTAATTATACTATTTACATTATTTAAGTGTCAAATGATCGAATTGACTCATTAAAAAAGTATCTAAAAACGTATCGTTGCGTCAACAGAAAAAGTACTTGAAATAGTTTTGGTTCCGGTCGTCTCTATTTAACCATGTTCCCTTTAAACAAGGAGACGACCATGACGCTCACGATGAACGAGAGGAGATCGATAACCAAGGAGACAAGAGCGAAATATCGGAAAGCTACCAAGAAAGGCAAGATGGAAATGCTAAACTGGTTCGTTGAGCTCACAAAATACAACCGCTGCTACGCTGCAAGAATACTCAGGGCAAGGGATAAGGCGAGGGTCTTAGGCTCAATTAAGGTCGGAAGAGAGAGGATAGTTTTCGTTGAGAGAGCAAAGAATAAGCACAAAACAAAGATACGAAGGCAAAAGAAATATGGCGATGAGGTCGCATCTGCCCTAAGAAAGATATGGGCGATATGCGATGGAATATGCTCTAAGAGGCTTGCAGCAATTTTGCCTGAGATAATCAGGGTGCTTGAGAGCTTTAATGAGATAGAGCTAAGCGCTATAGTTAAAGAAAAACTTGCCCATATTAGCCCATCGACCATAGATAGGCTGCTTGCCCCAGTTAGGAAAAAATATGAGCTTAAGGGAAGACATACAACAAAGCCAGGAAGCTTGCTTAAACACCAGATTAAGGTAAGGACCTTTAGCGACTGGGATGAGGATCGGCCTGGGTTTTTAGAATTTGATCTGGTAAGCCACGATGGAGGAAACCCAAGGGGTGATTTCATCCAGACGTTAAGCGATGTTGACGTATTTAGCGGTTGGATCGAGAACGAAGCCGTAAAGAACAAGGCACAGAGGTGGGTGTTTGGAGGACTGGAGGACATAAGAGAGAGGCTTCCATTTGATCTGCTTGGGATAGACTTAAGATAACGGTAGCGAGTTCATAAACGACCAGCTGCTGCGCTACTGCGATATGGAGCAGATCACCTTCACCCGCTCAAGGCCATATCGCAAGAACGATAACTGCTATGTGGAGCAGAAAAATTATTCTGTGGTCAGGAGGACGGTTGGATACCTTAGATACGACACAGAGGCGGAGCTTGAGACTCTAAACGAGCTATACGGATACTTAAGGCTATACACAAACTTCTTCCTGCCGGTAATGAAGCTAAAGGAAAAAACAAGGACGGCATCTAAGGTAAAGAAGATCTACGATGAGCCCAAGGCCCCATATCAAAGGCTCTTAGAATCAGATTTTATCTCAGGGACAAGAAAACAAAAGCTCATGGACATCTATGTTAAGCTAAATCCAGCAGAGCTGAAGAGACGGATCAGCAGGCTGCAGGATAAGTTATTAAAGTTAAACCTGCAAAAAGAGGAGAAAAGAAGAAAGGAGGTGCGTGATAATACCAAAGATTTCGAGTACATTTTTAGTTGAGTCAACGAAACCATTTCAAATACATTTTTTAATGAAGCAATAGGATGATCTATTTAGTAACTTTAACCAAAAAAAGTAATAAATAACAAATACAGCTAATTTATAAAATATTGTATTCGATCCAATTTCAATATTACACTCTTTCAACAACTTTATCAGATCCAGTTATGTATTTAACAATATCATTTGAGGTTACTTCATGGGCATTTTGAACAGTTATTAGTTTACCTCTCCTTAAAACCATTATTCTATCTACTACACTAAAAATATGCTGCATATTATGGCTGATAATTATTATTGAAAGATGTGATCTCTCCTTAAGCGATTTTATAAATTCAAGTACCCTTGCTGATTCCTTAACACCCAATGCAGCTGTAGGTTCATCAAGAATGGCAACCTTTTTACCCCAATAAACTGATTTGCTAATTGCAACGGCTTGCCTCTGCCCACCTGAAAAATCACTCATGGGTTTCTTTAAATTACCTAAATTAATATTGAGTAAATCCATCAATTTTTGTGTTTCTTTTAACATAAATTTATCATTAAGAACACCTAAAAATCTTAGAGGACCCTTTGTGTTTACTTCACGGCCTAAAAATATATTAAAAGTTGCATTCTGAACATCAATAAGGCTAAGATCCTGATATACTGTTTCTATTCCAAGATCATAAGCATCCTTTGGGTTGTTAATCTCAACTTTTTCACCTTCAAAATATATTTCTCCATCATTTTTTTGAAGAAAACCGCTGATTATTTTTATCAATGTAGATTTACCCGCACCGTTATCGCCAACTATACCAAGTACTTCATTGTATTTTAAACGTAAATCCACATTATCCAATGCATAAACTCCACCAAAGTGTTTTGTAACACCAATTGCTTCCAATATATATTCACTTTTAATATTATTTTCTTTAACTTCCAAAATAATCTCCTTTTTTAATACAAATACTAATAGATTTTACGTGAAGTCTATAATTTACAATTAGCAATAATTAAATGAAAATAATTTTAATTTTATTTACACTGAATTCACTTCTTTTTTTGCTATTTTGCACCATGTTATTACATTTTGCGGATTATTCCCGATTGTATGATTATCTTTCATAATAATTTCTACATGACAGCCACGGGTAATCCTGAGGACTTCTCTTAATTTATTACGGATATAATCCTCATCGATATCCCGAAAACTCAAATCTGCGGGATTTGGCTTTATCGAAAGTATATATTTATTTCCTAATTTCTCCACCATATCTTTTACATCAGCCCATGGAGCTATTGAAATTCTCCTTAAACGATGAATCTTTTTTATAACATCCCATCTCTCATTTAACGGCTCACAGCACCCGTAGCTGACAAGGCCAAACTTTTCTATAATCGGCAACTGGTATTTAAAAATAAATTCTTCGAACATTGATGGTGAAACCCCAGAAGTTTCCTGGCTTTCTGCCCAGCACCACATATCTATAGGTCTAACCGTATTATTGAAATCTTTTTGTGGCAATTCATTGGTATAACCAAATACCCCACCTTCAATGTAAAAATGATCGTTATTCAAACTTAATAGTCCATTTTTTTCAGCAAAATCAATTTTATATAACATATAGTCACGAAGCATTGACATCAGGCGATGCAATTCTTCCGGGTGATCATGCATATCCAGCATAAGCTGTTCCATACCACGTAATTCTGATAGAGTATGGGTTAACCCAAGTGAATGCCACCATCTCCCTTTTAAACGTATATTTAAATAATCCCCCATAATTTCCTTAGCTAAATCTATTACTTTTGAAGTCTTCTCAAAATCAACAGATATCTTAGGAAAATGTAATTTATCTAAATCATTGTAATCTTTTAAAGGTGGGTCCCAAATATATGAACCCCTTTTTGAAACACGAGTTACTTCCTCATGCATCCCCCAATCACTTTCACTGTATGTATATGGAATATCAAAATTAGGCTCTATAACATAATCATCACCCATGAACTTACCCCAGAAGATCTCTTTGCGTAAAATTATTTCCCATTTTCTTGCAGATTCTCCTTTGCACTTCAGTTGACTTTCTGGAATAATCTCATCCCATCCGCCCTCTGGATAACACAGAATTATGGGACGCGTATCTTTTAATTCATTGTGAAGATACCATAAATTACGTTTTTCATTCTGAGCTGGATCTGCTGCAATTTCGCTAACGCGCTTGGCCAGTGTTTTTAGTATATTCCGATCTTCTTGTCCAATATATAAGGAATCAATATTTCCTTTTTGTGTACATGTATAAAATAAATTCTGATACATATTTTTTAACCATTAATATTTTATGATTCCGCTTATATTAAAATTATATTATTGCAATGCATTATTGATATCACTAATCAAATTTCTAAGATAAAACCGTATGGTGTTTTTAAGATCAATCTAATGATCATACAAATATTCCACAAAGTAGCTTAAAGCTACTTTGTGGAATAAAAAATACTACACTACTTAATATACTGATCTACGTTATCTATTGAAACCAATTCGAAGGGAACTATAGTCTCCAGAGGAACTGATTGGCCACCTAATATCTTAACAGCGACATCAGCACATTGTGTTGCATTTGCAATTGCATTTTGCGATATTGAAATGGTCATTTCCCCACTCTTTATTGCCTGAAGAGCTTCATCTGAAGCATCTATACCGGCAACCATCACTTTTCCTGCTTTACCTGCATCCTTTAATGCCTGAATTGCTCCAAGTGCCATTTCATCGTTACCGGCTACTACTGCATCTATTTGAGGAAATGCTTGCAACCAATCCTCCATAATAGCCATTCCCTTATCTCTAGCCCAAAACCCTGTCTGTGTAGCTAAAACTTCGACATCTGGTCTTTTTTCTTTCATGGTATTGATGAAACCATCTCTTCTTTGGTCAGAATCAATACGACCAGTAGAACCTTCCATATAAACTACTTTGGCATTTTGTGGTAATACTTTTGCAAAATAATCGGCTTGCATTATTCCAGCAACAACATTATCAGATCCTACATAGACGGATTTCCCTTTTGGGTTAATGTGTATTAAAAATTCTACAACTGGGATATTTGCTTCATTGGCACTTAATACAGCGGGCAAACTACCCTCATAGTCAACCCCCATTATAACGAGCAAATCAATTTTTTGTGCTATGAAATTTTCTACTACTGAAATCTGTTGCTGAACATCATAATTTGCGTCACCACTTAAAACCTTGACACCCTTTTCTGTAACAATTCTTGTAAATTCATCCTCGACGCTTTTAGCATATGGATTGGCATATATTACATTAGTAAATCCAACAACTTTTTGTGTAGATGCCGTAGTTTCATAAGTTACGGTTTCTGAAGAAGTCTCTACACTTGCTGTGGTTTCTGCTGTTGTCTCAGATGCTGTTGTCTCAGCTTTTGTCTCGGGTGTTGTCTCTGCTTTTGTCTCGGGTGTTGTTGTTACTGTAGATTTACAACCGATAATAAAAATCAGAGAAAAAATAGTAACTAAAGCTATTATGCTTACAATTAATTTTTTCACTTCTTTCCTTTCATTATTTTTTTTGTTAAAATTATGTTTACTTTTGTAAAACCAAAACATTGAAATTGCCTAAGCCTAATTCGTTATTTTCCCATCTTTAATACGCCCCCTCATTAATTTAAATATTGCAAGAAAATTTCTTCGGCTACACCCCCTTCCTATTCAAGAACGTCAGAATATCATTATATTTCTATAAATGTAGCAATAATAACCATTAAAATAATAAAAATTTTTTTCACCCTTTATCTAACATTCTAAAATTTTTCTTAGTCTGTAAATCCAAAAGAACTGCGCCAATAATTATGAAACCTCTTAATAATTGTTGATAATGAGAGGATACATTTGCTAAATTTAATATGTTATTTAATACACCAATTATCAACGCGCCAACCAAAGTCCCCTGTATATTTCCTATTCCTCCATACAAACTTGTTCCACCTATTATTACTGCTGTTAGGGCATCAAATTCATACCCTTCACCTGCAGTCGGTTGACCGGAAGCCATCCTTGCCATTAAAACAATGCCTGCAATTCCTACAAATATTCCATTTAAAATAAAAACCTGAATTTTCATTCTGTTAATATTAATTCCCGATGCCCTTGCAACAGTCTGATTGCTGCCTAAAGCATAAATATGGCGACCAAATTTTGTTAATTTCAAAATAAACCAAGTTATTAATGCGATTATTGCTAATATGATTATTGGAACTGGTATACCCCAAATATAACCCTGTCCTAAAAAAGTTAAATTACCTATATTTGCTATGGGTGTAATGTTTGTATATATTAATACTGCACCTCTTGCACTCATCATCATTGCTAATGTAACGATAAAAGCCGGTAAATTGAATTTGGATATTAAAAAACCGTTTATTAAACCGGTTGCAGCCCCAACTAAAATACCAGATAAAACTGCAAGATAAATTGAATTTGTTATAATCATTACAGATGTAGCAATACAACCCGCGAAAGCGATTACCGATCCTGGCGATAGATCAACCATACCCGAAATTAAAACTAATGTACCACCACATGCAATTAAAGATATAACCACCACCTGTTTGATCAAATTTAATATGTTAACTCTTGTAAGAAAATTGGGACTGATAAATGAAGATATAATAATCAACAATATTAATACTAGAATAATTCCATATTTTCTTAAAACTGTACTTATAAATTCAGGTAATTTCATCATTGTTTTAAAGAATTAAAAGAAAAAATTCTTATATATCCCGAATATTGATTTATTAAATTCAAAATATCTGTAATTGAAGTCATGGAAATTTGGAGTCTAAATAATTTATTAAGCAAATGAAATAAAAAGGTGCAATATTTTCATTATGCTATTTTAAAATTATTCTTGCATCTAGTATTTTTATTCCATGATCAGTTGCTTTTAGTGGATTCAAGTCAATCTCTGAAATTTGTGAATTTTCTAATAACAACTTTGAAACACTCAGTAATGCATTCTTTACAATTTCTAAATTTACTGGTTGCATACCCCTCACTCCTTTTAATAAAGGATACCCATTAATTTCCCTTATCATTTCCTCAGCATCGATCTCATCAATCGGGCAAACCCTGAATGAAGTATCTTTCAAGATTTCTACAAATATACCACCAAGACCAAACATAATAGCAGGCCCAAATATTTGATCATTTATTCCTCCAATAATGATCTCGATCCCTTTTTCAGTATCCATTTTGCTTATCAACATCCCTTTAATTGAAACATTGGGATTAAATTTTTGTGCATTTTCGATTATTTCATCATATGCTTTGTAAACTTCTTCTCTGTTACACAAGGGCATTTTCACACACCCTAAATCTGATTTATGCAATATATCTTCGGAAACTATTTTTAAGACTACTGGAAAACCAGTTTCCCTTGCAAAATCAAAAGCTTCTTCTTTTGAGAAGACCAGTTTATGTTCAGGTGCATATAACCCATAATTTTCCAGAATACTTATTGCCTGGGGCTCTAATAAAAATTTATGTTCTCGTCCTGCTTCGAAAAGGTTAAACCTATCATTATTTTCTAATTTGCCATAAAACCTCCTGTTTTTAACTTTCCTCTTAATTTCATTATATTTAATTAACGCAAAAATCGCATTTATAGCATCTGAATGGTCAAGAAATAAAGGAATATTTTTTTTCTTGATAATATCAAACGCTTTATTACCTGCATAAGAAAAATATGAATATATAAATATAGGTTTTTTGCTTCTAAAAATCAGATCTGTCATTTTTCTAGCCGCTGCCTCTTCTCTTGATAAAACATCCGGATTATAAAAATCCCAACCTGAAAATCCTCCAACGATTAGCATCCCATCAATTGCTTTTTCTCTTAAAATTATTTCAGCAGCCTCGCTGTAATCTTCACTTTTCGCCAGATCAACAGGGTTTTTAACCTGTCCAATATCAGGAACTATTTTTCTTAACTTTTCTTTTGTTTGACTGGAGAATTCCGGTAGCATTAATCCTTTTTTTATACTGGCATCGGTAGTTATTGCACAATCCCCTCCTCCTTCTGACAGTATAGCTATTCTATTCCCGTGAGTAATCTTATCCTGACTAAGAGCAAGCAGTGTTGTGCAAAAATCTGAAACATTTTCAACTTGAATTGCACCTGATTGTTTAAATGCGGCTTCATAAATCTTATCATTACCCGCCAAAGACGCCGTATGCGAAGCTACTATTTTTGATCCTGCCTCGGTGCGTCCACTTTTTAAAATGACAACGGGTTTCTTTTTAACTGTTTCCCTTACTTCTTCCAAAAATTTTCTACCATCTATAATGCCTTCAATATAAAGAGCGATGACTTTTGTATCATCGTCATTTCGAAAATATTTAATTAATTCATGAAATTGAACATCAGATTGATTTCCCAGGCCAACAATATAATTAAAGCCTAATCCTCTCTTTATTACCGGAAAAGCTATTGATCTTGTAAAATTGCCGCTCTGGGAAATTAAAGCTATATTCCCCTTTTTTATATAACCTGATAAAAGTGCATCTAATTCAGCAGGAGCACTGTAAAAACCTAAAGTATTGGGACCAATAACTCTAATTCCCTTTTTCCTTGCCTGAGTAATTAATTCGTTTTGAAGTTGTTCACCCTCATGATCAAGTTCTGCAAAACCAGCAGTTAAAATTACAATTCCTTTAACTTTTTTTTCTACACATTCTTGAAATACTTTCTTTATAATTTTTTTTGAAGTCATGATAAATGCAACATCTATTTCTTCATCTATTTTTAGTATGCTGGGATAGCATTTCAGATCCAAAATATAATCAGCATTAGGATTTATGACAAAAATTTTGCCCTTATACCCAACCTTTTTTATTATAGAAAGATGAGTATAGCTAAAACTGGTCTTTTCCTGAGATACTCCAATTAATGCAATTGACTTAGGGTTCAGAATGTTAAATATTTTATTTTTCAATTCTTATTTTTTATAATTAATTTTTTCATAGAATAAATTTAATTAAATTATAGGTTCAAATTTTGGTATGCTTATTTCTGGTGATACGTCATCAAAAATAACTTTAACTCTCATTCCTATCTTAACTTTTGTCGGTTCTATATTTACAATATTTGAAATCATTCTTGCACCATCATCCAGATCAATAATTGCATAAACATAAGGTACCTCCGATTCAAAGCTTTTATATGCTGGTTGCATTATTATGGTGAAGCTGTAAACAGTCCCATTGCCAATAGATTCAACCCATTCTAAATCTTCCGATAAACATCTGTAACAAATAATTCTTGGGAAGTAAATTATTTCCCCGCAGGATTTACACCGCTGTAATACTAATTGATGGTTTTTCGCAGCTTCCCAAAATTTTTTAGTTTCTGGTGTAATTTCTGGTAACGGTTTTATATAATTTTTTTCTTCTATCATCTTGCCTCGATTTAAGGAATTTCATTTCCAAAAATTAGTGTACATTGATCTGCCATAGACCCTCCATTGCCATTTGCTAATCCAAATTTAGCGTCCTTTACCTGAAGATTACCAGCTCTGCCCATTAACTGCCTTGTTGCTTCAATAGTGGGCATGAGGTGCCCACCGGTAATAGGTTGGCCTCTTCCTAGTTGGCCACCGTCCGTATTTAGCGGGTATTCACCGCTGTAAGTCAGATCCTTTTCAACTACAAATTGAGCACCTTCTCCTTTTTTACAACAACCAATATCTTCAAGTGCTATGACGACTGTAATGGTATAGCAATCGTATAACTGGACAAAATCCATATCATTAATAGTTAATCCTGCCATTTGAAATGCTTGTTCTGCAGCTAATTTAATTGGCGAAGTTGTTAAGCTGGGGTTGTATCCATAAGCAGGATTCCAAAGACCTCTATCAATACTCTGTCCGCCCCCCAAAAGATAAACAGGAGGATTTTTTAATTCTTTTGCCCTTTCTGAAGAAGTCAAAATTAAAGCAACCCCCCCAATACAGGGCATAACAATTTCAAATAAATGTAAAGGGGTACAAATCATTCTTGAATTTACAACATCTTCTACTGTAATAGGATTTTTCAGGAGAGCATTTGGAAACCTTGAAGAATGATAACGTGCATTTATTACAATATGAGCAAATTGTTCATCTTTTGCACCAAATTCATGCATATATCTTTGTTTGATTAAAGCATATGCTGAATTATTAAACATAGGACCATAAATCGTATCAAAGTCTCTCTCAAATGAAACGCCATTCTCTAAACCATATTTATATATCATGCTTATATCCATGGCTTGTCCCGCGACTACTAAAACGGTATTGCATATACCAGCAGCAATTGCTGCAGATGCATATAATATCCCGGCATTACCAGCCGCCCCGCCTCTATAGACACTGTCAATATACTTAGGATTTAATCTTAAATATTCAGCCAGGTCTTCGGTCCAGGTTGGTCCCTCATCCAGGGGATATAAAGCAACAAGGCCATCAATTTCTTCTTTTTTTATTCCAGCATCTTCGATAGCAAATTTAGCTGCACGGCATTGTTCGGTCAGGTTTGTCCTGTCACCAGGATTTTTTTTAGTAAATTCTGTTTCACCATAACCAACAACAGCCACTTTCCCTTTTATATTCATAGTATTCACCTATTCCAATAACATATATTCAACAAATCCTATTTTTTAAAAATATAGGTCATCAGGTAAAATTCTTTTATTAAGTCCATTAACCCATTTACCTTCAAAAACATAAACTGAACCATTTTTCATAACAAAATTTACATCATGAAAAAGATTAACATTCTTTAATGGGTCACCTTTAACACCAATAATGTCAGCAAGCTTACCTTCTTCTATGCTGCCAACTCTTTTATCCAAATTTAATGCTTTTGCTGCATTTATAGTGGCGCATTCCAATGCCTTCTCGATAGTCATGCCATTCTTAACATATAAATCAATTTCAATTGCGCTTTCTCCCAATGGTGACCAGGGGTCACTATTTAAATCGGTACCAAGAGCCATTTTAATGCCAATAGATAAATTTTTTTGAAAAGAATCTATTATTTTTTCATAATGTTTAATAAATGCTTCTTTAAACTTAGAAGGGATTGTTTTAAATGGATCATGGACAGAATTAGCGATCAGATAAGTATTAGTTAAAGTTGGTATTACTATGATCCCCCTTTTTAATACCTCTTTTCT
>JAMDDV010000012.1:39591-96469 GCA_023488455.1 Actinomycetota bacterium | reverse complement strand
AAAAGCGTAACAATACAAGGTTTTCGGGGCATTAACGAAGAGCGCACTATTGATTTTCATGACGAATTGACATTGATATATGCACCGAACAGCTATGGTAAAACAAGTATCTCTGAGGCTTTGGAATGGCTTTTATATGGGGTAACATCTAAAGTAAATATGGCTGGCTACAAAGATGAATTTAGGGGATCTTATAGAAACTGTCATCTTGCAGAGTCTGCGACACCATTTGTAAAGGTAAAATTCTTTGAAGTAAATACTGAAATTAAATATCATGGAGAACTAACTGAAGAAGAGGACATTAAAAAGTTTGTAAATGGTCAGTTAGTAGAAGCCTGGCCTCTGGATCCAGATATTTCAAAGATTCCAAAGCCATTCATTTTGCAGCATGCTCTCAAGCACTTGTTATTAGTAAAACCTGACGAACGATTTCAAGGATTTGCAGTTGTGCTTGGACTTGAGGATTTGGAAAAAATTCAGAAAAACATTGTTTCTTTGTGCACAAAACCAGATGCCGCCATACCTATTGAGGCTGAAAAATTATTTAGAATTGTAAATGAAATAAAATCCCACCTTGCTAGTCAATCTTCGTTGAAAGGAATTGATAGGATGTTTAAAAAAGGGATCCACACTTTAGATGAGGTGTACGAAATTATTTATAATGAGTGTAAACGGCGTCTACCACAAAATATCGAAGAAGAGTCTTTTTTGCAACAACTTTTAAAGATTCGTGAAGATGCTGTCGGCAAAATATTCAAAGGGCGACTAATACTCTTTGACTATTCTGATAATGAGAAGCAGCATAACTATGTTGATAAGAAATTTTTCTCAGAATTTTTGACTGAGTCATTTATTGAACAGTATATGAGTTTGATTACACTTTCAATAGAGCAATATGTTCTGGACCGAGCACAATTTTTTGATCTTGGGATTGAGTTTTTGAAAGAGAGTCCAGAGCTCTGTCCTTTCTGTGGCCAGTTTGTTAATCAGGTAATTTCGCAACATATATGCGAAGAACATAAGAGTTTTTCTGATAGGAGACAGAATAATATAGCTCTAGATAGTCAACGTGCTGAAATAATGCAATCAATATCAAGTCTTAAACAGAGAATTGAGTTACATCAAAGAAGAAATATTGATAAAGTTGCAAGTCTTTTGGCGATGGAATCTAGTTTGGATCAACTAAAAACAATTCTTTTGCCAAAGTATACATCACATTTTCAAGCAGTTGAGAGTGCTATCTCTGAAATTGAGTCTGCCAGTAAGAAACTTGAGGATGCTCACAGTGGAATCATAAGGGTATTGATAGATGTTAAGAACACAATCGCTAAATCTAGAGAAGATTCGGAATTAATAAGATCGTTCGGAGAGGCTATTATAGAATATATTAAAGATACTCATACTTTTACCCAAACACTTTCAAAAAATGTTTCCGCTTTATCACAAGCGGATCAGATTCTAAAAGGTGAATTAGACGTTTTAGCGGGAACCGAAGATATCTCTGTATTAATTGATCTTATTCAGCAACGTAAATATATTGAAAAAATATTCAAAGTCCAACAGATCTTGGACAGCCTCAAGAGTCTTAGAAAGGTGGTAGATCAATATGTTGCAAACAAGATTTATGATCTAGTATCAGGTGAACTTACATCAGACGTAATGGAATGGTATGGTTTAGTAAAAACTTCAGGTGATCCTGATGTGCACTTTGATGGTTTTGACTTAGAATATACGAAGACAGGTGATGCGAAAGCACGCCGTATTCGTATTAAAGCTAAATCTTATGGCAAAGATTTGGTTAGTGCTGTTTCTTCGTTAAGTGATTCAAAACTAAACGCTTTAGGTTTGTGTTTGAGTATTGCTACAGCTCTGAAAAGTGAAGCCCAGTTTGAGTTTTTGATTATCGATGATCCAATTCAGTCCTGGGATGATGAACATGAGATTCAATTTATTGAAGTAATTCAAAAATTGGTTGGGCTAGGGAAACAAATAATACTATTATCACACAATCGCAGATGGCTAAACCAAGTCCGTAGCGGCTGTCGTAGTATGAACGGGTGGTTTTATGAGTTTACAGGCTACACAGAGAAGGGACCTAATATAATAAAAGTACCATGGGAGCAGTGGAAACAGCGACTAGATGAGATTGACGCTGTTCTCAAAGATCAAAAAGCTAGCTCTATTAAACTTCAGCAAGCTGAAGAAGAAATTCGCATTGTAATTCCTGAAATTACATGTGAATTATATTTTATGCAGAAAGGTGTTAACAAAGCTCCACATAATTTGAATTCTGATAAAGTCAGGAAGTTATTAACAGAGTGCACCGTTAGAACAGAATTGATAGATCGAATTGTTCAAACGTTTGAGACTACAGACGATGCACATCATGCATCAGAGGATTATGTCCCACAAAGAGAGAGACTTCGGAGATATTATTCATGGGTTTATGAGCTGGCTAACTTACTTAAGTAGATTTGTGCAAATTTTATTGAGCTGATGTGATGAAATAATAATGAATAACAAAAATAAACGAGAGATTTCGACACCACAATCGTTGAATGCTTATGTGAAGGCTATTTGTGATATTATGCGGCGTTCGAACTGTGCGGGAGCGTTACAATATGTGCCTGAGCTAACCTGGATGCTTTTTCTTCGCATTCTTGATGAAAAGGAGGAAAGAGAAGCAGAGCAGGCAAAAGCAGTTGGGGCTAACTTTAGACCCTCTCTTGAATATCCTTATCGATGGAGAGACTGGGCAGCTACTCCTGGAAATGGATTGCTGGCTTCAGAGTTTGGACTAAAGAGAAGAGAATTACAAAATAATACTCTTGGTGCGTTCATGTCATTTGTTAATGGTGAACTTATATCTCATTTGCGCGATATCAAAAATAAACCTGGTGCAACCCCGAGGCAGAAAGTTATCAGTGAAGTTTTTTCTTACGTGGAGAGAACACGAATTGATACTGAGCGAAACCTGCTGGATGTTCTAGATAAAATTCATGAACTGGAGCTGGAACATGTTGATGAGACCCATATGTTTACGCTTTCTCAGGTCTATGAGGGATTGCTTCAACAGATGGGAGAAAAGAATAATGACGGAGGTCAATTTTTTACACCAAGAGAAGTTATTCGAGTAATGGTCAAGGTAATGAAACCCGAGGTTGGAGAGACAGTCTATGATCCATGCTGTGGTACGGGTGGTTTTTTGGCTCAATCGTATCAACATATGTATGAGAAGGTGAAAACTGGAGAAGATGTAGAGACTCTTAAAACCAGTACTTTTTATGGTAGAGAAAAAGAAAACCTGGTTTATCCAATTGCGCTTGCAAATCTTGTTCTTCATGGAATAGATGAACCGCATATCTGGCATGGTAATACCCTTACTGGGCTTGAGGTTTATGGTGGGCTTTTTACTAGTGCACCTCCACTTTTTGATGTGGTTTTGACAAATCCTCCTTTCGGTGGGAAAGAAGGGAAAGAAGCCCAAACTCATTTTGCCTATAAGACAAGAGCAACTGAGGTTCTCTTCTTGCAGCATGTTATTGATAGTCTAAAGCAGGGTGGGCGTTGTGGAATTGTTATGGCTGAGGGGGTTCTTTTCAGAACTAATGAAAATGCTTTCATCCAGACTAAAAGAAAGCTGCTCAACGAATGTAATCTCTGGTGTATAGTGAGCCTTCCTCCGAAAGCTTTTGTTAATGCTGGTGCTGCAAGCAAGACGAACCTCCTTTTCTTTATAAAGGGAGAGCCAACAAAAGAGATCTGGTATTATGACCTTTCTGATCTTAACATCACTAAAAAGCAACCCCTCACTGTAGGACATTTTGATGAATTCTTTAAGCTTCTTCCAGAAAAGGCTGCAAGTGAACGCTCCTGGAGCGTTTCCATAGAAGAGATACAGGCAAAAAATTATGATCTTAAAGCTGTTAATCCCAACAGGAAGATTGTGCAGGATAACAGGACACCAGAGGAATTGATAGCAATTATCGAAGATGGTGCAAAGGAAGTCCTTAATATTCTGGAAGAGTTAAAGGAAAAGGGCATCTAAGCTTTACTCACCGCTTTTTTATTTTAATTTTTTCCAGGGATTATCAGTCACTCAATGATGTTAATTGGTTGTATAACTTTGATAGAATGTTGTTCATTTTTTGAGCATGTGTTATAAAATTGATCAAAGGGTTTGTTAGGAGCGATCATGTACCGTCCTTCTAGGATAAGGTTTTTAGAAGATTCTGATCTGCAAAAAATTCACGGTGCAGGTCTCAAGTTGCTTGAAGACCCGGGTTTGAAGGTTATGGAGCCTGAGATGCGCGAAGCGCTGAAAAAGTTGGGGGCTAAGGTTAACGATACAACCCAGATGGTCTCGTTTCCATCGAACTTAATCGAGATTATGATTGAGGAGATAAGGAAGGAGATAGCGCAGGGTAAAACCCCAAATATCCTGAATGGGCCAATGGCCTCGAAAACGGATGGGAAGCTTGCAGCCAAGTTTGGCGGGGCCTGTATTGAGATCTACGATTTCGAGACTGATACGGTGAGGAAGCCGACCCGTCAGGAACTGATCGACTCAATTCAGCTCGGTGAAGCGCTTGATGAGGTTGGTCTGGTCGGCAATACGATAATGTACATCGAGGAAGAGGGTAAAGCAGTCGATCCCAAAATGCAGCGGATCAAAACTGCTGAGATAGTTGCCAAAAACACTTCAAAGCCTGCTTCTACGGAGGTCTGGAATGCGAGAGAGCTCGAGTTTCTCATTGAAATAGGGGTTGTTGTGCGCAGAAGCATGGAAGAATATTTAAAGCGTCCATGTTTTGTCACCGCGAAGGAGACCATTACGCCTTTTCAGCTAACAAGGGAAGCAGGTGAAGTGCTAGTAGCCCTTGCGAAGAGGGGATTGCCCGTGACCATAATTCCGATGCCAATCTCGGGTGTGTCCTCGCCGGTTACTCCAGCGAGTTCGCTTGCTATAGCAAATGCTGAGATTTTGGGTGTAATGGCTGCTGTGAGGGCTGTCGTAACAGGGGCACCAGTCGCAGGCGGGATAACATCAGGTGTGATGAACATGGCAACAGGCAGTGCGGTGTTCGGCGCACCGGAGGCGATATGGCAGGATATGGCACTGGCTGAGCTGTATGAAGTGGTGTACGGCCAGGATCTGGGCATCGGAGTTGGAAATATTGATGCAAAGTATCCCGGAATAGAGGCTGCAGCGGAGAAGAGTTTGAAGATTCTGCTGGCATATTTGAGCGCAAGAACTAACTATATGGTTGGTGATCTTGCAGCAATGACTCGGTTTTCCGCAGAAGAGGCGATTATTGAACTGGAGATCGCGAAATCGATACACCGGACTTTTGAGGGATACGAGTTTGACGATAAAAGTTTCGCCATAGATCTGATCAGGAAAGTTGGCCCTGGCGGAAACTTTGTGCAGGAGGATCACACGTATGAAAATTTCCGCAAAGCGCTGTGGCACTCCGATGTTTTCGATAAGTCTCTCACCACCGGGAATATCTCAGAGGACAAAATGAGGGACATCCTTATAAATGCGAACTTAAAGATAAAAGATATATTATCCAAGAAGGAAAGGTTTCATCTGTCTGAAGAACAGGAAAAGGAAATAGACAGAATTGTTAAAAAGGCAGAAGAGTTTCTCTAACTCCTTTAATAATTTAAAAAAAATATTATCATTTTACCATTGAAATTTTTGCGTAAAATAGCTTATTTTGCTAATACTTAAATCAAGGGGATGAAGATGGTAGAAGAAAAAGAGCTGAACGAGAAGAAACATAACGGTGATGGGAAGGATCCCTTGGGGATACTGTTTGCAGCACTTATAATTATGCTGGTCGGCATTCTGTTTTTGCTGCGAAGTTTGGGGTATATTCAGTGGAACGATTGGTGGAAGTATTTATTGATAGGGCTTGGCTCGATATTTTTGATTGATGCGATAATAAGGAGCTCGGTTCCTCAGTACAGACGCTCTGTTCTGGATAGGGTCATTCCCGGCATCATCCTGATTGCGGTTGGCTTCGGGTTTTTACTCGGATTTGGAAAGTTCTGGCCAGTCATATTAATTGTGGTCGGAGTGGGGCTAATCATCACTTTTTTGGTGAGACTGTCAAGACCCAGGCAGTGACCTGTTGATTAAGTATAGAAATAGTTTTATATCGGTTGCTGCATTAATATTTGTTATTGCTACTATCCTTACATCCTGCACATCAAATTCTGTCAAAGTAGTAGAATCAGGGAACGAGATAGAAGAGGTGACAGAATCAAATGAAACATCTGTTGAAACATTGCAGGCAGATAAGATTTCTATTGGTTTTGAGAACTGGCATCAGTCAGATGAATTCGATGCGGATGTCCAGGCGGGTATCCTTGAGGTACAGGACAAATTTAATGTTAAGACGATTGTGTATGACAGCAGCGACGTGAACAGCAGCGAAAATACGAGAGGAATGATATCCGGTGGTATCAAAGGTGCTATTGAATATTACCGCGATCCTGTGCTTGCAAAAGATTCCGTAAGCATGCTTGAGGAGTCTGGTGTGCCAGTTGTTTCTTTGAATTATCCTGTGCCGGGATCTGTATATGTCGGTGTGAATTACTACGATGCTGGTTTCATGGCTGGCGAGTGGATGGGTAATTATGCAGTTGAAAAGTGGGCTGGTGATATAGATCTGATGGTGATTATTTATTACCCGCTTGAAGGTGAGTTTATCGGACAGTTATTTCAGGGAATAGAGAAGGGACTAGGGTCCAGAATAGATGTACCAGAAGAAAAGATTGTACATGTGGATGGAAGAGGTAATGCTGATCAGACTGCACAGGTGGTGAAAACAGCCCTGGATAAACACCCAGAAGCAAAAAAAATTTTAGTTGGGGTGGGAAATGATGCTTCTGCAAAAGGTGCACTGGCTGCCCTGAAGGATGCTGGGAGGACAGGTGAGTCAGTTATTGTTGGACAGGGTATGCAGGAAGCGCTGCGTAGCATGATGATGGAGAGCGATACACCGCTTAAAGCGGGGGTTGCATATTTTCCTGAAAAATATGGTGATATATCGATGCAGGTGCTCCTGGATCTCATAGCAGGCAAAAGTGTTCCCGAGATGGTCTATGTTGATGCTGCTTTGATCACAAAAGAGAATATCTCCGATTATTATCCGCAGTGAACTGATATTACAGTGAAGTTGAGCTGACTACTGTTATGTTTACTCTTGCTTTTCTGTACTTCTCCGGCAGCTTGGGGTCTATTCCATCATCAGTAATTATTTCATCGAACAGAGTGAGGTTGCCGATTTTGGTGAAAGATATCTTCTCAAATTTCGTGTGATCGGTGAGTGCTATGACTCTTTTGGAGCAGGCTATGATCTTTTTTGATAGCTCTGCCTCAAATTGGCTTGAGACCATTATCCCATCCTCCAGGTTTAAAGCCACTACGCCCAGGAAGGCAACGTTTATCCTGATATGACGGAAGAATTCAACTGCGTGTGGTCCTATGAAGATGTCTGGCTCCTCCCTCCAGATGCCACCGCTGCAGATAATTTCTCCATCAAGAAGCTTTTGTCTTTTAAGGTTACATAAGGCGTTTATTAACGGAGGACCTGTTGAGATGACTCTGAGGTTCTTTTTTTGGGGAAGCAGCTTTGCAAGCTCCAGGCATGTAGTACCTGATTCAATTAGTACTGTCTGCCCATCTTCAATTCTTTTGATTGCCTCACTGGCTATTTTCCTCTTTTCTTCAATGTTTTCGTTAATTCTGGCTAGAAAGATGGGTTCTGTTGCAAGCGTATTAGGAATTGTCACACCACCGTAAACTTTTCTGATAAAACCCCCTTTTGATAATCTATCGAGATCTCTTCTCACCGTAATTTCCGAGATTTTGAACGTCTGGCTTATGTCAGAAATAGTGGTAGTAACTCTCTCTCTAACAAAATTGATAATCTCTCTTCTTCGTTCTTCGGGTATCATACTTATTAATTTTAACGCATGGTTAAAAATATTCAATAAATTAGATAAAATGTTGATTATATTTTAATATAAATATTGACGTAATTCATTTTATATTAGTATAATTTTTGATGAAATTATTTTAATTACTATATTTGGCCATGGCTTTAATGATTAATGCTTGACGAGCAGATAAGTGATTTTTCAAAGAATGTTATAACCAATACCAAAAAGGCGATCGATGAAGCCAGAAGGCGGGGAATAGTTCTGAGAGTACTTGGCGGTATTGCAGTTTTAATACATAGCCACGGTGATATCGGCCCCAAATTACTCCGCGAGGTACGAGATGCGGATTTAGTAGTTGCAAAAGGCCAGGTTAATCAGCTAGCTAAAATGCTTCGTGAGCTTGGCTATGACGAAAACAAGCGTTTCAATATTATGAATTTTCGTGAAAGATTGATTTATTTTGATCCAGAAAATAAGACACAGTTAGACATATTTGTCGGCGAGTTTAATATGTGTCATAGGCTAGTATTTGACTCGCGATTGGGGATTGATGAATATACCTTACCGCTTGCGGAGCTTGTTTTAACAAAATTGCAGATAGTCCAGTTAAACGATAAAGACTTAAAAGATGTATTGCTTCTGTTTTTGAACCACGAAGTTAGTTCAAGTATTGATGAAGAGATCATAAATTCGTTCGCGATTACGAAGAGGTGCAGTGAGGACTGGGGTCTTTATAAGACCGTAACTGATAATTTGAAGCTTGTGCTTGAGAAGTTGCCGAAATTTGATCTTCAACAACAGGATGCGGAAATAGTTGAAATTCGAATCAATGAGCTTTTAAAAACCATAGAAGAACAACCGAAAAAAGCCAGATGGAAGTTGAGGGCAGCAATTGGCACAAAAGTTCGATGGTATGAACTTCCTGAGGAAATTGTTGGTACGAAGGACGTATAGTTCTTTGGTAACTGTAGATTTGCTCTGAATAATAACATTTTAGTTTAAAGAAGGGGGTTGAAATATCGAAAGCTAAATTTAGTTTTAGGGTATTTTAGTCAAAAAATTGAGAAAGGAGGGATAAATTATGGCAGAGCAATATACAGGTTATGTTCGTAAGTCTACTGGGCTTGTTCGCACTGGTTCATTCACCGATATGTTTGTCTTTGGTCTTTCTTCAGTAAGCCCATTTCCGGTGGGTTTGGCAGTGGGTATATTCTGGGCGTTTGCAGTATTTCCAAGGACCAATATTATCGCGGCCTGTTTGTGGGGTATTTTAATCAGCATTGGTGGATGGATTACATTTTCACTGCTTGCAACAGTCATGCCAAGGGTTGGAGGAGATTATCTTTACGTTAGCCGAATTTTGCACCCTGCTTTGGGTTTTACCTCTAACCTGATGGTCTTCTTTTCTACTGCTATGGCTGTCGGTTTTTGGACAGCGTGGTATGCGCAGATAGGCATTGGACCTATGGTTAGCATTTTTGGGACCCTGATTAATAGTGATGCCTGGGTCGCTGCAGGAGCAGCAATAACAAAACCGCTGTGGGTCATACTTATTGGCGTTGTGATGCTGGCCTTAATGGCATGGGTTCAAGCTCTTGGTCTGAAGAAAGCTTTGATAGTTGAGAACATCTGTTTCTTCATTGGCTTGTTAGGGTTTGTTATCGCAGTTATAGTTATGTTAATCACCAGTCGAGAAACTTTTGTGGCAGCCTTCAATTCTTTTGCACAAAAATATACCAATGATCCAGATTCCTATAATTATATTATTAAGACAGCAGCAGAAGCTGGTTTGCAGTACCCTTCTCAGATGGGATATAGCGGTATTTCTACGCTGGGAACGATTTACATCACCGGTGGATTGATCTCCTATACGTGGTGGACTACCTATCTGGCGGGTGAAATGAAGGCAGCATCCTCTGTTAAGAGGCAGTTTGCCGTGGTAATGGGTACAGGAGCTTTGAACGGTGTACTATTAGCATTATTTACTGGATTATTCATAAAAGTAGTAGGCAGTGACTTTTTCTTCGCTGCAAATTACTTGAATGTCGGTGCTCCTGATCAATATCCACTGCCGGTCCAACCATGGTATAACTTTTTTGCTGCGTTGATTGCAAATAACCCTGTCGTCAGCTTCATCATTGCATTTACATTTGTGTTTTTGATCTGGCCAGGAGTCTTTATCAATGTGGCAATGGTTATACGTGCCCTTTTTGCATGGTCGTTCGATGGTTTAGTACCATATAAATGGTCTGAGGTAAACGAGAGGACTCACGCGCCCGTTATAGCAATTGTAATAATGAGTGCTCTTGGAGTACTTGGCCTTGTGTGGACAGCCCTGTCAGCAACTTTCTTTACCGTGTGGGGTACAGCAATTCTATTTGCATACCTACCAATATTATTTGTCGGGATTGCAGCTATCGCTTTGCCTTTCAGGAGAAAGGAATTCTACAATAATTCTCCGTTAGGGAAATCTAATGCTGGTAAGTTCTGGCTGATTATTGGCGGAATACTGAGCATTGCTGAGGTGATATTTATTCTGTTCCTTGGCTTCAGGTTCTCGGCGGAATTGGGCTGGAAAGCCTGGTGGGTGTTACTGCTGGCAATCATCTTAGCTTTTGTTATTGCCTTTGTGGTTTATTATGTCATGAAGTCAGTAAGAGCTAAACAAGGGAAAGACCTGACGTTGGTCTATAAGCAGATCCCACCTGAATGAGTATTTTGTTTTAGTTTGATGAACCTGTTTATTGCTGGGGCTTAAAAACCCCAGCAATTTTTATCCTGAAAGGTTTTGATAATGGCAGAAAAATACATGATTTACTTCACTACGGATATCCATGGATCGGAGACCTGTTTTAAAAAATTTTTGAACGCAGGGAAATTCTACGGTGCCCAGATGATTCTTCTGGGCGGTGATATCACGGGCAAGATGATAGTACCAATAGTTATTGAATCTGATGGTACGCGACGATGCAATTATATTGGTCAAAGTTATGTTATGCATAGTGGTGGCGAAATAGAACAGGTCGTAAAGATGATTAAATCATGTGGCCACTACCCTTATCTAATTGACCATGATGAATACAAAACGCTGGATAACAAGGAAAAATTGGATGCCAAGTTTAGAGGCATCATGTTGAGGTCTGTTGCGGACTGGGTTCAGCTTGCGGAGGATAGGTTAAAAGGAACAGGCATCAGGTGTCTGATAACTCCAGGGAACGATGATATTTTTGAAGTTGATGAAATAATTGCACAATCTGACTTTATCGAGAATCCTGAGGGGAAAGTGGTGGAAATTGACGGATTGCATGAGCTCATTGCGACAGGCTACTCTAACCCCACTCCCTGGAATACCGAACGAGAACTACCAGAGGATGAGCTTGAGCAAATAATCGAAGAAATGTTCAAGAAATTAAAAGATCCATCTCTTGCTGTAGCTGCTCTGCATGCTCCCCCGTACGACTCCGGGATAGACTCTGCACCTCAACTGAAGGACTTTAAAGTTGTGACCGCAGGAGGACAGCCGGTATTTATTCCCGTTGGTTCAACTTCTGTCAGGAAAATGATAGAAAAATATCAACCTCAGGTTGGTCTACATGGACATATTCATGAATCAAGGGGCATTTATCGACTGGGTGAAACACTGTGTCTTAATCCTGGCTCTGAATATACTGAAGGAATACTCGATGGTGCAATTATTGCTTTTGAAAAGAAGAAACTGGTTACATTCCAACTTGTATCTGGATGAGATAATTTAGATAAATCTAAATTACGAATGGAGAGAAATTGAAGGTTAGCTGGCGCTGGAAATTGTTGGTACTTTTGATTATCGCAGTTATTGCATTAGCGATTTCGGCAATTATCTGGGGCATAATTATCTGGCGACTAGGTGTACCGTTTGACATGCCTTTCACTTTGAGCGTAAAAACTGCAATTGCAGCAAAGGTCTTTACGGGTCGATATCTACTGACAGCAGTTTTGATTTTTGTAGTGTTGGGTCTTCCAACATATTATTTTCTGGCAAAAAGACGCTTGAGAATAGCTGCGGAATAGAGATATTTGTCCTTCTTAAATTGACTGAGGATAGGAGATGCTCATGAAAAAAATAAGATATGCATGCGGCACTGCCGTATTTAGTAACTGCCCTGACAGGTTCATCCCTGTTGGTTATCATGATCGTATCGGCATCGATGAGGTTCTAAACAGGATGTCGAAAATAGAATTACTTTCTGGCGTAGAATTGGGATGGCCAGGTGATTTCATAAAAGGTGGACCTCAAAAGACCAGGCATCTCGTGCAAAGTTATGATCTTGAAATAGCAGCAATTGAAATAGATACCTCAACAAATCCCAAATTTATGCTGGGAACCCTGACAAACCCGGATGAAAAGACAAGAAGAGAATTTTTAGAATACATGAAAAGGGGAGTAGAAGAGATCGAGGCGACCGGTTGTCAGATGATAAACCTATGGCTTGGACAGGAGGGCTTCGACTATCCTTTCCAGGTAAACTACCAGGATAATTGGAAAAATTTAATAGGACTCATCGCAGAACTGGCAGCACACAGGCCCAATGTAAAGTTCTGCTTGGAGTATAAAATCAAGGAACCGCGCACGCATTGTCATCTTTCCAGCGTTGGGAAGACTCTGCTTATCGCAAGAGAAACGGGTGTGAATAATGTAGGAGTAAATATCGATACTGGTCATGCGATGGTAGCGTATGAAAACATCGCTGAGTCTGCTGCAATTCTGGGAATGTTTGACAAACTTTTTCATGTGCACATAAACGATAACTATGGCTACTGGGATGATGATATGGTCGTTGGGAGCGTTCATTTCTGGGAAACACTTGAGTTCTTTTACTGGCTTGATGTTATTGGATATGAAGGCTGGCTGAGCCTGGACCTCTTTCCGTACAGAGAAAGCTGGGAAGGCGCATGCATTCAAAGCATAAAGAACATGGAAATGTTCTCGCAAATTGTCTCCAGAATAGATAAGAAAGAACTTAAGGAATTCCAATCTAAGAATGATGCTATTTCAATTCTGGAGCTGCTAAGAAAAGAGCTAATTAGGTAGGTTTCACTTTTTAAGCCTCTCCTCATTTTTGGGCTATACGAGTCAACCTTCATGCTTTTGATTGTCTCAGTGCATCAACGGTTGTCATTCAGTGACCATTTATTTTTTAAAGCACAAAGTTTTCTGCATTCTGCTACAATTTCGTTGATAAAAAGTATTGATTTTGTATCATCTGTAAGCTATGGAATTAATATAATGATGAAAAGACGGAATCAGAGAATATTAAAAGCAAAGAAAAACAAAATATTATCCCTTGTGCACGAAAATGGTCCAACCACAATCAATCAAATCACAAAAATAACAGGAATATCATTGCCAGAAACGATCAATCTTGTAAATGAGCTAATGTCAAAAGATAGGTATCTTAAAATGGAGGGTAGAGAGAAATCAAAAGGTGGAAGACCCCCAAATATATATACTATAAACTCCAAAATTGGAAACATAATTGGCGTGGATATTGGAGGCGAAAATTACCGTGTAATCCTGACTGATTTCAATAACAGGATCATACAAAAAAAATCAGAGAAGATATCCCCAAATGGTGACAACCTGCTTGAAAGAATCTCTAACGATATTAATGAGTTGATATTCAAAAGTTATAAAGATAAAAACAAGATATTAGGACTGGGGGTCAGTGTTTCAGGGTATGTAGATGTAGATAATAGGGCTATTATTCATTGTCCAAATATCAATCTTAGAGATTTTGATTTTTATGATTATTTTGGGAAAAGATTCAATCTTGATGTTTTTGTTGAGAGTTCTGAACGCGCAACGGCTATAGCAGAAAAAAAGTTTGGTATAGCAAGGGACTTCAGGAGTTTTCTTTTTATCGCCCTTGGTTTCGGTATAGGTATGGGCTTATTCATTAGGAATGACGTGTATCGTGGAGCGACAGGGATCTCTGGTGAGTTTGGCCATATTATTGTTGACAAGAATGGGCCTCGTTGTACTTGCAGCAATGTTGGCTGTCTGGAGGCAATTGCATCTGGAAGAGCAATTGTGGAAATTGCCAAAAAATCTTTACTTGAAGGAGCTGATAGCTCTCTTAAAGAAATAAAAGAGATGACAGCTAAAGATATAGCAAGGGAGGCATATTTAGGGGATAAACTATCCTATCAACTCCTAAATACGGCCGGAATAAATATTGGCAAGGCATTGGCGATAGTGCTAAATATTTTGGGGCCCAGATTGGTGGTGATAGGTGGGGGCCTCTCCAATAGTGGCGAAATTTTATTTGACGCGATCAGAAGAGCAGTAAGGGAAGACACGTTGCAGCAAATAGCAAATAATGTAAGAATTGAAAAGGCTGCCCTTGATGAATTTAATGCTGCACTAGGTGCTGCAATACTTTATGCAAATAATTATTTCATTCGAAGTATTTTGGTGGAAGATAAGATTGTCGAATCCAGGTTTTAATCTTTAGCAGTTTTCTTGAAGACTATTTACTCTAAATGATGATAATTCAGTGTCTTGGGTTTCTAATTAAGCCAACTTTTTATAAAAAGGTGAAATGCACGGCATCTGATAATACTTTTTCAATTCATCATCTATTTTTGTGAAGGTGATTGAGCAACCAGCCATTTCTTGAGTTGTACAAAATTCACCGATTTCTGCCGCAAATACAGTTATTCCATAATCCATTAGCATTGCGTGTGCTTTTCTATATACAATAAACAACTCCATCCTGGTTGTTGCCCCATAACCGTTAATGGTAACAATGATTTCATCGCCTTTTTTGAAAGGTAAATCCTCTATCAATAATGGGACCATGATGCTCACGATCTCATCAGCAGTTTGCATATCCATCCTTTTAATCCCAGCTTCGCCATGTAGGCCCATACCAAATTCTATCTTGTCAAATTCCAGGTCAAAAGTTTGTTTACCAGTTTCGGGTAGAGTACATGAAGACAGCGAAACACCAATAGATCTGGAATTATCCCTTGCCTTTTCGACTACCCTTTTAACTTCTTCAAATGGTTTCATGCTCTCTGACACTGCACCTGCGATTTTAATTACAACCAGGTCGGCGGCTGTTCCTCTACGTTCTTTTTCTCTACCCTTATTCCCTGAGGCGATGTCATCATAAATAAGGATAGTATCAACTTTGATGCCTTCAGACCTGGCTAAATCTTGTGCAATGTCAAAATTAAGTCGATCGCCGGCATAGTTGTTATATAAGAAGATTACACCAGCTCCACCGTTGGCAGCTCTGGTTGCCTCCAAGATATAATCTGGAGATGGAGCTGCAAATATCCTCCCGTGTACTTCAACATCTGCCATTCCCTTGCCTATGTATTCAAGAAATAGGGGTTCATGGCCTGCTCCACCACCAATTACTATTCCCACTTTGTTCTTGATAGGAGCATCTATTCTGGCAAAAACCGGATAGTTGTCTATCCTTTTTATGGTTTTAGCATTGGCAAAAGCAAATCCCTCTAAAAGTTCATCAACAACTTTCGTTGGGTTATTTATTAATTTTTTCATTCTCATTTCCATGTATTACCCACCTCGATTTTCCTTCAGGTTGTATCAAACAAAGTCTTTTCGATAGTTTTTTGGATATTGGCCAAAATTAAGTAAATTGATGTTGCCCCCGCATCCTGAAAGCCAATTGACCTTCCTCCAAGATATTTGGATTTCCCCTTGCTTGATGGAATGGTTTTTGTAAACTCAACGCCGTTTTTTGCAGCTTCTACACATTTCTCCAATGCTGTAGTGATGTTGTCGCCAATCTTTAATGAATCTTCCAGTGCAATAACTGCTGGTTCCAGTGCATCTACCAATGTTTTATCTCCCACTTTTACATCGCCTTTTTCTTTTATCGCGTCAAGACCTTTTCTTAACATCGATGCAAATTCTTCGAAAGTTACCTCTTTTTTACCAGACGTTAGCTTGCTCATTTCGATAAACATGGTGCCAAATATTGGTCCAGTCACTCCGCCAGTTTCCCTCATGATAGAAAGACCGAAAGTCCTGAGCAAAGAGCTTATTTCTTGTGGATTTACATTACCGATTTCGCACCAGCCCGCTTCAAAACCTTTAGCCAGGCTCGTTCCATGGTCTCCATCGCCTATTGTTGAATCCACTTCTGAGAGGTAAACCTTCTTTTCCTGTATCTCTGAATTCAAGTTTAATAAGATTTCTTTGAAATCAAGAAAATCTAAGGATTTCTTTTCTTTCATTGCTGATTTAATGGCTATTTCCGAAGTTTTTTGCATGCTTCGACAATGTCTTCGACCTGTACAAGGACAAATTTTTCCATGTTGGGGGCAAACGGTATAGGAACGTTTTCAGCAGCTACTCTGATTGGATTTTCGTCAAGATATTCCATAGCCTGTTCCACCACTCTTGATACAATCTCAGAACCACAGCCATGAGTTTTTCCTTCGGGATGGGCAACCACCAATCTTGATGTCTTTCTCACTGACTCGATAATCGGTTCCATATCCAGTGGGCACAGGGTCCTAGGATCAATAATTTCGATGTTAATTTCGTATTGCTTTTCCAGTATTTCAGAGGCTTTAAGTGCTTTTCCAACCACTTCTGAGACAGCTACTACTGTCACGTCTTCGCCTTTTCTCTTTATTTCTGATTTACCAAGTGGGACTAGATATTCATCTTCTGGTATTTCACCTTCTGAATCATATAAGGTCACATGTTCAAAAAATAAAACAGGATTTTCTTCTCTGATGGCTGACTTCAGTAAGCCCTTAGCGTCATACGGAGTTGATGGACATACTATTATTAGCCCTGGAACCGCCATGAACAGACCCTCTAGGCATTGTGAATGTTGGGCTGCAGCTGAAAGCCCACCGCCCATTGGACACCTCACTACAAGCGGGAGTTTTAATTGTCCACCCGACATATAACGCATCTTGGCCATCTGGTTAATAATTTGGTCACCGGCAACACCAAGAAAATCATTGAACTGAAACTCGGCTACAGGGCGAAGTCCGCACATGGAAGCACCAATGGCTGCACCAGCAATTGCAACCTCGGATATTGGTGTGTCCTTGCATCTCTCTTCACCATATATTTGTAAAAAGTTATCGGTAACCTTGAAGGCACCACCTTCAACTCCAACATCTTCTCCGAAGACCAAAACATCTTTATCGCGATCCATTTCTTCGCGCAATGCTTCAGTTAGAGCTTCCCTAAAAGTGATTGTTCTCATTCTATCTCTCCTTGAATTAAAATTTAAGATTGGCCAACCTAAAGTACAACTCTGTTGAAATAGAGATCTTCGAGTGCGGAGGTATCGGCCGGCATTTTGCTTGATTTCGCAAAATCAATAGCGTCGTCAATTTCTTTCTCGATTTTTGTTTTAATTGATGTGAGTTCCGTATCACTTGCCAAATTTTTTTCTTTTATCAAAGTTAACAGTCTATCTATTGGATCTTTTTTCTTCCATTCGTTTTTTTCAAGTTCTGTCCTGTAGGGTTCTGGGTCTCCTTCCCAGTGTCCTCTGTATCTATAGGTCTTGGCTTCAATAAGGGTTGGGCCTTCACCATTACGAGCTCTATCAACAGCTTTTTTAACTGCTTCATAAACTTCAATTACATCCATTCCATCAACACTTTGTCCATACATGTCGTAAGCTTTGGCACGCACTGAAATATCCTTTATGTTTTGATGTCTGTGTTGGGCTGTGGATTCTGCATAAAGATTGTTTTCACATATATATATAACGGGAAGTTTCCAAGTTGAAGCCATATTCAGGGATTCATGAAATCCTCCTTGATTTGAAGCTCCATCACCAAAGAATGAAATACAAACCTTTTTTGTTTTTAAATATTGGCAAGCCAGACTTGCACCGGTTGCAATAGGAATCCCGCCACCAACAATTCCATTAGCACCAAGAATACCAATAGAAGCATCAGAAATATGCATGCTGCCGCCCTTTCCCCTACAATACCCTGATTCCTTGGCAAAGAGCTCTGCCATCATTTTTTTGAGGTCTGCGCCCTTTGCTATGCAATGGCCATGACCTCTATGTGTTGAGGTGATGTAATCATCTTTTTCCAAGTTGAGACATGCACCAGTAGCAACAGCTTCCTCCCCTAAATAACTGTGGAGCCATCCAGGAACAAAGCCTTTTCTGTACAGTTCTAATACTTTCTCTTCAAAGTATCGAATTGTCTGCATTGTTTCTAGCATTTTTAAATACAGATTTTTGTCCATTATCACTCTCCATGTCTATTAAAAATGTTGTTATTTATAAACTCTGATTGGATAATCGGTTATTCTTATTGTCTCGCCTTTGTCTGTAACAATAAACTCATCCTCGTGTCTAAGACCAAATCCTTTTTTGGTCTTAAAAACTCCAATATCAATCATCATTACAATATTTTTGGGTATTAAATATGTTGTAAATTGAGTAGCTGGCTTACCTTCGAGACACTCAGTAATTCCTCCACCATGACCACAAGAATAGAAATTGCTCATTCCAAACTGGTTCAGGTAAGTTCGAGCAGCAATTTCTATTCCTTTAGCTGGCATGCCATATACCAATTTCTCGGATGCTAAGTTGAAGGCAGTGATGCCGTGCTCAATAAAATCGGACTGTTCTTTATTGGCACCACCTACTACGACTGTTCGACCTAATATTGATGAGTACCCCTCGTACCTGGATATTACACCTAAGACTACCATTTCGCCGTTTTTAAACTTCTTATTTGTAGCTCGTCCAATTATTGTGTCCAGTCTATCGCCTGACATTACGATGTTATCTAACTCAACTCCTCCTGCATAACACCCCATAGTCTTCGTTACATAATCAGCTATTGCCGATATCTCAAGTTCGCGAACTCCTTCTTTAATATTTTCAACCATAAGGCGCATTGATTCAGTTGCAGTAATGTTCGCTAATTTAATTAAATCTTGCTCATTCTTGCTTTTTATGTAACGCATCTCTGCCAGTATTTCCGGTGTTTCAATAAGTTCTGCTTTATCGGGTTTGGCGTCTAATATCTGTTGATAAAATCCATGAGTAATGACGTCGTTGGAGGTTAAAATAGAAATTCTTCTTGTTATAGGGCAAGCTTCTTTGATAAGGTCCTTGAGGCTTTGCCAATCTACACCTGGATAATCTTCAAGAGGTATCTGGAATTCCTTAAGGTTTTTCCACTCTCCTACCTCCATCATTTCTTCTGCATATCCCTGTCCTTCGGGACCACCCAATACAAAGGTATTGTCCTGGGAGATCACCATTGCCACATTTTCTATTTGTGGGTCGTAACCACATAGATATTGCACATCTCCCGGCATACAGTGAGTACCATATGCTATACCAACATCGATATCTTTTTCTGCTAATGCTTTTCTTAGTCTTTTTAGCCTGTCTTCATGCTCTATTTTTGGTATCTTTTTTGTGAGATCAACGGTCGCGATTCCCTTTAAAAATTCCACTTTTCCTCCTCTTGGGCTTTGTTCAATTATATAGCGAAATGTTATGGTAATGCAAGTAATAAAGTAATATATGATTATATTTAATAATATTTTGTAATTTAACTATATTCATATATTGACAATCTCTTAATAAATATATAATATTACATACGTTAACTCAACGAGGAGGTGATGAATTTTTTGATAAAGTAGCTGATTACAATATCTTACTAAGTAAGGAGGAGAAAAACTTTATGAGAAAAAAAACAAAACTGTTTCTTGTGACCATAGTGTCAATAGCAGCAATTTCTTTTGTGATTTCGTCCTGTGCCCCAGCAGTATCTCCGACGACAACTAAGGAAACTACTCAGGCTGAAACTACTTCTACTGAAGAAAAAGCAGTAGCTGAACAATTCACATTGAGGGTATGGAAGGGCCCGCACACTGCAGATGATCCTGGTGCATTTGCCGATGTAATAAAGAAATTTGAGGAAGCAAATCCGAATATCAAGATAGAATACACACCAACACCTTGGGATACCTTCCAGGAAAAATACGGGACTGCATTCGCTTCAGGAAATCCACCAGATGTCTTTTATGGATTTGCTGGGGGCTATATTGACGGTTTCCTTGATAAGATACTACCTTTGGAAGACATAGCTTCAGCAGATGAAATTAAGACAATGGCGATGAATGTACCCGAAGGTGCTCTCACTGAATCTTTGTATGAAGGGAAACACCTTGGTATTCCATGGATTGGTAGCAATGAAGCCTTACTCTATAACATTGATATGTTAGAAGCAGCAGGATATGACAAGGCTCCAGATACTCTTGATCAGGCTCTAGAATATGCAAAAAAAATGACGCTTTCAAGCGGTGGAAAAATTATGCAGTATGGATATGGACAACTTTCTTATGATACCGCCGAGGGTAAACCAGAGTTTTACCTTAATCAATTTGGAGCATCCTTGTTTAATTCTGATCTTACCGGAATTGGGTTCGACAACCCCGAGGGGAAAGCTGCCTTTGAGTATATTGATAAAATGTGGAATATAGAAAAAGCGGCAGTCCCACCAGGACTTTACCCCGGAACAACCATGTTGGATGCATTCTTCTCGGGCAAGTTCGCTATGTGGCATGGGTACTCGCAAATGCTTACTGAGGCAAAGAAGTTCCCAGACTTCAAACTAGGTGTAGCTTTGATACCTGCAGGACCTGAAACGAGCAAAACACCACGCGCTGCTTATATTGGTACCGGATGGTGGTCTATAGCTAAAGACAGCAAACACCAAAAAGAGGCATTGGAATTTATTAAAATGCTCTATGACCCTTCAAATTCAGAAGGGATTATAACCAAACTTTCAATGGTGCCGATTAATAATGATCTTGCTAAAAAGATGTATGGCAGCGATCCATTGATGTTAGTTTTTATAGAACAAATGAAATATGCAGTTCCATACGTACTTAATCCAAAACTTAATGAGGTTAAAACGGCTGTTTGGGATGCCATGCAAGCACTTCAAACTGGTCAAATAGGGCCGGATGAAGCTTGGAAGCAAGCAGTGGAAAGAGGGGAAGCAGCACTTGGTGAGTAGCTAGCTTTAGTTTCATTAAATATTAATGTAAAATAAGCTGAAAGGCTCCCCTTTTAAGGGGAGCCTTATAAAAATATGAACCATGAACTCAAACTCCAAAGTTATTAAAAGTTTTAAAAAAAACAAAGTCGCCTATCTTTTGTTAGCACCAGATATGATTTTTTTTATAACTTTCATGATCATCCCTTTTGTCTGGATGATCGTTATGACCTTTCAAGGTGGATCGATGTTTGGGTCAAAGACTCCAGTCGGTTTAGAAAATTATAGAAATTTGATCAAGGATCCGCTTTTTCCGACTGCAATTGTTAATACCTTGAAATACCTTTTAATGATTATCCCGATGGTATTTCTACCTTCCATGGTTATGGCTTTATCATTAAATAGTGTAAAAAAATTTCGGGCGTTTTTTAGGACATCTTTATTTTTTCCACTTCTGTGTTCGATGGTTGTTGCTGCTATAATATGGCGATTTTTAGTTTATCCGGATCTTGGTCCCATAAGCAGGATATTTGATTTTTTTCATGTCACAACCCCTAACTGGTTTGGTAACCCGAAATTTGTATTGTTAATTATTGCGATGGTGGAATTATGGAGAGGAATGCCCTTTTATGTAGTGACATTTCTTGCTGGGCTGCAGGGCGTTTCGAGAGATCTTTATGAAGCCAGTTATATTGATGGAGCAAATGCGGTACAAACCTTTTTTCATGTCACGTTACCCTCAATAAAACCAGTTCTCACCTTTGCATTGGTGATGGCAACTATATGGGCACTTCAATTGTTTGATTCGGTTTATGTATTAACCAGGGGAGGTCCTGCTGATGCCAGTACAACCATTGCCTGGTATATCTATAAGAATACTTTTTTCTTTAACAAGCCAGGGAAAGGCGCTGCAATGAGCTTGATTTTGTTATTACTTACAGGATTATTAACCTGGATTAACCTGAAAATCACCAAGTTTCATCAACAGAGCCTGTAGAGAGAAGATAAAATTGAGATCGAAAAAAATACTAATATTGACTGTTGCTTACATTATATTATCTATAGGGGTATTTCTGGCAATTGGTCCACTCTATACCGTTCTGAGAACATCTTTTCAGGAAACAGTCCTTTTACTTGGAAATGTTAAGTTCGAATTTACTTTGGAAAATTATATTCAATTATTAACTAAAACCCATTTCCTAAAATGGACTTTAAACACGATAATTTTTTCCATAACGGTTACTGTCTTAAAGGTGTTTATGGATACCATGGCGGGATATGCTTTTGCGAGGTACAGGTTTCCTGGAAGTAATGCAATTTTTGGAACAATTCTTGTATCAATGATGGTGCCATTTGCTGTCATTATGTACCCCACATTTTTAATTGCGAATAGATTGGGAATGTATAACACATATTTCGGTCTCATAATACCGATGCTAGCTCAACCATTTGGGATTTTTCTTATGCGACAATTTATATTGAGTATACCTGTTGAAATAGAAGATGCAGCCAGAATAGATGGTTGTTCAGAGTTGGGAGTATTAACAAGAGTGATTATGCCATTAAGTAAACCAGGCGCTGCTGTTCTGGCTATTGTAACTTTCATGTGGCAGTGGACCATGCTTTTATGGCCATTGGTTATTACTGGTACTGATGAAATGAGGACTCTTACTGTTGGGCTTGCATCCATACCCTCGCAACATGAAGTTAATTGGGGATTAATGACTGCAGGTTCATTCATGAGCGTATTACCAATAATTGTATTTTTCTTATTTTACCAACGAGGTTTTATACAGGGCCTTACCATGGGCGCCGTAAAAGAATAAATAGAGAAAGGAGTCTTTTGATGAATATAGCAGCTATTGGGGCTCATCCGGATGACCTTGAATTATTGTGTGCTGGGACTTTGGCGAAATATACCAATAGAGGAGATAAAGTTACTATGATTATCTGTTGTAATGGTGAACTGGGGTCCTCTATCCATTCAAAAGAAGAGATTTCTAAAATAAGACATGAAGAAGCATTGGAATCAGCTTCAATTATCGGAGCCAATCTTGAGTGGTTGGGATATCCTGATGAATTTCTTTACGATACCAGAGAGGTAAGGCTGGCCATATTAAATGTCTTAAGAAAGAGCAAGGCTGAAGTAGTTTTCGCGCACTATCCATCTGATCTTTATTTCCCAGATCATTATATAAGTGGACAGATTGTAAACGATATTGGCATTATCCAAACAGTGAAAAATGTTGAGACAGAGTATCCTCCAACAGAAAACAATCCCTTTTTGTACTTTATGGATACCATTGCCGGAATTAAATTTGATCCTGATGAATATGTGGACATCACTGAAACCTTTGAGATCAAGAAAAAAATGCTCCTAACGCATAGAAGTCAAGCCGATTGGTTAAGACATCATTCAAAGATTACCTATGAAGATTTGATTGAAACACAGGCAAAATTCAGAGGTTACCAGTGTGGTGTGAAATATGCAGAAGGTTTTATTGGCGTGAAAGCCTGGCCACGCACCAGAGTTGGAAGTCTCTTGCCATAATATTCAAATTTTATTGTAGTCAATTTTTAATTAGATTATAGGAGGTTTAATATGAACTCCAAGGAAAGAGTACTAACTGCGCTAAACCATAGAGAGCCAGATAGAGTTCCTATACAGGCTCACTTTACTCCTGAAGTTACAAGATATTTAGAGAACAAATATCAAGCAGAAGGGTACGAGTTAGAGATAAAAATAGGCAACGATATTCTTTTTTATCCCTTCGGCATGGTCACTGGATATTATCGAGAAGGAGATGAATATACTACGGAATGGGGTATTACGTGGAAAAGAATTCCGTATAAAACCAGATTTGGGACAGGCTACTATACCGAATTTGTGAAGTTTCCACTCGCCGAGGATAATGCAGTGGACGAATTTGTAGCACCCAGTTTTGATGATGTTGATTTTAAGCCCTTAAAAGAGTTTATAAAAAAGTATGGGAGAGACTTTGCCATATGCATTGACCTGCAATGCACGCTTTATGAAGGCTATAAGTATTTGCGTGGGATGGAGCAGGCTTTTATTGATTTAATAGCAAACCAGGATATAGTTTCAAAGGTAATTGATGTTTTGATTGATTACCACTCAAGAATTGGTGTGGAAGCTATTGATCATGGCGCTGATCTCGTCATTCTTGGTGATGACTTGGGAGGCCAACATGAGATGTTGATGTCTCCAGAAATATTCAGGAAAGTTCTAAAACCTAAAATGGCAAAAATGATTTCCATTTTGCGCAGCAAAAGAAAAGATATTAAAATTGCGTTCCATAGTGACGGATACATAATCCCAATTATTGATGATCTTATTGAGGTTGGTGTCGATCTTTTAAATCCGGTTCAGCCAGAATCCATGTCACCGAAAGAGTTAAAGGATAGATTTGGGGAAAGACTTTCATTTTGGGGAACAGTAAGTGTTCAAGGTACATTGCCCTTTGGTAGTGTTCAGGATGTAATAAATGAGACAAAAGAGAGGATTAGAGATGTTGGCCCGGGGGGAGGTTTAATACTTGGCCCAACCCACAATGTGCAGATTGATACACCACCTGAAAACCTTGAAGTTTTCTTTGAAACTGCTAAAAAATATGGAAAATATCCAATAAATATTTAGGGGGATTCTTTGGATTTTTATATTTCTAGACGGAACTATGGATGTCGGTTAGATGTGTTTACTAACCGGTTTGGTCAAAAGGTATTATTCCTTGAGAACAATTTGATTAAAATTGGAATTCTCTTGGATAAGGGCTCAGATATTTTTGAAATCCTCTATAAGCCCTTTGATATTGACTTTATGTGGCAATCCCCTATTGTGCCAAAAAATAGATCTGATTTTATTGAATCAATTCATGATACAAGGCTTGGGAATTTTTTGGATTTTTATGGTGGAGGCTGGCAGGAAATATTGCCAAATATTGGACCACCCTGTATTTATGAAGGAACTGCCTTGGGAACTCATGGTGAATCTTCTTTGGTGCCATGGGATTTGAGAATAATTGAAAATAGCGAGGATAAGGTTTCTGTTGAGCTAAGAACTTTACTGTACAGGTTCCCATTTGAAGTAAAGAAAACCATTACAATTGAGAAAGATAAACCGTCAATATTTTTTGAGGAGATTCTTATAAATCATGGTAATCAAAATTTAAAATATCTTTGGGGCCATCATCCAGCATTTGGTGGGGAATTCTTAAGCGAGGATTGTGAGGTAAATACTTCTTTTGCGAAAGTTTTTTATTGTATATCAGATTACAAAGAAATTTTTAATGAGTTTGTTTCTGGCGAATCTTATGTATGGCCACAGTGTAAGACATTGCAAGGAGTTGAATATGTAAACAAAGTTCACAAAAGTGATGCAGAGTTTGGATATTCGAGCATCGGACTCATGGAAACATCAAAAGATGCGAACTCTTGGTATTACATATTCAATAGAAATTTGTCGTTGGGATTTGGGATTTTTTGGGACTGCAGCGTATTTAATACGCTTAATTATTGGCGTTTAAGCAACAGTGCAAAAGGTTATCCATGGTTTGGGAATGGATATACTGTAGCTCTTGAATTATTTAATGCTCCTGTTACTGTAAATTTGGATCACCTACTAAATAATTGGGATGTCCCTAGCTTGAAACATCAAGAATGTGTGTCAACGAGTTTTAAAGTCGTAATTTTTTTGGGATCAGAAATCTCGATGTTTAAACACATAATAAAAAGTTAAGGAGATTGTAGGAATAAATGTTACTATTGGCATATTCTATTATTTTATCTAATTATTTGTATGACTGTATTTTGACGGGAGAAGAGGAGCATTTGTCTGTAAAGGAGAATAATCTTTCATGCCCAAAGAAGTGATAATGCCAAAGCTAGGTCTGACCATGGAAATAGGAGTTATAGAGAAGTGGCTTAAAAAGGAAGGGGAATTTGTAAATAAAGGTGATGTGCTCTTTGAGGTCACAACCGATAAGGCAACCATGGAGGTGGAATCAGCTGACTCAGGTTATCTTAAGAAGATAGTAGCACCTGAAGGAGAAGAGATACCCGTAACAAGCATCATAGCCTATCTAGGCGATAGGGATGAGAGGATAGCAGATCACCAGGATCAGGCTAAATCCGCAGTAAAGGATGCAGCCAAGGTGCCAACCTCAACCCCTGAGATAAAAGATGAGATCATAGCCCAGGAAACCAGAGCTGATGTGCTGACTTCCTCCGATAGCACAGTGGAACAGGACAGGATCATCACCTCCCCCCTAGCTAAGAAGCTTGCGCATGAGCTTGGAGTTGAGCTATCAAAGCTAAGGGGTAGTGGACCAGGTGGTCGCATAGTTAAGGAGGACATATTGGCAGCAAAAGAGGCCATGGTCAAGGCACAAGTCACATCTCCTATCACGCCAACTGCTCAGGTAGCTAAGCTCGCCACAAGCCCATTGGCTCAAATTGTCCCTGAGCATACAATGGACACAACCCAAAGAGCTATTGAGCCAGGCATATCTAAGGAACTCAAGCTCACAGGCATAAAGAAGATCGTAGCTGCTCGCATGAGAGAGAGCTATCTTGATGCTCCACATATATATTTAGAGCTATCATGTGATATGAGCCAGGCCTCTCATCTTCGGGATGTGGCCAATGAAAGATATAAGGACAGATCGCACATCACATTTACCGATATGCTGATCATGGCTACCGCAAAAACCCTAAAGCTAAACCCACTTCTAAACGCAACCCTAAAAGCTGATAGCATACTCATCTACGATGATGTAAACATAGGAGTAGCGACATCCACAGATATGGGTCTGGTTGTACCCGTACTAAAAGATGCAGATAAACTAAGCCTATTTGAGATCTCAACACTGCGCCATGGCCTCATTGAAAGGGCAAAAGACGGTAAACAGACATTAGATGACCTGTCCGGCGGCACATTTACCATAACAAATTTAGGTGTCTTTGGCATAGAGTCCTTTAGGCCCATAATAACACCACACCAGGCAGCTATTCTTGCAGCAGGGATAATCAAGATAACTCCTGTTGTGGATAGCTCTGGAAACATCTGCGCTAGACCAGTTATGTCCCTATCTCTTGCCTGTGATCACAGGATAGCAGATGGAGCAGATGGGGCAAAGTTTCTATCTGATCTTAAAGATATGCTTGAGAATCCAGCGATGATGCTGTGATTCCAATTATATTCACTCATTGCGTTAACGAACTTATTTAGAAATATCCCCTCTTTGGATATAAACGAGCTAATAGTACTTTTTAAAAATTGGACGTGATAATTCGCATAGAACTTTAAAAATTTCGTAATTTTTATCGTAAATGGGCGGCTCATCTCTATTAGGAATAAAAGTTTCCTTATATTTGACTGCGATTTCACATGCTTGCTCTAAATTTTTGTACCATCCGACACTGGTACCAGCAAGAAGCACGACGCCGAGTGAAGCTGCTTCTGATGTTTTTACACTGCGTATCCTTTTGTTGATTACATCTGCTTTTATCTGGCTCCAGAGTTTGCTTTTTGATGCACCACCCATGGATATAACCTCTTTAATATCTAAGCCCAATTTTTCAGCTATCTCAATACTACCTTTTAGGACAAATGCTATGGATTCCATTACAGATCTGATGAAATGAGATCTGGTGTGTCCAAGGGTGAAACCCCAGAAGACTCCTTTAGCATGAGGTTCGAATTCTGGAGATATCATTCCAGTCAGGTGAGGAAGTGTTATTAGGCCATCAGAGCCTGCTTTAATTTCAAATGCTTTTTTAGTTAAGATATCAAAAGTGTCCAAACCGTTCTTTTTAGCTAATTCCTTTTCGGGTTCACAGAATTCATCTCTAAACCATTTGAAAAAAACTCCTGCGGTTGCATGCCAGATTATAAGACAGTACATGTTATCGATTGAATGGAGATGGCAGGGTATTTTATATTCAGAATTAAAAACTGGTTTTTGAGTATTGATGACGACCGCAAGCGCACCTCCGGTGGTCTCAGATGCAATGTTTGTGTGGATGTTACCCGCACCTATCGCCCCTGCCGGCTGGTCAAGAGACCCAAGGCATATTATAGTGTTTGGACTAAGCGATAAGTCCTTTGCAACCGAGGCGCTTATCTCACTTACTATGGAACCCGATTTTCTTATTTCTGGTAATCTATCGTCTGAGATATTTAGAAAATCAAGCATATCTCTCCACCATGATTTTTTGTTAATATCGAAGTACAGGGTTGAAGAAATATCTGAGCCTTCTGTTACAACTTTTCCTGAAAGTTTATATATTAAAAAATCTTCTACCATTAGAAAAAATTTCGTTTTATTGAACAGATCAAATGCGTTTTTCTTCAGCCATAATATTTTTGTAGCAGGCCACGTGGGGACAACTTCAGGCTGACCCGTAATTTTAAAAATATGTTCTTCGCCAAAATATTTGGATATTTCTTCTGATTCTAAATAAGACCTGTTATCCAACCATACTATTGCATTCATAAGGGGATTCATTTCACTATCTAAAGCAATGAGGGTTTCGCCCTGGCTTGAGATAGTTATAAATTCAATCTTTCTTGTGGGGATTCTTAATAAATTAACAGCCTCTTTTATGCCTTCCTGGCAGGATTTCCAATAAGTATTTGGATCACACTCCAAATAGTCTAATTTGGGAGAAACAAGTTTATATTCTTTGATTACGTTACAAAGCGAATTTCCGTGATCATCAAAAATTGATACCTTCAAAGATGTGGTACCTGCGTCTATTGCAATTGCATACTTCAAGTTACTTCCTTTATTTATATGTTAAGAACAATAACAAATTTAATTAAGACATTAAATAAATATATTTAATTCAGTCAAGTAATAGACTTATAGTATAATAACCATATGACTATATGTAAACTTTATAGAAACTACCTTTTATCAATTCTATCTGGAGATTAAATGCCATTTGTCTCTGTTAAATCAATCTGTGATATTGCAAGAAAAAGAGGATACGGTATCGGTTTTTTTACGGTAAACAGTCTTGAGACGGTACAGGCCGTAATAGAGTGTGCTGAGGAACTGAGGTCTCCTGTAGTTCTTGCACCATGGCAGGAGGATACTCTTGACATCGGTTTTGGATATATTGAAGCAATTTCAAAGTATGCGATAGAAAACTCATCGGTCCCCGCATCCCTGCATCTTGATCATGGTACAAATTACGAGTTCTTGGTTAAATGTCTTACCGCCGGTTACTCATCTGTAATGTTCGATGGTGCCCATCTTAAACTGGAAGAAAATATAACATTAACTAAAAAAATTGCGGACTTAGCCCATATAGTTGGGGTTACAGTTGAGGGCGAAGTAGGGACAATTGCTTCTAAATGGGAAATGTCTGAGGAACAGATGGCAGGGATTAAATTCACAGATCCCGATGAAGCAGAGGAATATGTTAAAAGGACAGGAGTTGATTCGCTAGCAATATCAGTTGGTACGAGATCCGGAGCTTTCATGGAGAGACCAGAAATCGATTTTGGTCTTCTAAGTCGGATTAGACAGAAGGTAGATGTCCATCTGGTGATCCACGGTGGCTCAAGCATGCCATTGGAGGATGTAAGGAGGGCAGTTGAACTCGGAGTAACCTATATGAAATTTGGATCAGTGATCCGCAATGCTTTTTTTAAAAAGATAGACGAAATTAGAAGGACGAATCCACCTGATATGCTCGATACCAGATATATACTGACTCCCGCAAAGGAGGAAATGAAGAAAATTATTAAAGAAAGAATATTAAGGCTGGGCTCAAACGGTAGGGCGGATGATAGGTGCGATTTTGCATGCAGGACTTCAAGCGGAGAATCGGCCCGTGAGCAAAAACCGATCCGTAATTTGGATGTGAGTGAGGCTGAAATAAAAGTAATTGTGGAAAAAGTTGTAAAGAATATTAAAGATGCAAATTGATATTAAAAACTATGTTAGATAAAAGCAGCCCCATGCCATTCTACTATCAGGTTAAGGAGATGATACTTGATAGAATTCAGACCGGTGAATTCAAGGATGGCGATTTTATCCCTTCTGAGAAATCCATATGCGATGAATTTAACGTGAGCATTACTACAGTTCGGAAAGCGCTCGATGAACTTGTTAAAGCAGGAATTTTAGAAAAGATTCGCGGGAAAGGATCATTCATAAAGACTCCCAAAATTGTCAGGGAATTAACCGGAATTTATGGCATAACAGATGACATTAGAAAGCACGGCGTAAGGCCAGGGAGAAAGGTCTTAAGCTTTAAGCAGACAAACCCTAATGAGGAGGTAGCGAAGATACTGAAGATTTCCATCCTTGATTATATTTACGAATTCAGGACGTTGAATTTAGCAGATGATATTCCGGTTATAACATCTAAGTTCTATTTGAAAAAAAATATCTGTCCTGATTTAACAGTAAAAAACTTAAAAGAGGAGTCAATATACAATCTTCTGAGCAACAGGTATGGAGTATCAATACTTCGCGAAACATCAAACTTTCAGGCAATTTTACTTGACGAATATGAGGCTGACTTGCTCAAAGTTTTGGTTAGATCTCCTGCTATATTAATTCGGGCTTTAACTTTCGACATTTACGACAAACCGTTTATGTTTTGTTCGGGCCTTCTTCGAGGCGATAGATTTCAACTTGAGGTTGAAGCTCGAAATGAAGTGATTAAACTGAATTCAAATATTATCACAGGAGCAGGTACGGGATGAACTCTAAAGAAAGAGTCTTAATGGCATTAAATCACGAAGAGCCCGACAGGGTGCCAAAGGACTGCTGGTTTACGCCGGAAATTGAGGAGGAGTTAAAGGTTATTCTTGGGATTAGCTCAAGTGAACCCTATCAGTTGCAGGTCGAACTGGGCCATGATTGGTTGACAATAGAGCTAGGTATAGACCTTGGATTTTTAATAAATCAGAGACCTGAATGCAAAATTCCTGAAGCTGCTAACCTGTATAAGGATGAATGGGGAATAATTTGGAAGGAGATTTCATATGGGAAGGGTGCTTACTGTGAGATATACGAGCATCCGATAAAAGATATATCCGAAGTTGATAAGTATACTGCTCCTGATCCCATGGATCCGGAGATCATAAAATCTGCTAAAAGGACAATTAATGAATACGGCAGTACCCATGCAATTATGGGAGGAGTTCCATGTACGATTTACGAGGCGGCCTGGTATTTGAGGGGAAAGAAGGAGTTGATCTACGACTTTTACGATAATCCTGATTTCGTAGAAGTATTATTCGATAAAGTTATGGAATACCATCTGATTGCAGGCGACAGGCTGATAGAGCTCGGGGTTGACGTGATCTGGGCTGGAGATGATGTCGGTAATCAGAGCTCAATGGAGATATCCCCTGAGCTTTGGAGAAAGCTCTTGAAACCAAGGTATGCATTTATGTTTGAGCACTGGAGGAAGAGAAACAGAAATATCAAGATTGCGTTCCACAGTGACGGATATATCGAGCCGATAATAGACGATTTCATAGAGATTGGACTTGACATATTGAATCCGGTTCAGCCTTTATCGATGAATCCCGCTGAAATAAAAAAGAAATACGGTAGAAATTTGTCATTTTGGGGAACAGTTGATGTGCAGTATGTAATGCCATTGGGAAGCGCGAAGGATGTAATCAATGAGGTCAGAGAGAGAATAAATACAATGGCTCCTGGCGGAGGATTTATTTTATGTACCGCGCATGCTGTACAACCATCGAATAGAGCAATAGACAACATATTCGCGTATTACTGGGCTGCAGAGAAGTACGGATATTATTCAAAGATCAGGTAGAAAGTTATTTTTCAAGCCTTAAAAATTTTTGTTGGAATTATTGTTTACAATATATTTTTTTTCATTATAATATTGTATGTTGTCTAAACAACATACAATATTAGGTTTTTAAAATGATTAAAAGAGAAAACCCACTCTACATTAAGGTCAGAGATCATATTGCAGAAATGATAACAGCTGGCAAATTGGAGCCAGGTCAGAAACTTCCATCGGAGCATGTGCTCTCTGATGATCTCATGATAAGCCGCACTACGCTTCGTGATGCACTTAAAATGCTGGAAGAAAGTGGGTTAGTCAAAAAAGAGCATGGCGTTGGCACATTTGTTCGCTCAACAAATATAGTCAGGAATAGCCTGGAATTTAATCACAGCATAACTCAGATGATTGCTTCCATGGGAATGAAGCCAGGGACGATTAACGAAAAAGTCTATGAAGATAAGTCGGATAGTTATATTAGTGAAAAACTTTTAGTATCAGAGGGGTCTCCTGTAATAGTTGTTGAGCGCATAAGGACTGCAGATGGCGATCCGATTGTTTTCTCAAGGGAATATATTCCGAAGAATATAGTTAATTGTGATATAAGCGCTGATGAGATTGGGGAGTCACTCAGTCTTTTTTTAAGTGAAAGGTGCAATCAGCTTATAGCGTGGACCTTCACAAAGATATTTCCTGTTATAGCCACCAAGGAGCTAAGCGATGTGCTCGGAGTTCAAAAAGGGTCATGCATGATCATGATGGAGCAGATAGATATTAACCTTAAGGATGCGCCAATCTGTTTTGGATTTGAGTATTTCAATCAGACCAAGTTCGAATTTACGATCTTGAGAAAGTGGAAAAGCTGAGGGTCTGAACCTAAAAGGGGGAGATGTTGGATAAGATATCGAGGGTAAAAATGGCACTTGCGCATAAAGAGCCAGATAAGGTACCCAAGGGTGAAATTGGAACAGCAGTTGCCGAGCACATAAAAAGGGGATTATTGGGTGAGCGGTATGTTAGCGACGCCTCGAAATTTTCAGGTTCCTATGCGGTCGCTTTGAATGAAAATAATTTGAATATACGCGAGTTGCTTCATTTTGATCTGGTTAACTGTGAGCCTGCTGCTCCTCCCCTTGTCGACTTAAAGGTTGATTATCATGGTTACCCGCTGTATCGTGATGCATGGGGAGGGGAGACCTGTTTTCCGACGGATGCTGCTCAAAAGATAGTCAAACCAACCATGCAGAATCTTGATGAAGCTAAATCGTATCAGTTTCCCGACCCAAGCGATTTCTACATGGGTGATCTGAAAGACTGGCTGAAGAAGACCGATTACTATGTCTTTGGACTTATCCAGGGGGTTTTCTTCATGTCGTACTGGGAACTTTTCCCATTTTTGGATTTTCTGGTTTGGTGCGGAAGTGAGAAGAAAAAAGTCAAATATTGGGCAGAGAAATGCGCCGATTTTTATAGAGAGCTTGCACTTATACAGGTTGATGTCGGCATACACGGCCTCATATATGCGGACGATCTTGCATTTAACAGTGGACCATTTATCTCTCCCCAACTGTTCAGGGAGCTTTTTTATGAGCCCATTAAGGGGATAGTTGAGGTTGTTAAGTCAAGGGATGTGCCAGTAATAATTCACTGTGACGGATATTTGCCAGATGAGATGATAAATATTTTGATCGATATCGGATTTGATGGCTGGCAGGCAGTTCAGATGTCCGCGGGTAATGACATTGCACAAATCAAGAAGAAGTTTGGTGATAAGCTCACCCTTTTTGGAAATATCGATATTGATACACTGGGTCGCGGCAGCCAAAAAGATGTAGAGGAAGAAGTAAAACATGTCATCAAAGCTGCAGCATCAGGCGGTGGGTTTATTTTGAGTTCATCAAATGAGCTCGGCCCCGAGACATCGCCAGAAAATGCTCTTGCCATGTACGAGGCTGCTGAGAAATTTGGAAAATACCCAATCAATATCCCATGATAGGAGGATGAGAATATGGCTGGACCCAGGATCAGACCTGAAGGAATAGTTGTCCCATTTGGGTACCCGGATTACCCTGGGGAAAAAGTTCAATATTTTTTAGATGAATCAATAAAATCGCTCAATAGTCTGGATATTTCATGGAAGGTTACCAATCCCGTCATCTCATTTGAGGATGTTGACAAAGCGAAGTCAATTATAAGGAGCAACGACTTTGACTTCATAGTATGCCTGCTTCTGACCTGGGTTGAGGCGCCCAATGTCATTGCCACTCTTGGTGAATTCAAGCATATACCACTTTTCTTCTGGAGTCATACTACCTATCAGGACAATGGGGAGACCATTACATTGGGTGCAATCCCCGGCGCAAGCATCTTGCGGGAGATATTTGAGGAATACGGTTTTAACTTTCATTTCGCCTGGGGGATGCCTGGTTCGCGAGAGGTGATATCACAGCTTGATACTTTCACAAGGGCGGCATACGCAAAGAAGTCGCTTTTCCTGTCTCGCATTGGGCTACTTGGCTATTACTCAATGGGAATGTACACGGGAGGTTTTGATCATCTAAAGGTGAGGAGGCTGATCGGTCCCGAGGTTGTTCACATGGATCAGTTCGTGATAGTTGATTATGCGCAGCGGGTAAGTGATGCAGAAGCAGTACCAGAGATCCAGAAAGCAAAGCAGAAATGGAGCCTTAAAGACAGCGTAAATGATGAGGATCTTGTACAGACTATGAAGATGTATCTTGCACTAAAGAAGATTCAGGATGAGAACATGTTCGATGCGATGACCATAAAATGTCAATATGAGCTCTCAAGGATCTACAGGGTTGTCCCATGCGTCCCGTTATCCATGCTTGGTGATAGCTTATCAGCTTCCTGTGAGGGTGACATACCACTTTCAATATCGCAGTTAATACTTCGATATATAAGTATTGGCAGGCCCACGACCTATGGCGATGTCCACGATATTCTTGAAGACGGAATAGTACTTGGTGCATGCGGCTTTGCCACATTAAGTATGTTAAGAAACAAAAAACCTGTTGTAGATAAGCACACAGCGCTCTACAAAGGCCTGATGATATCTGATGAATACAAAGAAGGTGATGTTACATTCATCAGAATTGCAACTAAAGGGGAGAACTATAAGATGCACATCCTGACAGGGAAAGTAGTTCAAACCCCGGCATTTCGCGAAATTGGTTGTCCCAGATATCCAATTATGAAGATCAAGCTGGATGGTTCCGTAGAGAAGTTTGTGTGTGAGCTGATGAGTCAGCATTATGCTGTAGTTTACGGAAACTACATGCAGGAGTGTCTTGAATTCTGCAAGATAATGGGCTTTGAGCCTGTCACTAATTGATCAGTAGGAGAAAGCATTGAGAAGTAGGGAAAGACTGCTTAAAGCAATTGGTTTAGAGAAAGTTGACAGAGTTCCTGTAACTATTCTTGACCCAACTTTGCATTTCAGGAATGAGTATCTGGACGGAAGAGATCAGCTTGAGACATTTAGTTATTTTGGATTGGACCCGATGGTTTTTTTGCAGGAGCTCTATGAAGTTAATAGTATGTTGGATCTTCTGACTTATGGTGGCAGTGAATATGGTAAAACTGTTAATGAAATTTCTCCACAGTGGGTTGAATATGAAGAAGTAATTAAGCAACAGAATGATAAGACATTAATAAAGCAGGTGTTTAGAACTCCAAAGGGTGATCTTGAGCGAGTTGCTGAGGTTGATTGTGATCGTACGGTATGGATGGTACCAGGAGAAATGATGTTAAGGGATGAAAAAATGCTTGATCTTTTATACTATGCTCCAACCCCGAGGGCAAATACAGAGGCCATCAAGGCTGAATCAAAATATATAAGGGATGGTGATGGTATTGCACGAGGTTATGTTACAAATCCATGGCAGGATATAATAACCGGAATCCGAGATGCTGAACAATTAATTTTTGATACTTATGCGCGCCCAGCATGGGTGCATGAACTCATGAACTTTCTCTGGGAAAGAAAACTTATCTTTATAAACTCGCTGCCCAATGGTGAAATAGATGCTATGGAGATTGGCGGTGGGCCATGCGGAACGTCCTTAGTTTCACCTCAAATTTACGAGGAATTTATAATGCCAATAGATATCAAAATGGTCGATGCTCTGCATAAAAAGCAGATAAAGGTCATTTATCACAACTGTGGAAAGCAGATGGACGTTTTTGAACAGATGATTTCAACCGGTATTGATGCAATAGAGACGCTTACTCCATCAAAACATGGCGGAGATTGCGATGATATAGCATATATTAAAGAAAAATATGGCAGCAAGGTCTGTCTTATTGGGGGTTTTGATCAGGCTATTTTTGAGCATGGCTCAAAGGATCAGGTTCAAGATGAGGTAAAAAAATTGATTGACGGTTATGGAGCCGATGGTGGATATATTCTTTGTAATACTGATCATTTTTTTGAGGCACTCTTAGAGAATATTTTTGAATATTCTAATTATGCGAAGGTTTATGGTTTATATCAATAACATAACTTAGTTTAAAAAGGAGGTGGCTTATCGAACAATTTGTTTTTGAAATAAAAAAGAGAGGAGGAAAGAAGTTGTTAAAAAAAATATCGATTATTGTTACACTAATTTCAATGGTACTGGTTCTTAGCCTGGCAGCGTGTAAGGCACCAACTGTTGGGGAGACTGCGGCTCCTTCAGAGGCAGCAGAGGAGACTAAAGCTGAGCTTTCAGGAAAGGGAGTTAAAATTGGCTACGTATGTAATTACATGTCTCATCAATGGTATCAGAATATCATCGCAGGCATGAAGGCAGAAGCAGAGAAATTAGGAGTGGAAAGCCTTGATGTAGCGGACTCTAACCTGGATCAAAATGTCAACATTTCAGCTGCAGAGAATTATATAACTACGGGAGTCTCAGTTCTTGTCATTACCCCCGTTGACCCAAAGGCAATTGGTACTGTAATTGAGAAAGCAAAAGCAGCAAATATCCCTGTTGTCACGGAGGGATTTGTTGTGGAAGGTGCTGCCACATATGTTGGAATTGAGGACTACTGGTCAGGGTACTATGCTGGCAAGGCAAGTGGTGAATATGTCAAAGCTAATTTTAAGGGTCCAGCAAAAATCCTTTTAATTGGTTTACCATTTGAGATTGCTTGTAGAGCCAGGATCGATGGATTCAAGGATGGCATTAAAGATTCAGGTGCTGAATTTGAAATAGTACAGGAAGTTGATGGAGGAGGAATTATAGACCAGGCACTGACTGTAGCAACGGATGCTCTGACATCTCATCCTGAGGTAAACCTCGTTTTTGGAATCAACGATGACTCAGCTTGGGGTGCAATTGAGGCAGCAAAGGCGGTTGGTATAAATATTGAGCCTCCAAACTTTGTGGTTTCTGCTACTGGCCTTGAGGGACCGCCAGCAATAAAAGCACTAAAGGATCCAAAGAATCCATATAAGTTGCCCGTTGCTATGTTCCCACAAATGGTTGGGGTTGGGCTTGTTGATGCAGCAGTAGCACTTGCGAACGGTGAGACTGTTCCAGCCATACAATACACACCAACGGTTTATGTTTCACCTGAGGAAATTGATAAATATTATTCGATTGAAGGCGAAACAGCAATTCTAAATTTTGATGCTGCAAAAGCATTACCGGTACCCGAGAGAGCAAAGTGGTGGGATGAGAACGAATAGTTAAGTTGCGACCTTTATCGGTCTTGTGATTTAAGAGACAGGATGGCGGGCTAATGCCCGCCTCCTAATCGATTAATCAATGAAAGTGGGAATGTTATTTATGGTAAATGATGAGAATAATAACGTTACAGATTCTATCTATGTGGAAAAAGGAAATATTTTAAAAAGGATATTTAGAACTCAACAATCCGCTCTATTCCTGGCATTAATTGTTTTGGTGGTAACTTTTACGGTTGTTTCATATTTTGTCAGAGGTGAACAGGTTTTCTTTACGACGAAAAATTTATTTAATATCTTGTTACAATCATCGTTAATCGGAATAGCTGCAATTGGTTGTACTACAATTATAGTTGCTGGAGAAATTGATCTATCCATAGGCTCGCTTCAAGCCGTTGTTGGCCTTGCAGCAGTATTTTTTGCTAATCTGACAGGCAGCATGTGGGTTGGTCTTTTAGCTGGCCTTATGGTTGGTTTTATAGTTGGTTCGATTAATAGCTTTATAGTTTTAAAAATGAAGGTAAATTCACTTATTGCAACTCTTGCTATGATGATCGCTTTAAGAGGTTTAGTTTATGTTATTACAGGGGGAAAGTCGATTCAGTTAGCGGTTAAGTGGCTAAATTGGCTGGGTACCGGTTATATCAGCATTGTGCCTGTTCCTGTAATAATCATTTTTGTGCTTTATGCTGTTTTTTACTTTATTTTGAGCAAAACTCCATTTGGAAGATATATATATGCTGTTGGTGGAAACAGGAGGGCAACGCTTTTAGCAGGAATAAATGCAAATAAGATAAAATTCGCTGCATTTATCATTTCAGGTATCCTTGCAGCCATAGCCGGAGTTGTTTTAGCAGCGAGGTTAAATTCGTCTCAGCCCAGATCAGCAGCTGGTTTTGAATTAAATGTAATTGCAGCAACGATATTTGGCGGGACAAGTCTTTCGGGAGGAAGAGGCAATCTTATTGGAACAATTTTAGGTGTAATTACACTTGGTGTGCTTCTTGATGGTCTTATAATATTTGATGTTAATCCATTTTATCAAGAAATAGTAAGAGGTATTATTCTAATCTTAGCTGTGTTTTTCGATCAACTTAGGCGTGGGCAGTTAGCCAGGGAAGAGGTTTAGAAATGGATAAAGAGCCAATATTACAATTGAAATCTATTTCCAAGAGCTTCGGCGGCGTTAAGGCATTGGTCGATGTTGATTTTGAACTTTACCCCGATGAGATTTTAGGATTAGTTGGAGATAATGGTGCCGGGAAATCAACCTTAATTAAGATAATTTCCGGTGCTCTTACACCAGATAGCGGAGAGATATATTTTGAAGGGAAGAAGGTTGAATTCAACTCACCAAAGGATGCGAAGGAAATTGGTATTGAGACGGTTTATCAAGATTTAGCTTTAGTGGATACCCTGAACGTCCCAAATAATCTGTTTCTGGGCAGGGAGATGGTAAAAGAGTATCTTTGGGGAGCGTTGAGGGTTTTAAGAAACAAGGAAATGGATACAAAATCAAGTCAAATTCTTTCTGATTTAGGAACCCAGGTAATAAATGTGAAAGCTGAGGTAGATAAATTATCGGGAGGTCAAAGACAGGCCATAGCGATAGCAAAAGCAATTTGTTGGGGGAAGAAAGTAGTGATTATGGATGAACCGACGGCTGCACTTGGTGTAAAAGAATCGAAACATGCCCTGGATTTAATTAAAAGGTTAAAAGAAAAGGGGATCTCTGTTATTGTAATCACTCATAATTTACAGCATGTGTTCTATCTTGCCGATAGAATAATCGTGCTGAGACATGGACATAGAATTGGCGACAGGATGTTGAAGTTAACAACTCCGGATGAGATAGTTAGCTTGATAACTGGAGCAAGTCTGGTCGTTGCCTAAAAAATATTTTTCTTAAAGGGATTGTTATTGAACCTTAAAAATAATGTTGAACTGGTCCCCAGGGCAGTTTTAATTCCCTTTGGTTGGTCTGACTATCCTCAAGATATTCTGAGTCAAAAAGTTGCTGAGTCAATTGATGCCGTTGAAAGTGCCGGGGTACAAGTAATTTCCGCCAGAACGATTCTTGAAACAGCAGATGTTATTGATGCAAGGAATGTTTTAAAGACCAACAACTTTGATTTCATAATAATACTTATCGCTTCCTGGCTGGATGATGTAAATGTATTCTCACTTCTTCAAGATTATTTTGACGTGCCAATACTTCTATGGAGCCATATGCCGTTTTTCCATGAAGGTGAAAAGATAACTCTCGGTGCGATGGTAGGCGCTTCAATCGTACGGGAAACTTTTGAAGAGATGGATGTAAACTTCAAGTTTATTTACGGCCTTCCTGATTCAGAGAAGGTAATTCCACAGATACTTTGTTTTGCAAAAGCGGCACATGCCAGGAGAAAACTTTTATTTAGCAGGATTGGTCTTTTTGGATACGCTGCTATGGGTATATATACTGCTACATTTGATCATGTTTCTTTGAGGAGAAAGATTGGTCCAGAAATAGTCCAGCTCGATCAGTTTTTGATAATTGATGGAATGGGCAAGGTTGACGAAAAAGAGGTTAGGGAGTTAAAAGAAACAGTTAAATCAAGCTATAAATTGCCGATTGAAGCCTCCAAAGAAGACCTGGATATAGTTTGCAGGATGTATCTGTCCTTATATCGCTTGGTTAAGGAGTACAAACTGGATGCTGTTACCGTTAAATGTCATTTTGAGCTTTCTAAAGTTTTTGGTGCTACGCCCTGCATGCCATTATCGATATTGGGGGATCAGGTGATAAGCTCCTGCGAGGGTGATGTTCTGTTAATAGTAACTCAATACCTGCTGCACTTATTGTCCGGGAGACCAACAACATATGGTGACATTCATGAAGTATCTGATAATAATATTCTTGTTGGAGTATGCGGCTTCGCTCCATTCTCTATGTGCGATAACAGTAAGATTCTAATTTCTACCTGGGGTTTCGGCGGTTGGAAGGGTCTGCTTAACTCTTCTCCGCTGAAGGAAGGCGAGAAGGTGACACTGGCCCGTCTTGCCTCAAAAGGCGATGATTACAAATTACACTTCGCCGTCGGATCTACTACCCGTATGATCCCCTGGCGAGAAGCAGGGTGCCCACCATTTCCGGGTGCAGAAATTATATTAGATAAGGACGTTGATGACTTTGCACAGAAAATTTCGGCAAATCATTATGCAATGGTTTATTATGAGCTTTCTAAAGAATTGAAAGATTTTTGCAAAATAACATCAATAAGAGAAATATAAGTAAACGGGAAAATAGATAGAATATATTCAGGTGAAATGAATCCAGTACAGTTTACGCGCAGGGAACTAAATAAAATACATTCTGCATCTCTTACTATACTTCAGGACACCGGTATGAGAATAATTCACCAGGAAATGCGGTCTTTATTGAAGTCGATGGGTTATAAAGTTGACGAGTCGTCAAAGATTGTAAAGTTTCCTCCAAAAGCGGTGGAACAGACACTTGAGAATATAAAGAAAGAGATCACTTCTGGCAGGCCACAAATCTTGTTGAATGGGGATATAGCCTCCAAAACTGATGGGAAGATAAGGGCGAAGTTTGGAGGCGCATGCATAGAATATGTGGATTACGATAGGAAAATTGCAAGACAACCGACAAAACAGGACCTAATAAATATGCTGCAGCTTGGTGAAGCGATTCCGGAAGTGGAATATGTCGGGAACCCCTTGATGTATCTTTTTGAGGATGACGGCACGCCTGTTGACCCAAAACTGCAGCCCGTTAAAACTGCAGCAATCGTAGCTAAAAATACTTCAAAGCCGGCATCGACAGAAGTATGGAGTGCAAAGGAACTTGATCTGCAGATAGAGATTGGCACAATAGTCAGGGGAAGTATTGAAGAATTTAAGAAAAGGCCGTGCTTCATAACCGCTAAAGAGACGTTATCACCTCTTACCTTAACAGGAGAAGCAGCCGAAGTGTTAATTGCGCTTGCGCATAAGGATCTGCCCTGTACGATAATACCGATGCCTATTGCCGGTATCTCCACTCCAGTTACGATGAGTTCTAATGTTGCAATAGGCAATGCGGAGATACTCGGTACATTTACTGCCCTGAGATCAGTTGTACCAGATGCCTCTGTAAATGCAGGCGTAATGTCCGGAATACTTGATATGGTAACCGGTAATGCAAGCTTTGCATCCCCCGAAGCTATTGTTCAGGATTTAATTTATGCGCAGCTTTATGAAGAGATCTATGGGCTTGATTTTGGGATCGGGGTGGGTTGTACAGACTCGCTTTATCCCGGTGCGCAGTCTGTTATTGAGAAAATGGCCAAGTTCTATACCGCTGCTTTGACAGACAGAACAAATTATCCCGTTGGACTGCTCTTTGGCGCAAAAAGGTTTTCACCGGAGCAGGCATTAATCGACTTGGAGATTGCCGCATATATTGATAAGCTAACAGGTAAAGCCGATATCAGTGAGGATTCTTTTGTCCTCAATTTGATTGAAAAGGTAGGACCTGGAGGTAATTTCTTACAGGAAGACCATACTTATGAAAATTTTAAAAAACTTCTATGGATGCCGGGACTCTTTGACAGATCGCTGTCTTTGGGCTGGGAGCAGGATCATATGCGCGATATGCTAAATCGTGCCAATAAGAGATGGGGGGAGATCCTGAATAAGTCTACTCCTTTCAGGTTAAGTGCAGATAAGGAGAAAGCTATTGATGAAGTTGTTAGAGCTGCTGAAAATATTCTGTTAAAATAAAAAGAAATTGCATGCAGGAATATTTAATTTATGAAAAAGCTTTTTACGGAAGAGGAAATATTAAAAGCGAGTGGAGACGGGACACGAAATATCTACCTTAAAAAAGGTGATATTTTAACTCCGTCTGCCTCTGATCTAGCGCGAGAACTTGGCATTGATATTGTTAGAGAAGGAGATGGAGCCCACGATCAGTTAGAGGACAGCAGCTCGTTGCGTGATCTCAAGCTTTCAGCGGAACAGATGCTTGAAGGATACAGGCTCATGGCTCGGATAAGATTATTTGAAACCAAGGTTTCGATGCTGTTTAGCGAAGGCAAGATCCCGGGATTTGTCCATCTTTACTCTGGGGAGGAAGCAATTGCAGTTGGAGTATGTATGGCGCTTGAACGCGAAGATTTTATTACCTCTACCCACCGCGGGCATGGTCATTTGATAGCTAAGGGCGGAGATGTAAACAGGATGATGGCAGAGCTCTTTAGCAGGAAAACCGGGTATTGTTCTGGTAAGGGAGGTTCCATGCACATAGCCGATACCAAGCTCGGCATTTTGGGCGCAAATGGAATTGTTGGAGCAGGAATTCCGATTGCTGTTGGGGCAGCCCTGGCATCAAAGTTGAGCAAGACAGGTGCAGTGGCAGTTAGCTTTTTTGGTGATGGGGCTTCCAACCAGGGCACATTTCATGAATCGCTTAATATGGCATCTATATGGAAGCTTCCTGTAGTTTTTGTGTGCGAGAATAACGGATATGCCATCTCTATATCTAAGGAGAGATCAAGCGCAGTTAGTGATTTGGCTACAAGAGCGGTAGCCTACGCGATGGATGGTGTGGTGGTGAATGGTGCAAACGTGTTTGAAGTATACGCTGCGGCTTCAAATGCGATTTCAAAGGCGAGGTCCGGTGGTGGCCCAACCTTAATTGAAGCCAAGACGTACAGGTTCTGTCAGCATAATGAGGGTGGAGAAGAGTATCGCTGTCCGAGCTATCTTGAATGTTGTAAAATTTATGACCCGCTCGAGATTACCAAAAATATCATTTCTGAAAACTATCCATCACTTGTATCCGAACTTGATCAAATATTTAAAACAGAGCAGGGCAGGATAGAGGAAGCTTTAGCCTTTGCTCTAAAAAGCCCGAAAACTGATACCAGCGATGCTCTAAAAGGGATCTACTCTTCTTATATAAACGACGCTGCGGTTAGAGGGAAAGTGAAAAATTGAGAAAATTATCTTACTCAAGTGCGATTCGCGAGGCTTTATCTGAGGAGATGGAGCGTGATCCCAGTATTTTCTTAATGGGAGAGGACATAGCTATTGCTGGGAATCCCTATTTCCGCGCTACGCAGGGTTTGCTTGAGCGTTTTGGCCCTGAGCGGGTTATCGATACACCAATCTCCGAGTCTGCGATCGTCGGGGCAGCACTTGGAGCAGCCCTATCCGGGATGCGCCCTATTATTGAAATAATGTTTTCGGATTTTTGCTTTGTTGCCATGGACCAGATATTAAATCAGCTAGCGAAAATCAGGTACATGACTGGCGGTGAGACAGATGTTCCGGTAGTTCTCAGAGCTCCCACTGGTGCATTTGTTTCAGGAGCTGCTCAGCACTCACAGAGTCTCGAAACGATATTTTGCCATATTCCTGGACTCGTGGTGATAGCACCGTCAACCCCTGCTGACGCAAAGGGTCTTTTAAAGTCTGCAATAAGACTTCCTGATCCAGTTATCTTTCTTGAACATAAAGTTCTTTACCCTTTTGAGGATGTTGTGCCTGATGGGGATCATTTAGAGCCGATTGGAGTTGCGACCTCGAGGATCACCGGTAATGATGTAAGCATAATTTCTTATTCTTTTGCTTCTTTTCTGTGTATTCAGGCAGCTAAAGAGCTGTCTTCGCAGGGTATATCTGCGGAAGTTATTGACCTTAGAACGCTTAACCCGCTTGATGATTTGGCAGTGATAGAATCAGTAAAGAAAACCGGTAGAGCATTAATTGTTTATGAAAGCTGCAAGCGGTTGGGGTTAGGTGCTGAGATATCTGCCATTATCTCTGAGAGCTGTTTTAAATATCTAAAATCTCCCATCTACAGGGTAGCCTCGGAGAATGTCCCCATGCCATTTGCGGGTAATCTGGAGGAATACGTCCTTCCATCAGTCGAGAAGATAAGGTCTGCTACAGTAGAATTGGTAACCGGCAGGTAGGCTTACAGGGTTGCCTTTTTTTAAAAAAGATCCTTTACCCTTTTGTAAAGCTCTTTATATTTTTCATATCCCATGTCATAGATCAAAAAATTGTTCTGATTCGGGGTGTAGTATGTCTCTATCTTTATAAAAGTCTCAAGATTTGCTATCTGTTCAAAGGATTCAAATTCACCACAACCCTTGGCTGCCAGTATACATGCCCCAATTGCGGCAGAAATATCTCCATACTTTAATGTTATTACTTCAACTTTATTAATATCTGCCTTGATCTGGTTCCAGAGATGGCTTTTTGCTCCACCTCCGAGGCTTATTATTTTTTGAGGCAGAATGCCGGACTCTTTCAGCATATCGATAATATCGCGGATTGTGTATCCAATTGATTCCATAACAGCTCGTGCCAGGTGCTTTTTTGTATGATTAATGCCAAGTCCAAAGAATATGCCCTTTGCCCTGGGGTTGTTCTCTGGACAGACGATTCCAATAATGAACGGCAGTATTAAGAGACCTTCGCTACCAGGAGCAATTTCCTCTGCCATTTTTGTCAATAGATTATATGGATCTTCACCAATTTTTTGTGCTTCTGCAATTTCTTCTTTAAAAAATTCGTCCTTCAACCACTTTAATGTCAAACCCCCACTTGGCGACCAGGGCAAAAGAAAATAACTATTTTCGACGGCATGTGGGCATATCGGAATATTGCTATTCAGGTTTTTAAGATCACCCTGGTAGGTTATTCCTAATGCTAATGAGGTACCGGTTGTTTCTGTAATTATGCCAGGCATGATATTGCCAGAACCAACTGCCCCAGCGATCTGGTCCATTGCCCCGGTTACGACAACAGTTTCACTTGAAAGCCCGGTTTGTAATGCAGCTTCTTTAGATAAGTTCCCAACTATTTCACAGGGTTTTTTGACCTCGGGCAAAAATCTCTCTTCTATGTTTAAAAAATCAAGCATCGGCTTATACCATTGATCTGTTCTCATGTCAAAAAAAAGTGATGTACTTATAACAGTGGTTTCGGTAACATATTTACCTGTGAGCTTATATATCAGATAATCTTCTACCGTTAGAAACCGCTTTGCCCTTTTGTAGGTTTCCGGTTCGTTGTTTTTTATCATCAGCAGTTTGACAGATGGCCAGCAAACGGCAACATCAGGCTGACCTGAGATTTCATACATTTGGCTCTGCCCAAATTCGGAATTTATTACTTCGACCTCTTTTTCTCCCCGCGTGTCCCATCCTGCTATTGCTTTTCTAACCGGGATGAAATTTTCATCTGTCAGCACAAACGTCTCACCTGTGATTGAGAAAGACAGCGCCTTTATCTGCTTGGGATCGCATTTAGTCTCATTAATCAATCTTTTTATTGCGTTCCTCGAAGCTTTCCAGAATACATCTATGTTCCGTTCTAAATTATTTTCAGGAATGAGTCCTTCTTCGTAGTCCTCATTTACGATGAATAGTTCATTGTTATTGAAATCAATAAGTGCAGCCTTCAGTGACTGTCCGCCTAAATCCAACCCGAGAAAATATTCCATTTATGGTCTCTTTAAACTTCCCGAAGTTCTATCTTTAATATGTCGCATACGTTTCTCAAAACGTTTACGTGTTTTCCCCTGGCAATTGCAAAATGATGTACACCGCCTAAGTCGCAGTACTGTTTTAACTTTGTATTGAAATCTCCGCCCTTAAATCTAAACCTTATTTGATGGGTGCCCATTGGAAGCCGGGGGCCACCTATCACATCTACTGTTGCTGCTATCATTTTCCAGCCGTCCTTCAGCATTGTCAGTGAAACCAATGTGTATTCTTCATCTTTTACCGTGAATTCTGCAGCTATACCGCGTCCTTTAGGTCCCGGGAAACATGGGTTCGGCACCAGCTTGATATCCGATGGATTGTTTGCGTAATTTATATTGCCAAGTCCACAGTGGCAGGCGAGAGCATAATCGTTCTTCATGTCCTGGACATAAAACTCAGAGAAGAAGGCATCGCCTGAGACCTCTCTAAGGATGACCATTGCTATTGCAGTAGGTATGTCGCATTCACAGGTAACCATCACGCCGTTTGCATTTAGCTCAACAAAAGCGAAGCAGGGGGCGATTCCGATATCTGAGATTGATATTACCTCCTGGCAGAGTTGTGCAAGTGCATCAAGTTTGTGTTTTTTTGCAATATTCAAAAAAGCTGGCACGAGCCTGACAGAGCGCATAAGCTCATCACCGCTGAATTCTCCAAATTGATATTTACTTTTATATTTATCTAATATTCTTTTGACTTCGCCTTCATTTATGTTCAGGTATTCTTTTTCTATTTCATTTTGTTCGATTTTTATTAAGGATACACAAAACTGACCAATGACCCTTGCTTCGTCAACACTGATGCTGGATATGCCAGGATAACTGCTTCCAATAATCCCTATTCTGGCTTTTTTCAGGACCCCTACCGCCTTTGTTGCAGTCGCGCACTCTTTTATTTCGTTAATAGTTTCTTTGTCATCGTATTTGCCCGAAAGCAACCTGTAACTGATCCCGTTTTTGAGCAGGACATTTGTAAGTGTTGGTATGCATGCTATGGCTATGTTTGCGTAAGCCATTTCGTAATCCATGTCATCAGGTATTGCTTCGATTCTATTTGTGTTCCAGATGAAGATTGGGCACGTCTGCCATTTCAGTAGTTTTAATATCAACGTATCTAACGTGTAGGAAACTGGCAGAACTAAAATAAGGTCAGCCTGGTTCTTGATGAAATTATCGGATACTACCTCAGCCTCCTCTTCAGTTCCGATTATTCCTTCATTTAACACCTCGGCGAAACTGGATAAATTTTGGACTATTGTGTCGAGAAATTTTTCGAACTCTTCTTTTTCCTCTCTCAATTCAGGGACATCCAGTATTGCGTCCATGGTGCTCATTGTTGTTCCGACAAGACCTATCTTTGGTGTATAACTCTTGAAATGTTTGTCGTTGGCCATTGATTTTCTCCTTACCTTTGAATGAATATTAGCTTTCCATCAAAAGCATACATTGAGCTAATAATTTGCATAAATTATGATAACACAGTGATAATAATTGACAACTTTTTAGACATATTTTAAGATTTCCTCGATATAAATATTCTCTAAAATATTTCCAATTAGCAGTTCATTTTTTATTATGGAGGCAAAAGTGAGAGGCTGCAGGATTTCTGATGAATGGACTTTTCGAGGGTTTAGAGCTGTTATTCTGGAAAATGAATTAATTAAGATTACTTTGATCCCTGAATATGGTTCAAAAATTTATGAATTTATCGATAAGAAAGCAGATCGTGATTTTCTCTGGCATAACCCGAGACTTCCGCTCAGGTCTCCAGTGTATGGTTCTAATATAGATAACTGGTGGCATGGCGGGATTGATATTGGTATCCCAACGGACTTCGCATGCAAGTATGAGGATGAAGAACTGCCGTACATGGGTGAGTTATGGTCGTTGCCCTGGAATTATGAGATTGTAAAGAGGGATTTTAAGGAGGTATCAGTTCATACGTGGTGTTATACCATAATAGCTCCATTAAAGGTTGAACTTTGGATTTCGCTGGAGGATGATAAAAGAGAAATTAAACTCAAATATAAAGTTACCAATGTCGGTTTCAATAGTTATAACTTTTTGTTTGGAATTCATCCCGCACTTGATATAAATCCTTCTTGCAGGCTTGATATACCGGCAAAAAAAATGATGATCGAGTGGGACGGTCCGGATTTTCCACTCGGAGAAAAGGGAACGGAATATATTTGGCCTTATGCTGTGGACAAAACTGGCAAAAAGATTGACATGCGTATTATCCCGCCACCATCCAGCGGAAGATTTCATTTTCATTACGCAATGGAGATTACCGATGGCTGGCTTGCGCTTACTGACACAAAATCCAAACAAGGGTTTGGAATGGTGTTTCCCAGTGATATATTTAAAGCCATGATGATATGGTTTGGTTATGGCGGTTGGCGTAATTCGTATTGTGTAGTTGTTGAGCCATGGACGGGTTACCCAGCATGCTTGAGTGATGCGGTTGCAACAGGTAATTGTTCTCATTTGGAGCCTGGTGAGGTTCTTGAAGCTGAAGCCAAAGCCATGATATTTGAAGGATTTAAATCTATTGAAAGAATTGACCCCAACGGGAACATTTTTGGAGAAAAACAGGTATGAGGGCTGAAGAAACGATCAAATTTTTATGCGATGAATATAGAAAAATAGTGGATTCAAAGCGCAACCAGGAGAAAAAGAAACTTTGGCAAGATGTTCGCGCAATTAGACTGGACAAATTTCGTTCCATACCTAAGAAAATATCTGAAATAGGCAGTCCTCCAATTTTAGCCTGGATTGAGCTCCCAATGTGGTCCAAACTTCTTGGTTTTGATATTGCTCGTTTTTACAATGAACCTCTTTATTATTTTGAGAACTGGCTTCGCACGAGAATTGCCTATTTTAATATGTTTGAGGACGACAACTATTTTGATGATGTTGTTACAATTTGGCTTGGCGCTGGGTTTGAGGCTACGCTCTTTGGATTGGAGCAGACCTATCTTCCAGATACAGAACCCTGGATTGACCGCACCGATTTTTTGATTAAAGGAGAAGACGATCTTGGTAAGCTTAGTTACCCTGACTTTTATAAGTCTGGTATGATGCCGCAGCAGCATGGATTTTATGAAGAGATAAACAGGATAGGCGAGCCTTTTGGAATCAGTGCGACAATTCAGGATTTTGATGAAGGCCCTACTTCGCAGTGTATTTTCCTTCGAGGATTTGAAAATTTAAGCATTGATTTTTATACGAATCCGGATTTTGTTCACCGCGTGATGGCTTTTTTCGTTGAGTCGAGAAAAGTCTGGTACAGGCAATGGGCAAAATTTATGGGCAAAAAGGAGCCGGAACCAGGGCAAATAATGGCTGATGATGTCTCAGTTCCCAATATTTCGCCCAAAATTTACGATGAGTTCATATTTCCATATGAAAATGAGATTTGCGAGTTTCATAGTGGCTTTACCTATTATCATAACTGCGGTCCGCTTGATCCATATCTTCCAGCTCAAAAAAAGTTTAAGAAGGTAATGATGATGCATTCTGGTCCGTACTCAAATTACCTGGAAGTCGGCAAATATTTTGGATCGGATTCTGCCATAGAAATGCATTTGATGCCAGAAGCGGATGTAATGGGAGCTTCAGTTGATCGAATGAAAGAAAAGGTAAAAACAGTGATATCTGACTTCAGGTTGTTAGGTGTAGGTGCTTTTTGCGTGAGGGTGAGTGGTTATCAGAGTCCAGGAAGAAACCTGCAGCAAAATTTGACGAAAATTTTTGAGTGGACCAACGCGATGAAAGGAATTTATTAATAATATGCATAAATTAATAAGCGAGGTTATTAGATGATCGATGAGGTTGAAATTCGCAAGTTAGTTGAAGGTGTAGTCAGCAAATTGCGAACCGATAACATTGAGGTATTTGACGAAAAAGAAATCCAGAAATTATCCAGACGTATAGTAAACGCAACAAAGCGGTTACATAGCAGGGGTATCCTCTCCGGCACAGGTGGCAACATCAGCATGAGGACGTCAAACCCGAATCATATATTAATAAGTCCCACTGGAATCCCAATAAGGGATATGTTCCCAGATGACCTTTGTCTTGTGGATATATCAAAGATTTTTAAAGATGAGCACACAGTTCTCAGGTGTAAATATCAACCCACCTCAGAGATTCTAATCCACTCAAGGGTATATTACAAAAGGCCCGAGGTGAAGGCTATAATTCACTCTCATCCACCGATGGTCACCGCATATGCATGTACAAACCAGAAGATAAACTTCAAGATACAGGAGGATCAACGCTATTACATTGGCGACATTGAATATCTCCCTTTTGTTTATTCATCCACAAGGGACCTTGCAGACGCAGCGGTTCCAAAGCTTGAAAAGAATTATGTGCTCGTACTCAGGAACCATGGGGTTTTCGTCCTGGGGGATTCGCTCTGTGAGGCAGTGAACATAACAGAATTGGTAGAGGATCTGGCCAGTATCAGTTTTTATGCAAAGCTGATAGGTAATGGCGAGGTTGTTGAACTTCCAAGGGAATACTGGGAAGAATATCGTGTAGTGCCCAGGCATAACCTGATTTATCGGGACGAGGTGTTCGATTAAAATCCATCTTGGGACCGATTTAAGCTTCGCCGTAAAGGTGTTGCCAGAGACAGAGCGCTGGCTTGAGGTAGTCACCGATGTCCTTGGGCTTGATCTGATTGAGTTTAACTCTGATATTCTGGATCCGCTGTTTAATGCACCGCAGGAGTACATCGAAGTTGCAAAAGAGATAAGGATTGCCACTCAGGAAGCAGGCGTCAGGATTCATAACTACTTCACAGGTGAGATTACTCATTACGTTAACTTTTTAACACACCCCGACCCCAGACTCAGGGGCGGCGGGATAAGGTGGGCAAAAGGTGCGATCGACATCGCCTCCATCATCGGCGCAAGGGCTATAGGCAGCAATTTTAATAATATTCCATTCTATGTTAGGGAGAATGAAAAGTCCTTCGAGGCTACTCTGGATTATCTTATCAGTGCTCTTGCGTCATTAACTGAGTATTCAAGGGAGAAGGGCCTGGATATGCTCTTGTGGGAGCAGATGTACGCACCGAGCGAAGTGCCGTATACCATCAACCAGGCAAAGGACTTATTTGCCATGGTCAATGAGATCTCCTCCCTACCGGTTAGAATGGTTATAGATTTCGGGCATGCCTGTGCGCGTGATTTTGAGCATACAGACGACGACCTGAACCCGTATAGATGGATCGAGGAATGCGGCTCGCTTGCAGAGGTTATTCATCTGCAGCAGACCGATGGGGTCGGCAGCAGGCACTGGCCGTTTACTCCTGAGTATAACAGGCGAGGGATAATCGATCCCGAGAAGTTTCTTGACGTAATAGAAAAATCCGGAGCCAGTGAGCTATACCTGATATTTGAGATATTCTTCTCCCTCAATACTCCAGAGTCCAAGATCTTTAGGGAGATGGAAGATTCGGTGAAATTCTGGCGCAAGTACATCTGAACCATAGTCGCTCAGCTTCTTAAATGATCTGATGATCAAGCCCTAAATTAATTTGACTTTTCTTAGAGCTCTTACTACAATGTTTATAAATTTATAAACTGTTAAATTAATAAACTAATTAAAGGGCTAAAAGATGAATGATATTTTTGTTTTACATGCTGATATCTGTAAGACTTTTGCCAATCCAAAGAGACTGGAGATCCTAAATGCCCTGCGTGAAGGGGAATTTACCGCGACTCAACTGCTTGAAAAGATACGCATAAGCAAGGCTAATCTCTCTCAGCATATGAGCATTTTGATCCAGAAAGGTGTTGTTATTTCAAGACGTGAGGGCATAAATGTCTTCTATAAGCTCTCCGACGAACGGATAACGATGGCCTGTGATCTTATGCGCGAGGTTCTACTTAAAAGATTAGAAGAAAATAGCAAGATACTTGAAAGCATTAAAAAACCTTAAGTCGTGAATTAATCAAGATTATTCCCTACATTTTTAAAGGAGGCCATTACTATGAACGCAAAATCAATTCTTATTTTAGGTGGTGGAATTGGAGGTGTTGTTGCTGCCAACGCTTTGCGGAAGAAACTCGAGAATAAGCACCAGATTATCGTTATGGATAAAAGCAGCTACTTCCTTTTTCCGTCTCACCTCTGGGTCTTATCGGGACAAAGAACAAAGGAACAGATAACCAGGCCCTTATCTATCCTTAATAAAAAAGGTATAAAATTCATTCAGGATAATGTAAAAAGCATAAACCCTGAGAAAAAGATAGTACAAACAGATAATCAGTCAGTCTCATTTGATTATTTAATCATTGCTCTTGGGGCAGAACTTGTTACAGATGCAATCCCAGGATTATCTCCCCAAGACAGTATTTATAACCTTTATGATGTAGATGCTGCTCTGAAGGCTCGGAGCGCACTCCTTGATCTTAAAAGCGGTTCTATTGTAATACTTATTTCCAGCCTTCCCTTTAAATGCCCAGCTGCTCCGTATGAGGCATCCTTGTTTTCTGATTTTATTATTCGAAAAAGGAAAGTCCGTGCGGAAATAGCTATAAGTATATATACGCCCGAGATACTCCCTATGCCCACTGCTGGACCAATGCTTGGAAATGCTGTTAAACAGATGGTTGAAAAACGCGGGATAAGCTTTAATCCTCAACATAAAGTTGTGAAGATTGACACTGAAAAGCATGAAATTTATTTTGAAGATAAGAGAAAAGCATCTTTCGATCTCTTGCTATTTGTTCCTCCCCACAAAGCACCAGATGTACTTGAAGTGTCTGGTATTTCAGGTGGAACCGGATGGATACATGTTGATAGAAGTAGTCTCAGGACTAAATTTGAGGACATATATGCTGTGGGTGATATCACTGCCGTAAGACTCCCCAATGGAATGATGCTTCCCAAGGCAGGTGTCTTTGCAGAAAGACATGCTCAGGTTGTTGCTCAAAACATTGCAGCTGAGATAAATGGTCAGAAAACAAAAGTAAATTTTAATGGAAAAGGTGCCTGTTTCCTTGAAATGGGATATGGGATGGCTGGCTATGCAAAAGGAAATTTCTATGCAGAACCAGCACCAGAGATCCTATTAAGAAATCCAAGCATGTTCTGGCACTTCGGTAAAATACTGTTTGAAAAATACTGGCTTTGGAAATGGCTGTGAAACCAATTTATCTAGACTATAATGCTACGACACCAATTGACCCAAATATCGTTAGCGCAATGCTGCCCTATCTAAATGAATATTTTGGTAATCCATCAAGCGGGCATATATTTGGACAGAAGGCAAGAGAAGCAGTTGAGAAAGCGAGAAATCAGGTTGCTGAATTTCTGGATTGTAACGCAGACGAGACTATCTTTACAAGTGGAGGGACGGAGTCAAATAACCATGCCATCAGAGGATTGGCTTTTGCGCTGAGGAATAAGGGTAATCATATTATCACTACTCAGATTGAACATCCTTCAGTACTTGAGGTTTGTAAATTCCTCGAATCAGATGGATTTAAGGTCACCTATTTGCCTGTTGATGAGTATGGGTTATTAAGTGTTTCCGATGTTGAAGAAGCAATCAAACTCGATACGATCCTGATCACCACTATGCATGCTAATAACGAGGTTGGCACTATTCAACCAGTTGAGCAGATTTCCAGGATTGCGAAGAAGCACGGTATTATCATGCATACAGATGCAGCTCAGTCAGCTGGGAAGATTTCCATTGATGTAAATACGCTTGGCATCGATCTTCTCTCTATAGCTGGCCATAAACTATATGCACCAAAGGGGGTCGGTGCACTTTACGTTAAAAGAGGGATCAAGCTGGAGAAGTTCATGCATGGAGCAGGGCAGGAGAGAGGCAGAAGAGCCAGTACGGAGAATGTGATAGGGATCGTGGGGTTGGGAGAGGCCTGTGAGATCACAGGTCGGGATTTGGAGAAGAACGCACACCTTATGGTGAGCATGCGAGACAGGTTGCATGATGGGTTAAAGAATAAATTGAAAGAGATTAGATTAAACGGTCCTGTAGAAAAGCGTTTACCAAATACTTTAAGTCTGAGTTTTAAGGATGTGGATGCAAATGTATTGATTGATAGAATTAAAGACAACCTGGCGGTTTCCGCGGGTGCTGCCTGCCATTCGGGCAGTATTGAGGTATCTCATGTGCTGAAAGCGATGAACGTCCCTATTGAATGGGCAAGAGGAACACTGCGTTTTTCTGCTGGCAGGATGACAACCAAAGAAGAAGTTGATAAAGCAATTGATATTGTTACAAATGCTGTCCTAACTCTTAGGGAAAATAGACGTGAGTACGTTTAGGAACATTTAAATGAACGGACCAGGCGATATGAAAATATTAATTATCATCAATGATGCACCTTACGGTACAGAGAAAGCGTATAATGCTTTGAGAGTTGCCATGCAGCTTCAAAAAGAGCAGCCGCACATTGAGGTAAGGATTTTCTTGATGGCAGATGCTGCGATATGTGCAAATGCCAATCAAAATACTCCATCAGGTTACTATAATATTGAGTTGATGCTAAGGACGGTGATCAACAAGGGTGGCAAAGTCAAAATCTGTGGAACTTGTGCTAATGCTCGGGGCATGAAAGACCTGAAGCTGATCGATGGAGCAGAAATGAGCAATATGGTTGAAATGACACGGTGGATTTTAGAGAGTGATAAGATTCTAACATTTTGATAATAGACAATAAGTGAAACATCGGATGAATTATTAAAAAATAAATTTACCTATCATTAGATTTAATAGAACGATGTTATTGTGAACAAAAATTATGAGGAACAGTCAATATTTACCCCTGAAAACTTGCTTAGAGAAGCAAGAAGACAGAAATCAATTGACGATTGCCCTATTCCCGAAGTTTGTATTTTAGACCCCGATGGAGATATTGTTGAATATTTACAGAAAAATAATCAACTTGAATTAAGCAGATGTTGGGCTTGCTACCACACTAAACTATACAGTTTTATCTATAGAGGTATTGAATTTGGAATTATTGGCTGTGCCGTCGGTGCTTCTTTTGCTGTATTGGTAGCAGAAGAGCTATTTGCTACAAATTGTGAACTCTTAATCAGCATTACATCAGCAGGACGAATTGCAACCCTAGAAAATTCACCTCAATTCCTTCTGATTGAAAGTGCAATCAGAGACGAAGGAACGAGCTATCATTATCTTCCGCCTGCTGACTTTGCATCTGTTAATAGCCGCATTCTAAAAGAACTAAAAACTGTATTAAGTAAATCAAACCTATCAGTTGCCATTGGAAAAAGTTGGACAACAGACGCACCTTTTAGGGAAACAAAATCAGCTATTGAATGTGTAAGAAGTAAAGGAGCTGTGGCGGTAGAAATGGAGGCAGCAGCATTGTATTCATTTGCCGAAGCAAGACAGAAAAATGTTGTATGTTTTGCACATCTGACAAACACAATGGGTCAAAAAGAAGGTGATTTTGAAAAAGGCGAAGCAAGTGGAAGTATTGAGGCATTGAAGCTCGGTCATTTAACTGCCAAAAATTTGTTACCATTACTAAAATGAGATGTAAATTCAATGGAAATTAATAAACATCGGGACACAATGTGTGGAACATCTGCTTTTGATGAGCATGCTCTTGAATATGATATCTGGTATGACGATAACAAAGAGATCTATCGGTCAGAGCTGCTTGCATTAAAAAAGGTTGTTCCAACCAGTAAAAGAGGTTTAGAGGTTGGGGTTGGGACAGGTCGTTTCGCAGTTCCTTTGGGAGTGAGAATTGGCATCGAACCTTCTGAGGCAATGGCATCTCTTGCCAGGGGTAGGGGAATTGAGGTTAAAAAAGGATTCGCGGAGAACCTTCCATTTGAAGATAAAAGTTTTGACTTTATCTTATTTGTGACTACGATTTGCTTTGTTAATGACATTTTACAAACCTTTAGAGAAGCGTATAGAGTCTTAAAAGAAAGAGGAGAAATTATCATTGGTCTAATTGATAAAAATAGCGATCTGGGACGGAAATACGAGAAGATGAAGGAAAGTGATAAATTCTATAAGAAAGCTCATTTTCATGGTGTTGATGAGGTCGTTGATTTATTAAAACGCGCAAGCTTTCACGATTTCACTTTTTACCAGACCCTTATAAACCCTGAGGCAAACAAAGTTGGGGAGCCACAAGCAGGTTACGGTAAGGGTGGCTTCGTCGTCATCAAGGCAATTAAAGTTTAATTTTTGTTTCCCGTTTAGTGTCTAATTATTTGGAAATACTTAAGGGAATATGAAGTGAATAGCAAATTATAAAGGTGTTAAACTCCCAGTTAACAATAGTACTATCAGGCCTATGACAAGATTAGTTTTGACAAGATTTAATGAAAGTTTTTGTAGTCTTATCACTTGTGAAGATAAGAAAGATGTCTCAAGCGATTCATTAATTTGAGAGGATAATCTTCCTATCTTTGGATTCAATATCAATCCCCTGTAAAAGTGGAAAATAATCATCAAGATAACAAGAAAATGTTTTAGAAACGAAACAACATTCCAAGGGTTGCTGATGTCTAAAAAACTTATAATTTTTTTATCATAATAAGCAATAATAATTCCGGTGAAAATCAAAACAGGTATACTAATATTAACCATGGGCGTAAATCGCTTACCCATTTCTTTCATCAGCCTATTTACTATAGGTGCCGATTCTAATGCTATTTTTGCCCCTGGTAGTACTACAAAGAGAATCATTATGATTCCCCCAATCCACACTACTGTTGCCAAAAGGTGGAAAAAGTAGCTCAAACTTAAGATTATTAGGTTCATTTTTACACCTCTATTCTGTTGGTCATAATATTCAAGTAAGGGGGAATCATAA
>JAMDDV010000012.1:0-39581 GCA_023488455.1 Actinomycetota bacterium | reverse complement strand
TCTGGATTCATTGGCCTTGCTATTGTTTTTTATAGCTTTGGTATCATTCTGTTTTATTGGAATGCATCCACAGCCACAATTACTTTTTTTGTCAGTCATTTTTATCACATCCTCTCTACTGATGATGGTTTATGAAAAAGACTTAACATTAGAGTAAATCACAATGATACTAATTTAGTATTTTAATAACTACTTAAGTATTTAAAAAAAAATTTTATCTACATCTTTTGGGATTCTATTTCTTTAATCCTTTCTTGAATAATTCTAAACTCATTTTGTAACTCCTTCTCATATTTTTTCAATGACTCTAAATTTGAGTCACTCAGTTCTTTCTCTTTAAATTTACCTGATCCTCGGCATCCACATGTGCAAATTTCATTCAGTATCTGTCGGCAATTTTCCAATGCCTCTTTGTCTATCGAATATGGTATCCAGTATCCATTTCTTTCGCTCCTAACTAGACCTGCTTGTTTTAATATTTTTAGGTGTTGTGATACGGCAGCGGGAGTTATACCAACCATTTCTGCGATATTTTTGGATCCAAGTGGACCTTTAGATTTTAATATTTCAAGTATTTTAACTCTTGTTTCAATAGACAATGCTTTAAATATTTCGGAAGGTTCTAAATTCATATTCATAATTATCAATTAGATTAAGTATTTTAAAGATTACTTAATTAGTATAAAAAATAAAATACGTCTGTCAAGTAGTTTTTAAAAAATATTTGGAGGTTTATTAATAGCATATAGCATAGCTTTATGTTTAGATTTTGTTAATTTTGCAAATCCACATATATTTTCATTGATACTTTTTTTGTTGACTTTTTTGGTTTTTCCTGTTTATAATCTTCTCAACTTTTAAGGGGTATTGATTTGAGCTTAATCGGGAAATCGAACAACTGGATGGGCAACAACTGGAACTGGTGGTGGCAGGTAAGCTAGTTACCTGCAGTGTTGCCTTAATCTTTCCCGATTGACGTGTTTTCAAGAAATTAAATAAATAAAAATTAAATAAGAGGAATTAAGGAACACCCGCAGGTAGTTCTGTGGGTGTTTTTATTTGCTGAAGTGTTTGTGATGCACAACTCACATCGTCATAGGCTGAGGCTGAAAGGCACCAGAGGGAGGGCATTTGAATTTAAGTTTAGAAGAATATTTAAAGTTAAGCGATATGTACGATATCATCCCCGTTTATGAGGAGCTGGTTGCCGATTTCGAGACGCCAGTATCTGCATTTTTAAAGCTCTGTAAGGATGATCATGCGTTTCTGCTTGAGAGTGCTGAGACTGTGGGTTTTGCGGGGAGGTTTTCGTTTATCGGCTGTGGCTTGCTCGGCACCATCATGTACAAAGATGGCAAAGCGATTATTGCCGGTTTAAGTCGATCTGGCGAGTTAACGGCTGCAAACCCGCTTGATCTCATAAGGAGTGAGATCTTTGCCAGGAAAGTGGCAACAGTAGATGGGCTGGATCATTTCTTTGGCGGAGCTGTTGGCTATCTTGCTTATGATTGTATCAAGTATTTTGAGGACTTAAGACTGGATTCCTGCGATGAACTGAAGCTGCCTGATGCTCTTTTTATGGTAACAAGGACGGTGCTGGTATTTGATCATTTCACACGAAAGGTAAAAATTATCGTTGCTGAGCCAATTGGTGATGACCCAAGTGGTTCATACTTTTCTGCGCTTGATGAAATAAGGAGGATCAGAAATAAACTAACCAGCGCTGATGTTTATTCAAACAAACCCATTTCTCTCCAGGAGGCGTTGTTTGAATTTAGTTCGAATATTAGCAGAACGAAATTTGAAGATGGAGTTAAAGATGCGATCGAATACATAAGGTCTGGAGATATTTTTCAGGTTGTTCTTTCGCAAAGATTTCAGGTTAAAACTGACGTCGATCCGTTTAATGTTTATAGAGTGCTGCGCGTGATAAATCCATCTCCATATATGTACTACCTTTCGTGTGGCGATTTTAAGATAGTCGGTTCCTCCCCTGAGCCACTTGTAAGGGTGACAGGGAATAGGGTTGTAACAAAACCGATAGCCGGCACAAGAAGGAGAGGTAGGGATGATGCTGAGGATCGGTTGCTGGAGACGGAGTTGCTTGCAGATGAAAAGGAATGCGCTGAGCACGTCATGCTCGTCGATCTCGGGAGAAATGATCTCGGCAGAGTTTGTAAATATGGCAGCGTAAGTGTGGATGAGTTCATGCAAATTGAGAAATACTCTAACGTTATGCACATGGTTTCCGAGGTAAGCGGAGAACTCTCTGAAGCTAAGGATGGTGTGGATGCGCTCATCAGTACTTTCCCTGCTGGGACCGTGAGCGGAGCGCCGAAGATAAGGGCGATGCAGATAATAGGAGAGATCGAGCCAGTGAGGAGAGGGCCATATGCGGGCATTGTTGGCTATTTCGGATACAACAAAGTGCTTGATTCGTGCATTACTATACGGACGGCGGTATTTTCAGATGGGATGGCATATGTTCAGGCAGGTGCTGGAATTGTGGCCGACTCGGTACCCCAAAACGAGTATCTTGAGACTCAGAATAAGGCGAAAGCCCTCATCAGGGCAATAAAAGTTGCGGAGGTGCATGCAGGTGATACTGGTAATCGATAACTACGATTCGTTTGTATATAACCTCGTTCAATATCTTGGCGATATGGGTCACGAGATCACCACATACAGGAATGACGCAGTTGAAATTGATGAGGTCGAACGTATCAATCCCAGTCATATAGTGATATCTCCTGGCCCTGGCACGCCGGACGATGCTGGCATGAGCGTTGAACTGGTCAGATATTTTACGGGCAAGATACCCATACTTGGTGTATGTCTTGGGCATCAGTCAATTGCAAGGGCGTTTGGAGCGAAGGTGATCAGGTCTTCTGAAATATGTCATGGAAAGATATCCGAAATTTTTCATGACGGGAGGACAATTTTTAGGGATGTTAAGAACCCGTTTGTAGCAGGGAGGTACCATTCACTGATAGTAGATGGTTCGAATCTCCCTGGTTGTCTTGAGGTATCTGCGCGTACGAAGAACGGACTGGTAATGGGGATAAGGTGTAGCAACTACAGGGTTGAGGGCGTCCAGTTTCATCCTGAATCTATCTTAACTGCTGATGGAAAGATGATCCTGGAAAATTTCCTCAGGCTCTGAAACTCATGGCATAAGTGAATGTGGAAATTAGTTTTGAGGTCTGAATTGGAGGCGTTTAATGCTAAAGGCATATTTAAAGAAAATCGTTGATGGTAATGACTTGAGCTTTGATGAGGCCCGTTCTGCGATGGAGATCATAATGAGCGGCGAGGCAAGCACTCCTCAAATTGCCTCATTTATTACAGCTCTCAGGATGAAGGGCGAAACCGTTGATGAGATTTCTGCGTTTGCAAGCGTAATGAGGGAGAAAGCTGAGAAGATAGAGACGAAGTGTTCAAATCTGGTTGATACTTGCGGTACTGGTGGTGACCTTGCGCGTACTTTTAATATCTCAACTGCTGCAGCTTTCATCGCTGCAGGTGCTGGGGTGGTTATAGCAAAACATGGCAATCGTGCTGTGTCGAGCAACTCGGGAAGTGCAGATGTACTTGAGGCCCTGGGGGTCGAGATAGATATTCCTCTATGCTTTGTTGGAGAGTGCATAGATGAGGTTGGTATTGGTTTCATATTTGCACCCAGTGTTCATAAAGCAATGAAACACGCGATGGAAGCAAGGAGGGAAGTAGGAATAAGAACGGTTTTTAACATCCTTGGCCCACTGACAAATCCAGCAAGAGCCAGTGCGCAGCTCCTTGGAGTATTTGATGTACGCTTCGCTGAGATAATGGCAAGGGCATTGATGAATCTTGGGACAAGAAGGGCGATGATTGTCCACGGGGCAGAGGGCATAGATGAGATTTCTGTGAGTGGTGAGACGATGGTCATGGAATTGAAGAATGACAGGATCTTCAACTATGTGATCAGGCCGGAGGAGTTCGGCATGGAGAGGTCTGATATATCAGATGTGGTGGGTGGAAGCCCGGAAAGAAATGCTGAGATAATAAAATTAGTGCTGGAAGGGAAAGCTGAAAAAGCAGTGATGAACATTGCGTTGCTGAATGCAGCGGCAACGATTTACGTTGCAGGGATTGCTGAGCGTATTACTGATGGGATTGTTCTTGCGAAAAGATCCATCTCATCTGGAAATGCGCTTGGCAAGTTGGAAACTCTTATTGAGATGACGAAAAGGGCTAAGGTTCAGTTGACCGAGCTGCATCGCTATTAGCAGATGTTCGGAAGAGATAAATATGATGGCTTTAAACAAATATCTTGAAAGAATAGTTAATTGCAAAAGGAACGAGGTCAGCAGAACGTTTGCGAGTTTAAGCATAGAACGCCTGAAATATATGTGTTCTGAAACGGACCCAGCCAGAGATTTCAGGACAAGTCTGAAAAGAGATGACGGCGTGGCAATAATTGCTGAGTTTAAAAGGAGGTCTCCGTCAAAGGGGATGATAAATTTTGATGCTCAGCCCGAGATAACGTGCAAACAGTTTGAGCTTGGTGGGGCAGATGCTGTCTCAGTGCTGACGGATGAAGAGTTTTTCGGAGGGCACATAAGCCATATCAAGAGTGTAAGGGACTCCGTAAGACTGCCGATCCTTAGGAAGGATTTCATCATTAATGAAGTGCAGATCTATGAATCAAGGATAAAGGGTGCGGATGCAGTTCTGCTTATTGCAAAGATAATGAGTAAGGAGCGGCTGGCAAAATTTGTAAATGTATGCCAGAGAATTGGAATTCATGCGCTTGTTGAGGTTCATGATGAGGCCGAGATCCAGATTTCGCTTGAAGCAGGAGCTGATATCGTGGGGATTAACAACCGAAATCTTGATGACTTCAGTATTGATCTGAAAGTTACGGAAAGGTTAATAAAAAGGATACCAGATAGCGTGGTTAAGGTTAGCGAGAGTGGAATAAGAAGCAGAGACGATGTCTTATGGCTGCAAGGCCTCGGGGTTGACGCTGTTCTGATCGGAGAACTGTTGATGAGAAGCGGTAATGTTGAGGCGAAGCTCATGGAGCTGAAAGGGTTGACTTAATGTTTGTAAAAATCTGCGGGATTACTAATTTAGAAGATGCGTTTTTGTCCATTGAATGTGGAGCAGATGCAATAGGATTGATATTTGCGAATAGCCCACGGAGGGTTGAGCTCAACACTGCAAGGGAGATAGCAGTGAATGTAAAAGGCAGAGCAGAACTCGTTGGAGTATTCTGTGATATGGAGCCTGATGTTGTCGAGGAAATATCAAAGTTGTGCACGCTTGATCTCCTGCAGTTTCATGGAAATGAGGATCCTGCATATTGCAGCATGTTCAGGGAGAGGGCGATAAAGGCAGTTAGACTTAAGAGTAGTGAAGACCTGCATAAGATCAGATTCTACAATGTTGAGTTTATTATGGTTGACTCAGCAAAAAGCGGAGAGACTTTTGATTGGGGTGTTCTTAGAGAACTCGAACTTGCCGATAAGAGGGTGATCCTTGCAGGTGGGTTGAACCCTGATAATGTAACAGCGGCGATTAAACAGGTGATGCCTTTTGGAGTTGACTCCAGTTCAGGCGTTGAGGCCCATGTTGGCAAAAAGGACCCCTTGAAGGTTAGAGAATTCGTAGTGCGAGCAAAAGGAGAATAGATTGTATACAAAGAAAGGAAGGTTTGGCATTTTTGGTGGTCAATACGTGCCGGAAACGCTGATGAGCGCCCTGATTGAGCTTGAGGAAAATTATGAAATATTCAGGCAGGATGAAACTTTCAAATCTGAACTGAACTATTATCTCAGAGAATATGCTGGGAGGCCGACGCCACTGTACTTTGCACGAAGATTAACCGAGAACTACGGCGCAAAAGCAATTTACCTGAAGAGAGAAGACCTCTGTCATACAGGATCCCATAAGATAAATAATACGTTAGGGCAGGCACTTCTGGCCAGGAGGATGGGGAAGAGCAGGCTCATTGCCGAGACTGGTGCGGGTCAGCACGGTGTCGCAACTGCAACTGCTGCTGCAATGCTTGGACTGGAGTGCGCGATATATATGGGCTCTCGTGATATAGAACGACAGTCACTTAATGTTTACAGGATGAAGCTGTTAGGTTCTGAGGTAATAGAGGTGAAAAGTGGAAGCATGACTCTGAAGGATGCCATAAATGAGGCGATGAGGGATTGGGTAAAGAGTGTTGATGATACTCATTACGTAATAGGGTCAGTTGTTGGTCCACATCCATATCCTACAATGGTGAGAAATTTTCAGTCCATTATCGGACGGGAGACCAGAGATCAGATTTTGGGAAAAGAGGAGAGGCTGCCGGACTTCATTCTCGCCTGTGTTGGTGGTGGAAGCAACTCAATTGGGATATTCCATGCATTTCTGGATTTAGACGTGAGGCTCATTGGAGTTGAGGCAGGAGGCCTTGGCCTGGACACGGATAGACATGGCGCAAGCCTTGAGAAAGGCGAACCTGGTGTTCTGCACGGTTCGTTGAGTTTCTTGCTGCAGGACGATTTCGGTCAGATAAGGGAGGCTCATTCAGTCTCAGCAGGACTTGATTATCCTGGTGTCGGGCCTGAGCACGCCTATTTAAAGGAGTGCGGTAGAGTAAGTTATTGCAGCGTGACGGACGAAGAAGCCCTGAATGCGTTTAACCTTCTTTCCCGCACCGAGGGCATATTACCCGCGCTTGAGAGTTCACATGCGCTTGCCTACCTCGAAAAGATGAGAGACCTTATTAAGGGCAAAATAGTGGTGGTGTGTCTTTCAGGCAGGGGAGACAAAGATGTAGGAGTAGTGAGCCAGTTTCTGGGAGAGGAGATCAAACCAATATGAGCAGGATAAATGATGTTTTTAGTAAAACTAGAGGAGAAGGAAGGTTGGCGTTTATTCCTTTTATAACGGCAGGCTTCCCTGATGAAAAAAGTTCAAAAGAACTCATCAAGGGACTCTCTGATAAGGGTGTTGACCTGATCGAAATCGGCATACCCTTCTCAGATCCCGTCGCTGATGGTCCTATTATTCAGGCATCGTCAAATATTGCCCTGTCAAACGGTATGAATATTTCAAATGCCTTTAACTTGGTTGAAAATTTAAGCGATGAAATCTCATGTCCAATTGTATTCATGACCTACTATAATCCCGTTTATAAGTACGGACTTGAGAGGTTTGCTGTGGATTGCAAGAAGTTCGGGATAGATGGGATTATCATACCTGATCTGCCCCTTGAGGAGGCCAATGAGTGGATTACGAGTGCCAGGAGAAGCAATCTGGACACGATATTCATGGTGGCGCCAACCAGTCCCGAGGAGCGAATAAAATTAATTGCAGAGAACACGCTTGGATTTCTTTATTGTGTGTCTTTGAAAGGCGTCACAGGTGCGCAGCAGGAGATATCAAGAAGCACCCTTGATTTTATCTTAAAGGTAAGAAATCTTACCAGTAAGCTGATTGCTGTTGGCTTCGGAATATCGAGTGCCAGTCAGGTTAGGCAACTAAAGGGATATGCTGATGGGGTGATAATTGGCAGCAGGCTAATGCAGATGATGCTCGATGCCTCCGATCCCAAAAGAGGAGTAGCTGAAATCCTGGGCTTTGTAGACAATGTACTGACTGAATCAGAAATTCGTTATTGACATTGGTGTTAAACTATTTCTGTTAATAAAAAACGCATAAATTTACTTAAGTTTGCCACAGATTAATAGATTTTTTCTGTGGTTTATTTTTAGGTAAATTCCAAAGTCCGGGTGCATATGGAAGTATTGTCAGATAAAGTTGCTGATCAGAATCTTCAAAAATCAGTTGAGACGCACGGCTTGCGCAGGGCTGTTGGAACATGGGGATCATTTACCTGGGGATATGCAGATGTTGGCGCGGACGTATACGTTGCGCTTGGTCTCGTTGCTGGTTATGCACAGGGTTGGACTCCCTTCGCTTTTCTGATCACTGGTATTATATATATCTTTATTGGCATGGCGTATACAGAGCTTTCCTCTACTTATCCAGTTGCTGGAGGAGGCCACTACTATACGCTTCGCGGTCTTGGTGACTTTGCTGGATTCACATCTGGCTGGTGTCTTCTTCTGGATTTTTCCATTGATATCTCACTTTTTGGACTTGCAACAGCTGGATATCTCAACTATTTTCTGAAGAGAATCTGGCCGTGGATAACAGAGCCACTTCCCTGGGCTATTGAGACGATAATCCTCATAGGAATTCTCCTTTTTTTAAATGTGAGAGGAATAAGGGAGTCCTCGAAATTAAACGAGATATTTTGCGGTGTAGATCTTTTTAATGAGACGTTCATTCTTGTCGTTGGTTTTATAATTGCGTGGAGTCCTAATCTGCTGCGTCAGCAGATAATGTACCAGAAGCCGTCCCTGTACAATTTTTTGTTTGGATGCTCCATCGCGATAATTTCATACATAGGGCTGGAGTCGATCTCACAGGCGGCAGAGGAAACAATAAAACCCGCCTCTGTGGTTCCGCGGACATCCCTTGCCCTTATACTGACGGTTATAATCTACGCGCTCAGCTTTTCCACGCTTAGTCTTGGCGTAATGCCTTGGCAGATACTGGAGGCAAATAAGGCTGACCCTGTCGCCGTGCTCGCGCAGAGCATACCGTTTGTGGGAGTTATTGCTGGACCATTTACCGCAATCCTGGCAATGACTTTAATTTACGCCTCGACGAATACCGGAGTTATGGGCTGCTCGCGCATAACATATTCTATGAGTAGCTTCAGGCTGTTGCCAAAGTGGTTCAATAAGCTTCATCCGAAATACAGGACTCCTGTCAGGACGATTTTTGTGTTTTCAGGTTTGGCCATTTTGCAGGTAATTCTTGCCTCAATTAGCAGAGATGCAATGGATACTCTTGCAAACCTTTATGCATTTGGAGCGGTAACTGGCTACATCTTTGTGTTGATATCCTTAATCAGACTACGGTTTGTTGATCCATATTCGCCGCGACCTTTTAAGGTGCCAGGTAACATAAGGATTAGATATAAAGACAGGATTGTTGATTTTCCTCTTCTTGCGATTGTCGGCATAATTGGAAACTTTGCAATACTTGTAGTTGTTGTTGCAACTCATGAACTTGGAAGGATTGCCGGACCTGCATGGGTAGTTTTAGGGTTAATATTGTATTTCGTCTTCAGAAAAAAAGAAGGTTTACCGTTGTTAAGAAGTATTGATAGAGAATGGGAATATCTACAGAAGAAGGTTTTAGAAGAGGCCCAGGAAACAGGAATTTTAAAGGAATATAATGAGGCGTTGAGGCTAAGGGATAAGAAATTAGGCAAGTACACTAAAGAGGATGTGCCAAAAGTATAGATGCAGCGCTCGGGAGATGTTAAGTTCCGCTATAAATTAATGGATATCTACAGGGTTTTCGTAAGTTTCTGCTGTGTGCTTTTTGGTGCAGTAATTATTTACAGGGCAATAACAGAAGGAGCCCGGATAAACGTGGCCATTCTTGGTGCGGCACTTTTTGCGCTGGGAGTTTACAGGTTTTACCTATTATATAAACTTTTGAGGGGACACTGATTTGAACGGAGTGCTTCAGCTTCATCCGCTGGGAATAATAATCGGGTTATTAATAGGAACCTGCATTGTGTTGATCCTGTTCTGGATGTTAAAACCAAAGGAGTTTGGTAAACGCGAAGTCAGGGAAGCCGAGATGATGATGGAGGTCTCCGAGTTTGGGAAGATACTCGTACCCACGCTTGGGACGATGTTCTCCGAAAGAATGGTCGCGCTTGCTTCTAAAATTGCAAAAACTGATCTTTCTAAAGTTTTTGCCCTTTTTATTGTCGAGGTGCCGATGACACTGCCAGCAGATGTGCCCATGCCCGAGATTGATGTGCAGGGTGCGGCAGCTCTGAACCGCGCAAAGGTGATAGGTAAGAAGTTTGGAGTGGAGATCGAGGGAGCTATCGAAAGATCGAGGTTTGCCGGAAAATCCATAGTTGATTTTGCTAACAATAAAGATGTAGATTTAATAGTACTTTCAACAAGTGTGAAGGAGAGGTTTGGTGAGCTCTCCATGGGCAGGACTGTGGACTATGTGTTCAAGAACGCCAGGTGCGATGTCATTGTGGAAAAGCCTGCCGTGTACCTTAAGTAAGACCAAAGGAGTTTGAGATGAAGGTAATAGTGGTAGGAAGCGGTTGGGTGGGCCAGCAATTGATAGACAACCTGCTGCAAAAAGAGGATATGGAAGTTGTTGTGATTGATAACGATCCGATGAATCTTAATTTTTTTGTTGGCAGGGAAAATTGCAGGACGGTTCTTGGTCATGGCACTGACGAGGTTGTATTGAAGTTAGCTAGGATCGAAGAGGTTGATGCCTTTGCCGCAGTGACCAATGATGATTGCATAAATATCATGGCATCCCTGATCGCAAAAGATATATATAATATTAAGAATGTCGTCGCAAGGGTCTATGACCCTGAGCTTTCAGATATATTTTTTAACTTTGGGTTGAGGACGATCTGCCCGACGACCCTTGGCGCGAGCCAGATAAAAGATGCTCTGCTCTCAGAGTTCTAAAATTGAAATCATCAGGCGGTGAATCGATATGTATATTATATTGGTAGGCGGTGGGAAAGTTGGACTTCAACTGGCGAGGGCTCTGACCAATGAAGGCCAGGAAGTTCTGATCATAGAAGACGATAAGACAAGGTATCAGATGCTTCAAGCGAAACTGGATCAAGTCGTGACTGTACTTGGTGACGGGACAAGTCCAAGGCTGCTCAGGCAGTGCGGAATAGAGCGGGCGGACGTCATGGTAGCGATCACGGACAAGGATGAGGTGAATTTTGTCGTCGCGCACCTAGCTAAGAAGACATTTGGTGTTAGTAGAGTGATATCGAGAGTAAATAACCCTGCCAACGAGCAGATATTTAGTTTTCTGGGCCTTGGGTCCGTTATAAACAGCACTAACTTGATCATGTCGGTTATCAACCAGGAACTTCATTTAAGCCACCTGATAAAGTTATTGACCGTGCAGAAGGGCCAGATCGAGATCGTAGAACTTGAGGTGTTACCCGAATCAAAGGTAGCAGATAAGAGGATTCGTGATCTTGAATTACCCGAAGGTGCCATGCTCATGTCAGTCATTAGAGAATATAATTTCATAATTCCCAGGGGCGATACGTTGCTTAAAGCCGGTGACTCAATTCTTGCAGTCGCAAAGACTGAAAACGTAGAGGACCTCAGAAAATTATTTAACCCCGTTCTTTCACCAAAATAATATTTTTCAAATTTGTGGTAGCGCATAGGGGAATCGAACCCCTGTTTCATCCGTGAGAGGGATGTGTCCTGGGCCACTAGACGAATGCGCCCTTATAATAACTAAAGCGGTCAGGTTTGAATATTACAGTATTATACCTGGCATTGTTTAATAAACAAGTATGCGAATTGAACTCGAACCCGCTGCTTGTGAAGATTTCCGCCCAATTTTGTGTTTTGATGAACGCATTTTTGAGATTATTATATTTACTATAATTTCTTGTTAATAAGAGAAAGGAAGGTTTGATGTCAGGCAAAAAAGCAGAAACTGGCGGAAATAAAGTTGTTAAACTGATTCTTGTAATCGGTTTAGTGGGTGTTGTTCTTCTTACATCTGCGTCCTGTGTTTTTCTCCCCAGGGTATTAAGAGGTTCAGGTAACGTCATCACGGAGGAGAGAGATGTAAAAGATTTTAACAAGGCCGCCCTTACTGGGGTTGGAAATTTAATTATTGAACAGGGTGATGGGGAATCCCTGACCATAGAGGCTGAAGACAATATACTTCCCAAGATCGTTACTCGGGTCAAGAATGGTGAGCTGTCGATAGGATTTGTTGGCGGTCCTACTCCTCTGCCTACTGAGGATATAAAGTTTTATTTGAAAGTTAAAGATTTAAGCAGAATTGCTCTTTCGGGTACAGGCGTCATTACAAGTTCGAAGTTTGAAACCGACAACCTTGAGTTTGATCTGAGTGGGGCAGGGGAGGTAAATTTCAAGGTTTCGGTGGATACTATAAAGACAATAGTGTCTGGCTTTGGCACGATTATATTGGCAGGTGATACCGGCAAGCAGGAAGTGAGGGTCTCGGGTGCAGGCAGTTATCTGGCGAAAGACCTGGTAAGCAAGGAATGCGACATAACCATATCCGGTGCAGGCAGTGCAACTGTTAATGTGAGCGAAAAGTTAAATGTCGTAATAAGCGGAGCTGGCAGCGTTAACTATATTGGGAATCCGGAAATAAACCAGAAGATAACGGGACCTGGAAGCATCAAGAATATTGAATAGCCAGTAAAAATAAAAATAAATATCAATAATCTTTCAATTATTCCTATGTACTTTCCAGCTGACTCTATGCCAATCTTATTTTCGCTAATCCTGCTTTTAAATTTGGAAATAATTTTATCTATGAGTACGCTTCCGGTGCTGGTGATTATGAAGAGTGATAACAGGATTATTAACGGTTTGGGAGAACTTATTAGAGCGTGGATTATATTCAAAATATTCAAATAACTACCTGTCAGATCGAAAAACAGATAGACCAGAAGAATGAGGAAGATATGAGCGGCCTGATCTAACATGAAGGAGGCGAGTTTTTCTTTCCTGAGATTGATTTTAATCAGGTCAACCAGATAATGAGCCATACCCAGTCCTACTATGGCTGCCATGATTCTCCAGTCGCTCTTCTCATCGAATAGCAGTAAAAAACTCAGGATGACGAAAATAACGGCGTGCAGCAGTAGCCACATTTTCGATCTTCGCTTGCGTTCAATGAATTTTTCTGTCTGAGTCACGAAATCTGTTATCACATGAGCAAGCAGAAGTTTTATGAAAAGCATAAATTTAACCCTATTGTCGCTGAATTTATTAATTTAACCATTACTATGGTGAAAATTTTGACGTTATATAGTTGCTTAAGAAATTCTCCGTTTTTTCATAAGTACTCCAGTGAGTAGATTGGAGCCTTTTGTGAATGTTCTGAAACTTTACATTTAAAATATCTGCTACTCTTTTTAAGTTTTGTTCTCGCCGGTATAATCTAACTGCTTCCCACTGCTCTTTTGTTCTCTTTCTTATGAGTATGTCAGTCAAGCTGCAAATTATATTAAGAGTATTATCGATCTCTTCATTGCCTGTTTTGTAGATCGTGACTCTGTCCTTGCTCTTTGAGATTTCACCTATGCCTTCGCGAGCCATGTTAAATGCAGGACCATCGATCAATCCTATCTGTTTCTTAATGTCTGTGGAAATCAAGCCTATGCCAATCGATAGTCTAATTCTTATAGGATGAAAAATTTCTCTTAAGCCAGAGACTATTGCCGGCAAATGTTTGAGATCTTTAACCAGCCCCTGGAATTCATCACCAAGGGTGATCTGGAACTTTACTGCAAGATGTTCAGAATATGGTAAATTTACCTCTTCAATCTTTTTTTCAAAAGTTCTTTGAAGTTCAGCCCTGTCAGCTGCATCTGCAGATCCTATTATATCGCCTATAATGACAGCATAAGTATTCTTATTCATTATAAATTGGGTGAAAATTACTATTTAACCATAATTATGGTGAATTTACATTTAATGTCAAATAATTGTTGGCTGCTGCGGCTTATGTGTATTTCTTGTTATGGCTCCAGCCTTGCCTCCATTGTAATCCTGGTATTCAGGAGCCTGGAGACGGGGCAGTTTGCCTTGGCATTATTGGCTGCTGTCTTAAATGTGGGTTCATCAGCACCTGGAATTTTTGCAGTGACGTCAAGGTGACTTTCGGTTATCGTCCATCCGGGTTCGAGCCTTTCGATGGTGATGGTCACTGTCGTTTGAATGCTATCTGCGATTAAACCCATTTCGTCCAGCCTGGACGAAAGTGCCATCGAGAAGCAACCAGCATGAGCTGCGGCGATGAGCTCTTCAGGGTTGGGACCAACGCCGTTTTCAAAGCGCGTGCTAAAAGAATATGGTGTAGCAGATAATACACTGCTCTCAGTTGATATTTCTCCCTTCCCCTCCTTGAGGTTACCCCTCCAGACGGCAGTAGCCTTGCGCTTCATAATTCCCTCCATTTTTTATGAATGATAACATGAGCTATCCTTTTGTAAAACGAGAGCACAAAGCGATTATCAGATTAGTAAAAGGATGAGACCCTACATCTGAGATGTGAAATTTAATTAAGCGCCAGGATTTCCTGATTTTGCCTTCAGTTTCTCCTGTGCTTATTTAATAATTGGCTCTTCGACTACTGGCGTAACCACGCAGCTGCATCGCATCCAGCCTGGATCAAGGAATTTATGAACAGCTTCCAGGTCACCTGCCTCAACGATATAATAAATCACGTGCTGCGAGAACGCGCCATACATGGCTCGCAGTTTAACTCCCTGCACATTAGGATCATACAATGTCTTTGAGCCACCGGTGTTTTTAGGACAGTTTTCAGGAGTATGGGTTTGGGTGATGTGAAATATCATATTTCACCTCCTTTTATGGTCGTCACTTTATAATAATAGTTACGAATTATACTAAGGGTGAGAATAATTACAAGTGCTATTTGTTTAAAATTAATTTTGTTTACCTGTAAGAGTTATCCATTATGTCCATTAATCTCTTAAAATTATTCGAAGGTCTATCTCTCCACACCCTGGAGAGATAGACCTGCTGGGGAGAAAAATCTATTGCTATGTTTATCTTTTATCATTGCATGAAGCTATGGACCTGATGGTGTAGTTGTCGTTGTTATTGATTCTGTTGTTGGTGTTACTGCGCCAAGCCTAAATGCGATTAGCTCAGGAGGATTGCCAAGACCTACGGGGAATATAATTGTGTCGCCCACAACAGCAGGCCAGCCGTTTATGCCACCAGAGGCCTGGTAATTCCACACCTGATCACCTGTTTTGCGATTGAACGCGTAGATCATGCCATCAAATGTCGATGTGAATACGAGGTCATTTACGACCGTAGCTGCGCCCACGTTTAAGGATTTAAGTCTCTGATTCCAGATTATTTTCCCGCTGTTTACATCTATTGCAACCAGTTCCCCCGTGCCTTTACTGAAGTCAAATGTAGAAAAATCACCGGCTGCAGGAGTGTAATCTGTGAATAGATTAACCACAGGCACGTACAGCATTCCATCTGCGTAAGCCATTGGTGTCTCCACCCCACCAAGTGCACCTGGAAGGACTCTTGTTGTGCCCTCTGGAAGTTCAGTCAGGTCATCGTTCTTGTGTTCGCCAACGGGTGTTTCCCAAAGAATTTCTCCCGACTTACGATCAAATGCAAATACCTTGCCCAACTTACCAGCACCGATTACGATGTCCTGCTTTACCCCATTTATCGTGGCAGTGGCAAGAATCGGTGAGATCTGAAAATCCAGATCAAAGAGATCATGTGGGCGGACCTGCTTGAACCATAGCAGTGCGCCGTCCTGATGGTTTAATGCCAGGATGGAATCAGTGTACAGGTTAGGCCCTGGACGGCTTGTGCCATTGGGGAATTCCTCGGTGCCTGGCCATGGTGCGGGGTTGCCCACACCCCAATACATGGTATTAGTCTTTGTGTCAATGGCAGGAGGCATCCAGCTTCCTCCACCGCTATTAACCTCCGGGTTTCCCCAGATGTCCTTCGAGTCTACTGTGTCAAAGCTCCATTTTATTTTGCCGGTTTCCTGATCAAGGGCATAGATTACGCCGACGCTGCCGCCTTTATAGAAATTCTGGCTCGAGACTCCTGGGACAGAAGAAACATATACCATGTTGTCATAGGGAATTGGTTGAATATCGATACCCACGGACTCTCTATCAGAAATTTTAGTGGACCATAGCTCTTTACCGTTCATATCCAGAGCTGCCACTTCATAATGCCCTTTTGCGACAAATACCTTGTCCCATGCTACCGCAGGACCATTGGGGCCAATATTATCAAGGTTATATAATCTGTCCCAGAGTACATCACCGCTTTTAAGGTCAAGCGCGAATACATTGCTCTTTAGATCTTGAAAGTAAACAGTATTTCCAAGAATTAATGGATTAGAAGCAGCAGCACCAAAGTCACTTGATCCTGGTATTTTAAATGACCATGCTACTCCAAGTTTACTTACATTTGCTGAATTTATTTCTGAATCCGAGGTTGCGCGAGTATTGGAGTAATCCCTATTCATCAAAGGCCAGCCTTTGGCTGATTGCCTTACTTCTGCAGGGATATTACCCAATTTTGTGCATGCGCCAAAAACGACTATTAGTGTAACTACAATCAGAGCTAACAATGCTCCTAATAAACCAAACCTAACTTTTTTCATATTACCCCTCTTTCATTTGCCCATCCTCTTACTCTACGATTATCTTACCCTTCATATTCGGATGAATTCCACAGGAGTAATCATAGTTTCCTGATTTATCGAAGGTAAAACTGAAGCTATCTCCATTATTAAGGGTACTGGAATTAAATGAATCGGATTTTATTGTGTGCGGTGCTGAATCCATATTTGTCCATGTCACCGTCTCTCCGACTTTTATTTGTATTTCAGATGGGTTGAACGCAAAGTTCTGGATCGTTATCTTATTTCCAGTTGCAGGAGCCTGAGTCTCAGTCGCTGTGGCAGCGGCAGATTCGCTGCTCTGCTGACCCTGGGTCTCGGCTGCTTTTGTTGATACAGTGCCTGCTTGTGTGTAACATCCATATGTTGCCAGCAGTATCATCAGCAATACAAGTACTACTGAAAAAATTTTAATTCTGTTAATCATAATCACCCTCTCAAAATTAATTTTTCAGATTATGTTCTTTCAAAATAAAAATTACTATCATCAAAATTCTAATTTTTTTGTAGGAATATATCTTTTGGGTTTGTCGGTATTTATCCTACTTTTTTGTTACATCCAAACTATTTATATTTAATCTACCAGTCTATTTTTTATTGCGTAATGCGTTAGTTCAGCATTGCTTTGCATTTTCATCTTTTGGAGGATTCGAGACCTGTAAGTACTGATAGTTTTAAGGCTTAGGTATAGTTCCTGGGCTATAATTTTTGGTGTCTTCCCCGATGCGATCATGCATAATACCTGATATTCACGGTCGGATAGGGATTCGTGAGGTGCTTTTCCTGAGCCAGCTCCTAAATCAAAAGCCAATTTTTCTGCAAGCGCAGAACTAACATATTTTCCGCCCCCAACTACTTTTCTTATTGCCTTCAGCAGTTCATCAGGTGCACTTTCTTTATTCATATATCCGGAAGCACCTGCCTTTAATAATCTCAGGGCGAATTGATCCTCAGGATGAATGCTTAAAATAAGGACAGGGAGGCTGGGATATTTATGCTTTAATTCAATCAACAATTCGAACCCGCTTCTTCCTGGCATTGTGAGGTCCAGCACTATAACATCAAAATCTTGTTCTTGAATTTTTTCAAACACTTCAGCTGCATCACTGGCTTCTTCAATAAGTGAAAAATCTGACTCGTCGGCTAAAATTTCTTTTAAACCTCGCCTTACAACAGCATGATCGTCAGCAACAAGAACTTTAATTTTCAGAATTCCTCCAATTTTTACTTTGTAATTTTTTTAACGGAATGATCAGCACAATGCTGGTCCCCTTTTTTTCGGAACCGCTAATACTCAGGTTTCCTCCTATAAAAGACGCACGTTCATACATCCCAAGTATACCAAGATTTTTAGGATTGTTAATTTCATTTTTCTTAATTCCCAGGCCATTATCTTTTATCTTCAGCATGAAATTATCATCCTTCATTTTCAAACTTATGTTAACAAGGCTGGCGTTAGAATGACGGGAAACATTTGTTAATATTTCCTGCAGGATGCGGAAAATAGACAAAGCAATGTTTTTGTCAATATCAACATAATTTATATTTGACGTAAATCTACATTTAATACCAGATCTGTTTTGAAACTCACTTGATTGCCATTCAATTGCAGCAATAAGACCCAGGTCATCTAATATTGTGGGCCTTAGTTCTGTGGAAATCTTGCGAACCGTATCGATGGTTTCATCAATAAGCTCAGACATGGATCTTGCCTTATCATGGAATAACTCAGTGACTTCAGGTAACTGTTTTGTTAACGCAGATAAATCCATTTTTAAGCCGGTCAGCGACTGTCCTAATTCATCATGTATCTCTAAAGCTATTTTCTTTCTTTCCTCTTCTCGTATGGACTCTAAATGTGTGTATAAGGCATGCAGCTGTTCATTTGATTTTAGAAGCTGTTCCCTGGCTAATGTACTTCTGGTGATCTCTGACTGTAATTTTTTATTTATATCTAGAAGTTCTTTTGTTCTTTCCTTTACGCGTATCTCCAATCTTTCTTTAGCTTTTTGAAGCTGTATATCCAGGTGTTTTCGTTCTGTGATATCGCGGATGATTGCTGCAAAAAAAATTTCTTCTCCTTCCTTCCAGGTTGAGAGCGACAATTCAATTGGAAAATTATTGTCATTCTTTTTTAGACCGACAATTTCAACAGTCTTACCGATAATTTTTTGTTGACCAGTTGAAATCAATCGGTTAATTCCATTTTTATGGGCTTTTTGATAAACTTTGGACATTAAAAGAATATCCGGTTTGTTAATTAATTCTCCCGTAGCATAACCAAACATTTCTTCAGCTGCTCTGTTTATAAATACAATTCGCATCTTGCTATCACAGATAATTATCGCATCTGTTGCCGTTTGTGCAACCGAACGAAAACGTTCTTCGCTGTGTTTTAGTAGTTCCATTGATCTGCTGTTGGCTAGAGCTATCGCGGCAATTTCACCAAATGTTGAAGCTGATTCAGCATCATAATTGGTAAACCCCCCTTTTTTATTCGCAAGACCAAGTAAACCAATTACGTTACCTTCTATCTTAAGAGGAGCAAAGAGTACATTTTCGAGAGTTGCGTGACCATCGGGCAAATATTTAACCCACTTACTGTTCGAGAAATCGTTATCAAAAGCTGCTTTACCTGTCCTATATATTTCTGCTCTCAGTCCTCGAATAAGCATAGGTAAAGACGGATCAACAGTGCATTGAAGCCCACCCGAGTCCAAAAAAAGTATTTCATATTCTTTACCGGATTTATCCAATAACGCTATGTAACCAGCACTTGCTCCGATCAAATTCTTACAAAAATCAAATATTGCTTTAGCGGAATCGTTAAAATCCTGATATTTCAAAATAGATTGTGCGCTTCTGCGTAATGCCAATATCTCTTTTCTTAACTGTTGTATTTCGCTTTTTAATTTATCTGTTTTTATTTCTTCCATAGAAAATCGCAGCTCTGTAGAAATTATAATTTATTAATTCGGTATCTTATTAATATCCGCTGGGCTATTAATGTCAACCACTTGGAAGGCTCTTTCTTCTGTCCGAACTCCCACTCTGTCCATGCTTTCCAGATTGACTCAGGCGTAAAGCGACCCATTTCATCAGCTTTTGCTCCCACTATATCCACCATCTCTTTTAATCGGACATCACTGTGCAGCCAGGGAAATTGTGTCAGGATATCAAGGACGTGCAGCATATCATACCAGATCAGAGGAGCTTTAAGCTTGGTAAAGTCCGTTCCCATATAAAACATGTACGGATGGCGTTCCCTGCTCTGCTCCCACAGGGTTAGCAGAGTCTCGGCGCCTATTTTGCATTCATTGCTGCTTTGCACACCTGAGCCTCCGTAGTGAACCGGTAGATTTATTAAGATCTGGAACGGTCCTTCTAAAGATTGATGCTGAAGTATTGAGTTGATTATCGTGTCCATCTCCGGGTCTTTAACATTTAGGCCCAGATCTGCGATGAAAGTTAGCTTATGCAGGTGATGGCCTGCATTATTATGGCCCCTCAGTTCAGGACCAGACCATTGTAACAACTCTGCAAGCAGCGCCTGTACCTGGAGATCTGCTAATGCAGCCTGTCTTGCTTCCAATACATCAGGGTCATCTTCTGGTTTATTTAACATGTCAATCAAAGTTCGATATCGAATCCAGGGGGAGCCTTCTAATAACCAGTTAATCAAATCATTCATCAATTAGCCTCCATTTAATAAGCATAACAAAATATATTGATATTTGTGCATTTTTTTATTGAAAACGCATTTGCCTTGATTAATTTGGTTAGCTCTGTTATAGTTACACCTCGTAAGATGATTTTTAAAAAATCTTCTTAAGTTTGAACTAGTTTTGATTGGTTAGATAAAGATACGCAAATACTGTTCAATTTTATTCGACTTATCTCTATCCATACTATTCTAAGACAAATTCGCATTTAGAAGACTTACAATTTATTTATGGAAGGAGGTTGAATAAAATGGCAAAAAAATTATATGTTGGAAGCATTCCCTATGAAACAACTGATGCCCAGCTCGAGGAACTATTTTCTCAGGCAGGTAAGGTTGAATCAGCAACTGCTATTACCGATAAATATTCCGGTAGAGGTAAAGGTTTTGGTTTTGTCGAAATGGAGACCGAGGAAGGTGCCAAAAACGCAATTCAGACACTGAATGGGCACGATCTTAATGGTAGAACTATTGTTGTTAACGAAGCTCGCCCTAAAGAAGATAGAGGTAATAGAAGAAGTTACACAACATCCCGACGTTGGTAGGATTCTAAGTGTAATCCATCAATTGTGGAATGAGAAATAGTTAGTTTGAATCTTAAAGTTGGCTCCATTACGCTGATGCTATTGGAGCCTTCTTTAATTCGAGTCTTGTGTTATTGAGCCTATATTTTTGAGATTATTTCTTTAATATTTCGAAGGGATGACAGCAGTTGCTTTAATTCGCTATCCCCTAAGGTGGATAATTTTCTTTTTATATTTTCTTTGTTTGATTCCCTGAATTCCCTTAAATATCCGATTCCCTTTTCTGTCAGCCTGATATTTACTATTCTCCTGTCCTCGCTATCCGGCAGTCTTTCCACAAGCCCCAGATCTATGAGTTTATCAACCAATAGGGTATTGTAGGGTTTTGAAATAAGTAACCTGTTTGCGATATCTGACATGGTTAATTGACCGAATTTGTTTAAGATAAACATAATATCCATGTGAACTCGGGACAACTCCGGATCTCTATCATCTCTTTCGAACTTCATAAGGTTTTTAAAAAGCAGCGGGAAGAGGGAGACCAATTCATCTGCCATTTCGTTCAGAATATCTTCCTTCATAATATCTGCATTCTTCTTTGTATTTTCCTCAAATAAACCTAAATTTGAATTCTTGAAAACAGGTAACTGCCTATTGCAACAAATATAATTGTTAAGATACCTAATACTAATAAATCCAAAGTTAAACCATAATACGTCATATTGATAAGAGTTCCCCTTAACCCATCAACGCCATAAGTCAAAGGATCTATTGCCGCGATTATTTTTAGTGCTTTTGGTGCATTATTCAAGGGAAATAGCGAACCAGAAAGAAAAAACAAGGGCATGACCAAAAAATTCATGATGAGCTGAAACCCCTGCATATCTTCCAGAATTGAGCCAATGGCAGTGCCCATGCTTGTAAGAAATAATGATATTAAGAACATGAAAATCAATGAAATTGGCAGAAGAGTCAAATTTACGACCCGAAATCCCAGGGCATATGAAATAACTAAAACAATAATGCCCTGTAGCGAAGCAACTGTTGCGCTGCCAAGCGTTCTACCGATCATTATCAGTGATCTGGAGACAGGCGCAACCAGCGTCTCCTTTAGGAAACCAAACTGTTTGTCCCATATCACTTCAATTCCAGAAAAAACTGAAGTGAAAAGGATGCTCATGGCTACTATACCGGGTGTTATAAATTGAATGTAATTGCCCTGTCCAGCCTTTTGGAATATTGGTCCAAATCCAAAGCCAATAGCAAGCAGGAATAACAGCGGTTGGCCAAGTGAACCAACGATCCTTGCTCTTGCTCGAAAATATCTTTTTATCTGTCTCAGCCATATTATATAGATTATGTTCATTTCAACTTCTTCCCATTCTTCCTCTCATCATAATCCTCATTTTATCTGCAACATCGGCGCTTTCTTCCCTTATCTCCTTCCCCGTTAGCTTCAAAAATGCTTCCTCCAGGGATATAGTTTTTGTTTTCTCTTTCAACTCCTGTGGAGTGTCCTGGGCAACAATCTTCCCGTGATCAATTATTGCAACCTCATGGGCAATCTGTTCTGCCTCTTCAATATAATGGGTGGTGAAGAAAACAGTAGTATGTTCTTTCTGGTTTAAGTCTTTGACATAGTCCCATATATGTTTTCTTGTTTGAGGATCAAGGCCAAGTGTGGGCTCATCTAAGAAAAGCACCCTGGGATGATGCAAAAGACCTCTTGCAATTTCAAGCCTTCGCTTCATTCCACCTGAAAATGTCTTAACAAGTGAATTTCTCCTATCCCAAAGCTCTACAAACATCAACAAGTCTTTGATCCTTTGTTTTCGCAAATTGGATGGGACTTGGTAGAGGACCGCATGATATTGCATATTTTCATAAGCTGTCAGCTGATCATCTAAACTCGGATCCTGAAAGACAATCCCAAAAGAGCGTCTAACCTTGCTCTTATCTGATAATACATCATATCCGTTAAGCATTATTTTTCCGCTTGTAGGCAATAGAAGGGTGGTCAGCACTCTTATTGTAGTTGTTTTACCGGCACCGTTTGGTCCTAAAAACGCAAATATCTCGCCTTCTTTTACGGAAAAAGATATATCATTAACTGCAGCCAATCCATTAAACTTCTTGGTCAGGTTATCAACCTGAATAATTGAGTGATTCTCCATAGCTCTCAAATTTTGCCTCATATTGTTTAGTAATAAAATATTTATGTATTATAAATGTTAAATAATAAAACAATATACGAGGATGTCAATACTTGATATTAAGATTTTTTAAGAATGTGAACTTTCTTCTTTGGAATCAGCAACTATGACAATATCAATATTTTTTGTTTCTCTCATAATCCGGTTGATGGTAGAACCTTTAAATATTTCTCGCCAACGACTTCGAGCAGATTGTCCCATGACAATAAATGTTGCGCCTGATTCCTTTACAAATTTTATTATTTCTTCTGAAACTGATTCACCCTGCAATTCAACGACTTTGCCTCCTAAATTATGAGTGAGGTCAAATATCTCTTGAATGATTATTTCTTCATTCCTGCTTAACGTAGCACCGGGAGTTCTAACGTAAACACTTGAAAAATTACCCTGCATTCTTTGTGCTATTGAATAACCACGACGGACAAGTTTTAATGATAACGGTCTTGGAGCTACACATACAGCGATATTAACACCAGGAGTCTTTGAAATTCCTGTCTTGTGACCTTCAATATATTTATGAAGCTGATCATCAACTTCTTCCGCAGTCCTCCTGAGTGATATTTCTCGAAGTGCAGCTATATTTTCTTTTTTAAAGAAATTAGCCAGTGCCTGGGGAATCTTTTCTCCATGATAAATATCTCCGCGTTTAAGTCGGTTGATCAATGCATCGGGAGTCAGGTCTTCTAATTCTATTTCATCAGCATTGTCAACAATTACATCCGGAATAGTTTCACGTACACGAACCCCTGTGATTTCATATACAGCATCGTTTAAACTTTCAATATGCTGAATATTTAATGTTGTCAATATGTTTATTCCCGCATCTAAAATCTCGTCTACGCTCTGCCATCTCTTTTCATAGTTAGTACCTGGTACATTTGTGTGGGCAAGTTCATCAATAATAACGTATTCCGGATTGCGTTTGATTACTGCAGCGGTATCAAGTTCGTAAAATATTTTACCTTTGTATTCAATGCACTTTAATGGAATTAGTTCAAGTCCCTCAAGCAATTTAGTTGTTGCTGGACGACCGTGGGGTTCGACTAAACCTACCACTATATCTTCACCGCGATCTAATCTTCTGTGTGCTTCTGAGAGCATCCTGTAGGTCTTCCCCACACCTGCAACTGCACCTAAAAAAATTTTGAGTCTGCCTCGTTTTTTGGCTATATGATCATTGATTTTCTCTACGTTCATCTTCTTTTTCACTTTGTCACTTTTCGATTTAAGTTGTCCAGCATCAGGTTGATCTTTAATACGTTCACCCTGGGCTCACCAAAAATCCGAAATTGTCTATCAATAATACATGAATTAATTATTCTTATTATTGATTCTTCGCTCATACCTCTTGCTTCTGCCACTCTTGGTACTTGAGCGTAAGCGTTAGCAAGAGAAATATCAGGATCAAGTCCGCTTGCAGAAGCTGTCAACATATCTATTGGAATTTCCCCATTGACTAGTGAAGAATTCTCTTTTGTTATTGATAAAATACTATTTTTTATTTCGCCAATATAATTTTTATTTGTTGGTCCAAAATTTGAACCTCCAGAAGCAGATGCATCATATCCATTGCCAGCCGCTGATGGTCTTGGGTGAAAATATTTGGGTTGGGTGAACTGTTGCCCAATTAATTCTGACCCTATTATTTGGCCTTCTTTTTTAATAAGGCTTCCATTCGCTTGCCTGGGAAAGAAAATCTGTGCAAGACCTGTAATTACTAAGGGATAAAATAGTCCCAATATTAGCAATGTAATAAATGAAAGCTTTAAGGCTATTTTAGTATGTTTCCACATGTCGTCTCCTTAAAGCTAACCCGCAAGTCCTAACAACATAAGAAGTAGGTCTATGAGCTTTAGCCCTATAAATGGAGCGACCACTCCACCAAGGCCGTATATTAATATATTGCGGCGAATCAAGATATTTGCACCCAGTGGACGATATTTCACGCCACGAAGCGCTAAGGGAATCAAAGCAATTATTATCAATGCATTAAATATTACTGCTGATAGTATTGCGCTGTGTGGAGAGTGCAGCTGCATTATATTAAGCTTGTTCAAGACTGGATAGGCGTTAACAAAGATTGCAGGTATTATGGCGAAATATTTTGCTACATCATTAGCGATGCTAAAAGTTGTGAGCGCACCTCTCGTTATCAATAGTTGTTTTCCAATTTCAACTATCTCAATTAATTTTGTAGGGTCTGAGTCCAAATCAACCATATTTCCAGCTTCTTTTGCAGCCATAGTTCCTGTATTCATCGCAACTCCCACATCTGCCAGTGCAAGAGCTGGGGCATCATTTGTACCATCGCCGGTCATGGCAACCAACTTACCTTTCGATTGCTCATTTCTAATTAGTTCCATCTTTTCTTCTGGATTAGCATGTGCAAGGAAGTCATCAACACCTGCCTCCTTTGCGATAGCAGCTGCTGTTAATGGATTATCACCTGTTATCATTACAGTTCTAATCCCCATAGTCCGGAGCTGATATAATCTTTGCTTAATCCCACCCTTTACTTTATCTTTTAAATGAATAACACCAAGAACATAACTGTCGCGCGCGACAACTAATGGGGTCCCACCAGTATTTGAAATATTTTCAATTATTGGTGATATACCTTCTGGGATTGTGCCACCCTGACTTACAACCCATTCAAATACCGCATCAGCTGCTCCTTTTCTAATTCTTGTTCCGTTCCAATCAATGCCGCTCATACGTGTATGAGCTGAAAAGGGGATGAAATCAGCCTCCAATTTATTGATTTGTCTCTCCCTAAAACCAAAATGTTTTGCAAGGATAACAATTGAGCGACCTTCTGGAGTTTCATCACTAAGAGACGCTAGTTGTGCTGCATCTGCAACATCTTTTTTTGAAACACCTATAACCGGAATAAACTCCGATGCTTGACGGTTGCCAAAAGTGATAGTTCCAGTTTTATCAAGCAACAATGTATCAACATCTCCTGCAGCTTCAATTGCGCGACCGGACATTGCTAAGACATTATGCTGTACCAAACGATCCATTCCAGCAATACCAATAGCAGAAAGCAGTCCTCCAATGGTTGTTGGCATCAGGCATACAAGTAGAGCAATCAACACGGATATTGCAACAACTTCACCTGAATATATGGCAAATGATTCCAGTGTAATTACCACAAGCATAAATATAATAGTTAAACCTGCAAGAAGTATATTTAGCGCAATCTCATTTGGCGTTTTTTGGCGGGAAGCACCCTCAACAAGGGCTATCATTCGATCAAGAAAAGTTTTTCCCGGTTCTGATGTAATACGCATTTTAATTTGATCAGATAACACCTTTGTGCCGCCAGTTACTGCACTTCGATCACCACCGCTTTCTCTGATTACTGGTGCAGACTCACCAGTTATAGCTGATTCATCTACCGATGCAATCCCTTCAATTACTTCTCCATCTCCCGGTATTATTTCTCCTGCAGAGACAATGACGATATCTCCTTTGTGTAGATCTGATGAAGGAATTTTTTGAATACTGCCATCCACAATGCGATTTGCAATGATCTCACGTTTCATTTTACGCAACGAGCTTGCCTGAGCTTTTCCTCGTCCTTCTGCCATAGCCTCGGCGAAATTTGCAAATAACAAGGTAAACCAAAGCCAGAGCGAAATACCAGCAAGAAACCCGGAATCTCTATTACTGTTAATAATACTGGTAATGAAATAGTATGTTGAAATGATACTTCCAATTTCGGTTATGAACATGACCGGGTTATGAATCAATGAACGAGGATTTAATTTTTTAAATGAGTCAAATATAGCTTCTCTAATTAAAGAGGTCATTAAAAACTTCTGGTCCTGCTTTGTTTTATTGATAAATGATTTCATAATATATTTTCCATTAATATTGAGTTCCGGCTTGCATGAGGAAGTGCTCAAGGATCGGTCCCAGGGTATAGGAGGGGAAGAATGTGAGAGCTCCGACTATAACAATCACGCTGATTAACAGAAAAACAAAAAACATATTCGTGGTTGAGAAAGTACCGCTTGATTCGGGAGCTATTTTCTTCCCTGCCATGCTTCCTGCAATTGCCATAACTGGAATAATAAATAGATAACGACCAATTAGCATTGCCAACCCTAGAATTACATTATAAAAAAGCGTATTTACTTGAAGTCCAGCAAAGGCGCTGCCGTTGTTTCCTGTAGCAGATGAGGCTGCGTAGAGGATTTCAGTAAGTCCATGTGGTCCAAGATTTAGCCTTCCGATTAATCCTATTTTTGTAACAGCTGCAAGAGCAGCAAATCCTAATATACTTGCCTCTAAAATTAAGATTGCAAGCATGGACATCTTCATTTCCTTGGATTCAATTTTTTTGCCAAGATACTCAGGAGTTCGACCTACCATTAACCCCGCAATAAAAACGGTTAGTATTACAAAGACAACAATTCCTAATAAACCAACGCCCACACCACCAAATATTATTTCTCCGAGCGCGATATTCAGCATTGCCATTCCTCCAGCAAGTGGGGTAAAGCTGTCATGCATGCTATTGACCGCTCCACAAGATGCATCTGTTGTAATAGTTGCGAATAAAGCAGACCCGGTTATACCAAACCTGACTTCTTTGCCCTCCATATTTCCACCAGATTGTGTTGAGCTAGCGATCTGGTCAACACCAAGTTTAGTTAACATTGGGTTTCCGGATTGCTCGCTCCAAAGGATCACGCTAAAACTAAAAAGAAATAAAATTGTCATTGCTATAAAGAGTGCCCAGCCCTGGCGATGATTCTTTGCAAAACGGCCAAATGTATAGGTTAAGCCAGATGGAATTGCAAAGATTGCTAGTAGTTGAATAAAGTTTGTTAATGGAGTTGGGTTCTCAAATGGGTGCGATGAATTGGCGCTAAAAAAACCTCCGCCATTTATCCCAAGTACTTTTATAATATCCTGAGAAGCGACCGGTCCCTGGGCAATGACCTGTTTTGTACCCTCAATTGTCTGAACAACTGTATATGGTTGAAAGTTTTGAATTACTCCCTGAGAAACAAAAAAAATCGCTCCAACTATCGATAGGGGTAGAAGAATATATAGACATGAACGAGTCAGGTCAACCCAAAAATTTCCTATCTCCTTTCCAGATTGACGGGTTAATCCCCTTATAAATGCAATTGAAAGTGCTAATCCTGTCCCAGCTGAAACAAAATTCTGCCACGTCAGACCCACCATTTGAGTAAAATAGCTGACGGTGCTCTCCCCTGAATAAGCCTGCCAATTAGTATTAGTTACAAAACTTACGGCAGTGTTAAAAGCAAGGTCCGGCTTCATTCCAGAAAAGTTTTGCGGATTCCACGGAAGAATATTCTGTAATCTAAGAATTGCGTAAAGGAAGATAAAACCGCAGAAATTAAAAATTAACATAGTTATTGTATATGTCGTCCATTTCATTTCGCTTTTAGGATCAATTCCACATAGGCGATAGATAGTTCGCTCTACTGGTCTTATTACTGGATCAAGGAACGTACGCTCTCCAGAAAAAACATGAGCCATATAAGTCCCCAAGGGTTTGGTAAAAAGTGCTAATAGAGTGATATAAATCAGTATTTGTAGAATGGTTATTGACATTATAGTCGTCTCTCTCCTGGTGGAAAAAGTTAGAATTTCTCAGGTCTTAAAAGAGCATAGACCAGATATATTAGTAAACCTGCAGCAATTAATCCATTTATTAAGAAATGAACGTTAATTCCCATACCCAGACCTAAAATTTATCAACTTTAAACACGTACAAAATGCAGCTTAAAATAAAAATAATTAAAATTAGAATAAAGCTTACATCTAACATGTATTTGTCCTTAAATATAAAAAACTGCGATATTGTAAAACAGGTAATGTAAAGAAACCGTTAAGAAATGGGTGAGCTGTATAAATTTTTTATAATTTTTTTAGTTAGAACATAGACGGAAACCAACGCCCGGTTCGGTTATTATGTATTTTGGCATAGAGGGTATCTTTTCTATTTTTTTACGAAGATTGCTTATATGAACACGTAGAGTTTGAAAATCCTCTATAAATTCTGGACCCCAAACTTTTTCAAGTATCATCTTGGAAGTGACTATGCAATCAATATTTTGAGCAAGGCAGGATAAGATGTCGAACTCAGTCCTGGTCAAATTAACTTCTTGCCCTGATTTCTTAACTATCCTGCTTGCGAGATTAATTTCTAATTCACCTAAACTAATAATTGGGCTATTTATTTGCTGCGAAACTGTTCGTCTAAATAACGCTCGAATCCTGGCCAATAGTTCTCCAGCAGAAAATGGCTTAGTAATATAATCATCAGCTCCCAGGTCAAGTGCATTAATAATATCTGTATCTTTATCTCTAACACTAATAACTATAATTGGAGCGTTACACCATGTCCGTATCTCCTTGCAAACCTCCAGTCCACTAATTCCAGGCAAAGATAAGTCAAGTAAAATTAGATCTGGAGAGTGATCTATAGCAAGATCAATAGCCTTTTCACCATTTTCAGCGGTGATGGACTCATATTTTCGTGCTGATAAAATCGACACCAATGCTCGTCGAATTTGCTCCTCATCATCTACGATTAATATTTTTAACGGTTTTTCAGGTACACTTTTCATAAAATAATCGATTTAATTCTCAAGAGGAAGAGTGATGATAAAACGTGCTCCATGTGGGATTACATCTTCAACCCAAATTTTTCCTCCATGAAATCGGACTATTTCCTTTACAATGGCAAGCCCTAATCCCGTGCCTGATTTAGTAGATTTAGATGATTTACCTCGATAGAATTTTGTAAATATTTTTTCATGTTCTTCTTTTGAAATGCCTGGGCCACTATCTTCAACCAACATTTTCACTTCATTTTTTTTATAGGAAGCATTAATTCTAATAGTGCTGTCGGGGTAACTGTAAGTTAGAGCATTTTCAATCAGGTTTTGAAAAACACAAGTCCACTGCGAATAATCTACATTTATTAATGGTAGATCTCCTGGAATATCGACTAGTATTTTGGATAATTGATCCTGTCTTAACTTCGATAACACTTTTCCAATTATTTCACCAAATTCATAATAATCTCTTTTTGGTTCCCAGGTAGCGGATTCTAATTTTGAGAGGTCAACCAGTGAGCTGATACTTGCGTTCAAACGATCAATGTCATTGTGTAAGGTTTCAAGTTCCGATTTGATGGTTAAGGGGTCCCAATCCACATCTCTTTGCAGTAAATTCGTTATTGTTGCAGTTAATGAAGATAAAGGTGTCTTTAATTCATGCGATACAGAGGAAATTAGCGTAGATTTGAGGCGATCAGCCTCCCGAAGTGCATCTGCCTGTACTGCCATTGATTGGAGGTGCTTACGCTCAAGGAATGCAGATGCTTGATTAGCAATAGAAACGACAATTCTAATTTTACTATCAGTATAGCTTTTCCTATCCTTTGCCATATCAATGTAAAGAACACCAAATCTTTGTGTTGCAGTTTGAAGTGGAATAAATATATCGTCTCTTTTATGCGAAACACCGGTTTCATAATGGCTTACAGAGATTGGCAAATCGCCAGTGTTTGGGAATGAACCCTTTCCTTTACCTGGTAGACCTATAGCCTTTGAGTGTTCATGAGACCATTCTGCAAGTTCTTTTACCCTACTATCATTTTGGAAAGTTAAATCTTTGGAAGAAGAAAATTCATTTAAACTACTAGATTCATCAGCTAAAAAAATTGTAGCAGATTTTGCCATAGTGATATTGATTACCTCATTAATTAATATCTTTGCCATATCCAAAATAGATATTTCCGAAACAAGCTGGCCACTGAATTTGTATAGAATCAGGGTTTCTTGTTCCCGTATTTTTGCTTGAGTTTCACGTTCTTTTAATCTTCCTGCTTGAATTCCAATTAAAATACTAACTATTAAGAAAGCAAAGAGAGAAAGCAAATCCTTAGGATCATGTATTATGAAAGTATAAAATGGGGGAAGAAAGAAATAGTTCCAGGCTAAAAAAGAGAGAATAGATGCAAATATTGCTGTTTTAACCCCATTTATACTTGCTATAAATAAAATAATTAAAAGGTATAGTAATGCCCATTGACCTTTTGCAAAATAATCTCTGCCCAGGAAGAATAAACCGGTAGCAACCGCGACTATTCCAAGTGCAGTTAAATAATTAGTAAATTCTTTTTTAAGTTTCATTAGTCTAATTTTAAGACTTTATTTTATATAAAAAAATATTTGCAGATTCAAGATAGATTAATACTGACTTTTTATTTCAAATTAATGATAAAATACACAACTAAAATTTAGAAAATCTATTAAATGGCAAAATGGCAAAACCAACTAAATATGCAACTTTAATTTCAAGTATTGTAACCATTTTTGCAATAATTGGAATAATAATTGGCATATTAACATTGAAATCTCTTGTGATAATTCTTTTATTACTTCCTGCAGTAGTTTATGAAGTCTATAGAACTGAAGGCGAATCAACAAGATGGGCTTCCTGGGTTCTGCTCTTAGTTTTAGTCCTTGAGATTGTCCTGATTGCAGCCAATGTCAGCTTTAATCTGGCGTCTTTTCTTGGTAGAAGCGAAGCAACCGTCGCCGGTTATAGAGTTCCATTGGGTGATATCAAAATTGTGGGGCCTTTTGTAATGGGAATTCTCGCTGTGATTCTTTTTGTCAGAACTTACGGACGATTTACAAAATGGCTTGCTGCTGTAATTTTCATTTCAAGTCTTGCCTTGATATATACGATCAATCCAAATATTATTAGCAGCATTATTAACCTGGTAATAGAGCAAAGCAGTTAATAAATCTTTAAGTGGTAAAAATATGGGCAAGCAACAACCTATAGTATTAATATCAAGTTATACTCCAAGATTATGTGGAATTGCTACTTTTACGGAAGAAGCCAGAGAATTCATTCAAAAAATATATCCAACCAGAGAAGTGCTGGTTATTAGTCATATTGATGGTGATGGAGAAGGAGTTTTCCCTTTAATTGATATGAAAAATTGTTACTGGTGGAAACCTGTTGTCAAAAAAATTAAAAAGCTATCTCCTCATGTAGTGCACATCGAACATGAGTACAGTTTATATGAGTATGTTGATGAAAGAGGAATTGGGGATGGAAATCAGGGATTTTTGGAATTTCTTGATGCGATTAGCGAATATCCAATTGTAGTTGAACCTCATACTGTTCACGGCAGGCTCAGAGATTTCGAGGAAAATTTTATATATGAACTTTGTAAAGCAGCAGATGTTGTAATTTTTAAACATGAGTATCAGAAGTGGAGGCTCCGCTGGACTTTTACGCAAAAAAAATGGCAAGTGCCATCTAATATAATGATAATTCCACATGGAGCAAGGCCTGATATGCAATGGAAACCCGAGGATATCCCTAGATTAAAAGAAGAATTAGGACTTAGAAAATTAGGATGTCTATGTAATAATCTGGTTGGTTTAATTGGGTGGATCCAATCAAATAAAAGATGGGATATATTAACTTCCATGTGGGAAGAAATATCGCAGGAAATAGAAAAGAGGACAGGAGAACCATGGGATTTATTAGCTGCAGGTGCGATGAGAGATCCCAATCATTATTACGATTATAAGAAGTATATCCAGGAAATTGAATTACTTGAACAAAAAGGATTTGCTCATTATTATGAATTCATACCCAGGGGAGAAATTTATTATAAAGTTATAGCGATTTGTGATTTTATCGTTTTACCTTCTGTTGATGAAACGCAATCCGGAACCCTTGCAAGAATAATTGCCCTAAATAAACCATATATAACAACTGCTCCCATGGAAGGACTTACTGCGCAGACACTTGAAAGCGAAGGCGGGTTATTATTTACGACAAAAAAGATGCTGAAGGAAAAAGTGATAAAACTTGCATGCGATGGAAATTTGAGGGAGGAATTTTCGAAGAAATTGAAGAAATATCTTGATGAAGTTGTTTCATGGGAAATAGTTGCAAAAAAATACAAATATTCTTATAAGCTTGCAAGATTAAAGAAAATTAAATCAATTGATGTAGACCTGCCTCCTGATTTTTAAATCACTCGACAATTCCCAATCTTTTTGCAGCAAGATATGCCATTAAAAAGCATATATTTGATTCAGCCCCCTGATTTAAATTTACACCTTCTGGCGTTAATGCATCATAACATGCAAAGGTTTCATCTATAAGAGGGATATGATTTATATTGTTACCAAAAAACCATTTATACCATTTTTCAGCCCAGGTTAAATAGAAATCATCTTCTGTTGAATAATAAGCTTTTTCAAGACAGCAAACCATGTAACCTGAATCAATTGGTTGTTGGTCAAATAAGGCTTTATTACTGCCTCTAAGATACCAGCCTTTATTCCCAACAGGTGAAGGAATATTATTTTCCTGACAAGTTTTTATTAGGAAATCTGTTGTTTTTTTGGCAATTTCGAAACTAATTTTGCATTCTCTTTTTAAATAAATCTCCCAGAGTGCCCATGGGATAAGGGCATTTGCGTATACAAGATAATTTTCAAACCACACCCAATTATCAGAATATGTCTCAAAATATAAATAATGCAATTTTGATTTTAATTTGTTTTCTAAGCTGTGCTGGTAATCGAGATTCAATAAACCTAATAAGGCTGCTGATATTGCTCTTGGTGAAGCCCAGTTATAAGCATCTTCAATTAAATTTTTGATAATTTTTTTAATATTATCATCTTTATTTTTTTGCGATGTTAAAATAGCCCATAAGGTCAAACCATAAGCCTCTTTTATATTTGGTTTTGAATTGTGTTCTTCATTTTTGAATACGCCATTGTCATTATTTTCGTAATAAAAATGATAAAGTAAGCCATCTTCTCTTTGAGCTTTTAAAATGAAATTTAAATAAATCCTTTGTAAATTTTCATCTTTAAACTCATCAGCAACAATAAGTACTCGTGCTTGATCTTCCAAGGCATATCCAAATTCTGGAGCTGGTTTATTTAATTTTCCATGCTGGTAAATTCCATTACCTGTTGTCATTGATCTTATTTTTTTTAGCGGATCCATAAGGATTTTTTATTCTCAGATCTATCCAGGACTTTATCAAACAATTCAAGGTGTTGCAGAGCTACATTGTACCAGGTCATTAATCTTCCGAATTTATATGTTTTCTTTTCCATTATCAGCTTTTTTTGAGGATTATTGCAGATATCTATCACTGCATCTGCAATAGCCTGGGAATTTCGGAAAGGTACAATTATACCTCTTCCTTCCGTCAAAACTTCTTTTGCGTAAAGATAAGGAGTTGAAATACATATTTTACCTGCTCCAATTGCATATGCCAGAGCGCCTGAAGCGGGCTGTTGTGGCTCCAAATATGGAGTTATATATATATCGATAATTTTTAACCACTCTACCAGTTCGCTTAAAGATATATATTTATTTATAAATTTAACATTTTCCCGTAGATCGAGCTGTCTTATTTTTTCCTTTAAAAAACGCCTGTATTTTTCACCCTCTGTTTGTAGTACAACAGGATGTGTCTGGCCAATTATTAAATATAAAACATTATTGAAGTGCTTTTTAATCTCTACCAAGGCTTCTATAGTATATTCAAGTCCTTTAACCGTTGATAAAAGATTTATATTCCCCAGGATTATTCTATCCTCTAACCCCTTTTTCTTCTTATATTTATAATTGGGCTCCAGAGGTATATCAGGAACACCGTGAGGGATAATTTCTATCTTTTCTCCTGGATAATTATATTTCTTTATAAGCTTCTGCACGCTTTCGGGCATCATAACTATTACTTTTTCTGCAAATTTGATTACATCTTTTAAAACTAAACCATATCCTTTTTTATAATCATCAGGAATTGTATGAGCGGTTACAATCAGAGGTTTTTTTAACAATTCTATTAATTTAATAATATATTCTCCAAATTCACCGCTATACAATCCGAATTCATGTTCTAAAACAACTATATCCGCTCTGGATTTATTAATATGATCAGCAGCTCTAATGTAGGAATCAATTTTGTATTGGTTGATTTTGAATTTGACTTCCGGGGGGAAATCAATTTTATCTTCCGGTCTAATTAACGCCATAATTTCCGCTTTAGAGTACGGGTTTATAAGGTTAATAGCTTCAGTTAAATCTTTTGTGTAGGTGGCGATTCCACATTTTCTTGGGATATACGATGAAATATATATCGCATTAATGCTTTTACTTTTTTCTCTTAAAACTTTCTTGAGTTTTCCCAAAATAAACCTTGGTTATTAGATAAACTTCCTTCAGAAATATAGAGGCTTCTGCTAACCCCTTTATGGTTTCCAAACTAAATAAAGGAAGGGCGTGACCGACAGGAAATTTACCATCACCAGCAAAAATACGCAAGTAGTCAGAGCAGACAGGGTCCCTTGGACCCACAACATGAGTCATAGTGAAACCTCCACAAGACAGTATTTTGATAGAAATTACTGATATAATATTACTGTTGTAGACTTCAGCGTAGTAACATTTAGTTTCAATAGAAACAATAAGTAATGAAATAATATATAAATGTAATTTAATTATTTTTATTAAAAGGAGGAGAAAGCTTTACTAATTACCTCAACTTATAAGTGAGAATATTTGAAGCGATTCCTAAAATGTTAGATGATGTGAATAGAAAATACCTTTGTCTGTTACCTGCTCTCTTGCTTATCATTCCTCTTCTTGCTTCCTGTAGTCCTGCCCCGGCTGCTCAAGATACCGCAGGAACTGAGGATAGCCAGAAAGAGGAAACAGCAAAAAGTACAGGATTGAATTTGACCGAACCACAGAAAATAGAAAACCAGTTCACGGTTACCGATGCCTTTCCAGGCATACTCTTTGACCGGCCTCTCGACCTTCAACACGCGGGTGATGGCAGTGGTCGGCTCTTTGTTGTGGAGCAAGGAGGTAGTATCTACGTCATCAATAACTCCTCAAATCCAAAAGCTGAGCTGTTTCTTGACATAAGCGACCGCGTTGATGATAGCAGTAATGAAATGGGACTTCTGGGACTTGCATTTCATCCTGCCTTCAAAACAAATGGCCAGTTTTTTGTAAACTATACAACCAGTGACAGCACCGTAGTATCCCGCTTTGTCGTAGATTCTGAAAATCCAGTTATCGCGGATAAAACCAGCGAAGAGGTGTTGCTCACTTTCCCCCAGCCATATTCAAACCATAACGGTGGACAGATTGCCTTCGGTCCCGATGACAGTTACCTGTATATTGCAACCGGTGATGGAGGAAGCGGAGGCGATCCACATGGAAATGCTCAAAACCGCAAGACACTTCTGGGTAAAATTCTGCGCATCGATGTGGATGAAAAGGACAGCGGCTTGAACTATGCCATCCCGACTGACAACCCATTTGCGGGTAACAAGGAAGGATACCGGGAGGAGATATACGCCTATGGCTTGCGCAATCCGTGGCGTTTCAGCTTTGATCAACCCACAAACCGCCTATGGGCAGCCGATGTAGGGCAGGACAGGGTAGAAGAAATCGATATTATTGAAAAAGGAAAAAACTACGGTTGGAACATTATGGAGGGAAGCTTATGTTTCAAACCTCCTACAGGTTGCGATCAGACTGGTCTGGAGCTTCCAGTCTATGAATACCAACATCCCTTAGGTGAGTCAATCATCGGGGGATACGTGTACCGGGGTAATAACCTGTCTGTGTTACAGGGAATCTACGTTTACAGTGATTACGTTACAGGCATCATATGGGGTCTGCTTTACGACGAAGGAAAAGAAACCCAAAATTTCACACTTGCTAAAACAGATTTAAATATTACATCCTTTGGTATTGATGAAGATGACGAACTGTACTTCACCGCTTTTGATGGGAAAATCTACCGACTCACCATACTAAACCAAACAAAACCGTAGGAACAAAAATCTTCCAGATTAATAACCGGAAATTGCAATCCAAGTGTGATAAATAATGCGGGTATAACTTGTATGGAAAGTGTCCACAACCCAATGCATGGTAGCGGATAATTACAATGAAAATATATAGGAGGCTTCCAATTATTAGTGAGGCACGAGTGCTTCCCCAAGAAGGAACCATGCAATTATCAAAATAAAAATTGACCCCAACACGATTCCTGCTATATCCATACCCTTGCCTTTATTACTATATCGACCATCTTTAATTCTTTTTAAATCAATACTTCCACATACAATTGCAGCTATGGGTAAGCTGATTATCCAAAAAGATACAATCAAGATGATAATAATTTCCAACTTAATAAAATTGCTAAGATATGGTATAAAAAACCTCCCAAAAAATAGAAAAAGAAATACGTTACAATATGTCAATATTCCTGTAATCAGTGCTGCAATCGATAGTTTTCTATATTTTTCCAATTGAGCTCTGTTATTCACTATTTTTACCATTTTCCACTGGCCCCACCACCGCCAGAGGAGCCTCCACCACCGCTTAATCCACTGCTAGATGAGCTTCCATCAAAGGAGCTTCCTGTGCTTGTTCGTGACTTTTTGGGTATTATAACCTCACTTTCATCATGAAAACCACAGTTTGAGCAATCCCTAATTACCAGTTGTAATCCCTGCTCAATATAGGTAGCTTCTTTAAGAATTTTATAGATCGTCTTGAGCCTCAATTTCTTACAGTTCGGGCAGCGCTTTTTTATTATTATGACAATAATAATTATTAACGCAAACAGGACAAAAATAAATGCAAAGCTCGCTGTAACAATAGTGTTTATTGATACAAACAAGATAAAAATAAATGCAAAGTACTTAATGTCAAAATTATTGTTAAGTTTATCCAGAAATGAAGAAGTTGAAGCTTCCTGGCTTCCGCCAGATTGATCTAATGATTTTAATGAAACGCCAGCATCCTTAGCAATTAAACCTGCAAGGTAGGTAACTGCTTCATACGTACCAGCGTCAAATTCTCCATTTTTAAAATTTGGTATCATTATGTCGTTAATAGTTCTTCCGGCAATAGCATCCGTTACAACCGGCTCAAGCCCATATCCAACCTCTATTCTGATACTGCGTTCTTGCTTTGCTATCAGAATTAAGACGCCATTGTCCTTTTCAGCCTGGCCAATACCCCACTTCTCGAAAAGCTTAACAGCATATTCCTCAACGGTAACTCCCTGCAGGTTTTCAACAGTTGCGATAAAAATTTGTGCACTTGTATCCTTTTCAAGTTCTTCTAACACCGTGCGCATATTCTGTTTATTTGTTTCATCAAACATTGATGCATAGTCATTTACGTAGTCCGTCAGCTCAGGATACACGGGCTCAGCGATGGCTAATGAGGACGAAAAATTAAACCCAATAAGCGACAACGCAACAGTTACTACAAGCAAGATTAATAATTGTTTAATTGGTAGCTTGTTAATATAGAAAAATTTACTCATTTCCCTTTGTAATGTTTTCTTGTAATCATGTTTTCGGTGCCTGCCACCTCATACATCAAGTCTGCAATAACTTGATTAGAGGTTATCCTCAACTTTTACAAGCAATCTCCCAAGAGCTATTTACAGCTCATTGGTAGCAGAGATCTTCTCATCAGGAGTAGTCGCTCCAGTATATTCCCACTTCCCTCGCAAATTATATCCAGAACTTGATCACCCAACAAGGTTACATCGCGTAAATACATTTGACATATTCCCCTAATTTATATACAATTAGGGTATTGTATTCCCCTAATATATATAATATTGGTTATTTGTAAAAGAATTAATTATGATATCAAACGAAAATATTGAAAAAATGATAATAAAAAGAGCAATACAAGATAATATTGAAAGTAATTTATTCAAGCAAAAGGTAATAATAATTTACGGAGCACGTCGAGTAGGGAAGACTACCCTTATTAAAGAAATCCAGAAAAAGTTCACAACCATATCTTTATATTTAAACTGTGATGAACCCGACATCAGAGAAGCCCTGATGGATAAAACCTCAACAGAACTTAAAAGTTTTATTGGTAATAAAAAACTGGTAATAATTGATGAAGCGCAAAGAGTCAGAAACATAGGGTTAACACTGAAGCTATTGGTAGATAATTATCCCGATATTCAAATAATTGCTACAGGCTCATCTTCATTTGAATTATCAAACCAGATAATTGAACCACTTACAGGGAGAAAGTATGAATATTTCCTTTATCCTTTCTCAGCTATTGAAATGAAAAAAATATATTCAACCCTGGAAATAGATCGCCTTATTGAAAAGAGAATAATTTTTGGTATGTATCCTGAAATAGTATTAAATGAAAGTGATAACGAAAGAAATTTAAAGGAAATTGCAAGGAGCTATCTGTACGAGGATGCATTGCAATATCAGAGTATCCGCAACCCTGAGGTTTTAGAGAAACTTCTTCAAGCTTTAGCTTTACAAATAGGCAATGAAGTCTCCTATAATGAGCTTTCAAACTTTGTCGGCATCGATAAAAAAACAGTGCAAAAGTGTATATCAATTCTTGAAAAGGCATTTGTAATTTTTCGGTTAAATCCTTTCAGCAGAAATCTAAGAAATGAACTAAAAAAATTAAGAAAAATATATTTTTTTGATACAGGTATCAGGAATGCCTTAATTAATAACTTGAATCTATTATCACTGCGAAATGATGCGGGGGTTCTGTGGGAGAATTTTCTAGTTGCGGAGAGATTAAAGAACAATTCAAATAATTTTGCCAGTAAAAATATCTATTTTTGGAGAACCCACCAGAAAGAGGAAATTGATTACATAGAAGAAGAGGCAGGCAAAATTAATGCTTTTGAGT
>JAMDDV010000004.1 GCA_023488455.1 Actinomycetota bacterium | reverse complement strand
CAGAGATGAACTTAACAGAATATACAAACCTGAAAATTAAAAAAATCGCTCCAAAAAACACTCCAAGTACAAAACTGGACAGGGGTCCGGCAATCGCCATCAGAAGCTCGGCTTTTGGTGTATCCGGTTCTTTGGTCATCTGCGCCACGCCGCCAAATACAAACAGGCTAATTTTATCAATGGGTATACCGTTTTTTCTTGCTACGAGTGAATGTGAAAGCTCATGGAACAGAACTGAAAAGAAAAACAGTATCGAGGTGATTATTCCCAAAACTATATAGATGGGAATGCTGGCATTCGGCAAACTGGTTGGGAAAAACGAGGTTGTAAGCGTATATGTTATCAACGCAAAAATTATAAACCAGGAATAGTTCAGGCCAACCTCTATCCCAAAAATCTTAAAGAGCCTTACTGATGATCTGAACAACATATACCCTCACTTTAAAATATTCTTAAATATTTTTAAAAACGCGCTCCCTCTAGGGCGCGCGAGCAAATGCAGCTCCTCTCTTCTGGTAGCTTTGGGATGACGCTAAAAAGCAGCTTCCGCAGCTTTTCGTTATTAGCATTAAAAACCTCGATTACTTCCTCGTGCGTGACCGGTCTTATCTCCGGATGGCCCTCCAACCCCACATCATAGTCAGTGATCAGCGATATATTTGCAAAGCATATTTCAAGCTCGCGAGCCAGTATCGCCTCAGGATATTGGGTCATATTTATTACCTCCCAGCCGTTTGAGGAGAACCACCTGCTCTCAGCAAGCGTGCTGAAACGAGGGCCCTGTATCACGACCACTGTACCCTCTTCAAAAACCGTTATAGCAGCCTCCTTTGCATAATTTATAATCACTCTTCGCATATCCGGACAATAGGGCTCAGCAAAGCTCACATGAGTTGTAGCTGGACCATCGTAGAACGTATCCTTCCTGCCAGTGGTCCTATCAACTATCTGATCGCAGATCACAAAATCGCCTGGTTTAACATATGCCTGAAGGCTCCCGGCTGCACAGGGGGAAATTATGCGAGTGACGCCAAGCTGCTTCATGGACCAGACATTCGCTCGATAATTTATCATATGTGGAGGATATTGATGTCTGGAACCATGCCTCGGCAAAAAAGCGACTTTTCTACCCTCAATTTCCCCTATCCTTATTACATCACTTGGAGCATTGTAGGGGGTATCCATGACGATCTCCTCTACGTTATCCAGAAAAGAATAAAACCCTGAACCTCCAAACACTCCTATTTCGGCTTTACTCATCTTTCCTCCATCCTATCACTTTTGACAGCTTGGGCAATAATATGTGCCTCTTCCACCAACCTTAGCCCTTACTAGTTTGTGCCCACAATTAACACAATCGGCATCCTTTTTCGAATGAACCTTAATATTATCCTGAAAACTGCCCGGATTGCCATATATATCGGCATAACTTTGTATCGTTGCACCACGCATCTCTATCCCAAGCTGAAGCTGATAAACTATCGCTTCATAAAGTTTAGATTTTTCTGCTTTGCTTAAACTATTTATCTTCCTGTACGGTGAAATGCCGGCCTGAAACAAAATCTCGTCAGCATATATGTTACCAATACCCGATAAGAAACCCTGATCCAAAAGTAGACTTTTTATGTTGCCCTTTTTTGAATCAAAGATATGATCGACATATTCGAGATTAAAATCTGAGGAGGTCGGGTCGATCCCAAGCTTTTTAACTTCATCACATTCATCCAACTCAGAAGTCTTATATAGCCTGCAAAAACCCAAAAACAGGTAACGTATCAGAAGTGACTCATTACCCTCAAACCAGAATGCGACCTGTGTCGATCTATCCGGCAACCTTCTTTCATTAGAAATTATATATCTGCCCGATATCATAAGATGAACCAGCATGCTAATACCACCTTCGAAATCAAAGGAAAGCATCTTACCAAACCTTCTTATATCAAGAAGCCTCTTACCGGAAAGCTCTTTATTAAAATCCTGGCAAGACACATTAGAGCTTCTCTCTCGTCCCAGATATGCATGCTCAAGGACCTTCCCCTTAAAATGCTTTAATAAATCTCTTTTATATGTTTCGACCTCAGGAAGTTCAGGCAAAATAATCTCCAAATATATTTAGACCATCCCAACTAATATATTAGCCTAAATTTTATAGGTTATGCTAAACTTCAAGTCATGAATTTTAAAAAAGTAATAGGCAAATCATTTAAAAACATATGGAGATATAAATTTCTATGGTTTTTAGGTTTTCTTGTTGCTCTTGTTTCAAATCAAGGATCAAATAGTTTTAATTATCAGATATCAAGCATAAATGAACTTAATCAAACCTATTCAAAAATATCAGACCTCTTTATGCAAAACTTGCCTCTAATTATTTTAATAGCTCTATTATTTTTTATTGTCTCAGTTGTCATATTTGCTATCTCAATAATAGCAAGAACTGGTCTGATTAAATCAGTTGATCGTATTGAACAGGAACAAGACACTCATCTAAGGAGCGCATTCAATTTTGGCATCAATAATTTTTGGAAATTTCTTGGTCTAACTTTATTAATCGCGGTATGCATCTTCGCTACAGTTATTATATTTGTAAGCCCTGCTCTACTTTCTCTTCTTCTTTTAAAATTCAATAAATTATATTTGAGCCTGACAATCTTACTGGTAGTCATCGCAATAATCATTCTTATACCAGCCTCAATTCTATGGGGAATCCAATACGAACTTGCATCAAGATATTTATTACTAAAACATTTGTCAATTAAAAACTCCTTTAGACTTGGATTCAAGTTGATATTTACAAAATTCAAACAGGTAGGTCTAACCTGGCTAATCCTGCTGGGTATTGGGATAGGTTTTAATATTGTTCTGTTACTGATAATGATACTATTTCTGCTGCCAATTATTGGGATCGGAATTACTGGATATTTATCAGCTAAGATGACTGGCGTTCTGGTATTAGTAATTCCCCTTATCCTGTTAGTACTGATTATCTTAAAATTTCTTTCCGGAATATTTCAGGCATTTAATTCCTCGGTATGGACGATCACTTTCCGTGAAATCGTCTGAAGCATTAAGAGACAAGTTTAAAACATTTTATTTCCGGTTTTTTCGTGCCACTGGCTTGGATTTGCAAGAAATATTCTAATCTCATCGGCTTCCTTGGAGGTAAAATACTCAATCTCCTCACCTCTGGTTATAGTAGACTGCCAATTTGTGAGAGAATGCAATTCAACTCCGATCCTGCTTAAATTTTCGTGTGCTGTCGCCAGTCCATAGTCAAAAATTACAATAACGTGCTCGACCACTCCACCCGAATCTCTTATGCCTTCAATGAAGCTTTCTTTGCTCTGAGAATCAAATATTAAATCCTCAACTAATAATACTCTGTCCCCAGATTTAATCTCCCCCTCGATCTGTCTACCCCTGCCAAATTCCTTTAGTTTCTTCCTGACATATATCATTGGAAAAGACAAACGTTCGGAAATCCATGCTGCATAAGGAATACCTGCTGTCTCTCCACCTGCAACTACATCAAATTTATCCCTTCCGATTTCTTCATCTATCTTGCTAACTGCTAAATTCATCATCTGGCTTCTCTCTCTGGGATATGAAATCAATTTTCTACAGTCAATATATACGGGACTGATAGTGCCGGATGTCAACCTGAACGGTTCTTTAATATTGAAATGGATGGCTTTTATTTTTAACAATAAATCACTTGCTTGTTTGCTAGTATCCATGTTGTTATTCATTTTCCGTCTCTTTGGACCGCATACTCTCCAGATCGACGAAGTAAGAGAGCCACGGCTCCAGTTCCGCGAGCGGTTTCTCAATTTTCGAATAGGACTGTTGATAATCAATAAATGCCTGCTCGGAATCATCCTGAATGGCCTGAAATTCCTTGACCCTATCATCTATCTTTTTCGAATACTCATCTGCAAGGTTCTTATAAAAATCATAGCCAGTCTCGGTTAGTTTCTTTAAAAATTCCTGCCTTGTCTGGGTTAAATAATTTATCCAGTCTTCTGCATCAAAACTAATTTTTTGTTTGTCAAGATATCCGTAAGCAAGATCAATCGTCTTACTTATGTCATTTATAGATGAATTCAGCCTATCCTTAACCGACTTAAGCGATGAAATGTCCTTCATGCTCAATAGCTTATCCTGGCTTTCCTTGACTATATCAGATGCATCCTGGAGACCGAACTTAGCCGTCTCAAGCGAAATCTGCTTGTTTCTATAATCAATAACTGACTTATCAATCAAAACGCTGGCTTCCTGAAGGGAAATAACTATCTCTGCAGAGGTCTGAGCATAAGCCTTCCGAGGCTTCTTTACCAAACTGTTATATCCAATAAGCACGAGCGCGCCTAGAACAACCAGCACAATGATCAGAAAATAGAGCCAACCAAAGCTTCTTCGTTTCCTGCGACTCCTCCTCTCCATCTATTTCCCCTTTCTCTCTTTAAGCGTATAACCATGGAATCCAATCTCCTTATCAAGCGTCCAGTAGCCAGTGGGGCAATAAGAAAACGGTTTTGCTTTCCCGTAATCTATGGCACCATTTTCATCCAGAATTTCCTCATCTACATGCATAGCTATCACTTCACCAATAAACATGACATGCGACCCCAGGTCAAGCTCTCTTACTACCTTACACTCTATGTTATAGGGACATTCCTTTATAAGTGGAGGTCTGATCTTCCTGGATGGAATTGGAGTCAGGCCGGTTAAGGCAAATTTATCAGCCTCCCGCCCGGATACGTTTCCGCATAGATCAACTTCACGGACTATGCTTTCAGAAGGAATGTTTACGGCGAACTCCCTGGACTCCTTTATCAACTCATACGAATATCTTTGATGCCTGACCGAGATCGAAATCTGCGGTGGTTCTGAACAAACGATCCCCACCCAGGCCAGGGTAATTACATTAGGATTTCCATCCTTATCCACACATGTTGTTAAGACCACTGGAAGCGGAAATAATCTTGTATGCGGTTTCAATATCCTTTTTGTCATAAAGGCCTCTTTAGTCAAAAATTTTTATCACAGAACCTACTTCTTCTTATTCTAATATTCAATAAGAAGGAATGGGCATAGTTGAGTAGTATAATTAAAATATGAACAAATATAAAATAAAAAATCTTATATCCTTAGCTCTAGCGCTTTTCTTGACCCTGCTGCTGGCCATCAGCACTTCATCCTGCAACTTATTCAATCCATCAACCCAAAAAAGCTCCGAGGGCAAAGAGAGCGTAACATCCGAGGTGGAAACCGAAGTAATCACGCTATATTTTGCAAAATACACGGAAGATAGTGCATATCTAATGCCCGAAGAACGAAAGGTGGAAAAATCCAATAGCCTTCCACTGGTGGCAGTTCAGGAACTCATCAAAGGACCTGAAGTCTCAGATCTATCCAGAACACTGCCTGAAACCACAAAAGTTCTATCAGTTGATGTTGATAGAGGTATTGCCACCGTTGACTTCAGCAAAGAGATAATCACAGATTCGGGCATCATAGGCCCGAGCAGCACCACGGAGCTGCTTGCCATCTTCTCAATAGTAAATACCCTGACGGAATTTTCGCAGATAAAAGAGGTAAAAATAACAGTGGAGGGCAAATCCAGCGGTCAGATGGAAGGAAGGGAAATCGCTGATTTTTGGGGACATGTCGGAATCAGCCAGTCCTTTGCCAGAAACGACGCATTAATAGGCCCAGCCCAGGAAACTGCAGAGGGATCAACAGAAACTGAAGAGTCCACCTCCGAGACAGAGGAAACCACTGAGACAAAAGAGACAGGAAGCAGCGAGGAGACAACAAAACCTGATCTGGGAATGCCCGAACCCACTAAAGTCATGAGCGCAGGAACGAAAATAGACGGTAAGGATATAACATCCATAAGATATGGGGACCATGAAGGAGAGAAGTCCAGATTCGTATTCGATATAAAGAATGCGGACGGCTCCGATAGCGATGTCGTCCCGTATGCAGTTGCCAGCTACTATGCCGAGCTCAAGAAAATTCATATCGTCATTAACGGAGTAAGACAGGTTAGCGACGACCTGCAGGTCAACTCTGATCCATGGCTGTTTCCGAACGATAAGCTGGTCGAATCAATATCGAATGAGGTGATCGAGGACGATCAGGCCGTCATGTACGTCATAATATTAAAAGCGGGTAACGATTTCAATCTATTTGCCCTAAAGAACCCATCAAGACTTGTTATCGACATTTTTAAGAAATAACAATAACTTTTCTAAAACAACTTTTTACGCTGACTTGCTCTGGTGCTCTTTTGCTTCATTGATTTCCTTTATTTTTTCAGGACCGACGCACTGATCTGCGTACTGACACCAGAATACGCACGAATTCTCCTTTAAATCTCTATAGACAGGAAGCTTGCAATTTGGGCATCTCACCCGCATCTCGTCGCTAAATATCTCTATTTCGTATCCACAGTTGGGACACTGCATGCTCTCAACCTTTAAGGACCTCCCGTCCTGTCCTGGACACCTTGTCATTTTCCCATACTCCAATACATTATTATGAATATAATTATAATAGTTATATTTATTTATGCAATACTTAGTTTAAATTTTCTTTAAAACCTGTTGTAGTGAACTATCTCTCTTACGGATTTGCGGCCCCTGTCCCTTGGCTCAGCATCTGGGTAGCCCAAGGGGGTAAGAGCCACTACCCTTAAATCTTTTGGAATATTTAATATCCCCTTGACTTCTTCTTCCTTAAAGGCACCTATCCAGCAGGTGCCAAGTCCCTTTTCCCATGCTGCCAGGATGAGATGCTCTAACGCTATACCGATATCAACAAAAAGGCTGTTTGCATATCCCCCCATTCTCCCATAGGCGTTCTCTTCATCCCCAATTACTGCAATAACTATGGGGGCTTCGGCAATAAAAGCCTGATTATTACAAGCAGGGACAAGTTTATTGATGATACCCCTATCATTTACAACAACGAGGTGCCAGGGCTGAATATTTTTCGCCGAGGGTGCAACTCTGAATGCTTCAATCACATAATCCAGCTTTTCTTTTTCAATCTCTCTATTTGAGTATCCTCTTATGCTATGTCTTGACCTCATCAGCTCAAGAAGCTGCATATCCTATCCTTTCTCAATAATCTCATCATTCAACAATGTAAACTTTGACCGACCGTCTGCCCCATCTATAGCTCTCCTCAAGTGAATTGAAGACAAGATCAATTCTATTCCCTTTGATCCAACCGCCGGTATCAGCAGCAAGCGCTGGGCCGTACCCAGGAATAAACAGCTTGGTGCCTAGCGGAATAACTTTCGGATCTACTGCAGCAATCCCATATGTAGCTCTGAGTCCAGTGGCAGTAATCCCATCCCCGTTAATCCCGCCTCCCCCTGCATAGTACGCAGTAGCCACCATGTCCAGCTCATCAACCAATATAAGATTCGATTCCTTCTGGATCTGAGTCATTCGATCACGGATGGCCTTCGCTTGTTCGATTAAGTCAGCTTTTTCAATCTTTATGGTAGCCAGCAGTTCTTTCTTCTCCGCGTATTCCTTATCAAGGCGTTCTTGCTTCTGCTCAACCTCTGCAAGTGATCTCTCCAGCTCCTCCTTTAAGGCCCTGAGGTTCTTATTTGCCTTCTCATAGGCCGCTTTTTGCTCTTTCAGCGCGGTAACAAGCTCGGCATCCTGTTCCATTAATATCTGGAAAAACTCCGCATTGCTCAAAAGCTCGTTCACATTTTCCGAAGAAAACAGGATCATCAATTCACTGGCCTGACCATGTTTATATATGCTCACTGCGCGGTCGTTCAAGACCTCAAACTTGTGGTCAAGCTCTCCCCTCATAGCTGCTACGACCTTTTCGTAATTTTTATAATCATCTTTCGCTTTAACTGACTTCTCCTGCAAGAGTTTTAATTGTTGGATATTCCTATCTATAGTGGTCTCGAGACCGACAAGATCGCGCAATAGCTGTTCCTGTTGGGTACTCAGCCCAAGTATTTTTTCGTTTAACTCAGTAAATGTTTCCGCTGCCGTATACTTAAACGGAACGAAAAAAGAAGAGAGCAAGATAACAGCAAATAATATTCCCTTGATGCTCTTCAAACAACACCCCTTAAACTTAAAAAATAATTATAGCAAAAACATGTCTTTAGAATTGAAGCGGAAGTAAGCTAAGGTTGGTTGCTGATGAGATATATCGCTATACCTGCAAAAAGATTTGGAGCAACTCTCACGAGAAGACCTGTATTCTCAGTATCCTGATTTTTTAAATATATTTCCCTTTCTATCCTTATCCCCATTTCAGAGCACAAAATTCTGAAATCTTTTACCGTACAGAGGTGTATATTGGGGGTATCGTACCATTCAAAAGGAAGTACATCGGATTTGGGCATTCTTCCAGAAAACAGCAAGTCCAGTCGAACCCGCCAATTACCAAAATTCGGAAAGCTCACAACTGCTTTTTTGCCGACGCGCAGCATCTCCTTAATCACAAACTTCGGCCTGTGTACAACCTGCAAGGTCTGACTGAGCACAACATAGTCAAAAAATCCATCCTTATAATCCTGAAGGCCCTCATCTATATCACCGTGAAGCACTGAGAGACCTTTTGACACGCATATCTCCATGCCCTCTTCAGTGATCTCCACACCTCTGCCAACTACTGATTTCTCAGTAACAAGGTATTTCAGCAGACTTCCGTCACCACAACCAAGATCCAGCACTCTGGATCTGCTGTCTATCAACTCCGCAATTATTTTATGGTCAACTCTGATCTGATTAACTTCCATAGAACGAATTTAAATCAAATTGGATTTACCACATGATGCAAAAAGCTTTTAATGAGCCGGGTCTGTTTCTCATACTCTATCAAAAATGCATCGTGTCCATAGTTAGATTTTATCTCAAAATAGGTTACATCTACATTATTTGCCTTCAGGGCACGCACGACCTCCTTCGACTGATATGAGGGGTGCAACCAGTCGGAAGAAAAAGATATTACTAGAAATTTCGCTTTCACGTGTTCAAAGACTTTTGCGAGACTCCTATGCCCATTTGTGAGGTCGAAATAATCAATTGCCTTAGTTACATAAAGGTATGTGTTCGCATCAAACCTCTTTATGAAACTATCCCCCTTGTAATAAAGATAGCTCTCAACCTGAAATTCGGGCGAAAAAGAAAAACTGTACTCCGATATGCCCTGCAAGTTTCGACCAAACTTTTGATGCATGGATTCATCGCTTAAGTAAGTTATATGACCAATCATGCGCGCAAGCGAAAGTCCATCTTTGGGTACTTTCTTGCCATAATAGTTCCCATTATTCCAATTCGGATCAGACATTATTGCCCGTCTGCCCACTTCATCAAATGCAATACCCTGTGCTGATTGCCTTGCTGCAGTCGCTATCGGGATGGCAGATCTCACCATCTCAGGATATGACACAGTCCACTGCAGAACTTGCATTCCTCCCATCGAACCGCCTGAAATTGATAGAAGCGATTTAATGCCCAGATGATCTATAAGATGCTTCTGCGCATTGACCATATCCTTAATAGTTACTACTGGAAAGTCAAGCGCATATGGCTTTCTGGTTCTGGGGTTTATCGACGAGGGGCCCGTGGACCCCTTACAACCCCCAATAACATTGGAGCAGATGACAAAATATTTGTTGGTGTCAAAAGCCTTTCCCGGACCAATCATTATATCCCACCAGCCTGGCTTGACGTCCTCGCTTGAATGATAGCCAGCAGCATGTGCATCACCCGAAAGCGCGTGAAGTATCAATATCACGTTCGATTTTTCTTCGTTAAGCTCGCCATAAGTCTCATAGGCAAGTGTGATTGGCCCCAATTTCGCACCCGACTCAAGCACCAACTCATCGGGGGGCTCAGCAAACGTAAAATATTTGGTTGTAACTATACCTACGCTATTTTTATTCATGATTTAATAATGAGAAATAAAGCATTATAGCACTTAAATTTCTCTTATAAAGCCCAGTCTATAGACAGGAACAAGTCAATAATGTCACATTACCCGATAGATTTAGTCAAGATTTTATCCACATTTAAAATGTATGTCAAGAAATTTGCTCCTTTTGTCTGCTGATGACTATAAGATAAGCTATTAAGCCCGCTAAATTAGTGATCAAAACAAAAAATCCCCAGAGGATTGCTGACTCCCCTCTTGCGCGCGAATCAAAAAGGGCCCATAACGGCAACCCCAGCCAGTAAACAATTATCCCCAGCACCGAAACAACGGTCAAAATGACCGTGCTCATGCCCGGGTATTGAACATACGGGCTTACATCATAAGCCAACGCAACCAGCGCAACCGTTTCACCGCTCTGATTAAATATTGGACGAACCAGATGTCTGAATACATCATTATGTTCACCCTCTGACCGCATCGCTCCAATGGTAAACAACTGAAGTTTCTGGGATTCTGAAAAAGTGCCCTCATCAACCGCTTCCAAAACCCTTGCCATATCACCTCGGGCAATATCCTTCACATTCTCCCCCTGTCTACCCGGGCCTTTCAGGTGAAGCACAATCTGACCAGTCCAGTCCACTATCCAGGCTGAAGCAACATAGGGCTCACCTTCAAGTCCAGTAACAGCAGCAACCAGGCGCTGATCATCTGCCGAGTTGGCTGCTTCCGGCAACAGTCTCTGCATGAATAATTCAACAGATGCACGCGTCTCTCCCGTCTCAATGAGCATCTTTGAACGCTCACGACCACCAATGATCATAATCAATATTGCTGCCATAATACCTATCGTAGATATAACCAGTATCCATTTCCTATTCCTAAACATTAAAAAGCCTCCTCCTTATTACCGCTAGAGCAGCAAGTGGGCTGATAAGAAGATTCATAGCAGGTACAAACATCGCAAATACCCTGAAGACTGGACGCAAGTCTGCTATCAGGATGCCAACTACTGCCAGTAAAGTAAGACATGCGCTTAACATTCCGACCATGTATAAAATCAACCCACCTACCGCTTCTTTCTCAACGGGTACATGTCCAGCAATAAAATAAATCATTTCATCATCGACCTGCGGGACCTCTACTATCATTGCTGACTTTACAAGTTTGGAGAACTCTCTATCAAGGAGATATTTGTCATTATTCCTTATCGCTGACCTCGTCTCATCCCTTTCAATTACTTCATCGGGAAGAGGAATCTTGCCTAACAGCTGGAACATAATTTAATTTTTATCCTCTTCTTCTCCTTGATTAGCTATTTCAAGAGATAACTCACTACTGTAACGAGAATTAATTTCATCTGCAGCTTTATGGCGTATGATCCCACAGAGCCATGCAAATAGGGGCATCTGGCCTCTATAATCCTTTATGGATTTAGCAGCTGCGATAGTGCTTCCTGTCTCACATCCTCGGCCATCTCCCTATCTCTTCCTGTTCTGTGATAAGCGTAGCTAAAGAGAGCATCCCCATAAATATCGAACAGTTCCCTCCAGGCCTTTGCATCTCCACATTTCAATTTCCTCACCAACCAACGTTCCCGATTCACTTTCATGAATTTGCTGCTCTGGCTCAAAATTTTTTCTTTAATATATATGTCGCCATTTAGAAGAGGAATCCTTCGAGATTTTTGATAAAATGCAGTAAAAGCCTTTTTTAATTATCTATGTAAAATCTGACAATTGATCGCGACTTTGACCTTCGATCAACCTCTGTAAACCCAGCATTTAGAAATGTCGATAAGAAACCAGTATAAGCAAATATATCAGGATATTTCTCATTTGGTGGATCGGTTGGGTAAGCCTCAACAATTTTAGCACCATTTTCCCTGGCATAATCCACTGCAGCCTTTATCAATTCCGAAGTAATACCCTGCCGCCTGAACTTTTTCGCCACAAAAAAACAGACTATTGACCATGCGGGATCATAATCTATTCTTTTAAGTTTTTTGGAACGCTCGAGCGCAGGATAAGTCTCTCGTGGTCCAACCGAACACCAGCCAACAGGCTGATCATCAAGATAGGCCAGAATTCCGGGGGCTGTTCCGGAGTCAACCAGTTTCTTAAGGGCATCTCTATTGAGTTCCCCTTTCTTTTTTTCAAATTCAGCACGCGTCAATCTCCACCACATACACCAGCAGCCACCACAGGCACCGCGCGGACCAAATAACCGCTCAAGGTCTCCCCACTCCTTCGGTGTTACCGGTTTAAATAGCATTTCTCGAGCTGGCATCATCTCAAAAGCAATCTTCTACATTAATAATGAAAAGACACGAGAATAGTAACATTTATTCCAGATTAAATTAATATGAGAACTAGCAAAGTTTCAGCTCCGGATAAGACGCGGATCACTAGAAATAACCAATGAGTCCTGCATAATTTTATTGGGACAAGAAAAAGAGTATTGTATTACCCTGTTCTTGCAATTATCGACACAACTTCCGCATAAAATACACTCTGTGCCGCTCATGGAGCCAGACTGAACTTTTCTGCTTACCTCAATACTCATGGGACAAATGCTGTCGCAACTTTTGCAATCTGCACATTTCCCCTTATCAGCTCTTAGATGAAGAGATGGCATCCTCAAGAAATTTTTAATTTTAGTGCCAATTATGCTCAAAACCCCAAGAAAACAGAAGTACTGGCAGAAACCTCTTTTGCCCAACAGCATTGGCAGCAGGACAACTGCCATGAGCGAATAATATACAACCAACATCTGAGGACTATCCACAGCAACTACATTAGGAGTGTTGTACAGAAAATCTATTTTTTCATAACCTCCAGCTAAAACAAGGAAAAATACGAACAGTGAAATCCAGGTAACAAACAGAACGTATTTCACTGCCCGCAGATGTTTGATTTTTCTGAGCTTCCTGGGAGCAACTCTGTTCACCACCATCTGCACCCCACCAAATGGGCATATGTACCCACATGCCACTCTTCCGATAAACAACGATGAAACAAACCACAAAGACCAGAAGAGAACACTTGTAGTGGCGATACCCTTAGATGCTCCCTCGATCATCAAAATAAAAGAAAGATAATTGAATGTGATTGGAAAAATAAAAAAAGAAAAAAATAAAATTGATCTGCGAACTTTCTGTCTCACCATTATTTCTGCCCTCCATCCCTTAATCTTAAAAATTCAATGGTTTCATCACACCAACCCACAAATGCCTTGCTTATACGGATTCCGCAGCGAAGCGTTGACAGCCAGTACGGTGCTTGAGGAACATCAGCGTGTTCTGACACAAGATGCTGCTCCATGCTTAAATATTGCTCCAGTAGTTTGCTTTGTTGCTCTCTGAAACTTCCCAAATTTTGCAAATTCTCATCCATTGAAAGCTCATGCCCAAAGAATAATTTCAGCAGCACTTCAATCCTGTAACTATTGGGTTCAGGAGATCTTGCTAACCAGGTTCTGAGTTCTTTTTTACCCCTTTCAGTGATTGAGTAAATATGTCGATCAGGTTTCCCCATCTGATGCATTATGTCCCTGGTTATCAACCCATCTTCTGTCAGTTGTTTCAGCCCTGGATAAATCTGCCCGTGGCTCTCGCTCCAGAACATATGCAGGCCAAAGTCAATCGCCTTCTTGATGTCATAGCCGGACATCGGTCCTCTGGTAAGCATCCCCAGAATTGCATATTTCGTTTTATTTTCGCGCATATTATAACTCCAAGCTATATATCTAAAAGATATATCAAAGTATAAATTCATTCACTAAATATGTCAACTTATTTTTCTCTCAGATGCTTAATTCACTGCTTTTGCGGCTAAAAAACATTTTTAACCATTAACTATTCAACAAAACCCCGTTTATAAATAGATCAATCAGTTCTGGGTCGAACTGACTACCTGCATTTTTCTTTAGTTCCAGGATAGCCCCATCCTTATTCAATGCTTTTCTGTAATGTCTATCATATGTCATGGCATCATATGCATCCAGGATGAAGATCATCCTTGATATCAAAGGAATCTTCTCACCTTTTAAACCACGTGGGTAACCCTTGCCATCCCACCGCTCATGTGAACATAAAATGTACTCGGCAACATGAGATGTCTCTGGAGTTGCTTTTGCAATTCTGTAGCCTGTTTCGGGATGCTTCTTTATTACTTCAAACTCTTCTTTGGTAAGATCTTCAACCTTATTCAATACATGATCTGGAATAACAACCTTGCCAATATCATGAAGTTCGGTTGCAAGAATAAAAGTTTCCATTTCCTCCGGGCTGAGCTTAACCAGATTCCCAAAAGTTGCAGCAGTGTTTTTTATCCTTTCCATATGCTCTTCTGTTATGAAGTCTTTTTCAAGCATGGTAATCTTAAGAACATTTAAAATTGATCTTCTTACATCATCCCTTTTGGGAATCTTGTCTCTGAAGAGCATGTCATCTGCTTCCTTAAACGTCTGCTCGACTGTTTTTGAGCTATCATTTCTAATTGAATAACCAAGAGAAATATTAATTGGACTCTTGTTAGCCTTAAGAGACTTATTGTAGATATATAAGTTGCTCCTGAGCCTCTCCGCAATGCTCCATATTTTGAATTCATCGACATCCCTGATCAAAACCCCAAACTCATCTCCGCCAATACGGGCAACAACATCGGACGGCCTGAATGTTCTGGTAAGGACTTTAGAAAAAGAGATAAGCATCCCGTCTCCCTGCTGATGACCAAAAGCATCATTTACATATTTCAACCCATCTATATCAATGACTAATATTCCAGTGCTAACATTCCTTTCTTTAGAAAGCAGTTTCATCCCTTCTTCAAAGAATGCCCTGTTGTAAAGTCCGGTAAGAGCATCATGGGTCGCGAGGTGTTTTAGCTCATCCTCCATCTTTTTGCTGTCAGTGATATCTTCATGTTGTATAACCGCGTTTACTACCCTCCCGGTTGAATCCTTGATCGGGAAAATCGTGACATCCAGTATTTTGTGAGTAGCGCCTGGCACATTTACTGTATCTACTTTCGAAAAATCGTAATTGATCACAAATCTAACTGTTTCCCCATTCTCAAAAACAGTTCTAATCGTATCAATATAACCCTGCTCTTTAATAACAGGGTCAGTAAAAAGATTATACTTTCCTACAGTCTGCTCATCACGGTCGATCCCAAATAGCTTCCTACATGCGGCATTCTGCCTTATATTTGTTCCATTTGCATCTGCTATCCATGTGGAAAACGGGCTCTGCTCAATAATACTGGATAACAGATTTTCCTGGTCTTTTAATACAGTAAAGTCTTTAACGGCATTCCCCTTATCTAATAGGTTGCCAGATCAAGGATTTTAATTACATCCTCTTTATTAAGCTTCATCAGATTTCCAATTGAACCATAAAAGGTTGTTATAGCTGCAATTTCATCAAAGTGATCTCTACCAATTCCTATCTCACGCAAAGAGCAAGGCATGTCAATATACCTAAAAAAGGACTCCAGTTTGTTTATGCCCTCAAGGGCAACCCCTTTCTGAGAATCAAACGATTGCTCAACATTCCATACCCTTATGGCAAACTGCGCGAAACGGTTGACATTGGCTCTGTAAACGTATTTCATCCATGCAGGAAACACGATTGCAAGGCCTGCTCCATGAGCCATATCGTTTATTGAGCTAATGCCATGTTCTATATTGTGCGAGCTCCAATCTTCCACTCTCCCTGTCCCCAATAAATCATTATGCGCAATAGTACCAGCCCACATTATCTCTGCCCGTGCTGCATAATTTCTTGGTTCTGCTAAAACTATTGGCACAAACTTAATCATGGTCTTCAAAGTCGCTTCACATAATCTGTCAGTTATATCGACGTCCCTGGTCTGCGTGAAATACCTCTCCATCACGTGAGCCATTATATCAACAGCACCGCTTGCAGTCTGATATGGCGGGAGTGAAAAGGTGAGCTCTGAATTTAGTATAGAAAATCTTGGTCTCAACTTTTCAATACCGATATTGCAAAGTTTAAGACCTTGCTCCTCATTAGTAATAACCGCTGCCATACTCGTTTCGCTGCCGGCTGCAGGTATTGTGAGAACCACGCCTATCGGGATGGCTTCCTTTCCCTTAACTTTTCGCGTAAAGAAATCCCAAACATCTCCGTCATATGGAACACCGATTGCAATTGCCTTTGCGGAGTCAATAACACTACCTCCGCCGACAGCCAGAATAAAGTCAATATTGTTTTTCCTGCAAATCTTTATTCCCTCTCTCACAAGACTCAATCTTGGATTCGGTTTGACCCCAGGAAGTTCAATATAATCAATTTTTGATTCCTTCAGAGATTTAATGACTCTATCATAGAGTCCAATCTTCTTTATACTTCCACCTCCATAATGAAGCAGTATCTTCTTACTGAACCTGGATACCTCGCTGCCTACCTGCTCCTCGGTTCCCTTGCCAAATATAATCCTGGTGGAATTCTGAAAGATAAAATTTTCCATTTTATCCAACCCCTTTTTCTATTGCCAAAATCTGACGATTAAAGATTTATTTTCTCCTACGAGCCCTCAACTGATAATATACTAAAAACCCTGCTTAGCCTCCACCGGAATGACCTCAAGCTGAACCTTTGACTGTCCGCGCAACACTGTTACCACCAATGGAGGTGAAATCGGCCAGGAAGCAAGGAAAACGTGCAGGTCATCAATTCCCTTGACCTCCCTATCATTAATAGCGATTATGATGTCCCCAACCTGCAATCCTGCCTGAGCGGCAGGTGCTTTTGGCTCGATCAATATGACCTCAAAAGCTTTTTCGCTACCTAGCTTGTGATAAAGAACTAATCGACGGTCTATTTTTCTATCCCTGCCTACTACCCCGAGGTATCCGCGACGTACGCGACCATGTGTTAAGAGTTGCGATACCACCCACCTTGCCGCATTGGAGGGAATGGCAAAACCGATACCCTGAGCTAACGGAATTATCGCTGTATTTATACCAACAACCCTGCCCTTTGAATCGACCAAAGGTCCTCCCGAGTTCCCGGGGTTCAGCGGCGCAGTGTGCTGAATAATATTCTCAATAAGCCTACCTTCCTGACTTCGCAGAGAACGACCAAGAGCGCTGATCACACCAGTTGAAACGGTGGATTGAAAACCATAAGGATTTCCAATTGCAATAACCAGTTGACCAACATGCAATGTAGTAGAATCACCAAGCGATGCATATGATAATCCTGAGAGATTCGCGCGCACAACAGCAAGATCCGTCGGTGGATCTTCTCCAACTAACGTCGCTACAACACTCGTGCCATCAGTTATCGTTATCAAAAGCTCATTTGCCTGATGGATAACATGACTATTAGTGAGGATATAACCATCAGGCGCAATAATTACCCCGGAACCCGCCCCTGCCTCTTCAATACCAGGTCTAGCCAACTTCTTTCTTATGGAAATATTCACCACTGAAGGGCCTATACTACTCGCTACAGCGATAACTGCCCTCGAATAAGCATCAAGAAGTTCAGCATCTGAATCATCTGTGGACCCAACTTCAAATTTCGCAGCAGAACCGGCTCTGCTAGTTTTACCACTGATTAGTTTTAGAGTTCTCTGGATCGTATCGTCCATCTCGTTTCACATATTATATTCTTAATGAAATCTGGTGTCCCTGAATATATAAAAAATAGAACTTTTAAAACGTCTTTTGATTTTGAAATTAAATAATTTTAATTCAATTAAATAAGAATGTAATTGATTTTCTATATTTAGATCACAAACATATTGGATTAAAAAGATATTGAATAGAAACTAATTTAAATTCCTGTATTATTTCAATTTTTTTGTCAATATCAATTTTCTTTTTTCTTGAATAAATCTTTCTGGATTGCTTTATGCGGTCAAATGGTTTTATCTTCCATAATTTTCTAACTTTAGGTTTCTTCTTTTTTATTCTCAACTGCGGTTATTTAAATCTTTTAGGATTATAATTTGACAATAAACACTTAAGGTAAAATTAATTTCTTTAAATCATCATTAATTAATGTTGATTCTCTTATTATCCTGTCTACCTCTTTCATAATAAAATTATCTAAGGGTTTGAGAGAAGTTAATTTTTTTCTTTTAAATTTTTCAAACAATTTATCTTTAGTAATAAAGCGAACCATTCTACAATCTATTACCATATCTTCATTTTTGTTATCTAACGTTTGACCTTTGGGTATAAGAATAAAATTTCCAGTAATATCAGGATATTTACCTAAAATAAATTTCTTAACATTCGAAGTCGTTAAAAAGAAATAAATATTGCTTGAGTTAAAATCTATATTTAATAATATTAATCTTTTTAGGTGAATTTCGTTTGTCGAAGGGAAAAATATTTCTGTTTTTAAAACGTTTCCTCTAAATAATGCCTTTTCAATTACTGCTTTTAATACTTCGTCCGGAAAGCCAATCATTTATTGAGTTCGGCTACCAGTAACTCATTTTCTCGATCTAATTCTATTAATTCCTCTATTAGCTCTCTTTTATCATCTGGGATACCATCGAGTAGAAGTTTATAGTCTATTTCCTCAGGTTGTATGGTTTCTTTCCAAGCTCTTTCTTGATGTGAAATATCTACTAATTTTAGTGTCGAAAACTCACCATATTTAGATATAACTTCTACAATTATTTCTTTTTCTGATTTCGATAATAGACCCAAATCACATTCCTTTTTAATTTTTAATTCCGGATAGCCTTTTTTATTTTTACCGACATTAAAACATTCTTTAAGATAGCCTTTGTAATTTCCCTCAAACGAAATAAAATCATCTAAGATATTGTTTGAAATTTCTGCTACTGGTCCAAGTTGCAGCGCAATATATTTATCATCAAGAACTAAACGGCCATATTTTCGTAGATGAAATTTATCTATAAAATAAAGAAGTTTATTAATTCTAAGTTTAGTCAATTCTTGATTACTTTTTGCTAATAAGGATAGAATATCAACAAGCTTATTAACGTCATAACTCATTGATGAATCCCCCTTTTGGTGGGTTAAGGATATATTTTAAAAACATTAATATTATCTCATATGTCAAGTAGTAGGTGCCTATTATTTTATTTACAAATACTTCTAAACCACCTGCCAAGGCCCCACCCGGCAGCACTAAGAAATTTTTTCTAATCTTTAGTTTCTTGGGTTTAATTAAAAAGATTTGGATTTTCGTAAATATTACTCAGAACATTTGCTGTTTTCCAAACAACTAAGTCTACGAAAATAGTTGGTTTAATATTTCTATCCGCTTTCGATGGTGGTAACTGTAAAGTAAAACAGTTCTGATCCTCTTTCCAAATCACTTTACCTTTTATTTTATTACCAGTCCTTTTAATGTAAGCCTCAATAATATCGATTGTTAAAGCCATAACAATTAAAAGGACAAATGTGTCACTCAGTCAGAATATAAATTATTTGATGGGCTGGTTAGTGAATTCCACTTATATCTCCTGCATATTAATTGAAAGAAGATACTTAGGTTGTGCATGTCAACTGGTAAATATCCAACCTCAATACTGTATTCAATAGAAATTTACAGAAGAAATAGGTTAGATATGCATTTCCCCCTTAGATTTCCTTTAATTTTCGCTAATTTTGTATGCTTTTTTCGTGTTTTTACCCCGATTTTTCCCTGATTTTTTGCAAAATTTTGTGTCAATAGGCAATTAGGAAGCGATTTATTCGGGCTACTATGATATGTACTTGTTACTTAAGTATCATTAGTAATTTAATTGGCCGGGCATATAGTGTAAGAGAAGGGGTTACTAAAAAGATATACTACGAGCAGGAAAGGAGACTCACGGCGTCTCACCCCCATAAACCCCTGAATCTGGAAACTGATTAACTCATACTCCTATTTATATAATTGTAACTTCATAAGAGTCCTGCGCTCTCCACAGGTATCTTTTAAGGGATTATTTATCTCTTTAGAATAATATTAAGCGATAAAACACCTGGTAAACAGGGTAATTTGAATGAAATCTGGAGTCCCTGGCCGGACTCGAACCGGCGCACCAGGCTCCGGAGGCCTGCGCTCTCTCCACTGAGCTACAGGGACACAACAACAATATTATCACTTCCGATACTGTTTGATTCAAATAAGCAAGCGTAAACTATTATCAAGATCAGAAATCCTAGTGCACGATCAAATATCAGCTAGATAGATATCAAAACCAAGCCCTGTTTCGTAAAAACCAAAGTTTTTATAAAGGGTTTTGGCCTTCTCGTTATCCAACTGAGTGTGAATATTAACTTTCTGGACGCGATCTGCTTGCATCTCGCGCAAAACGGTCGCCAGCAACTGCCTCCCAATGCCAAGCCCCTGAAAGTCAGGTAAAACTGCGATCCTTGCTATATTGCCTTCATTCACATTGGCATTTCCCATGACATATCCAACATTTTTACCTTCATACATGGCCATATATGCATAAACTTTCTTGCTCAGGTCACTTACTATCCTTCTTATGAGATTATCAGAAAGCTTCCAGAACCCCAAAAAACACTCATCATCTATTTCAAGCACTATAGAGTAGTCTTCTTTCCCGATCCGCCTCAATTGTGCAACTTCGGTAATTTTTTCTACTGAAATTTCCTGGCATTGAAGCATATTGACCGATTGAAATAATTTAAAATCCGATTCCAGCAGCATATCAATAAGCTCAATTGGAGGATCAATGACTGCAAGGGTATTAGCACCAAGTGAATTAACTTCCTTTTTTATATACTTAATCCATTCAGATACATCTTCCTGAGGTGCACAGAGATCCCATACTGCTATAGTATCATCCTGATCCCTCCAGAACCCTATGACGGCGCTGCCCTTCATTTCACCATGCTCAACGCTCGTGAACACTGACCTGCGCTGTTTCCTGTAATAGAGATTGAAGTTGTTAAAAGAAGTAAATATTTTATTGAGTTTTTGCGAACTATCCCAAATTTTGATGAGTTCAGCGCTGGTCGCTTCTCTGATCAAAATCGACCCACCCTAACAGCTGTCCTTTATGTTTAGATCCTCACCACAGTTGGCACATTTTCCGCTTTTGACCTTATAGGAGCTCACGTAAAATCCTCGCCTTCGAACAGCAACCTGCCCACAGTTGGGACATATTGTATTCTCACCCTCATTGCCCGGCACATTCCCAACGTACACGAACTTCAAACCGCTGGCCAGTCCGATATCTCTTGCCTCAACAATCTTATCAAGAGGCGTTGGAGGTAAATGCGAAAATTCCAGGTATGGCATAAACCTGGTTACATGCCAGGGTGTTTCAGGGCCAAGCTCATTTACAATCCACGTCGCTATCCCTCTTAACTGCTCTGCATCGTCATTTATGGTGGGGATTACGTTCGTTACAACCTCAACATGGCAGTTCCACTTAAACTTGGCGCGCTTTGTCGCTATCAAGATATGCGTAAAATCCTTAACTTTTGCAATCTTAAAGTATGCTTCAGAGGTAAAACCCTTGATATCAACTCTAAAGACATCAAGGTATGGGCCAATAAGGTCAAGTGCCTTTTCTGTTATGTAGCCGTTAGTTACAGCAACCGTATAGAGGCCATTCTCTTTGCATAACTTTGCGCCCTCAAGGATGTACTCAAGCCAGATAGTTGGCTCATTATACGTCCATGCCACTCCTTTGCTTGAAGTCTTCCTTGCAAGCTCAATAAGCTGCAGTGGCTCCAGGACCTCGAGGTTTTTGCCATCTTTAAGCGCATCAGCATGGGCAATCTGCCAGTTCTGACAATGCTTACATCTAAGATTGCACCCCAGGGTACCAAGGGATAGCACTATGCTCCCGGGGCAGAAATGAAAAACAGGCTTCTTCTCTATTGGGTCAGCAGCAATTGAAGAGCACAGGGAGTAAATCAAGGTATAAAACTTACCGTCTATGTTCTGTCTGGCTTTACAAATACCAAGCCCGCCGGGAGCGACAACACAGTTTCTGGGACAAACTTCGCAGCTCACCCGGGACTTTTCCAATTGTTTATAAAGTAGGGCTTCCTTCATTAAATCTAACTACTTGACTCCTTGACAAAAGAAATTTTAAGATTTGCTGCAGCGGCTTTATAGCTTGACAGCTCTTCTGGTTTCATGCTCTTCTCGCATACATCAATCAAAGCAGAAAGGCAATCTATGGCCAGCTTTGCCTGGACAATATCTTTTTTCGCAGCGTTGGTCTCCTTTGGTAAACCCAGCTTTTCATATCCAAGACTGGAAAGAGAGACCATCATCTGAAAAACGATATCCTTAACTGTGAGTTTTTCAAGCTCTTCTTTTAGCTGCCTGAGGATCTCTTCCTGCTTTTCCCTCTCATTCTTATCGTCAGGTTTTTCTTCTTGACCCTTTAAATCCTCTTGCTTTTTTTCTTCATCCTTAGCCAATCAAATCCCCTCTTCCTCAGAAGAAAAATCAATCAACGTAAATATATCATAACCTTTCAATAGTTCCCTGGGCTTTAAATACGACAGCTCTATGACAAACGCAATTCCGACCACTATTCCGCTTTCCTGCTCAACCAGTTTTGTCTTAGCCTTTGCGGTGCCACCAGTCGCAACCAGGTCATCTATTATAAGAATCCTGTCGCCTGGCTTTATTGCGTCATAATGAATCTCCAGCGCATCAACGCCATACTCAAGCCCGTACTCCATGCGACTGGTCTTGCATGGCAACTTCCCAGGCTTTCTTGCAGGTATGAATCCAACTCCCATCCTGTAGGCACACGCCGCGCCAAATATAAATCCTCTTGCTTCAGCTCCGAGTACCTTATTTACCTTCTTATCCTTAAAATGTTCTGCGATCTGATCAACAGCGAACCTGAACGCATCGCTGTCAAGTAGAAGTGGTGTTATGTCCCGAAACACTATCCCCTTTTTGGGAAAGTCTGGAACTGCTCTTATCCTTGATTTTAGATCCATAGATTTCTCCTTCTGCTACCCTTTACGTCAAATGATATAATTTCCGAGCGTTTGTTAATTATACCAAATGCGGCAGGTTTACCTCGAAGAGAAACACATGAGCAAAATTAAGGAACACATCATTAAGCTATCGTATGATATAGGACAGCGAAAAGCAGCGTCAGGACAGGAGAGGCTTGCTGCTGATTACATTTACAATTTTCTGGATTCACTTAACCTGAAGGTGGAAAAGGTTGAGTTCAGTTCCTTCCCTGATCAAAACATAGTTTGGCTACTTCTACTTTGTCTATTTTTAATTTCAGGGCTTGCCTATCTCAGGGAACCGTACGCCGGCTTTCTCATATCAGTTGTCGCACTTATATCTTTTGCTGCAGAGAACAGCGGAAATCCAATAGTCTCGAAAATCATGAAAAGGGGTTACAGTCAGAACATCATTGCCTCAATAAAGGGCAAACTCGGAAGAAAAGATATCGTGCTCCTGGCAAATTACGACAGCTCAATACCGAATATCATATTTGAATCTCGCATAAAAAAATACTTTGGCTTAATATTCAAACTGCTGTCATTCTCGATGGTAATTGTAACCCTTCTGTATGGGTTAAGTGCACTCTTAATTTTCAGGAGGATCTACTGGTTATACAGGCCACTTCACTGGATATCATTCATTTTTCTAGCATACATACTCTTCATTGCTATCATTACTGCAGCGGACCTGCTCCGAAAGGAGCAATCTCCAGGAGCGAATAACAATGCATCAGGCGTGGCGGTGTTGATGGAGCTTGTCGGCTATTTTTCAAAAGATCAACCAGAAAATCTAAACCTCACATTTTTATTCACAGGAGCTAAGGAGTGCAGTTCATCTGGCATAATTAATTTCATCCCTAAAAATAGAGGTGATTTTGAAGATAAAATGTTCATAAACATCACCGCAGTGGGAGCAGGTAGGATCGCATTTACTTCTGCAGAGGGCAACATCTTCAAATACCAGTGCTCCCAGGAACTCCAGGATATAGCATCTCAAGCATCAAAATTCATCGGCCTTGAAGAGTTAGAACCGGTGAAGTATCAGGGTCCAAATACCGATTGCATGATAATCCTATCCAGCAATTTAAAGGGTATCAGCATATTAGGACTTGAAGATGGATATCCTGCAAATATTTATTCACGGCGAGACTCAGTGACAAATATCGACGATGAAGTAATGCTAAAATCCTTTAGCTTGATTAAAGAAATGATCATCCTGCTGGATGATCGAGTCTCTTTAAAACAGAAAGACCTCATAATAAGCACCATAGACGAGCAAGCCTAAAATCAGGATTACCAACAGCACATAACCTAACGGGTGCTTATCTCTCTTTACTTTTATTACCGACTCCTGCACAAAATGCCTGCCCATATACTCCTTGCGCTTGATCAAGGATGTTCCGGTGGTAATAGCTAAAAGCCGATACAATGACTCAATCACGATCAGAGCAAGTATGGGAATAGCGATGGCCATTCCGTGCCGGAGAGGCCCGGTAAAAAGAAGCAGTGAGAGTATGATGCCAAGCAACGTGCTCGCAGCAGGGCCTACCATCAACCAGCCAAGAAAGAAAAGACAGACAACAGATACAAAGTTGGTCAGGAGCACGACCCCAAACATACTCCAATTTGATGCAAACTCTGCTGCTGGTTTTATGCCAAAAATGCTCTGAACATATTTGTACCCCAGGATCGTATCCACACTTTGAGTCGGAATGAAATAATAAATTATGAATCCAATTCCAAAGCCCAGCACAAAGAATAAAAAGTTTTTAAAAAAACTCTTCACTACTTTTTTAAACATAATCATACCCTCCGAAGACTTTTAGTGAACATCCCAAACAGCCCATTCAATATCATAATAAATCCAGCAATGATGAAAATGAGGTTTACACTCACGCGCTGAGCAAGCGCTCCAGACAGAAACATGGAGATCGGAAACATGATATTTGCCATGGTGAGCTGTACGCTGAAGATACGTCCTCTGATATTATCGGGCACATAATCCTGCGTTATGCTGATGCCAAGCACTTTCGGGGCAGAGAAAAAGAACCCCACGATGCAAATTAAGATTATAGATAGTGCCAGGTTTTTTGATAGAGCAAATAACACGAAAGATAAACCCATCAAGATAACACCTGAATATATTAGAAATCCCTTCTTGAGCTTGGGCGCTAACTTCCCAACTAAAAAGGCGCCGACAAGAAGCCCCAGCGAGAAAGACGACATTATAAAACCAAACCCTTCAGGCCCAGCGTTAAGGACCTTCTCCGAAAAAACCGGGACAAGCACATTAAGCGGTCCTAATGCGAAATTCATAAATGCCATCATTAACGTAATCGTCAGAATGACTTTATTAGTATATATGAACGAAAGCGCCTCCCTCACCCGGAAGGTGAACTTCTCCCTTAACTTCTTAATAGAAGACACCGCACCCGATCTTCTTATGATTAAAATGAAAATGGCTGAAAAAAAATAAGAAACCGAATCGATGAAAAAGAGATTAAGGGTGCCTATTGTAGCTATCAAGACTCCAGCAAGCGCAGACCCGAAAATGTTGGTTATCTGAAAAGTCGCCTGATTGAGCGAGTTTGCCTGTATTATCTCATGCTTGTTCACAATATTTGGTATGAAAGAATTAAATGAAGCCTCAAAGATAACCGTAAGTCCTGAGACCAGGAAGGTGATAAGGAATATTATCCAGAGTTGCAGCACTCCAAGAAAATACAGCAGGGGCAATAGAAAAACAAAAAGCGCACGGGACAGATCCGCAAAAATCATTACTTTTTTTCTGTCCCAAATATCAATATAAACTCCCATCAGGGTTGCAAATAAAACGGGCGGTAGATAGCTGAACGTGAGCACCAGTCCCATCTTTAACGGCGAGCCAGTTAACTGATAGACAAGCCACATAAGAGCAATAAAATGAAAATCATTACCAAGAGTAGATATTAGTTGACTGCTCCAGATTAATGAGAAGTCGCGATTCTTAAATAATGTAAAATAAGTTCCAGCGCTATCTGATGATTTCATAGAACCCGTTTATTAAATCAAATGGAAAAACTATTCTTTTCTGCAACCTTGAGAAATGCTTTAACGACCTCTGGGTTAAACATTTTACCACTATTGTCCATAATTTCCTTAATTGCATCCTCCAGGATCATCGCATTACGGTAAGGCCTTTTGGTCGTCATCGCATCAAAAGCATCTGCAACGCTAAGGATACATGAAGCCATCGGTATCTGATTACCAGAGATGTGATTTGGATAGCCTTCTCCATCATATCTTTCGTGATGATGCAGGATAACATCTGCAATCGATCTCGTAATTGGGATATCCCTTGCTATGTCCGCAGAGATCGTCGAATGTTTTTTGATCATTTCCCAGTCGGACTTAGTAAGAGGGTCCTTTTTATGCAGTACGCTGAGCTCAACCTGTACTTTTCCAGCATCGTGCAGATAAGCTGCATTTTTTAGCCTGTCAACTTCATACTCATTTAACCCAAGTTCTCGCGCTATTCTCTCTGCATATTCAGCAACCCTCTTTGAATGGCCAGCAGTATATTCATCCTTCGCCTCCATGATCCTCACAAGGTTAATGATATTCTCAAGCACAGATTTCCTTTCCCTGATGGAAAGCAGATAAATATACTGCGCAAGGATCAACGGAAGCACGGTGAACAACAGCGATACCCAGCCATAACTCAAGTAGAGCATTGAAACGCCGACAGCAATAATCGTGACTATAACATGAAATGGAAGTATCCATAAAAAATTGTATATCCAGAGGTTAAGCGGTGAAACTCCCTCGGAGATTGATATGGCAATTGCCGTAAGCCATGTATTAAAAAGATAATAAGCAAGTGAAGAACAGAAGATGGCTAGTGCCAGCATGAGCGAAAATCTCTCAGCGATGTTCAGATTGAAGAGCCAGTATATAAAGCCAGCTGCAGTTATTGAAATTAATAATTGACCTGCATTGAAAAGATATTTATACCACGCTTTTCTGGATCTGATATCAGAGATATTTAAGAGCTCAAGAAGCGAAATCATGGAAGCGGTAGTTGGACCAAAAATAAACAGACAAGCCAACGCCAAACCATTTGCGACAGACACTGATCCAGCTCTCGGGAGTGATACGGACATGTTATTTGCAAGGAACAGAAGAAGTCCGAAAACTACCGCCCCGTTGATTGAAAAGTTGGGGTTCACCTTGTAGGAATATATGAGCATGGCCGCACCGCCCATAAATACCAAGGCTATGTATATGAAGAGTTTTTTGCTTTTAGTTAACGATCCTCTGGAAGCCAATTACTTAATTCTCTTCATCCCCATAACTATTTAATAATCAAATTACCATCTCACGCCAGAAGCGATCCCAATTACTGACGCCAGAGCTAGTAATATACGAATAATATTCTTCATTTAATTCATCTCCCTTCTTTTTTGATTTTTCTTAGCAAAACTTACCATCTCACGCCAGAAGCGATCCCAATAATGGATGCGAGCGCAAGCAGAATCCTGATGATGTTTTTCACGTGTATTCCCTCCTTCCTAATGGCTTTTTACAGTTGCCGGAAGAAAAGAGAACTGGTACGGTTACTCGAGGGGTAAAAAACAAAAACCGACCCCATTGGGTCGGTTTCACTCCTAGCTCCACGGACTTCAAGTGTCCAAATACGAAGCCCATATCATAGCTCCCCAAATTAAAAAATGCGCTTTTCTATATTGTAGAAATACTGCTGCCAATGTCAATTAAAATCTTTGATTTTTTAAAAAATTATTAAAAAATAAGTAATAATTTTGCAATTATTTACTACTATTTCTGAATTAGAAACCAGTATGCAATTGGTTTTATTAATATATTAGGTTTTTAAATCCTTACTATAAGGTAATATAATCCTAATCTCACTGTTTTTAACATAAAGATATATTCAACTAAATTCTTAAATATTGACAATCGTGAACTTAATCGTGAACTTAATCGTGAACCAATTTTAAACAAGCTGATATTTAACACTTCTTCCCTCTCCTTTACGCACCACAACCTTCAAATCAATTAGTTTAGATATTTCATCAAGTGCTGCTCTGTTGGAAACTTTGAACATCTCCCTGATTTCCCTATTTGTAATTGAGCCCCTCTCCATTATCTGTTCGATGATCTTCATCTGTCTTTCAGTAAGTTGTATCTGACCTTTCTCCTTTAGAACCTTTATATTTTTGCTTAATCCGATTACTTTTCTCTCTACTGCTTTTATGCTTACGGCGACTCCTTCGGTAAAGTACTCGAGCCATTGAGTTTGATCTTGAGTATTCTGGTCAACACTTTTTAGGGCTGCATAATATCTGGATCTATCCTGGTCATAATAATCATCCAGTGCAAAAAATCTTTTTATGTCAAAGCCGCGCCTGTACAAGATAAGGGTTGCCATAACTCTGGTCGTCCTGCCGTTCCCATCAACAAATGGGTGAATTCTCACGATTTCATAATGAGTTATCCCGGCTTCGATAACCGGCTCTATTTCATCTTTTTCAACCGAATTGAACCATTCAAGAAATTGTTCAACTAATCCTGGCACAGTATCAGGAGGAGGTGGCATATATATAACTTCTCTTCGATTTCCAATATAAACCAGAATATTTCTAAAATTTCCCTCATCTCCTGGATTTTGCAATGTATCTTTTGTAACTATTTTATGAACCTTCAAAAGATCTTTTGGTGTAAACGGTGTGATTTTTGAGAATTTCGGGATATTTTCAAGAGCTTCAATATAATTAAGGACCTCCTGTCTATCTTTTTTGCTTACCATAATTTCCCTGCCAGCAGCCAGTTCACTTACTTCTTCAAGCGTGAGTGGATTCCCCTCTATTGCCGTAGATGAATGGGCATTTCTTAAAAGAGCATCCCGGCGGAGCGAAATCTCCCATTTTGGGATCAGGGGTGAATTGAGGATAATTGCCCTTGACTCTGCAATGGCTGTCAGGTTCTTAACTATTTTATTTGTATATTGAAATTTAGGTTTATACATCGTAACTACCCTTCAATTTTTTTCTCAAAACCACTAATTTAATAAATATTGCTTGCCTATTTCGGGTAGGATTACATTTTGAGCTAATCCCCTGAAGGATTCGGGGTGTTCGGTATGGACCGGAAAAACAAGTTTCGGTTTAATTGCATCCATGGCTTCCGCAATCTCCCTGCCGCTGGCATGGCCTGAAGCATGCGCCTGAAACCTGATGAGCTTAAAAAGTTCAAGCCAGTTATTTAACAACTTGTCGTCAAGCATCATATCCTCACTGAACGGCTCACTCTTTGAGTGGATATAATAGGAGCCTGCCGGCGGACATATATCTATAAGCTCTTTTAAGGAATAGAAGTCCAGATATACGAGGAATTCAGCGGGATGTTTGTTTATGTCCTCTGAGGTCACGCTATTCTGATGACTTATATATCTTCTCTCCCATAGGTAATATGCAGCCTCATCAATCATGGGCCACTTTTTCCTGGGTATGTGGACCAGAAAATCCCCATTATCCAGAGAAGGAGAAGGATATTCCCTTTCATTCTCAAGCAGATCAAGAAGATAAGCCTGCTTTAATGACAGCACCAGCTTTCTCCTCAGGGAATTTGATATTCTAAAAAACGTGTTGAGCCTATCCACATCCCTCGCTGGAAATACGGTAAAAACTGCCTTTTCGCTAATGGGTTCATTTTTCAAAAAACTGAGCACCTTATTCTCAACATCAGCCTCGCTATCCCTCTTTTCCTCTTTTATATTTGTCCCCTCAATTATAAGAACATCAGGTTTCGACGCGGCAGCCTTCTCAACAAAATTTTTGGTCAAGTCTGAATGCGTCCCATGCAGCCTGATATCGCCCGTGTACACAATAACAGCATCGGAAGCCCGGACAATATAACCTGCAGCTCCGGGTATTGAATGGTCAACCCCATGAACCGATACATTAAAATCACCTACCTTGAAGCTTTCCCCGGAAGAATGCGTGCATATCCTTCTCGGCTTTTTCTGATACCTGTTCGCCCTCTGCTCCCTTACAGATATTTCAAGAAATTCGCTCTCCAGCCCTGATACTCCGGTGCTCTGCAGGGTATCAAGAATATATCTTGTAAGACAGGTCATGTGAACCGGAACATTGGGATCACAGAGGCTTATAAATGCGCAGTGGTCAATGTGTCCATGGCTCAACAAGATTGCATCAATCGTCGGCTGCCCGGTATCAAGATCAAAGCTCTGTACCTGCAGGTCGCTGCGATAAAGCCCCTTAACAGCAGGAATCAGACCGGTTATCAGGTAATCCCCAAGGCCGTTCAGGCATCTCGGCTGGAGGAATTCATCAAAATATTTTCCCGCTTGTGTGAAGCTCATTCCGAAGTCAAGAAAAATTCTGGATGAACCGTTATCAAGAAGGATTTTATTACCACCTATCTCATCAACACCGCCATAAAAAGTTAAGCTGGTCATCTCTCAAAGGGTGCAATTACATTTAATCTCTCGGTAATTTAGACCCAAATTTTCCCATATAGATTTCGTTTCTTTACAAACTGCTACATTCTTATATCTATATTGATCTTTAAGATAACTCAAAATTTCAGAATACATTAAATACCTTGTAGCAAATTCAACTTTCTTACCCCATCTTGTAACCTCAAATAAATATTTCGTCCATGTCTTGTCAGAAGAGTTGTTTATCGTGCTTTGTAATCCCCTAAGAGAGCCGAGAGTGATTCTATCAGGTACAAAACTTTCGAATAACTTATCTATTAATTCTTTATAATGCCCAATCCAATTATTAACTGGCACCATCGGATCGATTCTAACTCTTACCTCATAGCCTGCATCTTTTGTTTTTTTTGCTGCTTCTATCCTTTCTAAAACAGATGGTGCACCCATTTCCCACGTTTCCGCAATCAATTCCGCATTTAAACTGAAACTCAATATTACTGAATCTCGCCCATCAACATCAAGTATTCCTTGGATAGCATTTGACTTGCTTAAAAAAAGTAGTTTGTGTTTCGTTTGATTCTTAAAAACTGAAATAATAAATTTTGAAAAAGAAGTGCCATTGTTCTCCCACATCAAAGAGTCAGCGAGTTCACCCGTATTTAGAACCTCATTACACCATAATACTTCATTCAAAAAAGCATCAGCATGAGACCTTATTTTTAAAAAATCCTTCAAATAAGGTTTTTTCTTCTGGGGTTGAAACCTGAGAGTACCATTTAAATAACACCAAGCACAATTAAAAGGACACCCAGTTGCCCACTTAAGCTCTAAAAAATGTGGACAAACTATATCGGTCGAATTAATTGGTAAAGCAGTTTTCTCAAATCTTTTTATTATCGAACCGTCACCTACCTGCTGAACCAAAGTTCGCACACTTCCATCTATAAGCTCATAGTCTTTTGTTTTAACTTTTGTGCTCATAATTTAATCCTCTACATGATTACGACGCGATGCATAGGGAAATCCGAAACTCATTTGAGTATCTCTATCTCTCCCAAAAATGTGTCTCATTACTCGATCACCTACTTCAATATCGGTAGCAAAAATCATGAAGTATAGAGGATGACCATCATCCCTTTCAATTAATTTCTCAATTACATGTGCATAGCCCAACTGGTCTATTTGACTCATATATAGACGCAAAAACTTATCTCTTGCGTCATCAGCAGACAATAAGCCTGTAGCCCTTTTTTCATATATCTCAACCCATTTTGAATTTCCATAAATCTTATTCAGTAATAGAGGATAGTTGGTTTGCCAAAATTCCTTTACATCATGATTTAAAAGGCGTACCAATCCCATATCATATGGGAAAAGTACAAAAAGCTCAATTTTATATTTATAGCCTTTTTTGTGAGTGGAAAGTTTTTCTATAGTCTCCCATGAAAGTTCAGTTCCTTCAGGATCGAGGAAAGCAAAACATGGAGCATGCCTTGGAATTTGATCCAGTACTTCGCCTATATTTTCATTGCAATCACCCAACATAACTTCTATTGTTTCAGCGCGATCGTGGAATTCTTCCTTAAGCTCCATCAAACCATTGTATTTTTTCTTATCTAACGAATAAATATATAAAAAAGCATTTTTTAAACGGGGGATCCACTGTGAGAGCAATACGAACAGATCCATCAAACAACTTAGTAGTCTGTCTTAACTTATGAGTACCTGAACCAGCAAATGCATCGATATAATAACTGCCGCCAGCTCTCTTTGTAGCTTTAACAAAGGCATATAGATACTCTTTCAGCATTAATAACTTTATTCTAGTCCATAGACCACTCTCACGAATCCTATCCAAAAATTACTCCTGCATATTTTTACAGTGTTAATAATACCAAACATATGTACGTATATCAATCCGCAAATTTGACATTATAATCACAGAAACCAATAAACGCTTGGCTATCGATCAAATAAGTAGATGAGGCCATTAAAAAGGCTTTTTTATATATTTATTCTTGTACAAATTCTTGTCGGCGTACTTTAGTACTTCGAGCATATCAATGCTCTTGTCCTCTCTTATTGAGTAGCCGTAAGAGATTCTTATCTTACTGATATCATCCCTCTGTTTGTTTTCCTTAGATAGCTGCATCTCCAGCCGTTTTATGACAGACCCGATTACTATCTCATTCACATTGGGTAAGATTACAGCAAACTCATCTCCACCGATCCTTGCCAGTATCTCAGAAGCCCTGAAGATCTTTGATAAGATCTTTGCTGTTGTTTTTAAAAACTCGTCGCCGCTTGCATGACCAAAAGCATCGTTCACGTACTTCAAACCATCGACATCAAACATCATCACACCAAGTGGCAAAAACCTCTTATCCGAGTACCTTGACAGCTCCTCTTCAAAAAAAGCTCGACTATAGAGACCAGTCAGCGAGTCGTGCGTTGCCATGTATCTCAACTTCTCCTCTAACTGTCTACGCTCAGTGATATCACGGGTTATCCCCTGATAGTATATTGGGTTACCGCTATTATCGAAAATTACTCGCGAGTGAATCTCAACCCATATCTCAGTGCCGTCCTTTCTCCTCAACCTTGTTACAATAGGTTTAACCCTTTCCGAAGGTAACGGCCTTTCCGATTCTGCGAAATAAAGATCCTTTTTAATATTAATAGAAAGCAGTTCCTCCTGGCTTTTATATCCCAGCATTTCAACCAACGCGGGGTTCACATAGATAAACTTGCCTTCTGGGGTACTTATGTATACGCCATCAAGCGAATTATCAATCAGAGCGCGATAGCGCTGTTCACTTTTCTTAAGGGCTTCATCTGCGAGCATTCGCTCAGTCACATCAATGCCAGTGCCAACTATATATTCGACGTCTCCCTTGTCATTCAGGAGTACGGTATTTGACCATTCAATGAGCCGACGATTCCCGTTTTTTGCTACCCAGTAATTCGTATGTTTATTGGGGAAATCTCCAGCTTTAAGCTGATAGAAGACGACTTTAACTGGCTCTATCTCTTCGGGGATCAGGAGTAATTCCCAAAAAAACCTGTTCTTTACCTCATCGAATGAGTAACCGGTAACTTTTTCACATGTCCGGTTAAAGCGCACGATTCTGCCCTTTATATCCAGCACTACAATCAATGCGTCTACAATATCGATAATCGCAGGGGTAAAATCATGTTTATTACCTAGCATGATTTCGGTGATTATAATACAAAATATTAAAAGTTAATATTCTCTTATATCTGACCGAAAATTATCTTATGAGAGTAACATTGAGGAAGAGTTTTTATAGAGCATTTTTATATCTGGTTCTCATTGTTTCGATAATATTATCTCTTGGGTTTTTCATTCCACGGGCCAGCGGGGCACCGTTAACGGAAGCAATAAGATTCCTTAGCCCATACGCTTACCAGGTTAATGTTTACGTAATCCTGGAGAATATCGGAAACGCAACGGCTACTTCGGGCTATGTAGATCTTCCAATACCACAATCAAACCCTCCCTTCCTCTTCATCAAAGATGTAACCTTCTCTCCTGAAATACCCAAAAACATGGATGATGGACATGACAGCATTCTCGGTAGAGTAAACTTCTCAAATGTGAAAGCTGGCGAGCAATTCGAGATCGCCTATTCATACAAGTACCAAACCTATAACTACATAATCAAGAAACATGATCTGGAAATCTCAGATTACAGCATTGAAGACGAAGACCTGAAATATTTCACAGAGCCGCAACCCCTTGTCGAAAGTGATTCACCGGAGATAATTGAAATCGGGGAATATTTATCGGCAAAGAGCACCAACATTTTTGATCTGACAAAAGAGATAAAAGCTTATATGCGTGAAAACATCAAATACGAAAGAAGCTATAACGGCGAAAACGGAGCTCTCTGGGCACTGAACGAGGGCAGGGGCGACTGCTCAGAATTCAGCGCAGTTTTCACCGCGATCATGCGCTCGTTGGGCATACCAACCAGAATAGTTACAGGTTTTATGGCGGAGGACTATCCTCAAACCACTGCTGAAATCAGCTACATCGAAACATTACATGCAATAGTTGAAATATATATCCCGGGCATAGGATGGGTTCCAAATGAACCACAGGAACTTGATGAAATAGAGTTCTTGCCGGGAAAGACCGTGATAACTTCCATGGAAAACTTAACTGATCCCAACTATCTGGTCCTCATCGAAGATCAGAACTACCAGCTAAAAGATCATGGAGGCTTCTGGTATTACTACGATGATGTGAATAATCCGGCTGAAATACAGTTTTCGAAAGAAAGCTATGTTGTGATCACCCCAATTGAAACATGGGCAGAAGAAGTAATGCCCGAAATCTGGGTGGACAATAGTCCTCCTGAAATCGAAATCACCGGATTGAGTGATAAATATGATGCAGAAACTAACCTGGTAAATATGGAAATTCTGGTAA
>JAMDDV010000019.1:26555-35011 GCA_023488455.1 Actinomycetota bacterium | reverse complement strand
AGACGCAGAGGATGCTCAGGGCGATGGAGCATCCCAAGGTCAAGATAATAGGCCATCCGACTGGTAGGATACTCAACAAGAGGGAACCGTACAATGTTGACCTCGAGAAGGTTTATCAGAAAGCGTTTGAGACTGGCACAGCACTGGAGATAAACGCCTATCCAGAGCGGCTTGACCTGAGTGACCTGGAGATATTCAAGGCGAGAAGATATGGAGTGAAGTTTGCGATTAATACGGATTCGCATAAGGTTTCGCACCTTGGTTTGATGCGATATGGTGTAGCCACGGCAGCCAGAGGGTGGCTTGAGGGGAGGCACATTTTGAATTGCATGTACATCGATTCTTTAAAACAGTATCTGAAAGGATGAAATCATGACAAAGTTAAGGGATATCTATCGTGCAGCGATCGATTCAGGAATAGGCGCAGACCCGCGAAACAGGGAGGATATTGAGCGGCTACTTTCTTTAACCAGGAAGGAGTATGAGGGACTTCCAGAATCAAGGAAGCGGTTTTTTGATATAGAGGCGCTTGAGAACCCCTTTGCGGATACCAGGATACTTACCGGTGATGACGTAAAGGATGTTAAAAAAGCATTTGCTGGGATAGATATAGGCAGCGCTGAGGTTCTGCTTGTTGACAGGTTGAATCAGATGGGGAAGGGAATCGATCTCATCATCTCACATCATCCTGTTGGGAGAGCAAGGTTATTTCTTGCTGATGTGATGCCCGTACAGGCCGACGTGTGGCAGAGAATGGGCGTTAATATAAGTGTCGGAGAATCCCTGATCGGTGATAGACAGTCTGAGGTCAGGAACGCAGTCAGGGTGTCCAATGCCAAGTCAGTTATTGATGCTGCTGAGCTGCTCGGCATAGCTTTAATGTGCACGCATACGGTGGCAGATAATCATGTCCAGAAGTTCACTGCAAAACTTATCGAGGATAAAAAGCCATATAGAGTTGGTGACATCATAGATCTACTTTTCGAGGTGCCCGAGTTTCAGATGGCTGCCAGGGATGGCGATCCACCGATGATATCGGTTGGCAAGAAAGAAAACCGTTCGGGTAAGATCATGGTGGACATGACGGGAGGCACCGAGGGGCCCAAGGAGGTTGTCTCAAACCTTGTAGCTGCTGGTGTTAGTACTCTTGTCAATATGTACCTGAGCAATTCCTATTTAGAGGAAGCGAAGAAGAATAAGATAAATGTGGTGCTGTGCGGTCACATGGCATGTGATTCGATTGGGATGAACCATATTTTGGATCAGATTATTGAGAAACTGGGGATTGAAATCATAGCCGGTTCGGGTCTCTACCGCGTGAGGAGATAAGCTGCTTTTTGTATGAAAAAAATAGAGCTGGTAGCTCCTGTTTCCACTCCGAAGATGCTCAGAGCTGCCGTTGAGTTTGGAGCAGATGCCATCTATTTTGGTGGTATTAACTTTAATGCCAGGCTTTTTGCACGAAATTTCAACGACGATGAAATAAGAAGTTCCATCGATGCAGCGCATTTGCAGGGAGTTAAGGCGTATATCACCATAAATACGCTGATCAAGAATTCTGAGCTGGGTGAGCTCTTCAAATTCCTAAAACTTGTTTATGAATGTGGCGCGGATGCGCTCATAATCACCGATTTTGCAGTTCTTTCAATCGTAAGGCAATATTTTCCTGATATAAGGATTCATGCAAGCACTCAGATGGGTGTGCACAATACCCAGGCAGCGCTTTTTTTGCATGAGAAGGGCTTTGGAAGGATCATCCTTGCAAGGGAGCTCACTTCAGGTGAGGTTGCCGAGATCAGCAGGAGGATCGATGTTGAACTTGAGGTGTTTACACATGGCGCATTATGTTACTTCTTTTCCGGACAGTGCTACTTCAGTTCAATGGTTGGCGGCAGAAGCGGCAATCGCGGAAGGTGTACCCAGCCTTGCAGGCTGAAATATTTACTGAATGAGGGAGATGGCGACAGATTAATTAAATCGAAAGATGAACATGCAAATTGTCACCCGCTTAGTAAGCGCGACCTGTGCCTGTTAGGAAATATCCCTAAACTGGTGCAAACAGGTGTCAGTGCGATAAAGATTGAGGGAAGGATGAAGACTGCTGAATACGTTGCAGTCGTTGTTGAAACCTACAGGAAGGCAATAGACAGGTATTATGAGGACCCTGAAGGCTATCAGGTGAATCCAGAAGAATTGATGAACATGGAGCAAATATTCTCAAGAGGGTTTACGCAGGGCAATTTCGGGGATGAGATCGACAGAAACATCGTTCAACCCATGCGCAGTGGTAATATCGGCCTGTTTATTGGAAGGGTCAGGAAGATCACTAGTGGGGCCGCGATAGTTCATTCTATTAAGGAGATCGAGGTTGGTGACGAGCTTGAGTTCTGGACAGGATCTGGCTGCTTTTCGCAGATAATAAAAATGGATGATCTGCTCGGACTTTCTGGTCGATCGGGCGAATTTGTTTACAGGATTAAGACGATCGCGAGGACAGGACTTAATGATCGCGTGTTCATGCTAAAGGACAGCTCTCAGCTTGTAAGGATTGCAGAGCTGTTACGCCGTCCGTATATCCTGCGGAAAGTGGCTGTGGATATCTCTGTATCCGTAAGGAATGGCGAACCGGTGATGGCAAGAGCGCGAAGCATAGACGGATTTGAGGTTAAGGTGATATCAGATGTTCCTGTGCAGCCATCGAAAAAACACGTCCTGCAGGCAGAAGAAGTCAGGGGTATATTCTCAAGACTTGGCGAGACTCCTTACAGTCCAAGAAATATTACAGTCCTGCTGGACGAGGGCAGCTTTTTCCCATTGAGTGAGCTGAACGGTTTAAGGAGAAGATTATTTGAAGATCTTAACGGGGCGCGGTTAGAGAGTTCGAAGAGGAAATTTAACAAAGAGATGGCTCATTATCTACTCAGGAGGTCACCCGGGAGGCATGATTACAAAAAGTCGAGGATATCTGTTGAGGTCAACAATGCCGATCAGGCGCTGGCTGCGGCAGCTGGTGGTGCAAATCTGATCTACTGTGAAATTGGCTCAAGACAGATGAAGGATCTTGGGCATATCGAGGAGTTTTTCGAAAGTATCATGTCTGCGTGTGATCACTCGGTTAGCATGGCAATCTGCTTCCCTAACCTGGTTTTTGATCAGCAACTTGACCTTGTATATCTTTTTTTACGCAATTTGAACACGAAGATAAAAGAATTTTATGAGTACCTGAGATTAAATAATCCGGGGCTTTTCAACGCTGCTCTTTCTCTTGTAGATCTTAAGCTAACCATGGACTATAACATGAATATCATGAATAGCCTTGCTTCAAGTGGGATCGAAATGCCAAATTTAAAGATACTCACTCCATCGATTGAGATGAGCCTTTCTGAATTGAAGGATCTCTATCTGCCAGGTGATGTCGAGCTTGAGCTTTTCGCACACGGTCCAGTTAAAATTGGAACGACACGGATCGACATCGTAAGAAGTCTGCCCAAATATGTTGATCCTAGCTGTGGGGAACTGGTATTGGTGGATGAGAAGGGGTTTTCATTTCCGATCAAAACAGATGATAGCGTCTCTGAACTTTATAATTCCGTCTCCTTATGTATTTTAAAAAACCTCCCTGATGTGGTTAAGATAAACCCTTCATTTTTAAGGATAAATGCCAAGAGCTATACACCAGAAGAAGGGAAGGTGGTCGTGACCACATATAAAGAGGCCTTAAATATTCTCGAAGAAGGTGATGAGACAGAATTTAGAAGGTTTATATCGCAAACGGTAGAGAGGCATCCTTCCTTCGGGAGTTACACGACAGGGCACTACTTCAGAGGAGTGAGCTGATCTGGCATCAGCATATCAAGGTGAGCTATTTACTTTAAATTTTACGATGTCACCTTCCGAGAGCAGTGCTCCTGCTGGCGGATCCTGCCAGTAAACGGTCTGATTTTCTGGAGGCATGGTGGGATCGATCTCCCTGATCACCTCATAAGCAAGCCCGGCACTTGTTAGAGCTGCAATTGCGTCCTGCTCCGTCTTGCCGATCAGATCGGGTGTGACTATTGCTTTACCTTTGCTGACGACCAGGTTGATCGTCACAGGAGGTTCAAGTACAGTTTCCGGGGCGATATCCTGTGAGATGACGGTGTTTTTTGCGAAATCGTTTGAATTCTGATAAGTAACGTTTACAGTGGCAATTCCTGCATAAGTTAACTGGCCAGTGGCATCAGTTATGTTCATACCAACAACATTTGGAACCTGGACGCTGGCTCCTTTGCTTATGACGATGTAGATTGTGGAAGATTTGTCAACCTGGCTGTTAGCTTGCGGCGATTGTAGAAAAACCCTTCCTTTATCTACAGATGGATTGAACTGATATTCTGTGCTGATGTTGTTGTAGCCCATGGAGTTGAGAAGTGAGAGCGCCTCACCCTCGGTAAGTCCAATGACCGAGGGCAGGGTAGATATAGGATTTGGTCCCTTGCTCACGTATATTGTTACTAATGGTGCCTGTCCGTCTATCGCTTTCAGTTCTGAACCTGGTTCAGGATCCTGTTTGAATACCTCTCCTTCATCTTGCGTATCGTCGTAATCTCTGTCCACTATGTAGTTTATTTTCAGGTCGTTTAATATCCTTTCTGCTTCATCTCTGTCCGTGCCAATTAGGTCCGGCATCTGGATGGAATCGTGCAACTCACAAAAGACTTTTGGTTCCTTCCCCTCTATAAATATCGCTTTGGTCCTGTTTTCTTCGGGACAGAATGGGCCAAAGAGTTGTCCTGATTCTGAACAGATCTCCACTTCAACCAGCTGTTTTGATGGATTTGGAAAGTCTTTTGGCTCGATGTTTTTAAGGGCTTCCATCATGAATTTCTTCCATATCTCGGCAGGATACGTGCCGCCAACTACTGCCCGGTCGCGTAGTCTTTCCATGGGTATGTTTGCTTCGGGATAACCCATCCATACAGCAGCAGCCAGCTCCGGCGTATAACCTATGAACCAGGCATCCTGATGGTTTTGTGTTGTGCCTGTTTTCCCCGCAGCAGGGCGCCCAATGTCAGCGTTTTTCCCTGTGCCTTCGAGGATTACCTTTTGCAGTATCTGTGTGACAAGGTAAGAGGTCGTATCGTCAAGTGCTGGTCTGCTAATAGGAGTGAACTCGTTAATTATGTTGCCCTGCTGATCGGTTACCTTAAGTATTGCGATTGGTTCGTGGTAGACCCCTTGGCTGGCCAGTGTTGCGTAGGCGCTCGCCATTTCAAGCGGAGTTACTCCGTACGTTAGACCTCCCAACGCTATTGAAGGGTTATTTTCAAGTTCAGAGACAATACCCATCCTTTTTGCGACGTCAACGACTTTTTGGGGCATGACATCCATGATCAGCTGCGCATAGACTACGTTTACTGATTTTTTGGTGGCATCTATCAGATTGAGCTTCTCTTCGAATTTTTCGCCGCCGTAATTGTCAACCTTCCACTGCTGTGAACCCAAATCTATGGTTATCGGGCCGTTTGCAGAATATGTCTTGGTGGGTGGGAATCCAGATTCGATCGCAGTCACCAGCACAAACGGCTTGAATGCTGAACCTGGTTGCCTTTTTCCCTGCGAAGCCAGGTTGAATTTGTTCTGCGCAAAATCACGCCCACCAACCATTGCCCTGATATAGCCGTTTGACGGGTCGATTGCCACAAGCGCTGCTGACGGATCCGATGGATCGAAGAGAACTTCACTGATTGCCTTTTCGGCTGCATTCTGCATATCGATGTCAAGGGTCGTGTAGATCTGCATACCTCCCTTGAACACCTCTTCTGTGCCGTATCTTTCGATCAACTGCTGTTTGATGTATTCGACAAAGTACGGAGCCTTACCAAAATCCTGGTCTGATGGTTTGGCCGATACTCTTATCGGTGTGTTTGTCGCATTTTCATATTCTGTCTGCGTGATGTAGTTCTCTTTCAGCATCTCTCCGAGCACGAAATCCCTTCTCTCCCTGGCTTTTTGCATGTCAACAAAAGGATTGTACTCATTTGGGGATTTTGGCAGCGCTGCTAAAAGTGCGCACTGGGCAAGGTTTAAATCCTTTGCATCGATTCCGAAATAGGTTTGCGCAGCAACCTGTACACCATAGGCGCCCTGGCCAAAATAGATCGTGTTGAGATACATCTCGAGGATCTTGTCCTTTGAAAAATTCTTTTCCAGTTGATATGCAACCACAGCTTCGTTGAATTTTCGAGTCAGTGTCTTTTCGGAGGTCAGGTATACGTTCTTTACGTATTGCTGTGTTATTGTTGAACCGCCCTGTACGATCTGTCTGTGAAGGATGTCAGCAACTAATGCCCTTATTATTGCCCTGATCGAGACCCCTGGGTGTTCATAGAAACTTTTATCTTCTGTTGCTACGATCGCATCTTTAAGGTATCTGGGTATTTCAGATGAATCTATAAGTATTCTGTTTTCCTCGGCATGGAATGTAGCGATCAACTCTCCGTTGGATGCATACACTCTTGAGGTTAATGCTGATTGTCTTGGTTGAAGATCTTCGATCCTGGGGATTTTCGAGCAGGCTGAGATTGACAGCAGTACTACCAATGCTGAGAATATAAGGGCTACTGGCAGCCAAGATACAAATTTTCTTTTTAAATTGATACCTTTTTTCATGGACAAAATTCTACTATAAATTTTAAAATATATTGATTTTTTGACTGTTGTTAAACTTATCTGTTCCAGAAAGAGTAAATTGTATGAGAGATGAAGTTTTAAAGCAACTGAAGGAAATAAAAAAAGGAGTGGTTGACTTAATTTCCGAGGCTGAGCTCATTGCCAGGATCCAGTATTCGATTAACAAGCGATTGCCCATGCGCGTCAAACTTGGGATAGATCCAACAGCTCCTGATATTCACCTGGGACATTCGGTAATATTGAATAAGCTCAGGCAGTTCCAGGACCTGGGACATATTGCGGTTCTGATAATTGGGGATTACACAGCGAGAATTGGCGATCCCAGTGGCCGTTCTGAGACCAGGCCTCAACTGTCTATGGAGAGGATCGATCAGAACGCCAGGACCTACGTGGAGCAGGTTTTCAAGATACTCGATAAATCCAGGACAGAAGTCAGGTTTAATGGCGAGTGGCTGTCCACTTTGAAATTAGAGGATATTATTAAGCTGACATCCAAGTTTACGATTGCCAGGCTTCTTGAACGGGACGATTTTAATAAGCGTTTCACCGAAAACGCTCCAATATCACTTATGGAGTTGCTGTATCCGATAATGCAGGGTTACGATTCGGTTGCTGTGATGTCTGATATCGAACTGGGGGGCACAGAGCAAAAGTTCAATCTGCTTATCGGAAGATACCTTCAGAAAGAGTTCAATCAGATGCCTCAACTGGTGATGACGATGCCCATATTAGTTGGGCTTGACGGTGTTAACAGGATGAGTAAGAGCCTTGGCAATTATGTTGGGATAAATGAGGGTCCGGATGAGATATTTGGCAAGATAATGTCCATGCCCGATTCCTCAATGCGTTCGTACTTTGAGCTTGTCTCAAGTTTCAGCTTTGATGAGATCAAATCCATGTTCAATGAAATGGAGAAAAATAACACAAATCCATCCTATATTAAGAGGATACTTGCAAAGGACATCGTTACGCGGTTTCACAGTATGAATGCCGCGATCAATGCTGAAAAGGAGTTTGATCGCATCTTCAAGCAGAAAAATGTTCCCAGTAATATTGAGGTCTATAGTATACATATTTCAGATATTAATGATGTTAAGAATCGGGATTTAATATGGGTTCCTAGATTACTTAAAGAGGCAGGATTAGCACCCTCGACAAGTGAGGCTATTAGATTAATAAATGCTGGATCAGTCAGTATACATGACATGGCAGCTCCTGCCTCAGGCCCGGTTTTTATTTCTGATCCTGATCTCGAATTCAGCATGGCGGACCTCGATGGCAAAGTCTTGAAAGTGGGCAAGAGAAAGTTTAAAAAGATCGTGGTCATTAAATAACATCCTTGTTTACTGTTCAGGAATTAAATTTTTGATTGTCACCATCAATTGTCAGTATTATTGACAACACCATTGCGTAATATTATTATTCTGCTCTAACTTTTGTAAATTAAGTTACATTAAGGAGATAAACAATGGTTGAAAAAATTGTATTACTTTTGCATATTATTACGGCTGTTTTTATGGCCTGGCCCCTTTATGCTCTCATAACAGTAAATGAAAGACCAAAATTAGGTGCGCCTTTGGGTGATAAGGTTGACGATTTTATGGAAGGAATAATCAAGAAGAACAGCCGTCGCTGCTTCGTTTTTCAAACCACTGCTTTGGCTACTGGGCTCTACCTTACATGGGTTCACACTGATCTTGGTTTCAGTGTACTTATTACAAATTGGTTTATTCTGGGTAAACTTTTGGGGTTATTTGTTCTTATGGGGTTACTTTCCTACGTAG
>JAMDDV010000019.1:0-24045 GCA_023488455.1 Actinomycetota bacterium | reverse complement strand
GGGTAGGCTGCGATAAGCTGCGGGTAGGCGCCGAACAGCCTTTGATCCGCAGATATCTGAATGGGGTAACCCACCGCGAGTCATGTCGCGGTACCCACACCTGAATACATAGGGTGTGTGGAGGTAACCAGGGGAACTGAACCATCTAAGTACCCTGAGGAAAAGAAATCAACCGAGATTCCCAAAGTAGTGGCGAGCGAAATGGGAAGGGCCTAAACTCATTGGGTGTGATAGCGTGCAGGCGTTGCCTGATGGGGGTTATAGGAGTTACTGTTCGTTTCTGCGCAAACGAGGAAAAGTAAAAAAACCAGGTTATAGTGGAAGGAAGATGGAAAGCTTCACCATAGAAGGTAAAAGTCCTGTGCATGAAATGATCTGGTCTTTTCTGGTAGCCACCTGAGTACAACGGGACACGTGCAATCCTGTTGGAATTTGCGGGGACCACCCTGCAAGGCTAAATACTCTTTACCGACCGATAGTGAACTAGTACCGTGAGGGAAAGGTGAAAAGAACCCCGGGAGGGGAGTGAAATAGTACCTGAAACCGTATGCTTACAAGTTGTGGAAGGGCGCAACGAAAGTTGTACCTGACCGCTTACTTTTTGTAGAACGGGCCGGCGAGTTATGGTATGCAGCAAGGTTAACCATTCAGGGTAGCCGAAGCGAAAGCGAGTCTTAAATGGGCGAATTAGTTGCATGCCATAGACCCGAAGCTGAGTGAGCTATCCATGGCCAGGGTGAATCGAGGGTAAGACCTCGTGGAGGCCCGAACCCACAAGCGTTGAAAAGCTTGGGGATGAGCTGTGGATAGGGGTGAAAGGCCTAACAAACTCAGAAATAGCTGGTTCTCCCCGAAATAGCTTTAGGGCTAGCCTCAAGTGTTTGGTCATGGAGGTAGAGCACTGAATAGACTAGGGGCCTCACAAGGTTACCGACTCTAATCAAACTCCGAATGCCATGACTTTAGAGCTTGGGAGTCAGACAGTGGGGGATAAGCTCCATTGTCGAGAGGGAAAAAGCCCAGACCACCAGCTAAGGTCCCTAAATATGGACTAAGTGGCAAAGGATGTGGAATTGCACAGACAGCCAGGATGTTGGCTTAGAAGCAGCAATCATTTAAAGAGTGCGTAATAGCTCACTGGTCAAGTGGTTCTGCGCCGACAATGTCCGGGGCTTAAGTCCATTACCGAAGCTGTGGAATTCGAGCAATCGGATTGGTAGGGGAGCATTCTCTGCAGGGGTGAAGCTGCGTCGTGAGGCGTGGTGGACCGCAGAGAAGAGAGAATGCCGGCATGAGTAGCGAGAGACAAGCGAGAAACTTGTCCGCCGAAAGCCCAAGGTTTCCTGGGGAAGGTTAATCCGCTCAGGGTTAGTCAGGGCCTAAGTCGAGGCCGAGAGGCGTAGACGATGGATAACAGGCTAATATTCCTGTACCGCTAAATTGCGCTTGAGCAATGGGGTGACGCAGTAGGGTAGGCCATCGCGGTTTGGTTGTCTGCGTTCAAATATCAAGAGTGTCTCTTTGGCAAATCCGGGAGACGTCAAGCTCAAGGTATGATGACGATCCTCTTTTGGAGAAGTGGTTGATCTCACACTGCCAAGAAAAGCCTCTAGCAAGCAATTTAGCGCCTGTACCAAAACCGACACAGGTGGGCGAGGAGAGAATCCTAAGGCGATCGAGAGAACTCTCGTTAAGGAACTCGGCACATTGACCCCGTAACTTCGGAAGAAGGGGTGCCTCGGTAGGGTAAAATCGCAAGATCGAGCCCGAGGGGGCTGCAATAACCAGGCTCAAGCGACTGTTTACTAAAAACACAGGTCTCTGCTAAGTCGTAAGACGACGTATAGGGACTGACGCCTGCCCGGTGCCGGAAGGTTACGAGGAGAGGTTAGGGAGCAATCCCGAAGCTTTGAATCTAAGCCCCGGTAAACGGCGGCCGTAACTATAACGGTCCTAAGGTTTATTGGAATAAGCCTTAGTAAAATCTGGCTATATGCTGGAAAATCTGGTGAATATCTTGCTACTATGATAGAATACGTACATGTGTTCGCCATATCATAGTAAAAATGCAAAGATCGCAGATGATCAGCAGGAAAGATCGTTTGAGAACTACTTAAACGAAATCCTCAGAGACCATACGCCAGACTCTGCTGTAGGCAGAGAAGATATGGTCCGTACCCAGTGGCGACACTGGGAGGCTGGCAGAAATGGACCAGTCCGCCCTTAAGGGTTAACAAGTAACAGAATAGAGCGAAATTCCTTGTCGGGTAAGAAATTGCCCAATGTGAGAGTGATCTTACATTAAAACTGGCTTATATCGGTGAAACCCCACTGGGGCAATACCGAGGGAAGGTTTAAAATACCACCTGTAACGACTGATCCTGCCAAATGCAGGACGATAGCAGTTACTGCAAGAAGCAAAATTAAGGCTGCTATAATACGCCAGTATCTCAATTAGGAGAGTTCGATAGTGGACGTCAAATCGTACTTGTCTGGATATGCTGATGGAGAGAGTTGCTTTTGTATATCTTTTACCAAGAGCAAGCGACATTCCATCGGACGAGAAGCAAGACCCAGTTTCTCCGTAAGTCAAAACTATGACCGAGTGGAGATCCTAGAACTGTTTAAATCGAATTTTAATTGTGGAAGTATTCGTCCAGATAAGTCAGACAAAACTCTCAAATACGAAGTACGGAGCCTGAGCGATTTATTAGCGAAAGTTGTACCACATTTCGATGAATATCCACTTTTGTCAAGCAAGCACAAAGATTTTGAAATATTTAAAACAATTTGTGAGCTAATGCGAGATAAGGAGCATTTGACAAGAAATGGGTTCAATAAAATAGTGGATTTAGCTTATAGTATGAATGGCTCTGGTAAAAGGAAATACTCTAAAGATGAGATAAAGATATAGTCTACACCTTTGGTAACAAAGGAGTATGTGAAGTTCCGACCTGCACGAATGGCGTAACGATTTGAGCACTGTCTCAACGAGAGACTCGGTGAAATTATATTGTCAGTGAAGATGCTGACTACCCGCATCAAGACGGAAAGACCCCGTGAACCTTTACTGTAGCCTGGCATGGAATTCTGGTTTGTTCTGTGCAGGATAGGTGGGAGACTATGAGGCCTGGGCGCTAGCTCGGGCGGAGTCGATGTTGAGATACCACCCTGAATGTACTGGGATTCTAACCTTGTGCCATTATCTGGCCAAGAGACAGTGTCAGGTGGGCAGTTTGACTGGGGCGGTCGCCTCCTAAAATGTAACGGAGGCGTCCAAAGGTTCCCTCAGAACGGATGGCAATCGTTCGCAGAGTACAAGGGCATAAGGGAGCTTGACTGCGAGATATACAAATCAAGCAGGGACGAAAGTCGGGCCTAGTGATCCGGCGGCTCAACGTGGAATGGCCGTCGCTCAACGGATAAAAGGTACTCCGGGGATAACAGGCTTATCTTCTCCAAGAGTCCACATCGACGAGAAGGTTTGGCACCTCGATGTCGGCTCGTCGCATCCTGGGGCTGGAGTAGGTCCCAAGGGTTTGGCTGTTCGCCAATTAAAGCGGTACGCGAGCTGGGTTTAGAACGTCGTGAGACAGTTCGGTCCCTATCTGATGCGGGCGCAGGATACTTGAGAGGAGTCGTTCTTAGTACGAGAGGACCGGAACGAACAGACCTCTGGTGTGCCAGTTGTTCTGCCAAGGGCACTGCTGGTTAGCTACGTCTGGATGTGATAAGCGCTGAAAGCATCTAAGTGCGAAACGCACCTCAAGATTAGGTATCCCATCCGTCATGGAGTAAGATCCCACGCAGATTACGTGGTTGATAGGCCGGAGGTGGAAGTGCAGTAATGCATGCAGCCGACCGGTACTAATAGATCGAGGACTTATTCTCATCTTTAAGATGCGCGCTGTGAAGTTTTGAGGGAACAGAAGAGGAGCTCGTTCCCTAAAATTTAGGAGATGAACATCTCTACCAGGTTAACGGCGGCTACAGCGAAGGGGATACACCTGTTCCCATCCCGAACACAGAAGTTAAGCCCTTCAGCGCCGATGGTACTGCACTGGCAACGGTGTGGGAGAGTAGGTCGCCGCCGGCTTTTTTATTCCCAAATCCATCATTTTTAATATTTGCTGCGTTATTTGTTATAAAATTTGGACCTTAAATCACAATATTACTTGTAAAAATGTGATAAATGAAGCATAATATACATGCAATAATGTGGAATAGAAGCTGAATGTACAGATATCATTTAGAAAACTTAAGAAAGTGGAAAGATAAAAAAGACCGTCTACCTCTGATTCTAAGAGGTGCAAGGCAGACTGGGAAAACCTGGCTCTTAAAAGAATTTGGCAAAACAAGTTTTGAAGATGTCGTCTATATTAATTTTGAGAATGCAGGAAATTTAGCCACAATTTTTGACAGCTCTATCGAGCCCCGACGCATAATTGATATGCTGGGAGCATTTTATGGCAGGAAAATCAGAGCGCAAAATACATTAATCATTTTTGATGAGATTCAGGAAGCTCCTCGAGCGCTTACATCACTGAAATATTTTGCTGAAAATGCACCTGAATATCCAATTTGTTGTGCAGGCTCATTACTTGGCATAGCACTTCACAAAGGAACTTCATTTCCTGTTGGGAAAATCACTTTCCTTAATTTGCATCCTCTTAATTTTGAAGAATTTTTACTTGCCTGTGGGGAGAAAAGTCTGGTTGATTATATAAAACAGTTGGATATATCTACTATACCTAATGCCCTTTCCGATAAGCTAACTGATTATCTTAAACAATTTTTTATTATAGGAGGCATGCCTGCCGCGGTTTCCACTTGGATTGAAAACCGTGATTTTTTATATGTTGAGGAAAAACAAAGAGATATACTTGATGCTTATGAACAGGATTTTTCTAAACATGCACAAACTGGTGTCGTGCCTAAAATAAGATATTTATGGAATAGCATTCCTTCACAACTTGCAAAAGAAAACAAGAAATTCATATATGATCTTATTAGAGAAGGAGCAAGAGCACGGGAATATGAAGATGCTCTGTTATGGCTTTTTGACAGCGGGCTTATACGAAAAGTCGGAAGGGTTACTAAACCGGCTGTTCCTTTAAAAGCTTATGAAGACTTAAAGTCATTTAAGATTTACCATTTGGATGTAGGTCTGCTCAGGTTGATGGGCGGTCTTTCTCCGAAAGCTATAATTAGCAGCGCCGAGTTATTTGAGGAATTCAAGGGTGCGCTTACCGAACAATATGTTCTGCAGGAGCTTTCATCTTCTGAAAGTATTAAAAATATATATTATTGGACTTCTGAAAGAAATGCAGAGGTTGATTTTATTTTTGTATTTGAAGAAAATATACTTCCTCTTGAAGTAAAAGCAGCAGAGAATCTAAAAGCTAAAAGCCTTAAGATTTACAGGGGAAAATATAAACCTATTCTGGCTTTACGCACCTCACTTTCAAACCTTCGATTGGATAGCGGATTGCTTAATGTGCCGTTGTATGCTGTTTTTAATACTGAAGATTTTATCCGAAAAAGTCTTAAGCAGAATAATTGATATTACAAAATATTATATGAAATTCCTTTATAATATTTTCAGTTTAGAAAAAATTGATTATTAATTATGGATAAACAACAGCAAATTCTACCGGTAATTGTTGATAAGAGCCATCTTATTACTATCGGTGAGCAGCTCTACAGTGAAAGCATAGAATTGATTCGTGAGCTTGTAAATAATGCATACGATGCAGATGCCACCAAGGTTTTTGTAATTATATCTAATGAGATGATTTCAGTAGAAGACAACGGACTTGGCATGGACCTTGATGGTTTGAAACAATATTTCAGTATTGGCTCTCCTCTTAAGAAGCAACAGATGAGATCGAAATTATATGGTAGGGATTTGATCGGACAGTTCGGCATCGGAAAATTCGCTTCACTTTCAGCATGTGAAGTTTTCAAGGTTAATACAAGAAAGGATGATTTCTCAGCAACTGTTATCTTTGACAAGAAAGAATGGTGGAAAAAGAAAAAGAGATGGGAAGTTCCACTTGAAATCAATCCTAAAGATGGAAGAAGGACAAATGGGACAACAGTTTTGCTGGAGAAGCTGACTAAAAACTTTGATCCAGATGAAGTTAGGGCAAGACTTATTGAGAGCATACCTTTAAACGCACCAGATTTTGATGTTTATGTGAATGGTGTAAAAGTTGAATCACCTAGATTAAGTGGGCATCGAATACCGTTTATGGAGGCTACTAAGTTTGGGGTCATAGATGGTCAAATTGTTATTTTGCCAATGTCATCAGCTTCGACTTTAAATCTTGGGATTGAATGTAAAGTCAAGAGTGTGACGATTAAAAGAGAGTTATTTGGGATGGAATCTTGGGGAAAGGATATCGCAAGGATTAAGGGAGAGGTTCAAAGAAATCAGGAGAGGGACCAGAGATAAAATCAGTGGGCATTAAAGAAGGCAAGGAACACAAGAAGAAAAGCAGGGGTAAATATAAACCCAAGGCAAATCTTCTGACCCCAAATGCTGTGGTTAGAAAGGTAAAAATTGGGACTCATGGTATTATTTGTTGTCTGGATCATTTTGGGCAAGACGGTCCAGAGTCTTTTTCAGAAGACAACATAATTTATATAAATAGAGATCATCCGTTATACATATCTGAATCAAAGAAACGCGATGCGCACATATTAAACCTTGCCAGATTGATTACTCAGGAAATTTCTCTAATGAAGAATAGTAAAAATCCCCGAAAAGCTTTTGATCAGCAAAGCATACTGCTTCGAGATGCCTTCAGAGAGTAAATGAAGGCCATGGTTTTGAAGCAGCAAAAGCCCATATACGATAAACCGCTTGAACTTTCAGAGCTTACCAGACCAGATCCCGACGATGATGAAGTTTTAATAAAAGTTAGCTGTTGTGGGATATGTCATACCGATCTGCATATAATTGAGGGTGAACTACCGTTAAAAAGAAACCCTCTTATTCCTGGTCACCAGATAGTTGGTACCGTTAAAGGGAAAGGAATGCATGTCAAACACTTGAATGTTGGTGACAGGGTAGGTGTCGCGTGGTTGAACTCGACCTGTGGGAGCTGTAATTTTTGCAGAACGGGCCAGGAAAATCTCTGCAAAAGTGCTCAGTTCACGGGTCATGACGTCAACGGTGGGTTTGCCGAGTATATAACAGTCAAAGAGGACTATGTTTACCCGATACCAGAGGGATTGTCCGATATAGAGGCCGCACCACTTCTGTGTGCTGGAATAATAGGTTACAGAGCTCTGAGGCTTTCCAATGTTGAGAGGGGACAGAGGCTTGGTATCTACGGATTTGGTGCATCTGCACATGTGACGATACAGGTAGCGAACTACCTGGGCATCGATGTATTTGTGTTCAGCCATGGTGTCGAGCACAGGGAATTGGCATCGAAGTTCAGCGCGGTGTGGACAGGAGAGTATAGTGATGTTCCGGAGTTTAAGATGGATGGATCAATAATCTTCGCGCCTTCTGGTGATCTAGTGCCAGTCGCACTTGCTAATTTGCAACATGGAGGCACGGTTGCTCTTGCCGGGATTTATATGACGGATATACCAATGTTGAACTATGAGAGACACCTCTATCATGAAAAGATACTTCGGAGTGTTACGGCGAGCACTCGCAGGGATGGAAGGGAACTCATTGATGTTGCTGCCAGGATTCCGATAAGAACTAAGGTTCAGGCATTTGATCTGAGCGAAGCAAACGAAGCGCTTATTTTGTTAAAGGATAGGGCGATAGTCGGAGCGGGGGTGTTAAAAGTAAATGAAATAAGTTAATAAAAGCAGATCTTGCTACTTGAGAGCAGGTGCAAATATTCCACCTAAAATACACTGTATCTAAAATATATCGAAGAACATCAGGATTCCTATCAAGATGAACAGGCCCGCGCTCACCTTTTCAAGTATGTTACCAGGGATAAACCTGGTGATGACCTCACCGAATATAACCCCGAGTGCTGTTACGGTAGCCATTGCTAAAGAGGCTCCTATGAAAACTGCCCACGGCGTTTTGTGTTTTGCAGTTAACGATATCACTGCTAACTGGGTCTTATCTCCAAGTTCTGCGAGGAACAACAACCCGAAGGTCGTCAAAAGGATTTTCCAGTTCATAAAATCACTCCTTTTCCGTGTCGGTTAAATAATTTTCCCTAAAGTAGGGAAATCTAATACGTTATTCGCTTATTTCCTGCACGCGAGTATCGAGCAGCACCATCGTTCCGAAGGAGGTAGGATCGTCCCAGGCGAAATTGGGAGAAGAAGAGACCGCAAGTTCCCTTTCCTGTAGCGAGTCCTTGTCGTTTATGGTCAGGTCGAATCCCTGGGCAACTCCATCTTTTGGGAGAAAGTTCTGGAAGTTCCACCAGGGTATCTCCGCCTCTATGATATATCCACCCTTAACCAGTGTAGATGCAACTTTAATCTCGTCGCCCTTTCCTTCGGTTGGGATATATACATATGAATCGGGGGCGAGGGACTGAAAGTCGCCTGGCGTGATCCCTATCTGATAGTCATCATCGTTGTGCGTGCGCTCGAAGAAATCACCTTGCAGGTCAGTATCCATGCTTAAGCTTAAGCTATCTCCCTTGAACATCTCCTTGCCGCCAAACGGTTGGGAGAATACATCATCAACGACCTTTAACCCTATGTAGAGTTTGTCATCATCATATGCTAGGAAGTACGTGCCTGAACAATCGGATATGTCAGTGTAGTTTTCCTCCAGGAATGTTGGGAAGGAGATTGGATTCTGGCTGTAGCCTTCCCAGTCATCGAGTTTTCCATCAATGGCGATCGGCTTCTGTGTGTAGAGCGCAAAGATGACATCGCCGTTTTCGGACCTGTAATTGAGGGTGGAAGTTATATCCTGCTTCTTCTTCTCGATGTCGATGCTGCCTTCCGTGGTTGTTTCCTGTGGCGAGCTGTTCTTGGCTCCGGATATTGATTCATTTGAGGTGGTCTCTTCAACAATCACCTCACCCTTCTCCTTTGGCAGTATTTTGTTTTTGAGATAGGGAAATGCAAATGAGAATATTACCAGTGAAAAAATTATTATTATGAAAAAGGCCAGTTGGGGACGGTCCTCGAATTTTTTTGACCTGATCCTCTTCCATATTCTTTTTCCTAAATCCGTAACAGAATCTATAAAGTTATTAGAAGCCATATCTGGATATGCTAATATATGAAAAATTTTTTGGCAAGGAGTGAATTTGGCTGAAGCAGTAGCTCAGAAAAAATCAAACCTGCCACCTAATTAAATTTGTGAGGATAGCGAGATGATCCAGGGACCTGTGAATATTGCAGCTTGCGCAATTCAGCTTGGTTTGATCAGGCCAGATGATTTAAGAACTGAATTAAAAAAAGAGATAAGGTTCATAAAGGATAACATCGATGGAGACGTTGACCTGCTCGTGTTTCCTGAATATCATGGGCTATTACTTCAACTTCTGGCAGCAGGTAGTGACCCACGCACTACAGAGGTTTCTGAAATTTTAAATTCGAACCTGCAGAAGAAGATGGAGGATATATTTTCTTTTTATTCAGAGATAGCGGTATCTCTGACGACAAATGTGGTAACTGGAAGCTACCTGCTGGAGGAAAAAGATGGCCGGTATCTATCGGTTGGAGTTTTTGATAGGGACGGCAATTTCATGGGTTATCAAAATAAAACGCACACCAGCGACTTTGACAGCTACCTGGAAGTGAGCCGTGGACTTGACTTGAGGGTGATTGGGTGTGATGCTGGAAGGATTGGGGTAATGATGGGGGAGGACAGGTTCATCCCCGAGGTCAGCCGCGACCTTTCGCTGCGAGGAGTCAACATATTTGCAAGTCCATGTTCAACAAATATCCAGTTGAACGTATTTCAACAGGCGTGCGGACTCTGGAAACAGGTGCAGTCGGAGCAGGTTTATGGAATTGAGAGCTACCTTGTGGGAACATTACTGGGCAGCACCTACCAGGGCAGTTCGGCGATCATCTTCCCGGTTGAGATCAGCCATGATAGATCAGGCTTTCAAAGAATCAGCAACAATGTTGGGCGCAGTCTGGTCATCAGGGAGGAGCTCGATTTCGCAAAATTGCAGAGAAATATCGAATCGTATCCCATCTATTCCAATCTGAATTTTGATCTCTATCGTACGAAACTCAGGGGAGCATATGAGAAGTTGAAGAAATTCGGTGAGCAGGATTAGAGATATAGGTTTGAGTTACGATATTGTGACCATTGGCGCTGTACAGATGCAGATGGAACTTGTCAGAAGCGGAAAGCATTATGCGAAAAAGGTGTTCGAACTCACAGAGAAGGCTGTCGAGCAGGGTGCCCAACTCGTAATATTTCCTGAGTACAGCGCTACCCCGTTACTGGGACTGATCCCTGGTATAGAAAAGATCCTCAAAGGCCATGATATAAGCAGTGCGGTTAGCCAGTTTGCAGGAGATGACGCGATGGTTGCTGATATATTCAGGGCAATAGCACCAGATGCAAAAAGCATATACGTGACGACTTATTCCCAGATAGCAAAGTGCTTTGGGATTTATGTCGTAGCAGGTTCTATATTTTTGCCTGATGGTGATGGCAAAGTCTATAATCAGTGCTATGTTTTTGGATCAGATGGTGAAATAGTTGGAATTCAGAAAAAGCTACATCTGTTTCAAATTGAGTCGCAGTGGGGATTATGCCCGGGAACAGAGCATGTTGTATTTGATACCAGGGTCGGCAAAATCGGTATTACAGTATGCATGGACGTGACCTATTTTGAACCGTGCAGAATACTGGCTTCCGAGGGAGTCGAGCTTCTTGTTATGCCCGCTGCAAATCCTGAGGTCTATCGCCGGTGGGAGCAGTTGCGTGGCTTGTGGGCCCGAGTTCAGGAGAACTGTTTATACGGAGTCCAGTGCTGTATGGTAGGGAATTTTGCAGGCTTGCATATCCAGGGTCTTACGTCCTTCTATGCGCCGCTGGATCTAACTGATGACAGGAGTGGGATATTAAAAACTGCAGAGACGCCTGATAAGGAAGAGGTGGTTGTTTTCAGCCTTGATTATACAAAGTTGAGAGAGCTGAGAGAAAAACAAAATCCGTTTGCAAAGTTGAACTATGAGCTTATCGGGAGCTCATTACTTCAAGCATACGATATTTATTTACGCAAGAGTGCAGGAGGAGGTAGGAGCGTGCTGTGAGTCGAGTACTTTTCATTTCTGCGCATCCTGATGACATTGAACTTGCATGTGGAGGAACCGTTCTGCTTTTGAAATCGAAGCATTACGAGCTTCATCTCTTGATCTGTACCCATGGTGATAAGGGCACTCATGATCGAACATTGACAGCTGCTGAGCTGATGAGGATTCGTGAGTCCGAACAGAGGAAGGCAAGCAGCATAATGGGGTTGAAATCCCATCATTTTCTTGAATATCTGGATGGTGAACTGATCCATTCAAAGGAGTTAGTGGAAAAAATTACTTTTCACATAAGAAGAGTTTGTCCCGATATGCTCATAACGTTTGACCCGTTCAAGCGATATCAACTGCACTCTGATCACAGGTCGGTTGGTCTCGCCGCGCTTGATGCAAGGTTATCCGCAAAGCTGCCCCTCTATTACCCAAATCAGCTAAAGGAAGGGCTGGACGTTTGTGAGGTAAAGGAGATATGGCTGTTTGATCCCGATGAAGCCAATTTCTGGCTTGACGTCAGCAGCGTCTGGGACAAGCGCTTTGAAATGCTGACGGCGCATGAGAGCCAGCTTGAAAAGATCATGAATGAGGTCAGGGAGTTCATAACCATGGAGGCAAAGAAGTCAGGTGAAAAGATAGGAGCATCGTACGCTGAAGCGTTCAGGAGGATAAGTTTTAACAGGTTCTACTTCTATGCAGACGGCACCTAAAAGTTCATGTATGAATGTTTATACATGGCTATCCGAATGTCTTCGAAATTTCAATTAACTCAGCACTTACCTTTTTAACCTCACATATAGCCGCTTCAAGCGGTACTGCAGATATCTCGTTACCCTGAACCGATGTCATCATATCGAACTTCTTTTCCTTTACGAGCTCTACTGCCTTAAGACCAAGCCTCGTGGCATAATATCTGTCCATCGGCGATGGATTTCCGCCTCTTTGAAGATGGCCCAGGTTCATGCTTCTGATTTCCAGCTTAATTCTTTTTTCAAGCTCTTCAGCAAGGAGGTTTGCTATGCCTCCCAACCTGATATGGCCGAACGCATCTACATCATAGGTCTCCGATATCTGGGTTTTTACCTCATTGGGTGTTGATCCCTCAGCTACGGCGATTATTGCAAACTGTTTGCCTCTTTTTATCCTCTCCTGGATCCGCTCGACGATGCTTTGATAATCATAGATATCTTCGGGAACCAGAATGATGTCTGCTGCCGCGGCTATCCCTGGTATCAATGTTAGCCACCCCGAGTCGCGGCCCATTATCTCTACCACGATAATCCTTCTGTGGGATGCAGCTGTGGTCTGCAGTTTATCGATGGCGTCGGTGACGATGCAGACTGCTGAATCAAATCCAATGCAGTAGTCAGTTCCACATAGGTCATTATCGATCGTCTGAGGTATGCCAACTGCCGGGATGCCCAATGGGTTAAGCTTATGGGCGACCCTAAGCGTATCATCTCCTCCAATTGCAATTATGGCATCGATCCCGTGCTTTTTAATAGTGCGAAACAGTGCCTTTTCACCACCCTCTATTTTGAAGGGGTTTGTCCTCGATGTCCCAATAATAGTGCCGCCGGTGTTGATGATTCCCTCGACGTCTTTTAACTCTAACTTCACAACGTCATCCTCTATCAGGCCACGCCAGCCACACCTGATGCCAAGTATTTCATAACCCTCTTGGATCCCTTTTATTACGATTGCCCTGATTGCAGCATTGATTCCAGGTGAATCGCCGCCTCCTGTGATCAAACCAATTTTTTTAATCATCTTCCCTTCTTTCTGACTATTTATTCTTCTGATTTTTTCGATTCTGCAATTATCTTTTCTGCGATAAATGGAGGAACTTCTTCGTAATGGGATAACTCCATCTTGAAGCTGCCCCTTCCGTGTGCTATAGACTTCAGATCGATGTGATACTTGGAAAGCTCTGCAAGTGGAACCTGAGCTTTGATCTCCTGGAGGTTATCCCTATATGATTCAACTCCGAGGATTCTACCACGTTTGCTGTTGATATCGCCCATCAAGTCACCGACATACTGCTCAGGTGCGATAACGCTCAGGTTCATAATTGGTTCAAGCAATACTGGGTCTGCTTCCATGAAGCCTTTTTTGAATGCCATCAAGCCGGCAATCTTAAAAGCCATGTCTGATGAATCCACGGTGTGGAACGAACCATCATAGAGGTTTACGCTTACATCAACCACCGGATAGTCAGCAAGCACACCTTCTTCAAGTGCTTCCATTACGCCTTTCTCAACTGAAGGTATGTAATTCTTTGGTATTGCTCCACCAAATACGGTATTTATGAATTCTATTCCCGCTCCTCTTTCTCTTGGTTTTAGCTCGAGGAAGACATGACCGTATTGACCGCGGCCGCCGGACTGCTTTTTATGTTTATATTCCTGTTTTGCATTTTTCTTGATCGTTTCCTTATATGCTATTTTTGGAACCGTCAGGACGACATCGATACCAAACTTCCTCTTAAGCCTTTCCATGATCACTGATATGTGTTGCTCTCCCATGCCGCTAACTATCAGCTGCTTTATATCAATATCCTGATGAACCCTAAAGGTCGGATCCTCTTCCATCAACCTGGCCAGGCCGCTCGAAATTTTTTCCTCATCGCCCTTTGCTTTTGGTTCCACCGCCATGGACATCACCGGTTCAGGAAATTGAATCTTTGGATAGCCGATCCTGTTGTCCTTGTCGCAGATAGTGTCGGACGTCTCGGTTTCGGTGAGCTTGGCTACTGCTGCTATCATGCCCGGGATCGCTCTTGTGATAGGAATCTGGGTTTTACCCTTTATGCTCATCAACTGACCAATTCGTTCGGTTTTATCCTTGGTGCTGTTGTAGATAGATGTATCCGACTTTATGTGTCCTGAGTAGATCCTGAAAATGGTTAATTTGCCAATGTAGGGGTCGGCCATGGTTTTGAAGACGAAGGCCGAAAACGGTTCATTTTCATCGGGCTTACGGGCAACCTCCTTGTTAGTTTTTGGATCAATTCCTCTAATCTCGCCAGCATCAGCAGGAGATGGTAGACCGCTTATCAAATATTGAATTATGTTATCAACAGCAATGCTCTTGGCAGCTGATGCACATAGAACAGGAATCAGTTTTCGTGATAGGACGGCGCTTTTCAGAGCACCAGCCAGTTCATCTAGAGCGATATCCTCTCCATCAAGGTATTTCGATAGCAATTCATCGTCAGTTTCGATGATCCTCTCAATCAAGATATTTCTATGTTCATCATATCTATCTTTTAGATCAGCAGGGATTTCCACAGTGTTTATCTTAGGTTTACCTACACCATCATAAACATATGCCTTCCCCGTAAGAAGGTCCACATATCCCTTAAAAGAAGATTCTCTCCCAATAGGCAGGGTGATCGCTGCTATTGAATCACCAAACTCCTTTTCCATCTGGCTCAGCACTGCGTAAAAGTCAGAGCTCTCACGATCGACCTTGTTTATGACGATGATAACCGGGATTTTATTCTCCTGGCAGATGTTCCACGCCTTTTCAGTGCCGACCTCCACCCCTGATGCACAGCAGACGGTCAATAGTACTCCGTCTGAAACTCTGATCGAGCTGTATACTTCACCGATAAAATCCGAGAATCCCGGGGTGTCGAGCATATATACAAGGTTTTCATCGATCTGCAGTGGTATGATTGATGTGTTTATCGATATTTTTCTCTTTATTTCCTCGGGGTCATAGTCTGATACGGTATTTCCTTCCTCGACCCTGCCAAGCCTGTCCGTTCCCCCACAGTAATAGAGCATCGATTCAGCGAGCGATGTTTTACCTGAGCTGCCATGTCCCACAATCGATAGTACATGAATATAGCTCGGTTTATATTTATCCATTCACATCTCCTACTGTTTTTTAAAAATGTATTATAACCCAATGAATATTTACTGGTCATCAAAATGGCTGACAAAACAGGTATTGACTTTTATAAAAAATTATTTATAATTTAAGCGGTTACGTAACCGCTTAACTAAGGATGTGCAATGCCGACAATAGATGATGTAGCAAAGAAAGCACGCGTTTCGAAAGCAACTGTGTCACACGTTATAAACGATACAAGGTATGTTAGAAATGAGACTAAGCGTAGAGTTATGAAGACGATTGAGGAGTTAGGATATAACCCTAGCCGAATAGCAAGAAGTCTTGCAACTGGTAAAACGAATATAATAGGCTGTATCGTATCAGACATAGATAACCCCTTTTTCTCTCAACTTGTCAGATACATTGAGAAAGCTGCAGCTAAAGAAAATTTAGATCTTTTCTTAATTGATACTGATTACAACTTAAAAAAAATGAGAGATAGCGTTCATAGATTAATAAATTTAAAGACTGATGGAGTGATCATTGTAACAGGAGAAGTTGACCTTAGCGTAGCCGAGTTGTTGTCGAAAAAGAGAATACCAACGGTACTATTCGATCAGTGGAACTATTGCTCCGATTTTGTAAGTAATATCACCTTGGATTATTCTGCTGGGATTTGCCAAGCAATAGATTACCTTATAAATAAAGGTCATAGCAAAATAGGATTCATTAGAGGTAGCTTGGACATCTTAGGCTCAAAAATGCGACACGATATTTTCGTACAGGAGATAAAAAAACTCCTTCCTTTTATTGAACCCATAGTAGAAGAAGGTGATTTCAAGATAGATGGTGGTCTTAGAGCCATGAATAAGGTGCTTCGATTGAAAAATATTCCAACTGCTATGATCACAACAAACGATCTAATGGCTATTGGTGCTTTGAAGGCAATCAGAGATAAAGGTTTGAATGTACCCGAAGATATATCGATTATAGGTCATGATGATATACGGATAGCTTCATTAATAAAGCCTTCACTTACTACAATAGCTATTCCAGTAAAACAAATTGCTAATTTAATTATGGAAATACTATCTCGCGCTATGAATAGTAAACGCAAGAAAGGAATTGAAACCGCTGTTAAAACTAATCTAATTATCAGAGGATCTACAGCGGTTGTTTCTAAAAAATAGGAAAGGGGTGATGAAAAGAATAAGACGAGTATTGAGAATAAGCGTAAAGATCCTTAATTCAGAACCTAGAAAAACGCTATATTCTCAGTTAACAAAAATAAAGAAAGGAGGAAAAATGAAAAACGCAATTAGGGTATTGTTAATTGGTATATTGGTTGGAAGTATGTTAACAGGATTCACTGGATGTAAAGTTCCTACTGTAGCAGAAAAGGTAACAACAGAGACTGTTGCTAAAGAGACCACAACTGAAACTGTTACTACCACCACAGAAAAGAAAGAACTAAAAGGTAAGTTAACAGTTATAACGTGGGCAGCACCAACTCAAGAAGCAATCGAGCGAATGGCAGTGAAGATGTTTATGGATGCGTATCCTGGAGTTACAGTCGATTTAATTGTAATCCCAGGTGATCAGTATTTAACCAAATTCCAAACGATGGTGGCAGCGGGTACTCCCCCTGATTTAGCACACGCAACTATAGATTGGGCTTTCCCCTGGGTCAAAGCAGGACTTGTTACGCCCTTAGATGACGTGTTTAAAGAGTATCCTGAACTGAGTGATTCAACAAAGTTCCTTACAAATGTATTTGATACCTGGAATTTTGAAGGTCATAAATGGGGAATGCCTTATGGATCGGTTTCGAACGCTCTTTACTACAATAAAGATATGTTTGACAAAGCAGGTATTCCTTATCCAAGCGAAGATCCAAATAAACCATGGACTTGGGACGATTTTGTTAATGCTGCCCAGAAACTCACTCAAGACACAAATAATGATGGCAAGATAGACCAATGGGGCTTTACTCTTAACCCATGGTGGTGGGTCTGGACTCATCTGATCTATTCCTTTGGCGGAAAGCTCACTGACGACAACAACAAACCAACCAAATTTTTGCTTGATAGCCCCGAAGCAATTAATGCACTTAGGTTTATGCAGGACACGATATATAAATATAAGATTACTCCGACTCCAGATGTAGCCGCAGCGCTTGGTGCTCAACCATGGGAGGGTAATATTGCAGCTATGGAAGTTACAGGAACATGGTCTAATTCCTGGCGGAAGGACATTAAGGATTTTAAATGGGACATCGCCTCCCCACCTGATAACACAGGACCTAGCCAAATTATAGTAGCAGCTGGAAGTTATCTTATTATGAAAAGTACCAAATACCCTGAAGCAGCCAAGGCTTTCATAAGATTTTATCTTACCGAACAAGTTCAAAATCTCCAAGCCGGATCTGCTTTATATGTACCAATAAACAAAGAACTCTGGGAACCAAACACTCCATGGACTGGTATACCAGGAATGCCTGAACATTTATTGGTAAGTGCACAACTCTTGGAAGGTAAGACTTATCAAGGGTACATCCTAACGGAAAAATTTAAGCAGATACAGGAACAGGTTTGGCCTGAGGAAATTGATAAACTCGTAAATAACAAGCAGACTCCTGAGGAGACAGGTAAAAATCTGACAGAAAGAGGTAATGAACTTCTGAAGTAGAGATAAGAATAAAAATAAGAATCTGGCACAAAAATATAGATTGTGCCAGATTCTTAGAAAGCAGAGAAAGTCACATTAGACCAATGGTAGAAGAACAAAATACTGAGTGTAGATTGAAGAGCAGAACATCGAGAATGAATCGTCAGAAGGTTATTGCTTTTTATCTTTTTGCCTCTCCTTGGATCCTAGGTTTTGTGTTTTTTATGGTTGGCCCCTTTTTCGCATCCGCTTTTTTTGCTTTCACAGAGTGGGATCTCATTTCACCTCCCAAATGGATTGGTATCCAGAATTTTGTATCCATGGGTCATGACCGACTTTTTTGGCAGTCACTAAAGGTTACTCTTACTTATGGGGCTATAAGTATACCACTAAGTCTAGCTATATCCTTGTTTTTAGCTGTTCTTTTGAATCAAAGTGTTCGGGGAGTAAGTGTGTTTCGCGGTATATTCTATATTCCAGCTATTATATTATCTGGTGTAGCAGTAGCTAACCTTTGGGCTTGGATGTACAACAGAGAGTTTGGTTTCATCAACTACATATTAAATCTTATCGGAATACAAGGACCAGGTTGGCTTTCAAGTGAGGTTTGGGCTCTTCCTTCAATCATAATTATGAGCTTGTGGGGGTGTGGCACTTACATGGTAATATTTCTCGCAGGCTTACAGAATATTCCACAGGAGCTTTACGAAGCAGCTGAAGTAGATGGAGCTGGTTGGTGGGCTAAGAGTTGGAATGTTACCATACCAATGCTCTCACCAATAATACTTTTCAATCTCATAATAGGTATTATCAGCTCTTTTCAAATCTTTACTCAAGTCTATGTTATGACCATGGGAGGACCAAACAATGCAACTCTTTTTTATCTATTCTACCTGTACAAAAATGCTTTTTCGTTTGGGAAGATGGGCTATGCTTCAGCTCTGGCTTGGGTCATGTTAATAATTATTCTTGTCATAAGTATCATCATTTTTAAGACTAGTACTCGTTGGGTCTACTATGAATCTGAGGAGATTTAATTACTAATGGCAGTCTTGCTCAATGGTTTTCGATTAAATCGTAAATATCGCTGGGTAATTAAGAAAATAGTACTGTATTTTGTCCTTACATCATTGGCTCTGCTTTTTCTTATTCCATTTTTTTGGATGATTTCTTCATCTCTGAAAACTCGTGAGGCAATATTTACTTTTCCTCCCCAATTTATTCCTCACCCTGTCATATGGAGTAATTATATTCAAGTTATGCAGAAGTTCCCGTTTGCCATGTTTTTTTTGAATTCCACTATAATAACTGTTTCAAATATTATTGGATATATTTTATCTTGTAGTCTTGTAGCCTATGGTCTTGCTCGCTTTAGAGTGCGAGGCACAAATGTCATTCTTATTATAATAGTCGCTACGATGGTGATCCCTTTACAAGTTCTAATAGTGCCATTATTTGTTATTTTTAAGTCTTTACATTGGATTGATACTTGGTTCCCTTTAATCATACCATCTTTTTTCGGTAATGCTTTTTTTATTTTTCTATTACGCCAATTCTTTATGAGTATCCCAAAAGAGCTTGAAGATGCCGCCCGTATTGATGGATGTAGCTATTTGGGGATATTATGGCGTATAATCCTTCCACTTTCGAAGCCGGCCTTGGCAACAGTTGCTGTTTTTGCTTTTATGTTTCATTGGAATGATTTTTTTCTACCACTGATTGTTCTTAATACACAGTCAAAATATACTGTGGCTCTAGGTTTGATGCTTTACTCAACGCCAGTGGCCGCTGGTAGTGGTGCCGGCCCACCTCTCCCTCAACTATTGATGGCTGCTTCCTTTATAGCATTGATACCGAATATTATAGTATTCATGCTTGCTCAGAAGTTGTTTGTGAAGGGCATGATTCTTTCAGGCATGAAGATGTAAGTTCTTTTTAGATAATTAAAAAGTAAACAGTTTGGGAGTACTAGGATATGTTAAGATTTGTAAGCTCGAACATAGGGACACTAATTAGGTTGCACCAGAAATGATTTTTTCTAGAAATTTTCCCCATAAAGTGAGATGAAATTACATTACCATCATTAGTAGAAAAAAAGTATGAGGTTGAAATATGAATAAGGAATTATTGGTAAAGTTTTTGAAAACTATGCTCACAATAAGAATTTTCGAAGAGAGAGTAATAGAGTTATTTAAGGCAGGGGAGCTTCCTGGCTGGATTCATAGTTATTTAGGTGAGGAAGCAGTAGCGGTTGGAGTATGTTTAAATCTCACAAAAGAAGATTATATAACATCTACTCATAGGGGGCACGGCCATTGTATAGCAAAAGGAGTAAATGTGAAAAATATGATGGCTGAATTATATGGGAAAGAAACGGGCTGCTGCAAAGGAAGAGGTGGCTCAATGCATATCACAGATGCTTCAGTAGGAATATTAGGAGCTAACGGTATTGTTGGAGGAGGAATTCCAATTGCTACAGGAGCTGCATTTGGTTGCAAATACCTTAATAATGGGAGAGTAGTCGTTTCATTTTTTGGTGACGGAGCCGCCAATCAGGGTGGGTTTCATGAATCGCTAAACATAGCATCGATATGGAAACTACCTGTAATTTATGTATGTGAAAATAATTTTTATGCTGAAACAAATCCTTTCAAAAAACAATTTAATATTGAAAATATTGCAGATAGATCCAAGTCATACAATATTCTAGGTGTAATGGTTGATGGAATGGATGTAATAGATGTATATCAAAAAGTTAATAAAGTAGTTAATGACACCAGAAATGGGGGAGGGCCAGCTTTAGTTGAAGCAAAAACTTATAGGTATGATGGACATTGGGTGGGTGATCCTGAAGTATATAGAACAAGAGAAGAGATTAATGAGTGGAAAAAAAGGGATCCAATTTCAAAACTTGAAAATAAATTAACTAATGAAGATATCCTAACAATTTCAGAAATTGATAATATCAGGAAAGAGGTTTCAGCAGAGATAGAGGAAGCTGTTGAATTCGCAAGATCAAGCCCCAATCCTTTAAAAGAAGATGTCATGGATAATGTTTATTATTTACAGTGATGTCCTTTTTTCTGTTAATACTAGGAGGAGAAATTGAGAGAGATTACATTTAGGGAAGCAATAAATGAAGCATATAAGGAAGAGATGAGAAGAGATAAAAATATAATTGCATTCGGTGAAGATATCGCTGAACATGGTGGACCTTTTGGAGCTACAAAAGGATTATTAAATGAATTTGGTCCAGAGAGGGTTAAAAATACCCCTATTTCAGAAGTAGCCATCGCTGGACTTGCTATTGGTTCATCATTAGTTGGGTGTAGGCCAATTGCAGAATTTATGTTTGATGATTTTTTATTGATTGCAGGCGATCAGCTAGTAAATCAAATGGCAAAATTAAATTATATGTCAGGTGGACAATATAAACTTCCTATAACAATAAGGATGCCAATGGGTGGTAGATCACAAGCCGCGCAGCATTCTCAATGTCTTATGGCAATGTTTATGAGCATACCAGGATTAAAAATAGTTTGTCCTTCAACTCCATATGATGTCAAGGGGATATTTAAATCAGCTATTAGAGATGATAATCCCATCTTAATCTTTGAATATTTATTGCTTTATAACAATAAAGGTGAAGTTCCTGAAAAAGAATATTTTATTCCAATTGGAAAGGCGGATGTCAAGAAAAAAGGTGAAGATATTACCATAGTTGCAATCTCACAGATGGTTATTAAAAGCTTGAATGTTGCTAAAAAAATGGAGGACAGAGGTATTAGTATAGAAGTTGTTGATCCGATTTCATTAGTACCTTTAGATATTGAAACCATAATTAATTCTGTAAAAAAGACTGGCAAGGTCTTAATTGCCTATGATGGAACAAAGAGTAGTGGAGCTGGAACTGAAATAGTCGCGAAAATTTATGAACTAGCCTTTAAATATCTAGATTGTCCAATATATAGGGTTGCAGAGAAAGATTGTCCAATGCCCTTTGCGCCAATTTTAGAAAGTGCTGTTTTACCTCAAGAAGAAGACATGATTCAGATAATAGAAGAGATGATGAATATATAGTTTCAAAATTATTTGTTTAATTTAACTGACTTATTTTATGATTCATTTCTTAAATTATTAACAAAATTTATTTCGTCAAATACTACCTGCAAAGATTCATAAGTAGATTCTGGCGAGCATTCTGCAGGCCATTTATTATTCTTTACACAATCAATAAAATAATCTATTTCGCCCTTATATCCATCTTGAATAAAACGATGTTCTATAGTCAATCTTTTTTTATCTGTAAACTCTATTAAATTAGGGTTTAAATGATTGTCATAATATAAAACCCCCTTTTCAAATATAGCATTATAGGATACTTTCCATTCAAACGAATCCGGCATCATCCACCCTCCAACCGATGTAATAATCGGAATATCAGGATAAAGATATTGAGTTATAATATGAGAAAAGCCTCCTGTGTCTTTTGAATATACTCCTACAGTAAATACCTTTTGTGGTTTACCAAATAAACTAACAATAAAATCAGTATCATGAATATGAGCATTTAGTATTGCACCGCCACTCTTTTTTTCATCCAGTAGCCAATTTTCCCAAGAATATAGGGGGATAGGACCAATTCTTGATAATAATAAGCTGTTTAACTTACCCAATCTCTCACTTTTTATAATATTCTTTAAATATATATTTTCAATCTGGAATCTAACATGTTGTGCAATCATTAAAATCACTTTTTCTTCCCTGGCAGTATCTAACATTTGTTTAGCTTCCTTTAGAGTATTAGCCATCGGTTTTTCACATATAACATGTTTGCCTGCCTTCATAGCTTTTATAGCAACTTCTGCATTCAAGTATGCAGGTAGACATATATCTATAATATCTATATCTTTATCATTTATAATTGCATCTATGTCGTTATATTTCCTGAAACTCCCAAAGTTTAATTTTGTAATATTGGAAGTTTTTATATTTTCAGAAAAAAATTTCTCTCCACTAATCCTTTCATCTTCCAAATCACAAAGGGCAATAACTTTACAGTTATAATTTGTTAAATAATTATTTAAGTGCAAAGCTCCCATATTTCCAAAACCTACTATTCCTACTTTAAGCATGGTTACCTCTCCCTAAAATCTTATCCATTGCCTTTGACGTATTGTTCAATAACACTTCTGATTGAGGACCTACTTCCGCTGTTATAGTACCCTTATAACCTATTTTTCTAATTGCATCCATTACTGCTTTCCAATTAACATCTCCTTCAAAAAAATTGCAAAAACCATTTAATCCGCTTACCTTTAAATTGAGATCTTTGAAATGTATAGCTTTAATTCTTTTACCAAGTATATTAATCCAATCCTCTGGATATCCATCCGAATATAGAACATTACCAACATCAAAATATGAACCAATCCTTTCGGAAGCAAAATAATCTATAAAATCTCTCATTTCTATCGGACTTAAAAGAAATTTATTTAATCTTCCTATGTTTTCAATACAGATATTAATATTTAGACTGATAGCTTCTGATAAAACTTCACTTATAGCTTCTTTTGATCTACGAAAACATGTCTCATATGGAACTCTGTCATAATCTTTATAAAGGTAAATATCTACTGCACCAGGAATAACAAGTAGATTTTCTGCACCTATCCATTTTGTTATTTTAAGCATCCTCTTAAGATATTTAAGTGCTTTTTTCCTAACTTTTATATTATTATCAGTTAGTGAATATTTAAAAAGAATATTGCTTGCTATTGTTTTCAGAGAAATATTCATTTTTTCCGCCAAAAGTCTTATCTTTTCACATTCATTTTGTTTGTAATTTATATTTAACATACCAACTTCTCCAATTGTTAATTCAATTCCATCAAAATTAGCTTTTTTAGATTCAAAAAATGCTTCATCAATTGGTTTTGATTGATCAAGTCCTCCTACTAAAGACCAATAACTTATACATTTTAATAACATATGCCTATTACCTTCTTTCTAGCTAAATTTCGATACGTTAGCTTTGCGATGACCGCCCTTCTACTAAGGTGTCCTATCGTTGACTTGGTGCAAAGCACCTTGCTTTCATTACCCCAACTATTAAACACTCATCTACCTCAGCGATGTGCATAGAGCCGCCCTTGCCCTTGCAGTATCCTGTGGCCTTACCTAAGAGCTCCGCCATCATGGCTTTGATGTCTGCTCCCTTCGCTATGCAGTGGCCATGACCTCTATGGGTGGACACTATCAGGTCTTCTCTAGATAGGTTAGCACAAGCTCCTACTGCTACCGCTTCCTCACCCATGT
>JAMDDV010000016.1 GCA_023488455.1 Actinomycetota bacterium | reverse complement strand
CTCTGCAGATTAGAAAATAAGCCTTTTCTCCTTGAGACATCACGACTATGAAAAACTATCTCTTCATTATTAAAATACTTACTTTTTAAATACCTCATAGACTTAATGAGCTTCGTTCTTAACTGCTCTTGAATCACAATACCAGAAAGAATGAATAATTCAGAACTATGCTTATAAGAAGCTTTGCCACTTTCATCTATTGAGAGTAATAAATATTTATCCATATATAATTAATTAACTAATAACTTAAATATATATTATTATATTTATGCTAATATGTAAAAGGTAGATTCATCCCAATTTAAGCACACGGATTCGGATAAAACGGTATAAAAAAGAATTGTGAGCCAGGACCAAATCTGAAATATCTGGATTATTGCGAACCAAGAAGATTAAGTAATAGCTTGATATTATATTGATGATTTTGTTATATTGCTTATAGCAAGTAAATCCTCGTGCATGGGCTTCCGCAGGGTTGCTCGTAAATAGTGTACGGGGTTTTGCTATTTGCCCGAATCAAGAGCCTTACCTATTAACAATGAATCCAAAATTGTCAGCTAATCCCACTGATTCAGCCATTTGTTTTGCATATTCCCAGTAGATCAATTGTCGAATTGTCTTTACATAAGATGGAGGCATCTATATCCCTTCCTCTATTAAAGCAAAAAATGGATTAGAAAAAGCAAGGAGCGCGCGAAAATGATCATTACATATTCCAAAAACTTAGTCCCAATACGACTAACAGAGGAAAGATGGAATCATATAATACAACGACATCCTGAAATGGAAAATCAAAGGGAGAAAGCCATTGAAACCGTTTCAAATCCTGATTTGATATATTCAGGTGATTTTGGAGAACTGCTGGCTGTGCGTTTTTATTCAGAAATACCTCTTACAAGTAAATACCTTATAATAGCTTATAAAGAAACATCTGCTGAATATGGGTTTATTGTAACTGCTTACTTTACAAATACATTATTACAATCTTGGGCTTCGAGAGCGAACGCTGCAAAGTATATCAGCAAAATAGGTTTCGACTGATCAAGCCATCATATCTCTGGGAGATATTTTCTTTGAAATTTGCTTTCAAGTGATCTTAAATCATCTAACATCCGCTCATGAAATTCAAATAAGTACTCCAATATTACGGTTCCATCCCATTTAGTCTCGATAAGATAACTTATCACCTCTCTGCAAAAACTATCGATTGGCAGATGCCGCCTATCTCCATCTTTAGCTGAAAGGTGGATATTCTTAATATTTTGTTTATAGCCTTTGAGCAGATTCCAAACTGTTTTTTCATCACTTATATGCGCGGTATCAAGGGTCATAGGCAAGTTGAACTTGATTATCTCATCGGGAGCAAATACCCTTCGTGAGCCTTCGAAGGTTTCAATGCAGAAAGCAATTTCATCCTGATACAGATCAGAAAGATATCTTAAATTCTCAAGGGTCCTTTCCTGCAGAGCCTTGTCCTTGTTTATATTATTTGGATGCAAGGTAACGGTTTTTACCCCTAGTAACTTCGCAAAATCCGCTATTTCTCTTCCCCACACTTTAAAAATTTCATCTGTAATAGGCGCCTGGACCGCGTGAATGCTCAAAACTTTTGTTTGATAAGATTTAATCTTTCCGGCAATCTCCAACAAATGCCCCCTAATAGGCTCATATATATCCCAGTAATAAGGGAAAGCTATTTCGACAGGCTCCTTAATATTTGAGTATCTTTCTTCTATCTGCTCAATCTTATCGAATGATTGCCTGATGCCGAAATTAATCATTTCGATTCGTATTTTCTCCCCTTCTTCTTAATGAACTCTTTGAAGACTACCTTATTTACCATTTCTTGCAAATCACGGTATAGTGTCTTCTTAGATAATTTCTAAAGCATTCTCAATGACTTTCTGCTGAAAATCCCAGAGATTTTTATTTCTTGAGAGGTTTTTAAAATCAAAAGAATTCTAGCTATAAGAAAGATTGCTTAGAACTATATCATCTAAATTTTTTGCAGAAAAACTCTGGTCATTAATTATGACTTACTCATAAATCTTTTTACTTACTTAATATCTCTTTAACTATTTCTTCCAATTTGGGAAGTTTATCCTTAACTACAGACCAGACAATGCTCCATTTAACACCAAAATAGAAATGGATAATTTTATCCCTCATTCCACTTATATCTTTCCATTCAATATCACAGAGAAATTCCCTATCCCCTCTCTTATACATAAACTAAACTCCTTTTAATTTCTTCAGCAACTTCTTTAACCCTTATAGTATCTATGCTTTCAGGAGTTAAGATATCAACCTTTTTTTTGAATAAATCTTCGAGGTAGGTAGACAAATCCATAAATGCATCAAAAAGCCCTTCGAAATCCTTTCCGAAAAGAGACAAGTCAAACTCTACAACTAAATCTATATCACTTTCTTTTCTTTGATTGCCCCTAACAAAGGAACCGAATAAACCAACCCGTTTTACACCAAATTTTTTTAGATTGTCTCTATTTTCTCTTAATTTCTTAATTACCTCATACTCTGTAAGTTTATTTTCATTCATTTTCGCCACCAGATTAAAAGCTTAAACCTCTTTACACATTTTTTACTTCATTTTCTCTCAAATTGCTATACCTTCTTTATTTGCATAATAGGATATATTCTCAATTACCTTCTTAGTCACATTACCACTATATCAAAAGCTTAATAATTTTATAATCCAGATTATTTTTTTGTCATTTTCCACTATCAATGTACCACTTCCTCAACAGCATTGTACCAGCCCCTAATTCTTAGTTAACATTTTATCCCATTTTTCACTCTGGTCTATTATTCCAAAGTCATTAATGATTAATAGGTCTGGCTTTAGGTATGAACAGAAATCACATTTGCTTCGCCCACCACAGGGATGGAGATCCCAACCTCGCAGAGAGCCTGGACAATGTCATCCTCACAAACTGTCCTAAGACATGGGGGTGCAAGGAGGCACTTGCATTTGAATTCACCATGCGGCCAGGTAGAGCAACGATCTGCGGAATAATAGATGATGCAGAGGGCCAGAAGATGCTGATTGGCAGTGGCCACAGTCCTTAGGTGGAGAGCCATTTCACATCCACTCTCCTCAGGTGTTCTTCAAACCCGATATTCCTGTTCTTGAATTTCTGAAAGCCACAGTCCAGAGCAGCTTCAGACACCACGCCATGGTTGTGCTTGGGGATTACAAGAACCACCTGATTAAGCTCGCAGATATGCTCGGGGTAAGAAAAGTAGTGTTATAGAGCAATCGCTTGACTTCTCGTTTTAATTTATTACAATATTAACATCACGATGAGAGAGCGCACCTAAGGTTTCGTCCGAAGGTTAATCTCTCTCTTTTTCATTTTCTGCCTAACTTTTTTCCAAGTTTATCTAGATATACAAAATATCTCCGATATTTACGCAAAAGGGCAGAATACTTCCCTGAGTTCGGAATCATTATATGTAAAAGTTTGCCCTGCTTCTCAAGGTATTCAACTAAGCAATGGAAATCTCCATCACCTGAAATAATAATAGCCTTATCATAATTAGAATATTCAATCATGGCATGCAAAACCAATTCTGCGTCAACATTTCCTTTAGTATATAGCTTGCCCCTTTTTCTGTATTCTAAGGTTGGTTTAAAAACAACAATATACCCAGCCTTTCGTAGAAAAGTATACAGAGCCTCATTATCCGCAACATAACCAATAAAAAGGAACGTTTTAGAGACCTTATACTTATCCTTAAGATAAACGTAAAATCTACCAAAATCTAGTTTCCAGCCACAATCCTGAGTAGACAAGTTCATATTCTGGCTGTCAATGAATGCATAGATTTTCTATGTTGTTTTGGGCATACATTTACTGTTAAATCATCATAATTATACTTTTATGTATTTATATCAATAAACAACTATTATACACTCTCTTTGTTCAACTGTAAAAAATTACTCGATTATTCTTCCATTTATTCTTCAATTTCTGCATCTGTTTGATTATTTATTTCACCTTGATATCAAACGTATCTCTGTCAAAACAACATCTAAATTGGCTTTAATCTAAGAGTAGATGGAATAGAGCAGAATCGGTGGAAAACTCACGGAATACGCAACGTAGCTAATCATCTGAAATTTGAGAACGGGAAAAATAATTAACGCCAATCAAAACTATAAAATACCTGTTTTCCTCAAATGTATTTTCGACCATATTTATTCATTTTCTATCTCTCTAATCAATTCCTCATTTACAATTACTGGGATTATTATTTTCCCAATTCCCTTCATTAAAAATGATAATATTTCTTCTTTATCTTCAATTTCATCTCGATGGGAAACTTGAAAATAAAGAATTAGAGAGATTAAGTAAATTGATACTTGAAAAAGTCTTTTTAGATGCTCTATGTTTTTATCTGTTAATTTTTTACTTCGAACATAATTGTGTACAGAATCGGCATCCATATTTATAGCAACTGCATCTACAAAAAATCTATCATTACTAGAGGGAAAAATTTTACAAATATCCTCACCTGTCCAATTATAATCTGAATCATCCCAAGTAGCACTCTCAATACCCTGCTTCCTTTCTTTATAAACCAAAATTGTTTTAGGTAACGAATAGGTCTTAGGCGTCTCGACCTCTTTCTCTTGTGCTGGTGATACAGGATCAGCAATTTTAATAAATGCTGTTAAAACTAAAGGACCGTCTGGCGATGATAATTCAACACTCATTTTTACGATTGCCCCAATAGGTAATTCTTCTTTCGTTTTAACTCTAAGCTTTATATGCCCTTGATTAGGACCCACTATATTCACATCGAAAATCTCCTCATCTGAACCAATAATATCGCCATCCCCACCTATGCCTAAATGAGGTTTCTCGAAAGTAATTTTTAGTTCACCCTTATCGCGTGGCCTAATAAGGTATTCATCTTCAACATCAGTTTCCAAAAATAATTTACTTTCACCGTTCTGAGGAATCATCTTTATATTACCTGGTGCAATTCTTTTGAATTGCATAAAGGTTGGAAATCTCTTTGATTTAAATTTTTCTCCTTCTTTGATAATATTCTTAATAATTGTTTTTGTAACATTACTGGCAATGTTTCCATTAAGTCCCAATATTTTACTTATTTCTTCATTCTTATTGAGTAATTTGCTCATTACTTTCTTAAGGAACTCTTCGTCTTTAGGATTTTGAAAAATTTTCTCATCTCTCCTTTTTTCATTAATTTGGCGTAAAATATTATTATCTTTTAGTTCATTCGCTATCTCTTCCAGAAGCATTCTTGCAATGTTGTTATTCCGCATCCTATCTCTTGAGGCCATAAATAATTCACTCTTTATATCTGTTGGAATATTCGTGCAATCAACATTTACTAAAAGGTAACCGCTTAGATAAGGTAATTTTGCATTGGTAGTTATAAAGCTATTTTTTTGGAAATCGTGTACTTGGCCATTTATCGTAAAAACTACTGCCATAGTATCAATAAATTCTTTTTTATCTACATAGTCTTTAAGTATAGTAACCTCAGCTGGAAATTTCATATTCTTAAAATTAATTGTCATAGGGAAAGTGGTTTCTTTCATATCCCTACTATCAATCATTATCCTGATCTTATTTCCCAGCATTAACTTTGTCCGTGAATGACCTTTATAGTCTCTTTTTTCAAAAAGTAATATTGGTAAGGCCGGGAAATATAGATAACGATTAAAATCTCTCCACAGCCCGAGAGTAATATCAGAAAGATCAGGCAAGTCATAATTAAAAAGCTTAATATATGTACCCGAATTAAAATCTATTTCAAATAGACCTAAATCTAAATCCTCATCAGCTGGGAAACTAAAAACTTCCCCATTTTCATCTACACAAAATTCATACCATGAAGTTTTATATTCACCTATACTATGGACTAAGTGTAATCTTACAAGCGTAAAGCCATAGAGATCTTTCTCACCATTTAGTAATCTAGGGTGTTTTCTAGACAGTATAAGCTGATACTTATTCCTGCCGCAATTTGGCAATGCACCAGTGCCACCCATATTATATTGACCCTGAACAAATTTAATCTTCAGCTTGTTATCTCTATTTAAAGAAACAAATGTATTCTCAAAATCATTTGGGTGCTGTCCTTCTCCATTGTCATATATAATAATATTAGGATTTTGTCTTGAGCCTTCTGCAATTATCTGTACACTCTTTGCAATCTTTCTTCTATTATTCTCAGTAATCTCACTAAAATCACCACCTTTAATCCCAAAAAACATCTCAACAGCTTTTTGGATAGAACTAGGTGCTTTATTATCCTCTGGATCAATTCCTTTTAATTTACATTCCTTAATTAGAATAGCATCAATAGAGTTTATTGGTTTCTCGACTAAAGCAGGAATTGCATTTCCTTGCTGGTTATGTATCTGACTGAAATTTCCCCTAAAACCACCATAGGGTTTCCAATTTTTATCCTGCTTCAAAATAGGATTGCTTTCAATTATCCTCAAAACATCTTCTTCTGATTCTGCCTTAACGAACAAAAGCAGGAGTTTCTTATTTTCCATCCTATTCACCTCTTTTCTTCAATTTTTCTAAAACCATTTTTCCAAAATCACTAACAAAATAATTAACTTTGACCCCTTTCTTTTTCTTACTTACTAACCCTAACTCATACATTCTTGCCATTAAGCCTGCTCTTTGAGTATTGATCACATCGTCAGAAGAATTCCATAATGTGCCAAACTCTTTTTTAATTTCATTATTCAAGGGCTCTCGCTCTGTAATACCTCTATTTAACGTACTCAACAACCACTTGATTGCACAAACCTCTCCTCTAACATACTTATTAATATGTTCTAAATATAAGTCTATTTCGCTTGCGCTAAGACTCTGCTCAAAATTATTATTATCTATAACTGGATTTTCCATTTTTACAAAGCTGATACCAGGGGTTGTTATCCCAATCATGACTCTACCTTTCTCATCTTTTAAAAGATTTACAAACCTTAAGAAACTCATTGCACCATCAAATTTCCCATTACCCATCATATATGCTAAAAAATGAGATTTGTATCTGGTAATACTCTTATATGATCTACCATCTGGCAAACCAACGGATATCTTTTCCTCACGATTTTTCATCTTTTTGCTTTCATATTTTCTAATTTCAGAAGCTATTTCTGAGGCAACAACTGAAGCTTTGTCTCTAAATATTTCCAATTCAACCCATTGTTCATCATCAAGCAGGACAAAAAGAACTCTCAAACCAATTTTTATAGGAAAGATTTTATTTATTTGACCCCATAACCAATACCTTTCCTCATTAATCACGTCAGGTATACCTGCTATATTTTTGGAATCTGGAATTGAAACCATCTTTGGTTGACTCCACACCTTTCTAATATCAAATTCCTTAAAATAATCATTATTGTTTAGAATATTTGTCAACTTTTTATCTTTGAGATTTTCATCAATAATTTGAGATTCACTTTCTTCAATAAATATTTGATTTTCTATCGCTACATTTATGAATTGTGCAAAACTATCGTAATCACCTTTCTTTATAAAATTTTCAATTTTTTCAGTTTTATGCTTATTAATATCTATTACATATTTCACATCAACCACCACTTAATGTTTTAAATAAGCTTAGAATTATAGTAACTACGTATCACATTAAATAAATAATGTCAACAATATTTATTAAATGTGGGGTATAATAAATGGATATGGAATTAACATATTTCAAATTGCTGTCAGTATAGCGAAAGTTAAAGGAGTGGATACTAGTGTTAAAGACATTTCAAGCTAAAAATTTAAACTAGAAAATGAATTTTATTATTTTATTTTAGGTCGTAAACTAGTTGTAAACAGAAAGCTATTTGAAACGTGATTAGTAAAACAAGTAATCTTATAAGTTAATGTTGTCGAATATTAATTGTCAAACTTCTATATTTGTCAGATAGTTCTAATCCTTGCCCTTTATCATCTCTTCAATCAGTGGCTTTAACACTGGAATATCTTCTTCAATGGTCTTCCACACAACTTTTATATTTACTCCAAAGTATTCATGAATGAGCTTATCTCTTATACCACTGATTTCTCTCCATGGAATTAATGGATTATTATTTTTTACTGAATCAGGGATTTTTTTTGATGCTTCACCGATAATCTCTAGAGCTCTTATAACCGCAAAGACTGTCTTATTGTCATTTACAAATAAGTCATAATTCATTCCATTAGTAAAGTTCTCTACCTTCTCAATTGCATCCCTAATATCCAAAAGATAGTCGATATACTCTCTTTTGTGCTTCATATTGTAATTACTTCTTCAAGAATATGTTTACCGATCAATGGTTTTAAAGCATCCTTCATCACAAGGTCTACTTTGATGCCCAGAATATCGCTTAAATGGTGTTCTACCCTCATAAAACCAATGAGGCTGGGTGTCTCCGTAAATTCAACGAGAATATCCAGATCACTTTTGTCTCGTTGTTCATTGTGAACATAGGAGCCAAATATACCTATTGATTTAACCCTATAGTCTTTTTTTAAATTTAAAATATTTTTTCGCAAGATAGTAATTAAATCATCTAACTTTTTTGTTTCAGATAACGAGCCTTTTCTATTCATTTTAACCTTTTCAGAATGTCAATATTTCTATTTCACATTTATATCTTAGAGCAAAGCTTTAAAAACTAAGGTACTAAAACCATTTTAGCATCATGAACTAAAATGAGATAGAGCTCACTAATGCCCAAGCACTAATCCCGAAACGTCACGAACTCCACGGGCGAAGGCTGCGGCGGGCATTTCTTTTTTGTTCTCGGGTTTGAGACGAAGAATTCGGAGGTTATAGTCTCTTGTAGCAACGATGATGTCTTCTTTGTCTATGCCGACTATAATGCCTGGTGGTGATGTTGAAAGGTGGTCTGTGGGCTTTGTTTTTGTGATCTCTATCCTGATTTTATTTAGATATGTATAGCATGATCTAATAGGATGGACCGATCTGACCTTGTTGTGGATCATGCCTGCTTTCTGGTGCCAGTCGATCTGGAGATCATTTTTTTCGATCTTTTTTGTGTAGGTGGCTATAGCTTCATCCTGGGGTGTGTATTTCATAGTGCCGTTCTGGATCATCCTAAGAGCTTGAAGTAGTAAATTGGGGCCTATATCTATGATTTTATTCAACACGTCAGCGTAGTTATCATCTGGGTCAATATCAAATTCCTGTTGAAGAACGATGTCACCTGCGTCCACCTTCTCGTTCATCTTCATTATGGTCACTCCGCTTCTCCTCTCACCTGCCATAATTGCAGATTCTATTGGAGTTGATCCTCTATACTTTGGGAGCAACGAAGGATGTACGTTGATGAAGCCGTGCTTTGGCAGCACAAGGAGCTCTTTTTTTATTATCTTGCCGTAGGAGACGACGATGCAGGCGTCGAGGGCCATTTCTTTTAGGGAATCCAGAAACTCTTTTGAGGATATGTCCTCGGGCTGAATGAGATTTAAATTTCGTTCTTTTGCGAAGATGATGACATTGGGTGACTGGAGTTTTCTCCCTCGGCCTGCTGGTTTATCAGGAGATGAGACCACAAGCTCTACTTCGTGATGGGAGGTGATCAGAGCATATAGGAAGGAGGTCGCAAAATCAGGTGTGCCAAAAAATGCAAGTCGCATTTAATCTAAACCTTAAGCTATGCCTTAAGCTGAATAGTGGTGATCACCTCGAGTACCTTTCTTCTGTTCTCTTCACTGACCTTATCGATGAACAGGATACCTTCGAGGTGATCCATCTCATGCTGCATTACCCTTGCAAGCAGGTCTTCAGCTTCAACAATGACTTCCTCGCCATTTAAATTCTTCCCCTTGATAACAACCTTCTGATAGCGCTTCACGGGGCACTTTATCTCATATAGGCTAAGGCAGCCCTCCTCTTCTACTATCTCGCCCTTCTTCCTCAAGAGGGCGGGGTTGATCAGGACCTGCGTACCCTCGCCGATGTCATATACGAAAACTCTCCTTAAAACACCGATCTGCGATGCAGCAAGGCCAACACCGGGTGCGTCCTTCATTGTATCGGTAAGGTTCCTTACGAGCGTTTTTACCGAGTCATCTATCTTGCTGACCTCGAAGCACTTCTCGCGCAGGACAGGATCGCCAAATGTTCGTATCTTCTCAACTGCCATACAAATTCTTCCTTTCAGATGAATGCAGATGGATCAGTATTTAGTGATAATTTTACATCACGGCTTGCTGTTTTTTGAAAAGAGTTTAGAAATTTGTGTATCTCAGCGGATCGCTTGAACAGATCGGGAGTAGAAAGGATGAATGTGCGGCTCTTGTAGCCCGATCCCCTCTTCTGCGAAACAGGCCCTAACTTATAAAACAATATATCATCAAATCTTTGGCTGAGCTTATTTAACTTCTCTTCAAACTGTCCCTCTGCCGATGACAACACCTCATGTTTTGATGACTCAAGCATGATACCCAGCTGCTCGGCATATGGAGGAAATGAATGCACCCTTCGCTCTTCGAGTTCTATATCCAGGATGTTCTTCAAATCTAAGTTATGGAGGCTTTTATAGAATGGCAGTTCTTCCATCGAGGTTTCTATCAGGATCGATTCTTCGTTACTTGAGGGTTCGATCCTGTCAGCAAGGTTCGCCAGCGTCCTGAGGGCATTCTCTCTACACCTGAAGTCGGGGTAGTTGACCATAAAATCGAAACCAAATATAAGAGCGAGCTTAGGAAGCTTTGCAAACCTGGTCGTACCAATCTTCTGCGTACCGACGATTAGTGCTGGTGATCCGGATGCGACCAGGAGTTCTGCCTCTCGCTCATCCATGCTGCTTAAGTCCGAGTCAAGCCTGACTACTTTTCTGTCAAGAAATAGTTTTCTTAGCTCCGTCTCCATTCGCTGCGTTCCAAAACCCATTGGGGAGAGGTGCCCTTTGTTGCAGAGCGGACATGTGTACACAAAAGGTCTGCTTGCGTGGCATCTGTGACAGATGAGCAGACCTTCACTCTTATAAAGCGACATGGCGTAGCCGCAACTATCGCAGATGACCGCTTTATGGCAACTGCTGCATCTTACAAAACTGGCATATCCCCTTCGGTTTATGAAGAATAGAACGCTTTCATCTGATTGAACCAGACTCTTGATCTGCTGGATAACCGCAGCGTTGATCAAACGTACTTGTGGGTATTCGCCAGAAAGTTCTCTTCTGCTTAAAAATCTGATCCCCAAGTTTTTTATCTTCTTCTCAAGTTCATCTGAGATATAAAGTGATAGATTGCCATCCACAGCCATCCTGTAGGATTCCATCGAGGGAACTGAGGATAGGATTATACAGGGAATGTCCTCAAGTTGGCTTCGCTTAAGTGCCACCTCACGTGCGTTGTAAGCTGGTGATGGAGTCTCCTGCATCCCATATTCTCCATCACCAGATATTACCATCACATTTAACTTCGGGAATGCCGTAAAAACTGCACTTCGCGTGCCAAGCACTATCCTTGGGCATTCATCATTAAGAATCATTGCATGTGCTTCTGCGCGCAGATGGGGAGAAAGGTTTGCGTGGATCTCTACTGGTCTTATGCCAAGGTTTTTCCTTATAAGGTTTGCAGCTTCCGTGATCTTACCAACCTCAGGAAATATGAAAAGTGCCGACAAACTCTTACTGAAAGCTGAGTGCGCAAGATGCACCACCAGATCGGACATCATCCTACCCTCAAGTCCCGCCACAAGACAGCTACTTCTGTTCCCGCCAGCAACTGCTTTTTCTAAAAATATATTAAGATCATTTGCGTAACTGGTTTCACCCGATGACTCTAGAGGTCCACCCTTAATCGAAGATTCACCTCCACCTGATGACAGGTCAGCTTCGCTTTTCTTCAGCACAAGTCTTACGTAACCTTTATCCATCAGCGATTTTATGGTTGCCCGGCTTGCCTTCGTGATTGCCCTGACTTCAGATAACTTCGTCACTCCCTCATCACCAAGCAAATCAATTACCTTTTGCCCAACAGTTCCTGCTTTAACTACTTCACTGACTGACTTATTTATCTCAAGATATCTCTCAAACTTTTGCGAATATTTAGCCTTTGGGACATCAAAAACCTCTATGATACCGTCAGTGATCAACCTTTGTAGCACTCTTATGCTCTGCGCACCGAATTTTCTCACCAGGTTGCTTCGTCTGACCTCTACCCTGACTGATAGATGCTGAGTAATTTTTTCTAAGAGCGAGTCCTTCGGATAACTCGACTTCGGAGGGCTGATATATCTGATGACCTGTTCAATGGATACATACTGCGTGGAAGGTATTGCCAGTTTTATAGGTTTCAAAAGCGGAGAAAAGTATCTCCTCGCTGTCCACTTACACAGACGGATAATCGCAGGGCTGATGGCGAAATCGCCGGACAGCACGGATATGATCTTTTTAGGGCTCTCGAAGTCGCAGATTTCTGAAAGGTGAAGAATAACACCGGATCTTCTATGGTTGGCAAATGGAACGAGGACGATACTGCCGACGCTAATGCCGTCTCTCAGTTCCTCTGGTATCTCATAACTAAATAATAACTCGCCCGCAGGTCCGGGCTGATTTACGACTACGCTTGCAAATAGCCCGGGAGCAGGAGCATTCTTCTCAATTAGAGGTTTGCCTCCCTCTTAAGGACTTCAATCATGTCCGTATTCTCCCACGTGAAGTCACGGTCGCCTCTGCCGAAGTGGCCATAAGCTGCGGTCTTTTTATAGATCGGGCGTATGAGGTTAAGCCTGTCGATGATAGCCCTCGGTCGCATATCGAAGTTCTCAATTACCATCCTGTTTATCTTCTTTGGGTCAATCTTCTCCGTGCCAAAGGTGTTGACCATGATAGAAACTGGATGAGCCTTTCCTATCGCATATGCCACCATAGCCTCACACCTATCAGCCAGTCCTGCTGCAACAACGTTCTTTGCTAAATGTCTTGCTGCATAGGCAGCTGAGCGGTCTACCTTGCTCGGGTCCTTTCCGGAGAAGCTGCCACCGCCGTGCCTGCCCATGCCGCCGTAAGTATCGACGATGATCTTTCTTCCGGTCAGACCGCAGTCACCCATTGGACCGCCTATGACAAACGAACCCGTCGGGTTTACGTAGAACTTCAACTTCTTATAATCAACAAATTCAGGCGGAAGAACGGGTTTGACGATATATTCCATGAAATCGGGTTTCATTATTGTATCTATGTCAACACCAGGCTTGTGCTGTGCCGAGATAAGTACCGTATCTATCCTCACCGGTTTGTAGCCCTGATACTCCACAGTCACCTGTGTCTTGCCGTCAGGCCTCAGATAGCTAAGTACCTCGGATTTCCTCACCTCTGCAAGTCTGTGCGCAAGCTTGTGTGCCAGCATTATAGGCATCGGCATGAGTTCAGGTGTCTCATTGCACGCATACCCGAACATCATCCCCTGATCGCCAGCGCCCTGCTTGTCGTAATCATCGATGAAATCTTCTCCCGTCCTCGCCTCAAGTGAGAGGCCCACCCCATCTGCTATGTTATGCGACTGCTCGCTTATCGATGTGACAACGCCGCACGTATCCCCGTCAAAACCAAACTTAGCCCTTGTGTAGCCGATCTCCTTGATCGTGTTCCTGGTGATGCGCGGGATATCAACATAGGTATTCGTGGTAATTTCACCTGATACGACCACAAGACCTGTCTTTATCAATACCTCACAGGCGACGTGCGCCAGGGGATCGTTAGCAATAATAGCATCCAGCACGGCATCGGATATCTGGTCTGCTATCTTATCCGGATGGCCTTCGGTTACTGATTCCGAGGTGAACAAATACTGACTATCCTTCATCAAATCTCCTTATCTTGAGGCATTAGGGCTAAAAGATTTCGAAATATTAACAAATCCACATTTTCGCGTCAACAAAACAGAAAGACATAAAGACAGGCTACGCTACAATCATCAATATAATCATAATACCTGAAATCCATATTCGCAAAAATGTTTGTCAAACGCAAAGACTTTTTTTAAACCAAGAGTTCGCATAACCTCAAATATTGTTTCAAGTATTACATAATTGGTTGAATGGAATATTTCTCGTTCATCTATTAGTTTAGAAAAAGTAATCTTAGACTCTTTGTGAAACTCATCATCTAAATCCATCATCGCATAAAAGGCAACGGTATCTACGAATGCAGCCATATCGCACTCATTTTTTAAAATCCTCTGCTAAATACCTGTCATGATTTATGGATATATCTTTCATACCCGACCTAAATTTCCCTAATGTATCTATTGCCTTACTACATTTCTCATCTTCACTGGTTAGACATCTACTGTCATAGTAATGAGATATACATTCTCTGACTACCTCCGCAATTGATACATTTCTTTCTTTAGAGAGAGTTTTTAATAATTTGTACTGTTCTTCTGTTAATTGTATTCGCGTCCTAATCATTATGCCCTTTTCTTACATCATGATTACATTATAGCTGTAGTGTAATTACAAATATAACAGTTGCCAATAGCTATTATAGCCTGCAGCTAACATCTCAAATATAAATAAGGACTATTTTGAAAGCATAAGGCTATATGCCTAAATGTACCTGGATAGGATCTCAAGGAGCTCGCGGGCGACCAGGCGCTTATATTTTCTTGGAATGAAGAATTTCTCACCTGACGCAGTTATATAGGTTACTTCATTGTAATCGGATTCGAAGCCGATGTCACTCCTGGAGACGTCATTTGTTACTATCGCATTAAAACCTTTGGTGCGGAGCTTTTCCTGCGCGTTCTCAAGCACCGAACTGCTATCGGCAGAGAAACCGAGTAGATATCCGCCCTGCTTGCTTGACGATAGCTCGCTTGCGATATCCGTGTTCTTCTCAAGCATGAGTTTGATCGGAGCATCGGACTTCTTTATTTTGCCGGGAGCTCTGGCTACCTTAAAATCGGAGACCGCTGCACAGAGAACAGTTGCATCCATCCCCTTTGCGTTCTCAAGCACGGCACTTAGCATCTCCTGCACGGTGTACGCCCTTATGATCTTTGCACCTGACGGAAGCGGGACGCTGACCCTTCCTGCAACGACGATCACATCCGCCCCCATCGCAACTGCCTCACTTGCAATGAACGCGCCCATTTTGCCGCTGGATCTATTCGTTATCACGCGCACGTCATCTATCGGTTCCTCCGTCCCACCAAGGGTGACCAGTATACGCTTCCCTGCAAGCAGCGACCTGCGCTTTACCTCCTCAGTGATCACCTGAATAATATCTTCAATCGAAGCAAGCCTCCCGACACCCTCATCACCGCATGCAAGCCATCCTGCCTCTGGGCCTACTATGCGCACACCCAGCGACTCCAGCCTTCGCAGGTTCTCCTGGGTCTGGGGCTTTTCATACATCGCAGAATTCATGGCCGGCGCAATGACGATCGGGCATTTCGCATACAGGGCAACAGATGACAGGAGGTCATCAGCGATACCGTTAGCTATCTTAGCAATTATATTGGCAGTTGCAGGGACTATCGCCATGCAGTGCGCATTTCTTGCTATATCAATATGCGATATCATGGATCTGATATCCTCGCTGAAGAGCTCACTATACACGTTCACTTTTGACAGGAATGCGTATGACGGCGGTAATATGAACCTCTTCGCGTTCTGAGTCAGGATTACGGAAATATTGGCTTCGTTTTTTACGAGTTCGCTCACGAGCTCAACTGACTTGTATGCAGCAATTGAACCTGTAACCCCAATTATGAGATCCTTATTTGAAAGCGGGTTTTCGTTCATTGGCCTTTAAATAAGCATGTAGTTTCTTGTGCCTGTATTTTAACGCAGTGTACTATACCTTGCGCTTGATCTCGATCTTCTTCTGTCTAATCTCCTCAAGCGCAATCGTAAGCGGCTTTTTAGATCTGATATCGACCCTGGGTGGCATGTAATCACATTTTATTAATCCCCTCAAAGAGTTGAAATACTGATTTATCTGCCGCGCCCTTTTCGCGGATGCAACAGCAAGCGTGAACCTGCTGTCAACCTGAGCCATCAATTCATCTATGTCCGGTTTAATCGTCACCAGGATACCCTCCTCTTAAAAACTCCTCCACTATCCGTATGAGTTCCCGGGTAGCAGTTTCAACATCATCATTCACTATGACAGCATGATAATTCTTCATTTTCTTAATCTGCTCATTCGCATTTTTTAGACGTTTTCTTATCGTCAAACTGCTGTCTGTGTCCCTCTTTTTTAACCTCTGCAATAACTCATCAAGGCTTTGTGGGACGATGTATATTAACAATGCACTACCCAGCCTGTCAACAAGTTGCTCAGCACCTTGTTCATCAACGTCCAGGATTACATTCGTCCCCACGTCCAGATAACCCAGCACCTGGCTCCTAAGTGAGCCGTAGTAGTTATCATGGACTTTTGCCCACTCAAGGAGTTTCTCTTCATCAATCAGCTTTTTAAACTCATCCACTGAAACAAAAAAATAGTCCACTCCTTCTATTTCTCCATCGCGAGGTCTGCGCGTGGTGACGGAAATTGCGAAATGATAGCCGCTCTTCAGCTCAAGGAACGACCTGATAAGCGTCGTCTTACCAGCTCCAGAAGGACCGGAGATTATTATCGCTTTGCCTTTTGCGACCAAACCTTCTTCCTTCCAGCGTTCAAGTGGGAGGAGATCAATTCCCCAAGCACGCTTTTCTGTCTGGAACCGAGGCCAACCAGCTTCTTGCGCGGGCTTATATTTAGCTCCTCCATGATATTTCTTGCCTTTAATTTGCCAACTCCAGGCAACGATTCCAGTATCTCAAGTGTCCTGAAACCGTTTCTGATCTCCATGTCCACATTCTCCAAGTCAAAAAATGAAATCTCGCCGTCTTTGAGTTTCTTCTTTACCCCCGCTCTGCTCATCCTCAGCCTGACGGCCTTAGCAACTGCAGCCCTCCTAACTTCAGGTGAAATTTCAGGTATCTTTCTCAATGTTCTTTCCTTTGATTTTTATATATTTTATCGGCATAAATGTTCACGGCTTTTACAGTGAATTCTCTATTTCCTTGTAAATATCTTCAAGTGAACTTAAGGGGCTTTCCGCACCCAGAATTGGCCTGCCTATGACAAGGATATCAGCACCTGCATTTATGGCCTCCCCCGGGCTCATCGTCCTCTTCTGATCCTCCACCCTATCGTTAGTCCCCCTGATCCCGGGGACGACGGTAAGCATCTCTGGACCGATCATAGCCCTCGTGTGTGTAAGCTCACCTGCTGCGCACACCACGCCGTCAAGCCCACACTTCACAGCAATTGTAACAAGATTTAACGTGCTCTTCCCTGCACCATATCTGAAGCCAAGACTGTTCAGGTCATCATCGTCAAGGCTTGTAAGTATGGTAACGCCCAGCACAAGAGGCCTATCCCCTTTTGTGCTATCAGCCATCTCTTTTGAGGCCTGAACAACTCCCTTTAGCATCTCAGAACCTCCCAGACAGTGGGTGGTCACCATGTCCACACCGCGGGAGAAGATCGCCCTTGCCGCTTTCGTTACCTGCATGGGAATATCATTTAACTTGACATCAGCAAAAACCATATAACCGAACTCCCTGCATCTATCAATCACGTCGAAGCCAAGACTGTAAAGGGTGCTAACGCCGAGCTTTACCGTCGCGACCCTACCCTTAAACGCACTTATGACGTCAGCAAACCTTACAGGATCTGTGATGTCCAGTGCAAGGGCTATCCTGTATCTGATGTCGCTTTTTATAAGACTTTTTATATCCATTTTAAAGCAATTCCTTTTATCTCATTTAAAGATTTAATCCTATGCTTCGTCATAAAGTCTGCCATCTCGAGCAGCGATCTCTCCAGGACACCGGGGTCTCTGAATATGGCGGTGCCGATCGACACAGCAGATGCCCCCGCCATTATGAACTCCATCACATCCCTTCCGCCTGAAATCCCGCCAAGACCGATTATGGTTGCGCCTGTATCTCTGTACACCTCAAGCACTTTGCAAAGAGCAATTGGTTTTATGGCAGGACCGCTTAATCCGCAGAACAACCTTGAAAGCGCAGGCCTGATGTTGTCGACATCAATTTTCACGGCCCTTATCGTATTTATCATGGAGACGGCATCTACGCCAGAACTAATGCATTCATATGCAACCTTTGATATATCCGGCGCCTGGGGCGTCAGCTTTGCGGAGATGAACTTTGAGGTGACCATCCTTACACTCTTTACTATGTGCGATGAGAGCTCAGGAGATGTGCCAAACTGCTCACCGCCAGCGCAAACATTGGGACAGGATATGTTTATCTCATAGCCTGATATCCAGTCCTGACCATCGAGCTTCTCAACCGCGCTTGCAAAATCTTTCTCATCAAATCCTGCAACGCTCACGAAAATTTTCGTGTTCAGTGAACTTAGCTTCGGAGAATATTTTTCTATGAAATCATCGACACCGGGATTTTGCAGCCCTATGGTGTTCAGAAGACCGGATGAGCTCTCTGCAATCCGCGGCGGCTCGTTTCCGTGATAAGGATTTAACGTAAGACTTTTGATGAAAATACCGCCGATCTTCTCATAGTCAATAAGTCCGGTGTATTCATCTCCAAACCCAACGATTCCAGAGGCCGCGGTCACTGGATTTTTAAGCACGATCTTCCCGAGATCTACACTTAAGTCTATATCAGCCAATATCCACCTCATCAGCGAAGAATACTGGGCCGTCTTTACAGACTAGCAGGTATCCATCTCCTTCGATACCCTTATTACGCCTGACCACGCACGAATGACATGCACCAACTCCACAAGCCATCATCTCTTCGAGACATATCTGGACATCTCTGCCTCTTCCAAATTTACTGATGATGTCTTTTAGCATATCCCTGGGCCCGCATGCATATATTGCTGTCCTGTGCTTGCAATTCGTTATATCTTTGCCTGCTCCTACTGCAATATTTTTTAAAGCCAGCGCAGCGCATTCCGTAATCAGCCCACCATAACCAAACGAACCGTCCTCGGTACTGTATTCTACCTGCAATTTGAACTCTCCTATTCTCTCTCTTAATATCAGCGAATCGGCGCTTTTTGCCCCGTAAAATAGTATGGGTCTCAATCCATATGCAGACATCCTTTTCAAAAGAAAGAAGATAGGAACAATACCAATTCCACCTGCAATCAGCACATGATCGTTAAGATCGTCTGATATCCGAAAGGGGTTGCCCAGAGGACCGATCAGATCAATCTCTTCTCCAACCGATGATTGGGATATGGCAGATGAACCTGGCCCTACTATCCTGATCAAAATCTCAATGTTCTCACCAGGTCTGCAATCAAGGACTGAAAACGGCCTTCGTAGGACCAGATCAGGTCTTACCTTCACGAGAACGCTGACGAACTGTCCCGAATCTGCCTGCACTGAGATTCTGCTTGATTTCAGTCTTAAAAGACAAATATCAGACGCAGGTCTTGAATTTTCTAATACAAGGCACCGTTCACTTAGGATCGATTTCAACTTTGCTTTTCGATAACTGAATTAATACCTCACCATTTTTCTTGACCTGAGTTCCCGCCAGGAAGAGGTCAGTCAGGGATGACTTCAATTTTTTGCCCAGAAATGGCGTATTTTTGCTTTTTGATTGCAGGAATTTAATATCAACCACCGTCTCGGCATTTGGGTCTATTGCTGCAATATTTGCGATCGAACCTGCTATTGTGTCAACACTTCCCAAGCCAAACAGCTTTGCGGGCTCAGAAGTCATCATCTCTATTGCACGAAATTCATCGAGCTTCTTCTTAAAGACCAGCTCAGAGAAGACTGCGACCGGCATCAGGTCCAGGCCGATGGCACCAAATGGAGCAAGATCGAAATCAAGCTCCTTTTCATGGCTGGCATGAGGGGCATGATCGCTGCATATCATGCTGATCTGCCCGCTCCTTGCTGCAGCGATCAGCGCTTCACGGTCATCGCTGCTTCGCATGGGCGGGTTTATTTTAAGATTTGTGTCATAGCTCTTCAGGTCCTCATCGCAAAAGACAAGGTTATGAAAGTTGACCTCAGCGCTCACATCCGCCCCCATATTCTTAGCAAAGTTAATTATTTCAACCGACCTTGCACTGCTGACATGTGCGAAATGTACCTTTGATCCTGAATCCAGTGCAAGTAACAGATCGCGGGCGATGAACGTCGCCTCCGCAGTCCACGGTATGCCCTTTAAGCCAAGCAAAGTGGAATAGTAGCCTTCGTGCATTTGACCACCCTGGCTTAAGAGCAGATCCTCCTCGTGTAATATGAACAACACCCCAAAACTGTTTCCGTACTCCAGAGCTCTTCTCATTACGTAGGTATCAACAACAGAACTCCCATCATCGGAAAAGGCAACGGCGCCTGCACTCTTCAAAAGTCCGATCTCCGATAGCTCCTTGCCTTCTCTTCCCCGCGTTATCGCAGCTATTGGCAACAACCTGAACTGCGGACAGAATCGCCTGGACTTATCCAGCACAAACTTGAGGATGGACGGATCATCAATGGCGGGATCTGTGTTTGGCATACAAGCAACAGCACAGAAGCCGCCGTTAATCGCTGCAGTTATCCCGCTTTCTATAGTCTCCTCGTCCTCGCGACCGGGCTCGCGCAGGTGAGCGTGAGGATCGATGAACGCTGGCATGAGCCATCTTCCCCTCATATCAATGACCTCTGCGCGGTCATCGTTCAAGTCGTCGGATATCTCCATAATCGAGTTTCCTTCTATCAGGATATCAGCAACGAACTTGCGTTTTTTCTCTATATTAAATATCAGCCCGCCCTTTAGGATTTTCCTATTCAACTGGCTCACCACTTAAGATCAGGTAAAGAATTGCCATCCGCACAGCGACACCGCTCGTCACCTGTTCAACAATTGTGCTCTGTGCGAGGTCTGCCACTTCGCTCTCTATCTCGATCCCCCTGTTTATCGGACCGGGGTGCATGACAAGCGTACCCTCTTTTGCTTTTTTCAACCTACTAAGGTTCAGTCCATAATATCTGCAGTACTCCCTTATGGACGGGAAATATGCCCTGCTCATCCTCTCAAGTTGAATCCTGAGCATGTATATTATGTCCACATCGCCTATCACCTCATCAAAATCCGAAGTGACCTTCGCACCGAGCTTCTGCACATCCTTAGGGATGAGTGTCTGCGGGGCGACCACCGTAACCCCCATCCCCATCTTTGTAAAAGCAAGGATATTGGACCTTGCCACCCTGCTGTGCAGGATATCACCAACAATCACAACCTTAAGTCCTCTGATAAACCCGAGCCGCTGTTTGATGGTGAACAGGTCAAGCAATGCCTGGGTTGGGTGTTCATGACAGCCATCGCCAGCATTAATTACAGGACAGTTAATGTTCTTTGCGACGATGTACGGAGAGCCCGACAGCGGGTGTCGGATTATCAACGCATCAGCGTCCATCGCATTTATGGTCTTCGAGGTATCGGAAAGCGTTTCGCCTTTTACAGCAGCACTTGATTTCTCGCTTATATTTATGACATCTGCAGAAAGCCGTTTGCCCGCGATTTCAAAAGAGGTGCGCGTCCTTGTGCTTGGTTCGTAGAACAGGTTAATTACCGTTTTCCCACGCAGAGTGGGTATCTTTTTTATCTCTCTCTTGCTCACCTCAAGAAACGATTTCGAGGTTTCAAGGATAAGAGATATCTCATCACATTTCAGGTCATTTATGCTGATTATGTTCCTTCCTGAAAGGTTGGGTATGACGATTTCAGCATTCATTCCGTGATGACCACTTTATCCTCTCCATCGATCTCCTCCAGGTGAACCCTAACCCGCTCTTTCGCTGAGGTGGGTGCATTCCGACCCACATAATCTGGCCTGATCGGTAGCTCGCGGTGCCCTCTATCCACAAGTATCGCGAGTTGGATGGACCTGGGCCTGCCGAAATCCATGAGAGCGTCCAGCGCAGCGCGGATTGTACGCCCGGTATAGAGCACATCATCAACCAGGACTACGTCCAGGTTGTTTATATCAAAGTTGATCTCAGTTCCCTGTACAATCGGGTGCGGGTTTACTCTCAAATCATCGCGATAAAATGTGATGTCAAGTATCCCAACGGGGATATCACAGCCTTCTATCTTTCTGATATTTTTTGCGATCCTTGTGGCCAGCGGAACTCCTCTTTTGCGGATCCCGACAAGACAGATGTTTCCGCAACCTTGATTCTTCTCAATGATCTCGTGCGATATTCTGAGTATCGCTCTCGCCATCTCACTTGCGTCCATTATCTGTGCTTTTTCCGTCTCAGGCATAGCTATTCCATATAATAAAAGCCAATTGATTAGATCCACTGGCAGGCCCGTAAACTCGTGACACAAAAAAAACTTCATGCACATCAGTTGCATGAAGTTTCATCATCCCTTATTAGCCTCCCGGACCATTTTAAAGGTTTAGTGATATTATCAACGTAACGCCCACAAAGTCAACAGTTATTCGCCAAAAACTGCTCTGATTTCATGTAATTCATACGCGCAGGCTTTCCGCAGGAAATCAACAAGTTCGGGGCTGAGATCATCCCAGACCGCAACCTGCTCACCTGTGAAAGGGTGCTTAAATCCGATAAAGCACGAGTGCAAAAACTGCCTGTGCAAGTCGAACTTACGCGTATTCTCATCCACCCCACCATATATCACGTCGCCGACGACCGGATGGCCCATAAAGCTCATATGCACTCTAATCTGATGAGTCCTGCCGCTCTCTATCCTTATCTTTAGCAGATCATACCGCTCAAACCTTGCAGCAACTTCATACCAGGTTCTTGCCTCCCTGCCGTCCGCCAGCACTGTCATCCTGAGCCTGTTCCTTGGGCTTCTGCCGATGCTGCGGTCAACCTCTCCCTGCATCGGCTCGACATGGCCTCTGACAAGCGCGGCATAGATCTTTGTTACTTCCCTTGCTTTCATCATCTCAATTAGCTTTGAGGCGGCATATTCGTTTTTTCCAACCACCAGAAGGCCTGACGTGTCCTTATCAAGTCGATGTACGATCCCGGGCCTCCCCTCTCCTGAAACGAAATTGATGTCCCTCAGGTGGTACAGTATTGCATTTACAAGCGTGCCGTCCAGATGGCCTGTTGCCGGGTGTACGACCATACCTGCTGGCTTGGACAATATAGCCAGATACTGATCCTGAAAAGCTATCTTAATGGGAAGATCCTGGGCAGCAGGTGAAATCTCAGATTGCAGCGGGATCTCAAATCTGATCTCATTACCAGCGCTCAATATATGGCTCTTGTTCACTTTCCTACCGTTTACAAAGACCTTTTGTGAGGTGATCAGGTACTGAAAGACATTCCTTGATATCTCAGGATAGTTTTCGCTTAAAAAGACGTCCAACCTCTTGCCCGCCTGGCCTTGATTGACGGTTATCTCTTTTCTACAAGATCTGATTTCCATCTGCTCGCTCACCAGCCCTGGAACTATTTGCTGGCCCTCTGATTAAAAACAGAGCCAGCAAAAAAAATCCTACGACAACAGCCGAATCAGCAACATTAAATGTGGGCCAGTATGCAAAGTTGAGAAAATCGGTCACCTTTCCAAGGAAGATCCTGTCGATCATATTACCAAGTGCCCCTCCAAGCGTCAAACCCAGTCCAAAAATGGACAGCATGTTATGCTGGATTTTAAACAGAAAGAGCACTATTAGCACGATAGCTATTATCGAAGAAAACAGGACGAATGATTGCCTGTTTTGAAGCAGGCCGAATGCCACGCCCGTATTTGTGGTATGCGTCAGGTCAAAGACTCCCTGCCAGACATCAATGGTTCCCCCAAGCGGAATGTATTTCTTAACGAGCATCTTCGTGAACTGATCCAGGCCTATGATGATGAAACAGATCAGAAGGACAAATACCTTATTGCGGAGAGAGACCTTTCCGTTGTTCATCTGGGGCTTGTTATCTGGTATCAAATTAGGTCTTCCCTTTTACAATCGATACAGAGATCCACAAATGGAATAGCCTTTAACCTTTCGTATCCTATATCCTTACCGCATATCTCGCATATACCATAAGTCCCATTTTCGATCTTTTCAAGCGCTTTGTCTATTCTTGATATGAGAACCTTCAGGCTGTCACCCATTGTAAAATCGCGTTCCCTCTCAAAGGTGTCCGTGCCCTCATCGGCAATATGGAAGCTATATGGACTCTCCCCCGATACACCCGTCTGGGTGATCTTCAGACTGTCCCCTTGGAGCTTTTCATATTGCGAAAGTAACTCCTTTTTCCTTTTTACTAGACTTTCTCTTAGCTTTTCAATCTGTTTCTTTTCGAGCATCTCTTGGTACTCATGGATCAAAAGTAAAATGATTTTTGTTAATTATACCTCAATTGATCATCCTTTTTACCACCGAAGCGCACCTCTTGCAGAGGGTGAGGTGTTCATCATCTGCACCTACGCCCTCAAGGTACTTCCAGCACCGTTCACACTTTGCATGCTCAGATCTGTGCGCCTGAACGCTTATCCCATCGCTGTAACCCGATGAGTACTCGAAATCCAGCCCGGATACCATCAGAAGCTCAAGAAGGGTATCAGCATTTCTGCTTAGAAATTCCTTTTGGTCCTCGCTCGCTTTAACTAAAACGGTAGCCTCAAGCGAATTTCCTATCTCCTTCTTCTCGCGCAACTCTTCAAGCACTTTGAATACGCGATCCCTGAGGTGAAGCAGTCTATCAAAATCACCAATTAGTACTTCATTAGAACTTACGTCACCGAAATCTGGCCAGTCCTCAAGCTGTGGACTTGGCATTTTACCAGCATAGTCGGGAAGATATCCCCATCCTTCTTCACAGGTGAAGGAAAGCACGGGCGAAAGAATTACCAAAAGCGTCCGCGCGATCCTGAAAAGCACAGTCTGCGATGATCTTCTTTCACAATCCGTAGGGTATGATATATAAAGTCGATCCTTGAGAACATCCAGGTATATGGAACTCATCTCAACTGCGCAAAAGTTAAATATCTGATGATACACCTGGTGAAATTCGTATTCCTTGTATGCTTTGCGCGCTGACTCCGAAATCCGTGCCAGCAGTTGCAGCGCCCATTGGTCAATGTCCGTAAGCTCACTATAGGAGCACTGATCAGTATCCGGATCGAAATCATAAAGATTACCGAGCAAAAACCTTATAGTGTTGCGAATGCGGCGATATGCATCCGTTACCTGCTTTAATATGTCATCTGATATGCTGACATCCCCTCGGTAGTCCATGGAGGCGACCCACAATCGCAAGATATCTGCTCCATTTCTCTTCATAATGTCAAGAGGGCTGATGACATTACCCAGCGATTTCGCCATCTTCCTGCCCTTTTCATCCACCACAAAGCCATGAGTCAGCACTTCGTTAAACGGTGCCCTATCTTTTGTCGCAAGTGCAATGACAAGCGAGCTATTAAACCAGCCGCGATGCTGATCCGATCCCTCAAGATACATCTGGGCCGGCCATGCGAGCTCGGGCCTTTTCTCCAGAACAGCTCTATGGCTCGAACCCGAATCAAACCACACATCCAGAATGTCCTTCTCCTTGTAAAATTCGCCCGAGTCACAGTACGGACAACTATATCCAGATGGCATCATCTCGCTTGCGCTCTTCGTAAACCAAACATCAGAACCGTTTTGCAGTACCTCGTCGGCCACCCGTCTTATCAGACTCGCATCCATGATCGGTTCATTACATTTTTTGCAATAAAAGATCGGGATTCCCACACCCCAGTACCGCTGTCTTGAAAGACACCAGTCAGGACGCTCAGACATCATCGAATATATCCTGTTCTTGCCCCAATCAGGGATCCACCTGACCCGCTCAATCTCATCGAGCAATCTTTTGCGCAGGCCATCGTGGTCAACGGACATGAACCACTGCACTGTTGTCCTGAAGACCACAGGCTTATGACATCTCCAGCAGTGCGGGTACTGGTGCACTATCTTTGAGCTGGCAAGTAGGTTCCCTCTTTTCGAAAGCTCGCTTATCACCGCCTGGTTACACTCCTCCAGGTTCAGGCCTTCGAAAATTCCAGCATCCCTGTTAAAGATGCCATCCTCATCGAGCGGACAGAGTACGCCAAGATCATATTTCTTGCCGGTCTCAAAATCTTCACGACCGTGCCCTGGGGCCGTGTGCACAAGGCCAGTACCCTGATCAAGGGTGACATAATCAGCAAAGACCACAGGCGAACTCCGTTCAAATATAGGGTGTCTGAATTTAACGCCCCCCAGTTTTGCCCCCTGCAATTCTGCTTCAATCCTATAACTCTTTAAGCCGATGCCACTGGTTACCTGCTCCACAAGTTCGCTCGCTATCAAATATTTCTTTTTGCCATTTGCATTCACTATAGAATACTTGAACTGGGGGTGCACGGCGATGGCAAGATTGGCGGGTATCGTCCATGGTGTGGTCGTCCATATTATAGCGCTCACATTATTGCCACCCAGCACGCCGTCCGGATCAACCTCAAGCGGAAAGCTGACGTAAATTGAATGCGATGTCTTATCTTCGTACTCGATCTCCGCCTCTGCAAGCGCAGTCCTGCAGACAACACACCAGTGTATGGGTCGCAGACCGCGGTAGATATAGCCCTTTTCAACAAGCTCCGAGAACACATTCACTATGGTAGCCTCGTAGCTCCTGTCAAGGGTAAGATATGGTCTATTCCAATCACCCCTGACGCCAAGACGTTTGAACTGCTCACGCTGGACACCAACGTACTTCAACGCGTACTGCCTGCACTTCTCGCGAAGCTCAAGCGGGTTAATGTATTTCCTATCTCCCCGTAGCGACTCCAGCACCTTGTTCTCGATTGGCATCCCATGATTATCCCAACCCGGTATATAAGGGCAGTAGAATCCTTCGATCGTCTTGAACTTGATTATCATATCCTTAAGGACTTTATTCAAAGTATGCCCGGCATGTATATCACCATTTGAATACGGAGGACCGTCATGCAGGATGAAACTCTTGTTGCCCACCGTCTTCGAAATGGAAAGTTCATAGATGTTTATCTCTTCCCATCTCTGTAGAATTTTGGGTTCAAGCTCGACCAGATTTCCCTTCATCGGGAAATCTGTTCTGGGCAGGTTAAGAGTATCCTTATATTCCATATATCCTCCAGATATGGCGCATAAGCAGCAAGCATCTTCATATATAAAAAAATCGTCCTCTTAAAGGGACGATTTAAAGCCGTGATGCCAACCTGGCTTCAGCGCTTTATTATTGAAAAAAGTATAGCCACAACGATAAATTTGTCAATGCAATTAGACAGATGACTCAGGCCCAAAAAACTTATTTACAAGGTCATCGGGTGCAATGTTAATCCTGTTCTTCTTCTTAATATAAACTGGATTACCACCCTTTTCCTCAGGCCCAGAGAGGTTTTCAACGTCAGTATCATGGTCTAACCCAGCAGGCTTACTGCTCGTAATAACGTCCAGGTTTTCATCCGGCGAATCAGCTACTTCGCCGCCCGCAGCGGCCTCTGTGCTTTCATCCACACTTACCTGGATAGCTGCATCGGGCTTTTCGACATCTGATACCAGTGGCTCTGCTTCCATCGCTTCCTCGCCTCCAAATTCAAGCGAATCCAGCATTTTTATATACGAATTCAGCAGCGCACGAAGTTTGTACCCGATCTCCTCTTTTGCAGCCTTTAGATTTTTCACTTCCTCGTCCAGACGGTCGCGTTCCTGTAAGATATTCTGCTCCAGCATGGTGACCTTATTATTTGCCTCTTCAATTATCTTTTTGGCCTCAAGGTTAGCCTTCTCCTTGATATCTTCGGCAGCAAGTTGAGCTGAGAGCAGCGCATTTTGCAGCGCAACCTTTATCTTCTCTGAATCAGTATCCACAGTTTTGACCGTCTCATCCTGTGATTTCAAACGGTTGTTTTCCTCGATGAGCTTCTCAAACTCCGCAACGAGATAGTCCAGAAACTCATCGACCTGCTGCGGGTTATAACCACGCACCGCCATACTAAATTCTTTTTCCTGTATCTCCTTTGGGGAAAGCATATCAAACCTCCTAGTTTTCCAGATGTTTTGCCCTATCAACCGCAGCGAAAAGAGCATCTATAATGAGTGCTCTTAAACTTCCTCTCTCCAGCACCGCGATCGCGCTTGCCGTTGTACCGCCTGGCGAGATCACGGAGTTCTTCAAAGACACGTGATCGATGCCAGATTTTGATAACAAAGTGCCGGAGCCATCAAAGGTCTCATAGGCAAGCCCGGTGGCAAGCTCTCTGGAAAGGCCAACATGGACCCCGGCATCAATCATTGACTCCAGAAACAAGTAAAAAAGCGCAGGACCACATGCGCTTATCGTCATAGCTGCATCAAAAAGATACTCATCAATACAGGCTACCTTGCCCGTACTTGAAAACAGATCAGTAACAAACTTCCTGTCTTCCGCTCTGACATTTTTATTAAAAGTAACCAGATTAAATCCACGCTGAACTCTCGCAAGCACGCTTGGCATCACCCTTGCAATCCTGGTATCCTCACCAAGCATGTACTCCATCCTTTCAATTCGAACACCTGCAGCGACGGATATCGCAAGCTTATCAGTTGTAAAGGGTTTTATCCTTATCAATAGAGTAGATATATCCTGGGGTTTGACGCATACCAGGATATTATCGCTCTGCAGTAAGCAGCTATCCAGATCACCTGTGCTCATCACCTTATATTTATCACCCAAATCTTCAACCTTTTTTGCAACTCTATCGAAGCAGATTATCTCCTGGGGCTCCAGTGCCCTTGACTGGACTGCCCCTGCGATTATTGCTTCTCCCATGTTGCCGCAACCAATAACTGCCAACCTGTAATTCTTTTTCATGTCTAAAACTGATTGAACAGTCCCCTCTGCTGCAACCTGATCTTCTCCTCTGCAGAGACCTCAACGTTATTCGGAGTGATCAAAAAAACCCTCTCAGCGACCCGCTGGATGCTCCCATTCAGGGCATACGTGAGACCGCTGGCAAAATCCAGAAGCCTCTTAGCGGTATCATGCTCAGTATGCGACAAGTTAATTATGACCGGGATATCCGCCTTGAACTTATCGCCAATAAGCTGCGCATCATTAAAGCTGGTCGGTTCGATGATGTGCACCTTTGATTGAATCGGTTTTATAGCACGAAACTGCTCCCTCCCGCGTTCACTGAAATCGTCTTCCTCATAAATTTTCTTGACTTTGGGCTTATCGCCAAACCTTGACCTGAAACCGTCGTTCTCCTTAACTACCGTTTTTCTCTCCTGTTTCTCTTCTTTTTGCGCTTCTTCTTCCGAGAGCCCTAAATAGACCAGTGCCTTTTTAAAAAAGCCAGCCATTCTAAATCATCCCCTTAAGAAAAGATCACGCTGCCGACCCTTATCATGGTAGCGCCCTCCTCTATTGCCATCTCATAATCGTTCGACATTCCCATGGACAAATGTTTTATATTTGAAAAACCCATTATATTTAATTCTTCTTTTATGCCCCTAAGCCTTTTAAATATTTTCCTAATTATCTCAGAATCTTTAACAAACGGAGCAATTGTCATTAGACCTATCACATTCACATTTTTTAAACTGGATATCTGCGGCAGCACCCCTATGACCTCCTGCTCTCCAAAGCCGAACTTCGACTCTTCCCTGGATACATTGACCTGAAGCAGAACATCCTGAACTTTCCCCATCTCCCTGGCTCTTCTATCGACCTCCAATGCAAGCTCAACTGAATCCAGGGAGTGTATCAACCAGACGTCACCAACAACTTTTTTTGTCTTATTCCTCTGTAGATGACCGATAAAATGCCACCTTATTTTTTCATCTACCGCATTCTTCTTAATAATAAGGTCTACTGCGCGGTTCTCCCCGACATCACTCAACCCGTAGGGGATCAATAGCTTCAGCTGCTGTGAAGTCGCATATTTCGATGCAACCACCAGTGTAATTCCTTCAGGGTCCCTGCTGACTTGCCTGCATATATCGTTTATCCTTGACTTAAGAGCCCGAAAATTCTCTATAATACGGGCTCCATCTGCATCAAAATAGACCTCTTGTCACCTCACTTAGCATGAAATACCTGATAGTCACCGGTAAACAGATAAGTTATCCTGTCCCCAATATTCACCGCATTATCTGCAATTCGTTCAAGGTACCTGGATGCCAGCACCATCATGGAAGCCCATTTAACAAGCATCTCATCCTGGCTGATCTTCGTGAATTCGTCTATCAGCTTGTAATAATACTTGTCCACCTTGCTGTCCATCTCATGAAGCAGCTTCGCACCCTCAATATCCATGTTAATAAAAGAATCGAGGCTTGCCCTTAAGACCTGTTTTACTTCCTCACTCATGGACTTCATATGGTTAAAGATCTCGGAGTTTATCTTTTCATATTTAATGGCTTTTGTAGCCCTCGCTATATTAACAGCCAGATCACCAATGCGCTCAAGACTGATGATGACATGAAAAAAAGTTGCTATCATGCGGAGGTCTATCGCTACTGGCTGCTGCCGTGCAATGAAAACAATGCTCTCCTCTTCTATCTCATGGTCCAGCTCATCTATTCTTATATCTGCATTGATAACACTATCTGCAAGCCCCCTATCACATTTGAAGAGCGAATCGATCGCAGCGGAAACGTTGCTATATACGAGTTCGCTCATCATTACCACTTTCTCTTTCAGATCTTTGAGTTCGCGATCAAAAATTTTTCTAACCAAGACTGCTCCCCTTAACCGAACCGTCCGGTGATATATTCTTCAGTCTTCCTATTGGTCGGACTTGTGAATATCTGGTTCGTCTCGCCAAATTCTATCAACCGTCCTGGTTCACCTATCTTCTCAATCATGAAGAAAGCCGTATAGTCAGAAGCACGTGCGGCTTGCTGCATGTTATGCGTAACTATAATTATTGTATATTTAGCCTTGAGTTCCTGCATAAGGTCTTCAATTCGCAAGGTCGAAGCGGGGTCCAGAGCAGAGCACGGCTCATCCATCAGAAGTATTTCAGGATCCATTGCAAGTGCCCTGGCGATGCAGAGCCGCTGCTGTTGCCCGCCGGAAAGCTCAAGCGCGGAGGAGCCAAGTTTATGCTTTACCTCATTCCAGAGTACTGCTTTTTTAAGGCTCGACTCAACAATGGAGCCCAGCTCATATCTCTTTTTCACCCCATAGAGGCGTGGGCCAAAGGCGATGTTATCGTATATCGACTTCGGAAAGGGATTAGGCTTCTGAAAGACCATGCCGACCATCTTTCTTATCCTCACGGAATCCACAGATGGATCATAGATATCAACCCCGTCTATCAAAACGTGGCCCTCTACCCTAACTCCGGATATCAATTCATTCATCCTGTTGAAAAGACGCAGGAACGTGGATTTACCGCAGCCAGACGGGCCTATGAACGCAGTGATGGCCTTTTCATAGACTGTTGCGTTTATATCCTCAAGTGCCTTGAAAGAGCCGTAGTAGAAACTTAGATTTTTCGTCTCGATCTTAACATTTCTGCTCAAAGCTAACCCTCCGGGCTATTTGATAAATCCCATCAATGCGCATTGGCGTCCAGTAGTTCCACCGTCCCTGCGATGGGAAAAAAGTAGCTCGCCGCGGCACGATGTACAGAGATCAAGGTCATATATATTTTTTTTAATGATTCCCATTGAAATCAACAGCAACTTATTTATTTTACCTATATCAAGAAAAAAACCTGAACTGCCCATATCGCGCAAACCATCGATATCCCCAAACCTGATGCGGAAGGATTCAAAAACCTCTCTGCTAACTGCATAGCAACATTCATTGATCCTGGGACCAAGGAGGACGATTACCTCGCTAGGTTTTGATTCAGTTCTTTTGAGGAACGTTGCAAGTGCCTTAGAAGAGATCCTTTCGTATGTACCCGACCTTCCTGCATGCAACAGCATCGCGTTCTTTTTTTTGGGATGAATCAGTATTATGGGAAGACAATCAGCATAAAACATCATGGCAAATACACCAGGTTCCTGGCACAATATCACATCCCCAGTGCCAAGATTAATGCTCCCATCAGGATTTACCTTCCCTGGATTATCCTTAAAGCTTCTGGCATTCAGAATGTCCGCGCCGTGTACCTGCGTTGCTGTAACCACATCTTTCGGTTCAACTCTGATGGCTGCAAAGAAACGCAATCTGTTTGCCCTTACAGATTGCTCATCATCTCCCACCATAAACCCCAGGTTCAAGCTCCTGTACGCACCGGTGCTGACCCCAGATTCTCGCGTGCTGAAAACAGCTATGAACCCTGTATCCTCAATACCTTTCCATAAAAAATATTCAATTCCTGAATCGTCAATGAATTTGAACTTATTATAATTCGAAGGCTTACCTGTTTTAATAAGGTTATTTCCTGAGAAAGGTTGGGATATCAAGATCGTCTTCAGGGCCCTCTTTTGGCTTTCCTGGTATTTCAAATGTCCTTCTAATCATCTCATCGTTAAACGGTCTGATTTCTTCCCTCTCTTTTAACTCTTCGCTTTCCGCAGATACTATCTTTTCTTCAGCATAAAAAGTCTCTTCCTTCTTATGCTCATCAAACCCGGTAGCGATGACGGTGACCTTTATCTTGTCCTTCAGTCGCTCGTCGAGCACAGCACCGAAGATTATGTTTGCATCCTGGTTCGCTGCTCTCCTTATCGTGTCCGCAGCTTCATTTACCTCATGTAACTTCAGGTCATAACCGCCAGATATGTTCAGCAGGATGCCCTTCGCACCTTCGATCGAGACCTCAATTAATGGGCTCGATATGGCGGAAATTGCAGCTTCAGAGGCTCTGCTGTCCCCAGCTGCTTCTCCGCTGCCCATCAGCGCGGTTCCAGCATCCTTGACTATCGATCTGACATCAGCAAAATCAAGATTAATCAGACCTGGAAGCATGATCAAATCAGTAATCCCCTGGACACCCTGCCTCAAGACGGAATCTGCAGTTCTGAAAGCCTCGATCAACGTAGTATCCTTTCTTGAAATCTCGAGCAATCTATCATTTGGGATGACAATCAATGTGTCCACGGACTCCCTCAGGTTTTTGATGCCCTCCTCTGCCTGTTCTGCTCTCTTTCTACCCTCAAAGGTGAACGGCCTCGTCACAACTCCAACGCTCAACGCTCCCATCTCCCTGGCGATTTCGGCAACCAGGGGTGAGGCTCCTGTGCCTGTGCCTCCCCCTTCACCAGCAGTAATGAAGATCATATCAGAACCTTTTAAGACCTCAGTAATCACATCCTTGCTATCTATCGCAGCCTGCCTTCCGATCTCCGGGTTAGAACCAGCACCTAAACCCGTCTCTCCGATGACTATCTTGCAGTCAGCTTCTGACATCGTAAGCGCTTGTGCATCAGTATTAATAGCGATAAATTCAACACCTGTAAGGCCATCATTTATCATTCTGTTGATCGCATTGGTTCCACCACCACCTACACCAACGACTTTTATCACGGCAACGTATTTCTTCTCTTTATCTAGCAAAAAATACTCCTTATTTCAATCTCGGTCCTTTCCGAACCATGACGTGATTTTATCGAAGATACTCTCTCTATAATACTGATCTGAAAAGACAGGTTTAAGCTCAACTTTACGTTTAGCTCCATATAATAGAAGACCTACTGCAGTAGAATATATCGGGTTAGAAATTCTGTCAACTATTCCCCTGCTCAAAGAGGGAGAGCCGATCCTTGTTGGCAATCTGAACGCGGACCTGCAAAGATCATCTATCCCAGTTAAAAGTGAGGTGCCGCCAGTCAGCACGACACTGCCTATCCCATCATCAAGCTCTTGCTCGCTCAGTTCCTTCTTCACCAGCGAAAACAGCTCGCTCACCCTGCACTCGATAATGTTAGCAAGAAAGGATACCAGCATCTCTTTCTCATCTATGGTCGGGCTGGCAGAGGTCACGCCAATCTTTGAGAAGTCAATGCCAATGCCCTCAAACGTGGCTTGCCCATACTTCAACTTCAACGCCTCAGCTTCAACAAAATTTGTCCTTAAACCAATAGAAATATCGTTAGTTATATGATCCCCACCCACCGGAAGGCAATACAGATATACCACGTTACCACCCTTAAAAAGTGCGATGTCCGTCGTGCCTCCACCAATGTCAAGCAGAAGAACTCCATCCTCCTTTTCGCGCTCGGTCAACACCGAAATTGATGAGGCAATCGATTCGAGCACGATCTCATCAATATCAACCCCTGCATCTCTGAGGGCTTTTTCAACATTGTTAAGATTCAAGGTAGAACCAAGCACTACATTTACCCAGACCTCTAGCTTTGAGGCTACCATTCCAACCGGATTCAACACCTTAAAATTACCATCTATGATATAGGTCTTGGGAATTACATGAATCACCTGAAAGCCGTTCGGGACATCGATCCTTGATGCAAGCGAGACTGCTCTTGAGCGATCCTTTTCGCTTACCTCTCCTCTGTGCTGAGATATGGAAACTATGCTTGAGCTCGCAAAATTCTTGATGTGCCCGCCTGTCACACCAACCAGAGCGCTGTCTATATCTACCTTTGTACTTCCAGTGGCTCTGTCTACTGCTTCCTTAATGGACTGGGAAGCCTGCTGGACATCCACCACCATTCCCTTTTTCAAGCCTGCCGAATGCGCAGTTCCCATGCCGACCAGCTCAATATCGCCAGCAGCGTCAACTTCACATAACAGCGCGCACACTTTGGTTGTGCCGAGATCTACACAAGCCAGCTTATTTGCTTTCATTTACAGGTTCTTCGTTTCCATTTTTATATTTTACAACTGGAAAATCATGAACGCTTACATCAATATATTCGACATTTGTCTCATCACCCTTTATACCATTTAAGACCGTCCTTACGGAGACATCCTTTTCTGCAGAATCGCTTGAGTCCTGGTAAATGACATAAAAACCTGAATCATCGTAAAAGACCAGTCCCTTATCAGTAAAAGCTGCATAAGCATATCGTTTTCTGATATTCTGGCTCATATCCTTAACAACAGTCAGGAACTCCATGACATCATTATTGCTGATGAATTCACCTGCCCTAATTTCGCTAATGTCATCATATTTGAGAAGCAATAGATCACTCTGCGGCTGCCCGATATCATCCTCAAGTATGCACCCATCGACATCAACCAGCAAAAACTGCTCATCTCGCTGGATTACAGCAACTGGCTTGCGCTCGGTCACCGCAATATTTACCGTCATCCTGAAAACATCTTTTGAAACATTAACTTCCTTTACCCAGGGAAGTTCTTCCAGCGGTTTTATAACCTTACCTTTTATGTCCAGAAAGACGACATTTTCATCCCATAGATTTTCCACATGTTTGCGAAGTTCTCCCTGAGTATAATGCTCGTTGCCGGAAAAATTAATCTCCTTAACCTTGAAATAAGGCGATCTAACCAACCAGACGCCCAAAAATACTATTCCAAGCATGATGATGATCAGGAATATGCGTTTAAATAATCTCAACTTTCCCCGCTGAAAATCTCAACCTCGGTCTCAAGCAGTATCCCAAACTTCTCATTAACCCTTCTTCTTATCTCATCTATCAGGTACACGTAATCGGAGAAGGTCGCCCTGTTCAGGTTTATTATGAAGTTGGCATGTTTTTCTGATATCTGAGCATCGCCCTTTCTAAGGCCTTTAAGCCCGCATTCCTGTATGAGCAGGGCTGCAGTCGTACCCGCAGGATTCTTGAATACCGATCCCGCACTTCTTGCTCCTATTGGCTGACTCTGTCTTCGCAGCATGCTGAAATTTGACAACCTGGCCTCGATTTCCCTCGATGGAGCGCCCTCCAGGACGAACTCCGCTCTCAGCACAATGGCATCACCAGCCAAGTTAGAAGACCTATAACCGAACTTCAAATCATCTCTTGAGGCCCTGAGTATGCTGCCATCAATCGAAAGCAGCTCGCCACTGGAAAAGACATCGGATATGCTCATGCCAAAAGCTCCTGAATTATTCTTCACTGCAGCTCCTACCCTGCCCGGTATGTCGTGCAAAAATTCAAGTCCGCTCAATGAGCTATCTTTTGATGATACTGAAGCAGACCTTGAAGTCACCGCAGCACCAGCTCTCAACACGTTACCATCAACTCTAACCTGAGAGAATTCTCCGCACAAGCGAAAAAGTGGTGTGGTTAATATTCCATCACCGAAGATTATGTTGGAGCACGATCCAATTATCTTTGACTCCAAACCTGTTCTCATAAGGATGCTTAAAAAAGATGCTGCTTCATGAACACTGCTTATCTCGACCAGTATCTCTGCAGTACCGCCAATGCCTGCGTAACTCAGCTTTGAAAGGTCAACCCAACCAAGATAGCTGATCTGATTTTTATCGAGCTCAGAGATCAGCTCCGCAATTTTTTCGCTGTGCGGTATCTCATGCTTCAAGATACTCCTCACCGACCTGCCACACATCCCCCGCCCCCATTGTCAACAGCATGTCTCCAGGCTCAAGATGTTCCTTTAGATAATTCCTTATATTTTTTAATTTTGGCAAGTAGGCCAGCCAGGTCCTGGAACTGCTGGACAGGATTGTATCAACTATGAGCTTGCTGTTCACCCCCGGAATTGGCTTTTCGCCCGCACTGTATATATCCGTGATTATAACGAAATCCGCATCCCTGAAGGCATCACCAAACTGCCTGTATAACGCCTGCACCCTGGAATATCTATGCGGCTGAAAGATGGCAACCACCCTCCTGGCATTGTGGTTTTTTGCTGCAGCCAGAGTGGCTTTTACCTCAGTTGGATGATGGGCGTAATCGTCAACAACCAGTACTCCGTTATTCTGGCCTTTCACCTCAAATCTGCGCTGTGCACCTGAGAAATTTTTAAGCGAATCCGCTGCTCTATTTAAATCAAGATCAAGGACATGAGCAACGCTCATTGTAGCAAGGCTGTTAAGGACGTTATGTTTGCCAGGCACTTTCAGTTTTACCTCACAAATGTTCCTTCCATTGTAGGAAAATATATAACTACTACCCATCTTACCGAGCTCAACATTCCTGGCGACCGCATTATTTCCGTCACCCAGACCGTATAGATGTATATTTGCACTCAACCTGCAACTTAACTCTCTTAATACCTCATCATCGCCGCACAGAACGGCATGGTCATCCCCGCCCAGTTTGCCAAGATAGTCCTCAAACAGGTTTCTAATATCCTCTATCCCGCTGAAATTATCCAGATGGTCTTCCTCAATGTTCGTAACCACAGATATCCTGGGCTTCAGTAAACCCATGGAGCGGTCGCTCTCATCAGCTTCACAGATAACGATATTGCTTGAACCGTTCTTGGCATTGCCACCCACATCATTCAACTCACCGCCTATTATGAACGTGGGTGATAAACCACAGAGTTCAGCCATGAGAGATATCATCGAGGTCGTCGTGGTCTTTCCGTGCGTCCCCGCCACAGATATGCCGTACGCATCATTCATGATCCAGGAGAGGAGCTCCCCCCTCCTGACAGTCGTGACCTCATTATTCTTCGCTGCGAGCATTTCAGGATTATCCCGCGGAATCGCAGAGGAGAATACTATTAAGTCGAACCCTTTTATGTTCTCGCTGTTGTGGCCAATTACGATCTTGACCCCGATCGACCTCAGTCTTTCCGTATTGCGGGAAGCTTTAATATCAGAGCCTCCGATATCATAACCGCGTTCAAGCAAGACCTTGGCAAGTGCGCTCATGCCTGCACCGCCAATTCCCACGAAAAAAATCGATTTATGTTTACTCAACTCCGTCATTCTGCTTTGCCCTTCTGCTAATTAATTCGATAAATTTCTTCAACTATTTTAAGCGCTGGGTCAATACCATCACCAAAAATTGAATATGAAGCCTCCATTCTCTCAATCTTCTCCTCATTAAAAGCAAGGTCTGCAATCAAATCTGCATGTTTTTCCATATCAGCACTCATCTTCAAATCATTCAGAACGATCGCGCAACCAGCTCTTGCCAGATGCTCAGCATTCCTTTGCTGGTGATCACCAACCGCATATGGATACGGTATCAATACAGCAGGCTTCCTAAAATGCTTCAGTTCAGCAATAGTCGAAGCACCAGCGCGGCATATGATCAAATCACAGGCGCTGTAAAAATTCTGCATATCCTCCAGATAATCCATCCTGATGTATCTATCACCTTCAAATAATCTCCTCTCATCAAATCCGGCTATATGCAGTATCTGTGCTTCTCTTGCCAACAGCATCCTCCCCAGATAACCAAAAACAAGTCCATTTATCGATGCAGAGCCCCTGCTTCCGCCAAAGAGCCCTACCGTTATACGATCCACATCCAGGCCGAAATCTGCCCTCGCCTCCTCTTTAGAGGTCCAGCCCGAGTACTTGATGGGATTTCCAGTACATACAAATGTAACCCTCTCTGGCAGATAATCTCTTGTCTCCGCAAAAGATGCAAAAAAAACCTTCGCAAACCGCGCGAACATCCTGTTTGCGCGGCCAGGTACCAGGTTCTGCTCGTGGATCATGTACGGTATTCTCAACACAAGCGAAGCCAGCATGACAGGAGCAGATACGTACCCACCAAAGCCAAGCACCGCGTCTGGATTAAAATTCCTGATATATCCCATCACGCTAAAAAATGCCCTTATCAAGGAAAAAAATGAGGGTATCCAGGAAAGTGAGGGTCGCCTTTCAAATGATCTTATCCTCATAAAATATTTCCTGGCCTCAATCTTTTTTATGGTCTTGAGTCCTTCATCACGGACAGATCCGATGAAACCAAGTTCAATCTCACCTGCGTTTTCTTTCACCTTTTTTATGACGGACGCTGCCGGATATATATGCCCCCCTGTTCCTCCAGCGCATATCAATAATCTCTTTATCACTTTCCTCCTCGATCTCATCCACCAATCTCAACTCAGATCTGTTTAAGTTCCTGATGATGTTCAGAATAACCCCAATGCCAAACAATGTCATCGTAAGCGATGATCCACCAAAGCTGACCATGGGAAGTGGAACACCTGTTATGGGAATTACACCTATTACAGATAATATATTTATGAGTGCCTGTCCGCATATAGTCGTCGATATTCCCACCACAAGCAGCCTTGACAGCCTGTCCTTTGTCCTGAACGCAATCGTAAAGCTTATTATGAAAATTGCCATATAGAGCCCAACCAGAATAGCCGCTCCAACAAGACCGAACTCCTCCCCAACTATGGAAAAAATGAAGTCCGTCTGTGCCTCCGGCAGGTATAGAAATTTCTGCCTGCTAGCACCAAGGCCTACTCCAAATATACCACCAGAGCCGATTGCAATCAGCGACTGCTGCAGCTGAAAGCCTGCGCCTTCAGCATCAACTCCTCTGTTTAAGAATGAAAATATCCGCTCTATCCTGTATGAAGCAGAGAATATATACACTAGCACTACAGCAATCCAGCCAGCGATTATCACGATGATATGCTTAAGTTTTGCACCTGATACAAACAGCATTGAGAACAGCCCCATCCAGATGACGAGTACAGTGCTCAGATCGGGCTGCAAAAATACCAGACCAGAGACCAGCAAGGCAACAAATATTACCGGCATGAAGAGATGTTTGAAGGCACCAATCTTCTCTTTTTTTCTCGTCAAAATCCCTGCACAAAAAAGCACAAAAAAGATCTTGGTCAATTCAGAAGGTTGCAGGTTAAAGAAACCAATTCTTATCCACCTAGTAGCGCCGCCAGCCTTAAAACCAAATCCAGGAAGAATTATAACGATCAAGAGCAGAATCGATATGGCCATGAAAAAGAACGAGAACCTCGCCAGGATCCTGTGATCGATGAATGAGACTGCCAGCATTATCACGACTGCTACCAGAAAATAGATGACCTGTCGCTTAAGAAAATAAAGCGAATCACCGAAATACTGCATCCCGACCACCGAGCCAGCGCTGGAGATCATCACCAGACCGAAAATTGAAATTGTAAGGACCAGGCTCAGGAGAAAATAAAATGAGAAAATGGGTAAACCCCTATTTTTCGTCTTCATCAATCTGCGAAACTATCTTCTTAAATTGCACGCCTCTGTGCTCATAGTTATCAAACATGTCAAAGCTTGCGCATGCAGGTGAGAACAACACAATACCGTCGCCCTCACATTCCAGGTATGCAGCCCTGGTCGCCATCTCCAGGCTATCATAATATTCAATCCTAAGGTCTGGCCAGAACTTCGCTAAAACATTACCAATCTTATCAGCCGATTCACCAATGAGAGCAACAAATCTGACATGATCCCCAACCTCTCTGCACAGCAGGCTGAAATCCATTCCCTTATCCTTGCCGCCGAGTATCAGGGAGATATTGCCATCGAAGCTTTTCAGTGCCTTAAGGCTGGAATCTGGGTTCGTCGCTTTTGAGTCATTATAGAAGCGCACACCGTTAACCGTAGCCACATACTCAAGTCTATGCACGATGGGCCTGAAACTGTCAAGCGAATGCTGGATCGCCTGAGCATCAGTTCCGACTACCTGGGAGAGCGCTATAGCAGCCATTGCATTTGATATGTTGAATTCACCCACGAGATGAAACTGCTGGAGACTAAAACTGCATGGATACAAAAAGTTGGAAACAATCTTGCCATTCTTCATGAACAGCTGGACTCCTTCTTCTGCACGGGCGCTGTAATAAATAACATTTGTGTTCTCTGGTGGCTTTCTATTACTTATAACCTCATCGTCATAGTTTAAAACTGCATAATCACATCTGTCCTGGTTCTGAAATATCCTGTACTTCATATCTGCATATCTATCGATATCCAAGTGCCTGTCAATGTGATCTGAAGTTATATTTAATATTGCTGCGGCATGCGGTTTGAAACGGATCATCCGCTCAAGTTGGAAGCTGCTTACCTCCAGAACAACAATGCTCGACCTGCAACCATCAACAAGGCTGACCATTGGCAAACCAATATTTCCTGCAGTCACATGTTTGATTCCAGATGAGGTCAAAATATGGTCAAGCAGGCTTACGGTGGTCGTCTTACCATTCGTCCCGGTGACAGCCAGGATGATAGTATCTTCTGCCAACATGTACGCAAGCTCCAACTCGCTCACCACTGGTATATCCATGGAGTCCGCTCTTAACAACGGAGCTATGTCCGAAGGCACTCCGGGGCTGATCACAATTAAATCAAAACCAAGTACGTCGAGGCCATTCTGCGCCCCAGTTACCAGCTTTGCGCCAGCTTCCAGTATATTTATTACCTTCTCAGAGCTGCTGACTTCAGGGCTGGCATCATAAACACTCACCCTCGCTCCTTTTGATAGCAGAACCATGCCTGCAGCAATGCCGGACTTTGCCAGACCGATCACGAGCACGTTCCTACCACAAAAATCCACATCCGGCATCTTCGTCATATTAGCTCCAGGTAGAAGATCAAAAATCCAAGCGTCACGAACACCATGCAGATCAGCCAGAACCGGATGATTATCTTGAATTCAGGCCATTGTTTTAACTCAAAGTGGTGATGAATGGGAGCCATCTTAAATACCCTTCGCTTGAACAACTTAAAAGATAATATTTGAAGTATCACGGAAGCCGTCTCTATTACCAGCAGACCCCCGAAGATCGGGAGCAGCAGCTCCAATTTTAACATTATCGCAATCGTCGCTATTGCCGCACCATACGAGAGGGAACCAGTGTCCCCCATGAATATATCTGCAGGTGCAGAATTGAACCACAGGAAACCTGCACTTGCCCCTACCATCGCTGCGCTTATCGCGGCGAGATCAAGGCCATAAGTAACACCCATATGTCTGTACTCCATAAATGCAATCACGATGAACGCGCTGAGTATAAACGCCGACACGCCTGCTGCAAGGCCATCCAACCCGTCAGTCAGGTTCACCGCATTGGTAGCAGCAGTCAACAAAAAAAAGACAAACAGGTAATAAAAATAGCCGATATCAAAGCTCAAATCTGTCAACGGTACCTTGATGCTGGTGGAAAGTCCAAGGATTTCAATAGCAAAGAAGGCAAAGAGCGCGGCAACTGCGATCTGCGCAAAAAATTTGGCTCCTGCGCGTAAGCCAAGCGATCTGTCCTTTTTTATCGAGATATAGTCGTCAATAAAGCCAACTGCACCGCATAAAATATAGGCTACCAGCACCAGTATTGCCTGTTTTGAGAAGGTGCCCATGATTAGGGAGGCCAATACGCAGGAGATTATTATCACCAGACCACCCATCGTCGGGGTACCGGACTTAATCGAGTGCGATCTCGGCCCGTCAATCCTGATCTTCTGCCCCATCCTCCTATAGCGCTGATACCTTATCCACAAGGGGGACAGGATGAGCGAAAGTCCACCAGATATCAAAGCCGCGAAAACGATCTTCCCTAATCCTGATCCCATCTCAAAATAGCCTTACTGATATTTTCAAATGACATCGCCCTGGATGCCTTGACCAGGATAAAGTCACCAGGTTTAATCGTCTTTTTTAATTCCAGTATGAGCGAGTCCATATCTTTGAAACTCCTGCATTCACAGCCACTTCCATCAAGGTCAGTGACGCCCTGGCAGATATCCCTGGCATAGTCACCATAACTGAATATCAGGTCAACTCCTGATCTCGCGGCAATGCTGCCCAGTTCATAGTGATACCTATCACTTTCCTCTCCCAACTCAAGCATATCACCTAAAACTGCGATCTTCCGCCTCTTACCTCCGACATCGACGAGCATATTGATGCCGCAAGCTGATGAGATCGGGTTTGCATTATAAGAATCATCTATCAAACAAACATCGTTTTTTAACCAGATGAGGTTGCTGCGCATATCAGGTACAGGACATTCCTGTAGCCCAGCTTTTATATCTTCAACGCTGACATCAAGCGCCCATGCTATTGAAGAGGCAGCAAGTGCATTTATTACATTATGCTTACCCGCGATATTTAATTTAATCTGCTCTTCTCTTCCTCCGATTCCCAGATTAAAGGATGGCATCATGTCATGACCAACTTTCACATCAGTTCCATGAACATCACATTTTTCGCTAAATCCATAGCGGATCAGACGACATCTCACCTTTGATCGCATATGCTCAAACCACATGTCTCCGTCAAAGAGGCATGCTACTCCATCCTCCCGTAAGCAGTCCAGCAGCTCGGCTTTAGCATCAGCGACTCCTTCTTCGCTGCCCAGGAACTCAAGATGAGTTGGCCCGATAACTGTGATCGCACCAATATCCGGATAAGCGACGTCGCACAACTGGATTATGTTTCCCTTATTTCTCGTCCCCATCTCCAGGATGACGAAATCATCAACCGAGGTCGCGCGTAACAACGTCAACGGGAGGCCTATTTCGTTGTTAAAACTTCTATATGCATACACAACCTTCCCAACCCGCTTTAGTATCGATGCAGTCATCTCCTTCGTGGTGGTCTTTCCTGAAGATCCGGTGATGGCGATGACCTTAGCCTTAATTCTTTTCCTGTGGCTCTTCGCAAGATCCACCAGGGCCTTAAGCGTATCGTCAACCTCAACCACGAAAAAGTCATCTTTCTTCAGCGAATATATCTGATTTATATCAGAATCTGAAATCCTGGAGACCACAGCACCGTTAAAATCCTTAAGCGCAGCGTCCATGACAAAATCATTTCCATCAAAGTGCTGACCCTTGATCGCCCAGAAGAGCGCTCCTCTTACCGTCTTGCGGGTATCGGTCTCAATGCGGTCATAGCGGCTGTTGAGCGAGCCCAGGACCAGCTTGCCCCTAGTATGTTTGATAACTTCAAGTACGTTCCTCGTTGGCACCTATCTTCGTTAGCTCCTCTGCGGTTACTAGTTTATCATCAAATGGAAGGAGTTTATCTTTGATCTGCTGCATCTTTTCGTGGCCCTTGCCAGCTATCAGGATAATATCCCCGTCCCTGGCAATTTTCAAAGCCTCCGCTATAGCCAACCTTCTATCCACTACAGAAATATAATTGCGAGTGACCTTACGGATTCCTTCCTCTATCTCTCTTACGATATCCTCAGGCACTTCATAGCGGGGATTATCAGAAGTAAGAATAGTGTAGTCACTCAGTTCTCCAGATATCCTGCCCATTATCGGCCTTTTCAACCTATCTCTGTTCCCTCCACACCCAAAGACTGTGATCACCCTGCCCTTCGCTATGCTTTTCGCTGCGTTGATAGCATTTAAGAGCCCATCGGGCGTGTGTGCATAATCGACGACTACCATGAACCCACGGTCGGTCTCAATCGGCTCAAAACGCCCGGGAATATAGTCCGCACTCCTTATATTTTCACAGACCAATTCCGGATCATAGTCCAGCAAATATAACGAAGCCACAGCAGCCAGGACATTATATATATTGAACTTACCTTTCAGCCTGGAGTTTACGTTGAACCTCCTGCCAGCTATATTAAAAGTAGCATGAAAGCCCTTTTCGTCAAATGAAACATTATCAGCCCTAAAATCAGCTTTTCCCGAAAGGCTAAAACTGTAGGCATTACCTTTAAGGCTCTCAAATATCTTTCTACCGTAGTCGTCATCTATATTGATAAGCGATCTTTTAACCTTGAATCGATCTTTATCAAAAAAGATGCTGCTCTTACACTTAAAATAATCATCCATGCTGCTGTGGAAATCCAGATGATCCTGCGTGAGGTTGGTGAAGACAACAAGGGAAAACTCTATAAAGGCTATTCTGTCAAAATGAATGGAGTGCGAGGAGACCTCACAGGAGCAGACCTCTACTCCGCTCTCAGACATATCATCAATTATTTCGTTAAGGTCGATCGATTCGGGAGTCGTGTTATTTATCTCGCAATACCTTCCATCCACTTCGCACCCAATTGTGCCGATCACACCCGATTTGACGTTCAATCTGCGCAGCACATCGTATATCAAACGGGTAATGGTGGTCTTGCCGTTAGTTCCGGTGACTCCCACCAGTTTCAATTTTCTAAATGGATTGCCAAAAAACGCAGCGGAGGCAGCAGCAAGAAACAGTCTGATATCAGAAGCCAGGATCGCAGCTTCAAAAACATTCTTATATCTGTGATATGCACTCGGATCTTCGGTTGCGAACACTATGCTACCAGAATCCCTGGCCGCTTCAATGTAGTTATTCCCGTCAGTTTTAGTCCCGCGAATTGCAACAAAAAGAGAATCAGGTTTTGCCCTTCTTGAATCATAAGAAATGGAATCGATGTTAAGTTCACGTTCACCAGTCTGCTCTACGACCAGGTTGACTGGTAAAAAAAGATTAAGGTTCAAAAAAGCTCCGCTTACGAAATAAGGTTATTTTAGCACATGAATTCTAGTCATCTGGCTGCACTTTCAGGTGCAACAGGGTGAATTCCGCAATTTCTTTAAATACTGGAGCGGAAATCGTGCCTCCCCATACGGACCCTGTCTGAGATGAAGGCTCATCAACTACTATAGCAATCACAACCTTCGGGTCCTGGGCAGGGGCGAACCCGACAAACGATACTATGCTCCTATCTTCATCATAACCGTGACCATCTGAATCAACTTTTTGCGCAGTTCCCGTCTTTCCTGCTGCCACATATCTGTCAAGCGCCGCCATCTGACCGGTGCCTTCGGCTATGACCTTCCTTAGTATCTCAGTCATCAACCTGGACGTATCACTGGATATAATCTGAGCTGGTTCGGAATCGTATCCCAGTTTCTGGACGATATACGGCTTAACAAGGTAGCCTCCGTTGGCAATAGCGCTATATGCAACGGCGATCTGAATGGGGGTTACCATAACTCCCTGTCCAATCGGCAGGGCACCGATCATCGAAGCTCCCCAGTCCTTAGGGTCAACTACTATTCCGCTCTCCTCGCCAATGAAGTCTATGCCTGTTTGTCTGCCAAAACCGAAATCCAGAATAGCCTCATGCAATTTTTCCTTGCCCATCTTCATGCCTATTAAAGCAGCACCAACGTTACTCGAATTAACCAGTATATCACTGACAGAATAGTCCACCGCCTGGTAGCGATGTGGTTCTTTGATATACTTGTCACCAACTTTTATGGTTGGTGGCAAATTGAACACATCCCCGGCATTCACGTAACCCCAATCAAGCGCTTTCGAGATCACGATCGATTTAAAAATGCTACCCGGCTCAAAGGTAAAAGAGGTGCCAAGATTTTTCATCAGAGATGCATCGACATTCGAAAAATTGTTCAAATCAAAGGTCGGATAGCTCGCCATCGCAATTATCTCTCCCGAACGGGGATCCATTACCACTGCAGCAGCGCACTTTGCTGAATAATCACTAACCACCTTTTTCAATACCTGTTCACTGAAATACTGGATATCGGAGTCGATGGTGATATAGATATCACTTCCATCTATTGGTTCCTTTTCTGTCACATACGAACCAGGTATCGGTCTGCCAAGCGAGTCCTTTTCTGCCTCCACTACTACATCGACCCCGTGAAGTTCCTTTTCGTAAGTTAACTCAATTCCTGAGAGTCCAACGTTATCCGTTCCCACAAAACCGATCAGCTGCGATGCCATATCCTGATAGGGGTAATAGCGTTTATATTCAGGAATCGTGTATATTCCCTCTATCTTAAGATCCATAATCGTCTGTGATATATACGAGGGGACCTTCCTTGCGATGTATACAAACCCTTTATCCTTAGCAGAGAGCCTTTCGTACAACTCGTTCACATCAATACCGGTTATTGAAGCCAGCTCCTGGGCTGCATCGTGTGGATTGACTATCAAATAAGGATTTGCGTAGATCGTGGACTCCTCGATGCTGATGGCTACCTGCTCATTGTCCCTGTCTAGGATAGCTCCACGATTTGCGAAGTAAGTAAAGCTCTCAAAATGCTGCGCTTTGGCTAAATCCTGATATTTTGTAAAGGAAAGTGCCTGGATGAAAAAGAGCCGTGTCCAGACAATAAAAAATGCCAGGATGAAGATAAGGAATAGAAACAAAATTCTCCATCTTGACTCTCTAATTTTCATAACTTTTCTTTATGTCAGGGAAACATGAAAATTAAAGTGGACTCAAAAAACTTGTAAAAGCCTGGATCTGGTTCATACCTGGATATATTTGTAGGAATATCAACATTATTGCTCTTATTATTCCCACCAAATCCAGCATCGATCTTAGCGACATCAATACCGTTGCTCTTGAGTTCCTTCAGATAATGCACCTCCTCGGGCTTAACCATCCCAATCTCCTCCAGAGCGATCTTCAATATACGATTTGGGCTTTTCAACTGTGCAGTTTCGAGCTCCACCCTACCAGCAAGCTTTTTCTCAACTTCGATCTGTTGTTTTATCGATTCGATGTCCATCTGGTATTGAGTTAACTTTGCGCGCAGTGTCAAATTAGCAATAACAGCAGTTCCAAAAAGGGCAAGCGTCACTGAAAACCAGACAAAGAGTATTATCGAAGTCTTTCGCGATCTCGGCCTTCTATCACCCACACGAGGTCTTATTGCCTTTAAATTGACCTCATGTTCCAAACCTGATCTGCTCTTTTTTGCTATTGCACTCTTACCCATTCATGCCAGCTTTCTTAAAGCACGAAGCTTTGCACTTTTTGATCTTGCGTTCATCATAACTTCTTCGCTGGTTGGAAGAACAGCTCCATTTGTGAGTATCTCAGCGCTTATCTGTCTTCCACACACACAAACCGGAATATCGGGTGGGCAGATACATCCTCCCGCAAGTTCCTTGAATATATTTTTCACGGTTCTATCCTCAAGCGAGTGATAAGAAATAACAACCATTCTTCCGCCAGCATTTAAAAATTGAAAACTCTTTTTTAACCCAACCCTAAGGGAGCTAATCTCATCATTCACGTATATCCTCAAGGCCTGAAATACCCTTTTTGCGGGATGTCCCTTCCTGGCTCCTTTTATGGGAACAGCTTTTTTAATTATCTCCACCAGCTCCATGGTGCTGTTAATAGGGGATCTTTTCCTGCTCCGCTCAATGACATCGGCAATCCTTGCGGCATACCCCTCTTCACCATACCTTCTAAAGATATCCGACAGTTCATCTGTGGGCATGGTATTCACGATTTCCTTAGCAGTTAGCGGTAAACTTCTGTCCATCCGCATATCCAGTTGTCCATCACTCATATATGAAAACCCACGCGAGCTCTCCTCAATTTGGGCACTTGAAAGACCCAGATCAAAAAGTGAGCCGTCAATCTTTTCTATGCTGAGCTCGCTCAACACCTCGTCCACTCTTGAAAAATTTGCTTTTATAAGAAAGACGTCGTCCAGATACCTTTTTAGATAAAATTTGGCGGCAGCTAAAGCCATTTCATCCACATCCATTCCAACGAGCTTGCCACCGGGCATTATTTTTTTGACAATTTCTAGAGCATGACCGCCGCCGCCAATTGTGTTATCAACGAACGTTTCTCCCCTTACCGGGCTTAAGTATTCAATAACCTCTCTCAACATTACCGGCTGATGATATCTGTTCATCTCACAGCCTTAAAATCCGGTACTGGTTAAATCCTCGGAAATCTCCTTAAATTTATACTCTGCCTCTTTGTAAAAGGCCTCCCATTTTGCCTTACCCCAGATCTCGAGCCTGGAGGATACCCCTACAATTACCACATCCCTCTCTATTCCGGCCCACTCACGCAGAACCTGGGGGATCAGTAACCTTCCCTGCTGATCAAGCTGCACATGCGACGCAGATGACAAAAACCATCTTACAAAACCCTGTGCATCCTTCTTGGAGACGGGAAGCGCCCTGACCTTATCATCGAACTTCTTCCATTCAGTGACCGAAAACAGAAACAGACATCTCTCGTTAAGTCCTACGGAAATGATGACCTCATCTCCCAGATCCTCACGGAACTTGGAGGGGACAATTAACCTTCCATTGTCATCAATCGTCCTGTTTAAGGTCCCCAGTAACACTTTTCCCCTTTTCTCTCCTTTAGTTCTCCATTTTACTCCAAATTCCTCTTTTTTCAACCAAAAATATTCAAAATTCCTCCAAAAGTCCTCCAAAAAAAATTAGCCCACCATGTGGACATGGTGGGCTAATAAAAAATTTGCCTATGAGGCGGGTGGTTCTTCACCCTGCTCTACTGGCGTTATCTCACCGTTGCTCAGGACCTCTATCTTTTTTTCTACCTCCTCTAACTTCTTCACGCAGTAATCCGACAGTTTTATGCCCTCCTCAAACTTTTTTAACGAATCCTCAAGGGTAAGCCCTCCTTTTTCCAGATCGTTTACGATCGTCTCAAGCCTGGATAATGCTTCTTCAAATTTAATATCTCCCATGATTTGCTCCCCTTCTGATCTACTCTTTTTCATTAACCTCGCACACAATACCACCCCTGTAAAGGATTATCTTCACATTTTCACCCAGATCCACCTCCGCTGAGTCCATTAAAATCTTACCATTGCGCAGCCTGCTTGTTATACTGTAGCCGCGCGAGAGCACCTCTTCGGGGTTTAAATTTCTCAGCCTCGACCTCAGATCCATGCACCTCTCGCGATAACCGGAAACATATCTTTTAATCGCTTCATTCAGGCGGTCAGCCAGCAGATCGATGCTCATCTTCACCTCAGTAGTAAGCAACTGCGGCCTCCTGAGCACGCTGCGGCTGACGATTGCCTCAAGACACTTCCTTGATGTGGACTCCCTTAACTTCATCGCATTTATGAGCCTGCTATACAAATGCTGAATGTGCACCCCGAGCTCAGACTTATTCGGCAGGACAATCTCAGCAGCAGCAGACGGCGTGGGAGCCCTTAAATCGGCAACGAAATCGGATATGGAATAATCAACCTCATGACCGATGGCCGAGATAACGGGTACCTTTGAATTATATATAGACCTTGCCACCTCTTCGGTATTAAATGGCCACAAGTCCTCAAGCGAACCCCCACCCCTGGCGAGGATTATGACCTCAATGTCCCTTACACTATTTAACTCATCTATCGCCTGACATATCTCAAGCTTCGCATCGTCACCCTGCATGCTTGCAGGCCTTATGAGCAACCTGTAGTTTGGAAACCTGCGGTCAAGGATCATGGTGATATCATGAATAACTGCACCGCCAAGCGAGGTAACTACGCCAATCCTTTGGGGCAAAAAGGGGAGTTTCCTCTTGTGCTCCGGTTTGAAAAGGCCCTCAGCTTCTAACCTCTTCTTGAGTTGCTCAAACGCGACGAGCAGCGAACCTATACCTTTTGGACTAACGTTCATCACGAGTATCTGATACTCACCACGAGGTTCGTAAACAGATATCGAGCCGACTACAAGTACCTTCTGGCCATCTTCAAGCTTGAAATCAATACCATGCTGTTGAGAACGAAAGAATGCGCATCTTATCTTGCTTCGCTCATCCTTTAAATCGAAATAAACATGGCCAGAGGACTGATGGTGATGATAATTACTTATCTCGCCCTCAACATAAACAAGCTCAAACTCAAACTCAAGGAGCGATTTTATCTTTCTATTGAGCTCGCTGACGGACAGGATAGGTAGTTCCATTAAAACGGAGACGAGATCAGGTCCCAGGTGACGACCTTTATCCTGGAGAGATTACCTTTTTTTCTCACAACCTCAACCAGAGTGGTACCATCGCTGTAAATGGAGTCATACTTGAAGCGGGCGATCACGGTCTGCCCACCCAGGTATCCTGCACCTTGATCTTTTTCATCAACTGATCCCACAGACGCGGCGCCGCTCTTATATATTGGGAAAAGCCTCCATTCCATCTGCTGTTTCTTTCCAAGATAATAATTATATATTACCTCAAACTCGTCACCTGATTCCATAACCACAAAATAAGAGCCCTTTGGATCGCTCTCAAGCACGCCGGCATCTAAAATCCTGGAATCTGGATAAATGAATATCGGATCAAACCTCGTCTCGTCAATCTCGATTACGCTTACTTCCGGCTCAACACTCTTTGCCTGAGGCTCTCCATAATCTTCATCTCCTGGAGGCAGAAAGGAGAAGCTGCAACCGCCCATCAAAACCAGCGATAACAAAACTAAAGTAATAAGCGATACGAAAACCGGTTTTCTTTGCATAAGTATGTTTTCGACAGAGCTATTTTTATTCCTTCTTATCAAAAAACGTAAGCACGATATGCTCGGGGTTCTTAACATCAATCTTGGAATATAGCCGATCAAGCAGAGCGGGGCCGCCCTTTATTAAATAGGTGAAAATATTTATGTTCATCTCCTGCGTCTTACCCCTCGGAAAGAGGTGATTCTTGGCTCGCGACAGATGGCTCACCCTGTAACCGGCCTGTTCGACCAGTGCCCTCTCGATTTTCAAAATCGTCTTGGATAGATAGCCAGAGACACTTCTCTTCAATCTATCAATGCCGTCCACAAGTGCCTTATCCAGGGCAGCCAGGCTATCCTGGAAATCTGCGATCTCCCTGATTATGGAATTCTTTTTCTCATTAAAAGCAGCCAATTTATCGTCTCCGGAAAATCTGTCCAGCATTTCATAAATATCGGCGCGAAAATCTGTAAGCTCAAGCTGGTACTTATTTAATATCTTCTCTATTTTTGGCTCTATTATCGTTAAGCTCGATCTCGGGTAGATCATTGGCATTGCGACATTATTTGATTCGTAAACCTTCTTTAGCTGACAGAAATACCTCACCTCTCCAATACCTGCGACGTATATTGCCGTAGGCAGCACATAGTCTTGCAGCAACGGCCTTATGCTGACACTCGTCATAAAAAGCTCAGGGTTATCAGCCAGAACTCCTAAAAGACTTTCCCGTGAGTGAGTACCATACCGTGTTATGAAATGCCCATCGCGATAATATACCCGGCTGCGAGAGCCTTTTTCGTAGAAATAAAATGAACAGGCATCCTCGGCAAGATCGATAATGTGTGAGTACCCCTTAGCCGATAATTTCTGAGATGCTTCCCTTAAAAGGGCAGGCGTCCGTTTCGGGTTTAATATCTCACTTTCGAAAATCTGTCTGCCCAGCTTCTTTATGTGCGCCTCAATCGGGTCGATAAAAACAATCCCAAGCGATCCAAGGAGCTTTGACATCAGCGAAGCAAAAGCCATGGAAAGCGAACGGTCATCCGAATAGGACATCCTGATAGTCTCGATAAGCGAAGCCTTGAACTCGGTTTCGATTGTCTGCGCCTCAAGAAAGTAAATTATCTCGGAGATATCGACATTTTTCAACAGGCCAATGGGCATGCCAAGATACCTACGTAGATCAAGCTTGCCCACCTCGAACTCATCGTTTTTATTTATTATCTTGATGTTATCAGCTTCGCTTAAGTCTGAATCTTCCGATGCTACCCAGAACACCGGCACAAAACATCTACCCAGTTCATTTGTTAGTGTCTTTGCAAGCTTCGCCGCAAATATCGCCTTGAAAACCGTATACTCCGGACCTGTCAGCACGCCGGCTTGCTGTCCTGTAGCCACCACAAACGTTTCGCCGTCGCGAAGCTTTTCAATATTCTCTAGTGAGATATCCCCCGCCCCAATCCTGGAATTATACTCACAAAGTGCATTACATAGTTCATCTCTGCTTACAAAGAAGCTCCTGCCTCTTTCAGATAGAACCTTGTCCAATAGCTTGAGGTCAGGTTTGACGGAGTAAAATTCCGAAACTCTGTCAAAATCATTTAAATAGTCACGACCGATGTCGTTTTGTTCTAAAAATTGGTTGAGGTTAAAATTAAATCTCAATTCTGGCTACAAGTGTTTTAAGAAATGGCATAAGCAGCGTACAGTATTCCTAAGCAAAAAACAAGCTCAGATACGGTCATCGCCATTTTAGAGTACCATTTAAAGCCCCTGATCTCCTCGATCATGTATTTCGTCGGCGATTTTACGATCGATTTCGCGCGCAGCAGGAAATCAACTAGATTTACAATGGAGTTGCTCGCAAGAAACGCGCTTATGTAAAAAATTATCTGATACTTCATAAATAAAATCGCACATAAAACATAATAGAGAGCTTCCAGTAAACCGATGATGGCAGTGGTAGTGATTGCTGCACCAGAAGCAGTACCCTCAACTTCCTTCTTAACTTTTGCTGGACCCTGCTCCTCCGTAAACAGCTCTTTCGATCTTTTTAACAACCTGAGCCTTAAAAGATACCTGAGGCTTGAAAAATGCATCCAGATAAAACCGAGGGTGCCTACAATGACCAGTTGAATCATCTAAGCCCTGACCCCTGGATCAGGCCGATATCGATTCCTTATCGCTGCTATTTGTGTTGGATTTAGAATCAGCAGATTTTTTGGCACCTGTATCAGCCCTCGAATCCGTCTTATAAAAGCCAGAACCCTTGAAGATTATGCCAACAGGAGCAAATCTTCTCTTGGCAGGTACTCCGCATTTTTTGCATACCTCCTGCTCATCCTGGACACTGTTTTTATATACTTCAAAACTTTCACCACATTTTTCACAAAAATAATCAAATAACGGCATGAATATTACAACCTCCGCAAACAATTTTTTTAAAAAAGCGTTTTGGTATTATAGCACTTTCATCTATTTACGCCATATAACAGATATCTCATCTTGCAATAAGTTTCGATGAGGAATATGGCGAGCCAATTGCAACAAACCTCCACGGCAGCCTGGCATATTCCCCCGCATACCCCACACCTATTCGGGGAGTTGCGGCCACATCAATTTGCTTAGATGAGTTTACATTCTCAACAAAAAGTTTATCCCCATACAGGCTGACTCCATTAAGTTTCAAGTCGATATCAAGCGCCCTGCAGACCAGGCCAGGCCCACTTGCAACCTTAGCAATCCTACCCTCAAACCCTTCAACCGGCTTGATCGCTCTTATGAGCACAGCGGATGGATAATTCTCTCGTTCAGTAACAAGGTTAAGGCAATAATATAGCCCATACACCAGGTACACATAGGCGTGAGCTGCCTTGCTAAACATCGCGCTATTCCTTCTGGTCATGCCCCTGGAGCCGTGACAAGCTCTATCATCCCAACCAACATAAGCTTCGGTTTCGACGATAACACCCGAAAGTCTACGATGGTCCCTCTTTCGAACCAGCAGCTTACCGATTAGATTCCGTGCCACTAAAAGCGTAGGTCTCTCGTAAAAGTCAGGTTTTAGCTTCTCTGTCATCTGGAGATTTCCTAAGCGGAGTATACAGCATCCTTTATGGCGCGTATGTGCTCGGGTGTACTGCCACAGCATGCCCCAATTACCGTGACATTTACGCTTACAAATTTCTTTGCGTAGTGGGCCATCTGCTCAGGGGTCTCTTCGTAAACAGTCCTGCCGTCCACCAGCCTGGGCATACCAGCGTTTGGTTGCACGAAATACCTCAAACCTGGAGAACCCTCTATCATCTCCTCCATTACCTTAAATGCAACATCGCTTCCAACACCACAGTTGGCACCGACCACAAAAGCCCCAGCCTCATGGAGCTCTCTGGCAGCATCTGCAGGTTTAACTCCCATCATGGTGCGCAGGCTTTCGTCAAAACTCATTGAGGCAAAAATGGGGAGATTACAGACCTCTTTCACAGCAGCAATGGCGATCCTTGCCTCCTGGAGATCAGTCATGGTTTCTATTACGATCAGATCGACCCCGCCCCTGACAAGCGCAAGCGCCTGTTCGTTAAATGCTCTTAATGCTTCATCGTACGAAATCTCACCCAGAGGTTCTATGATCTTACCAAGTGGTCCGATGGATCCACCAACATAAGCCCTGCTATCTGCTGCTTCAACCGCCACCTCGGCCGCCTTCATGTTCAGTCTTCTCACTATCGGATCTCCCACATCCACGCCAAGCCTGATCGCATTGGAACCAAAGCTATCGGTCTCAATGATCTCGGAACCCACATCCAGATACGCCCTGTGCAGTTCACTGACTTTAGATGGGTCTCTGAGAAGAAGCATATCCGGAAGCTCACCTGGCGATAGGTAGCGAGAAAGCATGGTTCCCGTGGCTCCATCCAAAAGGGTCACCCCAGATCTGATTTTATCTTCTAACTTTCGCATAAAATAGCTCCTGTAACAAAAAGAGAGTTAACCTGTAAGCCGAGTTCTGTACCGTAAAAACGGCGGTGATCATCCATCTAGGGTGTATGTCACCGTACACCTCAAGCGACCTACCCGAGGACGGGACGAGCAGCCCCATTGCCCTCCTATTTGGTCTTGCTCCAAGCGGGGTTTGCCAAGCCAGCCCGTCACCGGACTGCTGGTGAGCTCTTACCTCACCTTTTCACCCTTGCCAGCCAGATACGGCTTAACGGCGGTGTGCTTTCTGTTGCACTTTCCTTTGGGTCATCCCAACTGGGTGTTACCCAGCGCTCTGCTCTGCGGAGCTCGGACTTTCCTCAGGGATAGGAACCCCTGCGATCACCCGGTTAACTCTCATTTACAATATAGTATCAGCAGTTGCACAGTTAGACAACATCAGTTTGGTCTGACATCAAGAGAAAGAAGATAGTTTATGCACTCTCGCTGGTTATTGAAAATCAATGCCCCATTCTTTTTCAGCTCTTCATAGAGCTGCTCAGCCGCCCCTCTGGTGAAATCTCTCTTTGCGATATCAATGCTGCTAATTATTACAGTTTTCTTTCCTCTCCTGGCTGCCGTAAGAACCGACTGCAAATTCTTCAAATTTCCAGGCCCAAAGATGACATCCGCAAGCAGAACAACATCGGCACGATCGATCATCTTGAGGTTGCAAGCATACTTCTCGTCGGAAATCGGAGAAAACGGTTCCTCATCGACTACCGGTATGCCCAAGTCTGTTGCGGTTTCAAAATCGCTGTCCAGGGCATTCAGGACGCCGACGGAAAGCGAAAACCCATATCCGTACATGTCTATCATCAGATCTCTGCCGCTGCCTCCGCCGCAGATCAGGTGAACCCTGACATTCTTCTTTTTGTTTCCCGGGAAAAAACCTGCACTGAGCGGAGTGACCCAGATCTTTCCCGTGTGCGGATTTCTGGACACCTTTACGTCTATTCCGAACACTCGCTCAATGTTCTCCCTGGTTAAAACTTCACCCACTCTTCCGCAGTCTCTTATCATGCCCGATTCCATAAGCGCAATCGAGTTTAAAAACTGGGATGCAAGGTTTAGATCGTGCAGCACTGCAAGAACTGTGATGTCATCCCTTGTATTTAACTGTTTGATGATCTCCATTATCTCTATCTGAAAAGCAACATCCAGATGGGTGGTTGGTTCATCCAGAAGCAGTAACTCCGGTTTCTGAGCCAGGGCCTGCGCCAGTATCACCCGCTGCTTTTCCCCACCACTTAAAGCAGTTATCGGTCTGCTGCGCAAGTCACCAAGATGGGTGGTTTCAATAGCTTCTTCGATCGTCTGCCTATCGTCCTTGCTGGGAGTCTGAAATCGCTTCATGTGAGGGTTCCTGCCAAACTCAATCACTTCTTCAACGCTGAAATCAAAGTCAAGTGTGAACTCCTGCGGAACGATCGCAACCCTGCGCGCCAGCTCCACGCGCCTGTACGAGCCAAGGGACCTCCCCAGTATTTCAACTCTGCCGCTGTAAGAACGCAGCAACCGCGTAAGTATCTTTAACACTGTTGATTTGCCGGAACCGTTTGGCCCTATTATCCCAAAAAGCTCACCAGCAGGCACATTCAGGTTTAATCCCTTTAATATTTCATTTCCGTTATATGCAAAATAAAGATCCTGGATTTTTATCGCATACTCACTGCTCAACCCGATACATATCTCCTTCTCAAAAGATATATGAAAAATGGAGCTCCCAGAATGGCTGTTATCACCCCAACCGGCAGTTCGCGCGGGGCAATTGCGACCCTTGCTAGCGTATCCGATAAGAGCAGGATCAGGCTTCCAGCCAGGGCCGATGTCGGAAGCAGCACCTTATGGTTTGGCCCCGTAATAAGCCTTACAAGATGAGGAGTGATAAGTCCAACGAAACTTATCAACCCGGAGACCGACACTGCCACAGAAGCGATGAACGAACCCATTATCAAGAGCAAAACCTTTGTTCGCTCAATATCCAATCCAAGCTGCGCCGCCCTCTCCTCGCCCATCAAAAAAAGGTTAAGATCTCTTGAAAAGAACAGCGATACTAAAAACAGGAAAACTGTTAGCGGAGCAGCGATAACAACCTTTTCCCAGCTCGATGTTGAGAGCGACCCGAGCATCCAGAAGATTACTTTCCCTAAGTCGTGTTCGCCAATTAACATTAAAAATGAAGTACCGGCAGATAAAAGCGATCCTATGGCAAGTCCCGACAAAAGCAGACTGTAAACACCAACCTTCCCTTTGAACCTCGCAACTCTATAGACAACGGCAGTGGCACACATAGCCCCGATGAAAGCAAAAGCTGACGTTGATGAAGCACCAAGTACCCCGGTGCCAAGACGCAGTATTATGGACACAGTGGCTCCAAGTGCTGCACCTGAGGACACCCCAATCACGTAAGGATCAGCCATCGGATTTTTGAACATACCCTGAAATACCACGCCCGCAGTAGCAAGTGCCATTCCCACAACTATGGACAGGACGATCCTGGGAAGCCTTATATTTAGAATTATCGTGGAATCCCGGAGGTTGTAACTCGAGAGCGCCTCAACACGGCTTAGAAACGGTAACTTTGAAAGAATGATCTTTGCGCTATCAAAAAAGGATATCTTTGCGGCTCCAATCGAAGCCGAAAAAATTACCGCTAAAAGTATAGCGATTACTAAAATTAATACATTGCGGAGGAGCGCCCCTGTAATGCCTTTGCCCATGGGTTAATATTCAATACCCTTTCTTGCTGCAACCCCACTTTTAAATGGATGCTTGATCTCAACCATCTCGGTGACCAGATCCGCAGCATCGATTAACTTTTCAGTCGCCCATCTCCCGGTAATAACAAGCTCAGTATTATCAGCTTTACTGGAAATCAGATCAAGCACCTCTCTTTCTGTAACAAGCCCGAACTTAACAGCGACGCAAAGCTCATCCAGGACAACTAGATCAAATTCTCCGCTCGAAACTGCGCTGCGCGCGAACTTAAATCCCGCCCTGATCCTTGGCTTATGACTCTTCTCCACCTCCTCCTTACTCGTCTGAGGGGTGATCCAGCTGCCGAACCTTCTTATTTCAACATTCGGAAAAGCGGCTGAGAGGGCCACTATCTCGCCGCTCGCTTTTTCCCTTGCCTTCAAGAACTGAACTACGAGAGCCTTGTTGCCATACGCAAGGCTTCTCAAGCAAAGACCGATAGCTGCAGTGGTCTTGCCCTTCCCGTCACCCGTATAAATGTGCACAAGACCCTTCTTTGCCATGATCAGACTTTATCAGTCCTTACCAATGATCTTATCCTGCCCATAAGACAGGTATCTGTTCTTCCTTGCTTCCGTATCAAATTCTTTACCGCTCGATCTGTACTTCCTGATCACGAATAGTATTCTGTCCCGCATATCCATTGCAATCTTTTGGACATTCCTCTGTGCTCCACCTATGGGCTCAAGGATTATATCGTCCACAACACCAAGCGAAAACAGGTCCTGTGCAGTTAATTTTAAAGCATTGGCTGCCAGTGGCGCCATCTTCGCATCCTTCCATAATATCGAGGCACAACCCTCAGGTGAGATGACAGAATAAGTGGCATTCGCAAGAACGTAAACCTTGTCTGCAGAGGCAAGCGCAAGCGCACCCCCGCTTCCTCCTTCTCCAATGACAAAGGCAACCGTCGGAACCTTTACGGAGAGCATCTTTAAAATGCAGCTTGAAATCGCGTAGCCCTGGTTCTGCTCTTCTGCTTCCACTGCGGGAAATGCACCAGGTGTGTCCACAAAAGTGATGACCGGGAAACCAAATTTTTCCGCCAACTGCATAATCCTGATGGCTTTATGGTAACCTGATGGGTTTGCCATCCCAAAATTCCTGTATATTCGCTCTTTTGTATCGTGACCTTTCTGATGACCAATCACAACGCAGGTCTCACCTTCAATTGCAGCCAGACCGCAAACTATGGCTTTGTCATCACCCGTCCTCCTGTCCCCGCTTAACTCATAAAATTTATCAAATACCAGGTTTAGATAGTCCAGCATCTGCGGCCTTTTTGGGTGACGGGAGATCTTTACCGTCCGCCACGCTGCCCTGTGTTTCCTATCAGCAAGGTCCTTAATTCTGTCCGATAATTTTTTTATAAAACCTTCCAAGTGTACGCCAGGCAAGAGCGGTAATTTTTTTAATCCTGCCAATTCCTCCCCTAACCTGTCGATCTCCTTCTGGTAAAGGTCTTGTTTTCCCTCTTCCAATCTCAATTGCTCCTCTGAATAAGCTTAATATTTCCACAAGGTTATATCTTAAATCTTTTCTTTTCACCACTTTATCGATGTGCCCCGCGGCAAAACAGAAGTCGGGGGTGCCAAAATCCTCGGGCAGATCCCTTCCGATCGTCTGTTTTATGACCCTGGGACCCGCAAAACAGGCCAGTATATCAGGTTCGCTTAGAATTATGTCAGCCTGAGTTGCGAAACTTGCATACACTCCACCCGTCGTCGGGTGAGTTAGCACGGTTATAAACGGGATTCGGTTTCTTGAAAGGTCAAGGACTGCCATCAGCGTCTTCGACATCTGCATCAGCGATATAATCCCCTCCTGCATCCTCGCTCCACCCGATGCAGTAAAAACGATTAGCGGGGTATTTTTCTTGATGCTGTGTTCTGTAGCTAAAACGAACTTCTCTCCGACAACAGCTCCCATGCTCCCCCCCATGAACCCAAAATCCATGACCGCTAAAACGCACAACATCCCACCCACCTGACACTCCACGACAACAATTGCCTCCTCCAGAGAGGTCTGATCCACCGCCTCAAGCAGCCTTTCTGGATAAGGCCTTACGTCCACAAATTTTAGTGGATCACTGCTCCTAAGGCCTGTGCCGATCTCCTTTATGCTGGCATTATCGTCTGCTATCATCGCTATCCTGTTCAAAGCAGGCATGGGAAAATGAAACTCGCAGTTGGGGCACATAAAATAGTTTGCTTCCAGGCTGGATTTATCCAGATCAATCTTGCAGTTAGAGCACTTAATCAATCAGCATACCTCTTAAATATAATAGTTGCATTGTGCCCACCAAATCCCATTGAGTTAGACATAGCGACATCGACGTTTTTCTTCCTTGAGACCCCTGGCACATAATCAAGGTCACAAAGTGGGTCAGGCACATCAAGGTTAATAGTGGGCGGAATGATACCGCTGCGTATGACATCGACGCATATCGCCGCCTCTATCGCTCCTGCAGCACCCAAACAGTGCCCGGTCATGGACTTGGTTGAACTTATTGGAACATCATAAGCTTCTTCCCCAAGTACTATCTTAATCGCTTTTGTCTCCACCTTATCATTCAGCGGCGTCGAGGTACCGTGTGGATTTATGTAACCAATCTCGTTGCTGCTCACACCAGCATCGATCATCGCATTTTGCATAGCCCTCGCGGCGTTAACGCCCGAGCTCTCCAGTGCGGTCAGATGGTAAGCATCTCCTGTAGAACCGTAACCCACGACCTCAGCAAGTATCTTTGCTCCTCTTGAAATAGCATACCCTATTTCTTCAATCACGAGGATTCCAGCTCCTTCACCCATTACAAACCCATCACGCTCGATATCAAAGGGCCGGCTTGCCCTCTGTGGTTCATCATTACGGGTAGACATTGCTTTCATAGCAGCAAAGCCGCTTATGCCCAGTGGAGTTATCGACGCCTCGCTTCCCCCGCAGAGCATTACTGTTGCCTCTCCGCGTCGTATCACCTCAAAAGCATCCCCTATCGCCTGTGTGCCAGCGGCACAAGCTGTGCACACTGAGTTAACAGGACCGCGCGCTCCAAACTGAATGGAAACCTGTGCCGCGGCCATATTGGGTATCATCATTGGTATTAGAAGCGGACTAACCCTTCCAGGACCCAGTTCTAAAAGCCTTTTGTTCTGCTCCTCGACAGTGTAAAGGCCGCCAACGCCGCTGGCTACAAGAACTCCTGTATCGTCTGCATTTCCATCGATCTTCAAGCAGGCGTCCTCTATTGCGATACTGGCTGCTGCAACTGCAAGCTGGGAAAACCTGTCCATTCTTTTTAATTGCTTCAGCTCCATATAGTTTACTGGATCAAAATCCCTGACCTCAGCCGCTATCTGCGTAGCATACCCTTCGGGGTCAAAGTGGGAGATCCTCCGGACACCTGAGACCCCTTTTCGCAGATTCTCAAAAAATGCATCATTTGAATATCCAATTGAGGATATTACACCCATGCCAGTTACTACAACCCTGTTTAGATATTTGCTTATTTCGTGCTTTCTTCTCACGCCGCCATCCCTCCATCAACTATTATCACCTGGCCGGTGACGTACGAAGATAGGTCGGATGCCAGAAAAAGCACTACATTTGCGACCTCCAGCGGTTCACCAAAACGCTTTAAGGGAATCCTGTCCAGATATCCCGTTTTTATTTCATCCGGAACTCGCTCGGTCATCACAGTTTTTATGAACCCGGGTGCGATAGCATTAACCCTGATGCTCCTCGAAGCGAACTCCCTTGCCAGCGACTTGGTCAGACCTATCAAGCCTGCCTTAGATGCCGAATAGTTTGCCTGACCGACGTTTCCGGTAATGCCAACAACGCTTGAAATGTTAATGATGGAACCAGAATTCTGCCTTATCATCAGCCTTGTGGCATGTTTGGAACACAAAAAACTGCCTTTTAGGTTAACATCGATGACCTTATCCCAATCCTCCTCGCTCATGCGCAGCAAGAATCCATCACGATTTATTCCCGCATTGTTTACCAGCACATCGACACGACCATAGTCAGTAATCATCTTATCGAAAAGTCCCTTAACATCATCTTCGTTTGAGACATCAGTCCTGTAAAACCTCGGGTTAGCCAATTCGCCTGACTTTGCGGCCATATCTTCATCCGATACATCGCATACAGCAACAAGAGCTCCATTTTCAACAAAAACTCCCGCAATGGCTGCTCCTATTCCACGCGAACCTCCCGTGACAAGACATATCTTATCCTTAAGTAACATTATTTTCACCCTCCTGGAATGGAAATCCAATGCCGTTCATTCAAAAAAATTGATCACATCAGCGGCCTTATTGCCAGAGACCGGAATGCACAAATCGCGCCCCGAGATTCTGTTAATCAACCTGGTCAGAACATTTGATGGCCCCACCTCAATAAACCTGACTTCTTCATCAGTTGAAATGAGCTTCTTTATACCCTGGTAAAAGAGGATCGGCTTTTTTATCTGATCCTCCAACAAGCTGCGCACATTTGACTTCGTAAATAGCTCAAGTGTCGTCAGCGATAGAACTTTGATCGAGGGGTCAACGAAGTTGACCGAGTTCAGCGCCCTGCCAAGCTCAACCGATAGCTCCTCCATGAGCGGGCTGTGTGATGCTACTCCGACTTTTAACCTTATGAACCTGAAGCCACTGTGCGTAAGCTCATCGAATAACTTATCAACATCATCTCTCCTGCCGCTTATCACGAGCTGATCTGCGGAGTTATAATTGGCAGGATAAACGTCAAGACCGCTACTGGAGATTATCTTAAGGGCCAGATCGAGGTCGTTCCCAATCACTGCTGCCATTGCACCAGGATTCTTCTGGTTCTCCTCTTCCATGACTTCAGCCCTTCTTTTTACAAGCCAGAGCACTTCCTCAAAATCGATCATCCCAGCACAAAAGATGGCACTGTACTCGCCCATTGAGTGACCGATCATCAAATCCGGAGTCATCCTTGCTGAAACAATTTCGATATATACCGCCACCTCCACCAGGAATAGAGCTGGCTGTGCATAGAGAGTTCTGTTCAATGCATCTCCCTTATCATCACAGATAACCTCAAGTGGATCATAAGAGAGTATCCTTGTAGCCGTTTTCATATACCTCTGCTGGAAATGAAGGGAACGCAACAAGTCTGCACCCATACCATACTGCTGGGAACCTTGTCCCGGGAAGGCGCAATATTTCATGCTCATTACTTTACTTCGCTTTTATCAACTACAAAAAACGATATTACGGCCTGGCATGCTATCTCACCATTGACCAGTGCCTTGGCACTGGCTTTGCCGTAAGACCCTCTTTTTGCAATGATCTCGACATTCAGTTCAAGCCTTTCCCCAGGCTTTACAACACTCTTGAAACGAGCCCCTTCAATTCCTGCAAAAAGTACGATCTTATCTTTCTTTTGATACAGCAGAGCAATGGCGCCAGCTTGCGCAAGTGCCTCTATCATGATCACACCAGGCATGATTGGAAGACCAGGGAAATGGCCTGGAAAGTAAAAATCATTTTCACTCACGTATTTAACCGCTTTTATTCTTTCTTCAGGGACCATTTCAATGACTTCGTCTACGAATAGAAACGGTTCCCTGTGCGGAATTATTGACTTGATCTCTTCTTTATTTAACATGGCTGAAATTCCTGGATTAGACGCCCTCGATTTTTTAAAAGTTGACAGATTTTAGTGAAGGGTAAGCGCCTTCTTCACCAACCGGTCAGCTTCTCTGTTTTCTTCCCTGTTGATGTGGTAGATCCTGAATTCCTCAAAGCTGGAAATCATCGATATCGCCTTCGAGTGCAGCCTCTTTAAATCTTTGTTCCTGACTCTAAATTCTCCCCTAACCTGCGAAACCAGAAGCGTACTGTCGCTCTTCACTACCACGTGCTTAGCTCCAGCTAAAATCAGCTTGCCAAGGGCATTTATCAGTGAACTATATTCGGCATAATTATTGGTTGCATACCCGATCTTCTGACTATATACCTCTTTTTTCCCATCAGGAAATATGATCACACCGCCAATTGCAGATTCTCCAGGATTACCACTTGAACCACCATCTATGTAGGCAATATAGCTCTCATCACTCAATTACAATTATCCTTCTGCAAAACTCACACCTGTAAAACTGTTCCCTGTCGTTCATCTTTTCCATTTTTTCAAAAGGAAGGGTCATATTGCATACCGAACATACCCTATCCTTTATCGTAGCGACCACCCTTCCACCCTTCTCCTTCCTCAGCCTATCATAAAGAATCAGCACGTCTTCGCTGATCCTTCCTCTTGCATTTGAAACTTCCTCTTGGAGCTTTAATATCGAAGACCTGATATCTGATTCAAGCTGCATTATCTCAGACTCCAGCTTACCAATCTCAACTTTTCTTTCTTCAAGAACCCTCAGAAGGCTGCTCTCCTTTTCCCCTAAGATGTCCAGCGCTTCCATCTGCTCAAGGATCTCCGTGTCCAGCCTGTCAACCTGCTTTTTGAGGTCATCAGTTTCCGATTTTATTCCCATTAACTCCTTAGGGTTTGAAACGGTACCGCTGTAAAGCCTGTTCTCTTCTCTCTTAATCTTCTGCTCGAGAATTGAGCTTTGATCCTCCGCTTTCTTTGACCTCTGCTTTCTATCATGTAACTCCTGTTGAGTCCTATCCAGCTCTGCCTGATCCTCCTCCTGCTCTCTCAGCAAGACGGATAACTGCTCCCTTTGAGTTAAATTATTGAAATTATTGCCAAGCCGATCAATTTCAATATCCATCTTCTGAATTAAGATCAAATCCTGGTTAAGACTCAATTAATTTTCTCTCAATTTTTCCATGCTCGAAAATAATAACATTAATGCTGTTTACAACACAGTGAAGTTCGTTATTTCGCGAAAGCCGGACAGCATTCATATAAAGAGTCATAGTTTTGGTGGGCCCACCAGGATTCGAACCTGGGACCTCCGCATTATGAGTGCGCTGCTCTAACCAGCTGAGCTATGGGCCCTAAAGCAAACAAATAATAATAAAATTCGACATCAGAGTCAACGAAACCATCCCAGTTCATTAACAATCTCCTAAGTCTCTTTATAAGTCAGGAACCAGTAATCATCCTAGCTGCCTCTTCAGGGGAGACCACGTTTATCATGGTGCCAGTAGCCAGTTCAAAACCAGCAACCATCGTAATCCTGGGGAACAGCTCAAAATGCCAGTGGTATATACCTTTGTCCGAGAAATTGTGCGGCGCACTGTGCAGATAGAAGTTCAGTGGTGGATCGTGCAACTTTTCAGCAATATTTTTCAAAACAGATATGAACACATCAGCAAGCGATGTTATTTCTTCCTCGCGCTGTTCATCAAAATCCGCACAGTGTTGGGTGGGCAAAATCCATACCTCAAACGGTTTTATTGAGGCATAAGGGCAAAACGCAACAAAATGGTCGTTCCGAAATACCATCCTTTTTCTATCTCTTATCTCCACCTCCAGCATTTGACAGAAAATACATTTATCATTCTGCTCGTAATACGTTCGTGCATTATCTAATTCCCTTATAACCTTTGGGGGTATAAACGACATCGAATAAAGCTGACTGTGCTCATGCTCAAGCGAAGCGCCAGCCTTCTCCCCATGATTATAGAATATCGTTGTATACTTCAAATCTGGATAACCCCTCTGTGCCATGAACCTGTTGATATAAGTGCGAATCACCAGAACCATCTCATCTTGGCTGAATTCCGAGGTCTTTTTACCATGATCCGGAGTATGCACTATCACTTCGCAGTTGCCCAACGAATCGTCCATCTCGTAAAAACTGAGATCATGATATGCTTTCTCCCTTGGATAATGCAGTGCTGAATAGAGGTTTGGTACAACCCTCACCCTCCAGCCAGGTTCATCAGATTTACTTCCATCCTCGCGAATAGAAAAAACTTCCATCGGTGTAACGCCCTCTTGCCCATAGTCAAACGGACATATAAGGTCTTTAATCATCCTCTCCCCGTTAAAATGATTTGGCCGCCTAGCCCTTCGTGGGGAGATGATGGACCAATTTCGATGAACAGGATCTCTTCTCAGTTCAGCCAATTAAAACTTCCAAAACTTTTTATAAATAAAGATGCTGTTAAAGTTTTAAATTATATACTAAAGACGGACAAAGAGCTAAATAAGGCCTCTATCAGAGAAGCTGAAGAAACTGCCACTACCTATGATCAGATGATCCAGTGCTTTTATGCCTATGATATTGCCTGCTCTGACCAGTCGCTCCGTTATCCTGACATCCTCTTCAGACGGTGTCGGATCTCCGCTTGGATGGTTATGAATAAATATTATGGATGTGGCGGACTCTCTTATTGCACCAACGTACACCTCGCGCGGATGAACGACCGACATGTTAAGCGACCCCTCGGAGATCATCTCTTCTTTGAGAAATTTGTTTTTGCTATCCAGCAAGATAGTCCTGAACTGCTCCCTCTTTAAGTTTTCCATGATTGGAATGTAGTAGCCGGCAACATCTTCACAGCTCCTGAATTTTTTAATATTTCCATTTGAATGCGCGATGAAGCGCTTTCCAAGCTCTATTGCTGCCTTTATCCGCGTTGCCTTTGCAAATCCGATTCCGTTCACGGAGCAGAGCTCGCTTATCGAGGCAAGGTCAATGCCTTTTAGATCAGAAAACTTGTTGAGCAGGTCCACGGATATTTTTATGACATCTGACCCGTTATAAAAGTTACCCGAAGAGATAATTATGGACAACAACTGGGAATCTGACAGACTACCTGACCCATATTGCATCAGCCTCTCCCTGGGCCGCTCATTAAGAGGAAGACTTTTAATTAATCCGTTAACCATTTACTTAATTATACATATATATATTTATATTTCAATTATTTTTAAATCCTTTTCCAAGCATTCTCCGCAGATGGCGTTTCGCGTTAGCACCAACAAAAGCTTTGTCCACCCCCATCAATTGAGTCAGAAGAATCTCATCTCTGGTAAAATCAAGGTACTTTGCGGCGAACCACAACTCATTAGAAAGAGTGATGCACGACATCTGCGGGTCATCAGCACAAAAAGCAATCTTTATGCCGCTGTCAAAAAATTTCCTTGCCGGGTGCTCTACGTAGCTCTTAATCGCTCCCACGTGGAGGTTAGTCGTAAGGCACACCTCGATCAGCGCATCATGCTCCTTGATGGCTTCAAGCACAGTCTTGTCGTTTGCGGCGTTCACGCCGTGCCCAATCCTCTGTGCCCCATAGCCAAGTGCGAGCTCAACCTCTCTTCCTGAACCTGCCTCACCGGCGTGCACGGTAACGCCAAGTCCGCTTGCACGTGCATCAATAATCGCCTGCTTAAAAATGCCCACCGGAAAATGAACCTCATCTCCGGCTATATCGAACCCGGTGACGCCATAAATGGAAAGTGAAGTTGCCTCCTTTATCGTTCGAAGTGAAGACTCAAGACCGATTTCACGGGTCGAAATCAGAGTAATGGTGACGGGCACAGTGAAAAACTTCGAGGCTTCAGCAGAGGATCTGGTGATCGTCCTTGCAGCAGAAGATACTGGAATTTGAGTTTTCTCTTTAATGAACTCCGGGCTGAAGCGCAGCTCCAGATAAATAATATTGTCATTAACTGCATCCTCAACAGCCTCCCACGTTATCCTCTCAAGATCCTCTGGTTTCTTAATGGGCTTCATCACGACGTCAAACTTCAAAAGATAATCAAGCAAGCTCATATCATCATCAGTGTGGCTTACATATGGCATGAGTTCACCTATGTTTTCAGCTGGCAATTCAATATCGTTTTCGCGTGCAAGTTCAAGAAGCGTCGTGGGTCGTATTGAACCTTCAAGATGGCGGTGTAATTCAACTTTGGGCATAGCCCTGATCTCATCAATGCTTAACATATATCGTCCTCACAGATGACTCAACACACAATTCCAACTTTTTATTACGATTGAATATCCACTTAAAATGTAGTAATTTAATTTTATGTCATATATTTTTCTCTTACACCTTTCTTTTCCAGAGAGCACAAATTGAAACCTCAGCATCATATCCAGCTTATGCCAGGAGATGTCGGCAAAACAGTCCTTTTGCCCGGTGACCCCGGTAGGGTTCAGTTCATCGCCAGCTTTTTTGACGAGGCAAAACACATAGCCACAAACAGGGAATTTGTTACGTACACCGGTGAATATAAAGGAGTGAAGATCTCGTGCACCTCAACAGGGATCGGATGTCCTTCTGCATCAATAGTCCTTGAAGAGCTTGCTAATGTCGGCGCGCAGAATTTCATAAGGGTTGGTACATGCGGTGCACTTCAACCCGAAATGAAGCCAGGTGATATCATCATTGCAACTGCCGCAGTTAGAGGCGATGGCACATCCACAGAATACGTCCCCATAGAATACCCTGCGGTTGCCGATCACTTCGTTACAAGCACGCTTATAGCCTCCGCCAAAGTGCTTGGCGCGGATTTCAGGCTTGGCGTGATAAGATCACACGATGCCTTCTATATTGAATCACCGCTTGCTCACGGGAACTGGTCATCAAGGATAAAATGGTGGACTGAAATGGGGGTGCTTGCGGTGGAAAACGAGTCATCGGCGCTTTTCGTCGTCGCAAACTACAGAAAGGTTAAAGCCGGGACGATCCTCGTAGTTGCGGGAAACCTGGCCACAAGCAGCGAAGCAGAGGATAGGAAGACGCTGGAAAAACCGCTCGAGCTGGCCATTAAAATAGCATGCGAAAGTGCCACTTTACTGGAAAAAGATGAATAGATGATCTTAAAAAACCTGAGAACATTTAACGAGCAGACCGAGCAGTTTCAGTTCACGGACATCCGCATCGATGATGGATTAATAAAAGAGGTCACCGATAATCTCCAACCCAAACCATCAGAACAGGTTCACGACTATAACGGGAGGATAGCGCTTCCGGGCTTCATAGATGCGCACACGCACCTCACACAGACCTTCGCAAGGGGACTGCTCGATGACCTGCCGCTCACTCTATGGCTTGAGAAGATATGGACTTATCACCTGGACGATGAGGCTTCGTACTATAGCACCTTGCTTGGATGCCTTGAGGCCATAAGAACAGGTACGACAACAGTATCCGAGATGCTCACGGAGAAGAATGATAACTACGACCTGGTTGTACAGGCGATCCTTGACAGCGGGTTGCGCGCTAACCTTGGGCTAGCAATCGGTGATCACAAAGAGGGTGAGAACACACCTGTGGCAACCACCGACGAGTGCCTTGAAAAAACAAAGCTCCTGTTTGACAGGTGGAACTCTGCTGGGTCAGGCAGGTTAAAAGTCGTGGTCGCACCAGTAGGACTGCCAGCATGCACAGCAGAGCTGATGCGCCAGTCCTGCAAGCTTGCAAAAAACCTTGGCACAGGAATACATGCCCATGCATGTGAGGGCCTGCTGCAAACAAAGGAGATTTACAGAAGATACGGCTGTGGGGAAATCGAGGCGCTCCATAAATTTGGGCTGTTAGGTAATAAAACCGAGCTGGTTCACGTGATCTGGCTCTGTGACCTGGAGATCGACTTGTTAGCAAGCAGCGATACGAGCGTGGTTCACTGTCCAAACAGCAATATGAAGCTCACCGACGGGATATCACCCGTGACCAGGATGATCGACCGGGGTATCAATGTGGCTATAGGCTGTGATGGCGCTGCAAGTAACGGTAACTACGACATGCTTCGCGAGGTAAGGTCAGCTTCCATGTTACAAAAAGTCGGCTCAATGCGCGCAGATGCTTTCCCCACAATCTATGCCTATCATGCAATCACAAAAAACGGTGCAAAGGCCATCGGGATGAAGGACGAAATAGGCGCTATCAGGGCAGGTTTAAGAGCGGACATAACAATCATCGACTACCCTGCACTCCATCTTATCGACGGCGAAAGATTGCTATCCAACTTAATTAACTCTGGCACGGGTTATGATGTGAGCGACGTCTTCATAGACGGCGAACAGCTGCTTGCAAATAAGAATTTCACGAAGTTTGACTCCCACGAAGTCATCGCAAAATGTGAGAAAATTATGAAAAGAGTTAAAATATAAAAAGGAAAGGAGGTCAATTAAGCGATATAATACTATTGAAATAAAAATAATACGGAGGTGCGTTACATGAAAAAAGCATTCTTGCTGTTCTTGATCCTGGCTTTCGCATTTGGCGTAAGCCTGGCGTTCGCTAGCTGCAAGCCGGCAGCAGAAACGACAGCGGCCACAGAGGAGACCACAACCGCAACGGAGGAGACATCTGCTGCTACAGAAACAACGGCAGCAGCAAAAATTAAGGCAGCTATGCTCACTGACGTCGGTGGATTGTCCGGAAGCGAGGAAAACAAGGGTTTTAACGACCTCGGCTGGGACGGATTCAAAAAAGCAGAGAAGGAACTCGGAGCTGAGGTCCTCCTGGTTGAAAGCCGTGAGCAGGCTGACTACGAGGCTAACATTCGTAAAATCGCTGAGCAAAAATTTGACATTATAGTTGGAGTTGGTTTTCTTTTAACTGATGCTATAAACAACATGGCACAGCAGTATCCCGACATAAAATTTGCGATAATCGACTCAGTCGTGGATCAGCCTAACGTTGCTTCCTTTGTATTCACCGAAGAGCAGGGCTCATATCTCGTTGGCATGCTTGCAGCATATCTCACTTCGATCACTGGAAACGACAAGATCAACCCTGAAAAGATAGTTGGCTTCGTTGGAGGGATGGAAGTTCCGCTAATTGAGAAGTTCGAGGCGGGCTACAAGGCAGGGGTCATGACAGTTGATCCCGAAGTCAAAGTGCTTTCCGCATACACCGGTTCGTTCGTCGATGCTGGCAAGGGCAAAGAGGTCGGTATCTCTGAGTTCAACAACAAGGCAGATGTAATCTATCATGCTGCTGGCGAAAGCGGACTCGGGGTATTTGAGGCAGCCAAGGAGAAGAACTTTTTCGCAATAGGCGTTGACACCGACCAGAAGAATGCAGCACCTGGCTTCGTCGTCGCCTCGATGATAAAACACGTGGAGGTGGCATCGTTCACAGCAATAAAGGATGTTGCAGAAGGAACCTTCAAGAGCGGAATCCATGTCCTTAGCATAAAAGAGGATGGCGTAGGCTACACAATTACACCAGATCTAAAAGACGTCTTCACTCAGGAGATCATCGATAAGGTGGAAAAAGCAAAGCAGATGATGATCGATGGAACCCTTGTAGTGCCAACAACGCTCGCTGATCTGGAGAAGTTCCAAGCACCACAGCTCTAACTTACGAACAACGAAGGGCCTGGCGACAGGCCCTTTTTCATTTTTATTTACAAAATCATTTTCATTTTTATATAATTATATCCAATCATTCACTGCCTTTTATTTAAAGTTCGTAACGGATGGAGTATGCATTGACGCCAATCCTTGAAATGCAGCAGATCACCAAAAAATTTGGAAACGTAACTGCAAATGATTCAATCAGCATCTCCGTCAAAAAGGGATTAATCCATGCCATAATAGGAGAAAACGGTGCCGGCAAGACGACCCTCATGAACATCCTCTATGGGCTCTATAATCCTGACGTTGGTACTATTTTGATAAACGACGAACCAGTTACAATCAAAAATCCCTCCGATGCCATAAAAAAAGGCATAGGCATGATACATCAGCACTTCAAGCTAATCTCTATATTCACGGTTACTCAGAACATTGCGCTCGGAACCGAGACGAGGAGAGGCTTAATTTTCGTCGACGAAAAGAAAGAAGAAAAACGCGTTAAGGAGCTATCGGAAAGATATGGGCTTGAGGTTGACCCAAAAGCTCTTGTCTCTACCCTGCCCGTCAGCGTTCAACAGCGCGTCGAAATCCTGAAAGCGCTGTACAGGGATGCGGAGATCCTGATCCTTGATGAGCCAACCTCGCTCTTAACACCACAGGAGATAAAGGAGTTCTTTGAGATATTGAAAGTGCTGCAGGGTCAGGGTAAGACGATAATCTTCATTTCGCATAAACTTGAAGAGGTCCTTGAGATCTCAGATGAGATCACTGTGCTGCGCAATGGAAAAGTGATCGGCACGCTGCCAAGTAAAGATGCAAACGAACAGCTCCTCGCAAACATGATGGTGGGCAGGGAGGTGCTGTTCAGGCCGTACAAACCGTCGGTCGTGGTGGGCAAACCAATCCTGCAGGTACAGAACCTCTGGGGAAAAGATAGATTTGGAAAGATCATCTTCAAGAACATATCTTTTGAAGTAAGAGAGGGAGAGATATTTGGAATCATAGGAGTAGCAGGCAACGGACAGACGGAGCTCGCATTGGCTCTGGCTGGCATCTTTCCCGAGTCCTCCGGAAAGATCTTCCTGGATGGAAAGGATATAACAAACCTGAAAAACAGGTCGCTGCGAGACCTGGGCATAGGATACATACCCGAGGATCGTCAGAAAGAGGGCCTCGTGCTTGGTTTTAGCGTCGAAGAAAACAGCTTCCTGGGACAGCATCACAGCAAGCCGTTCTCCAGAAACGGACTGCTCGATCCAAACAACATAGATGAACACACAGGCAAGCTCATAGAGGAATACGATATCAGACCTCCAGATGCAAAACTGATCGCTAAAAACCTCTCAGGTGGAAACCAGCAAAAAGTCATCCTTGCGCGTGAGATCAGCCGTGACACCAGGTTGATAATTGCAAGCCAGCCCACCAGAGGACTTGATATTGGTGCGACCGATTTTGTGCACAGCGAACTGATCAAAGCAAGGGACGAGTGCAGAGGAGTGCTGTTATTTTCACTATCAATCGAAGAGGTACTGTTGATCTGCACCAGGATCGCGGTGATATACCGGGGTGAGATCGTTGAGATATTGGATGCCGACAGGACAAACGAACTCGAGATTGGACTTCTAATGCTTCGTGGAAAGGAAAACAGTGTTGCATAAAGATCTACCCAGAAGCAGCTTCAGTTTTAGAGAGTGGCTTGAGACCACTCCGATAATCGTTCTCGTAATCGCTGTCATCCTTGCTTTTGCCTTTGGTGCCTTGTTCATCCTCATGATAGGCCATAATCCCATCCAGGCATACTCACTTTTCATTCGGGGAGCATTTGGCAATGCCTTCAACCTGATGGAGACCATAACAAAAGCCATACCGCTGACAATCGCCGGCCTCGCTTTTTTGTTTGCCTACAGATGCGGTGTTTTCAACATCGGTACTGAGGGCCAACTCACCATCGGGGCAATGGCAGCAGCCCTAGTCGGCTACCTGATCAAGTTGCCCCCGGGAATACACCAGATCGTGCTTCTCCTGACCGGTGCCTTATTCGGTGCTCTGTACGCTGGCATTGCTGGCTGGCTGAAAGCATACCGCGGCGTTAACGAGATATTGAGCACCCTCATGCTTAACTATCCTGCCTTTTTTTTAACGCACTACCTGGTGGTGAAAGTATTCAAGGCTCCCGGAGTGGTACCTGCAACTCCTTTAATCAACAAGTCTGCGGAACTTCCGGTGATAGTACCCGATACCAGGTTACATGCCGGAATATTCATCGTCATAGGACTTATTTTCCTGATGGACTTCATACTGCGCAGGACTGTCCTCGGATATGAAATCAGGGCGGTTGGCTTCAATCCGACCGCGGCAGCTTACTCCGGCATAAGCATCAGGAAAAACGTCATCATAGCGATAATGATAAGCGGTGCTCTGGCCGGGATCGCGGGTTCTGTTGAGGTCATGGGACTTCACCACCGCTTTTTTGACCAGTTTTCACCTGGTTACGGCTTTGACGGCATCTCCGTTTCACTGGTCGCGCTCTTAAACCCGTTCGCAACATTCTTCTCTGCTCTGTTCTTCGGCGCGATGCGCACAGGTTCATCAGAGATGCAGATATTTTTAGAGATACCGCGTCAGCTCATGACGCTTTATCAGGGGGTTATTTTATTCTTCATTGCCGGCCAACTCATATTCATAACCGTGCTCAGAAAAATTATAAGAAAAAGAAAAGAGTGAAGTGAGATGCAAAATATATTCAGTGAAGCGCTGCTTGCCACAACGATAAGCCTATCGACACCGCTCATAATAGCCGTATTTGCTGGGCTAATATCCGAACGCTCAGGAGTTATAAACCTCGCGCTTGAAGGCATGATGCTTGCGGGTGCCTGCGCTGCTGCACTGGGCTCGTATTTCACCGGAAGCCCCTACATCGGTCTTCTATCATCGATAACAATTGGCGTTTTAATGGCACTTGCGCACGCATTCGTGACCATAACCTGGCGCGGTGATCAGATAATAAGTGGGCTGGCACTGATTGTGGCCTCCGTAGGAGGGACAGGTTTTATCCTCCAACTGATCTTCAAGCACGGCGGGAATACCCCCGACGTGACTACACTTCCCAGGATAAACATCCCGTTTATTGAGAAGATACCGGTACTTGGAGTGCTCTTAAACAAACAGACAATCCTCGTCTATTTCGCATATCTTCTCCCAGTGCTGATGTATCTTTTTCTGTACAAGACACCGCTGGGCATGCGCATTCGTGCATGCGGGGAGGACCCGCGGACAGCAGACACGCTCGGTATCAACGTCTATTTAACAAGGTACATCGCAGTGCTCATAAGCGGTGCGCTGGCAGGACTCTCAGGAGCATATCTCTCCATAGTACAGCTCTCGAAATTTCAGGAAAACATGTCGGCCGGCAGGGGATGGATTGCAATTGCTGCCCTGATCTTCGGTAAATGGAGACCATGGAGCGTATTTCTGGCTGCGCTCTTCTTCGGCTTTACAGACGCCATTCAACTGACGATGCAGGTGGTATTCCCCGAGGCAAAGCTGCCGCGCGAGATCTTCTTATCCCTACCCTACATACTGACAATACTTGTACTGGCAGGATTCGTCGGTAAAGCGATAGGGCCTGCTGCCGGCGGCAAACCATACGAGAAAGAACAGCTGTAACCTATTTTATTTTAACAAGGTTATATTTTCGAGTGCCAATTCCCAATTTCTCAGCATGGATAAACGTGATCTGCCAATCTGAGCCTGTAAGCGCCTCGACCTTATCAGTAGCACCCATGAAATCTGAAGCCCTGGAATTAGCAAGCGGTTCTGCAGCGTTTATCAGGTCTGCTGAAGCCCAGTCTATTGCCACGGGATCGGTGGATGCCAGAAATCCAATATTACCCACTATCGGTGCATCGTTAAAATTACAGCAGTCGCAATCTGGAGAGATATTGATCAGGAAATTTATGAACCCCGACCTGCCCATTTTCGTTGAAAGGACCGCTTTGGTATATTCTGCTATTCTCTCATGAAGACTGCCCTCTTCCCCATCACTCCATCTGCTCTCAATTGCCTTAAAGTTACATGATATCAGGCACTCCGCGCACCCTATGCAGAGTTCACTGTTGATATAAGCTTTTCTGTCAGAATTAATCGAAATCGCGTTCGCAGGACACCACCTAATGCACCTCTTACATCCAGTGCATGAATCCTGAATAACCACAGGTTTAAATTCAGCGTGCTGAACTCTCTTTCCGGCTCTTGAGGCTGCTCCCATTCCAACGTTCTTAAAAGCTCCACCCATACCGACTGCACCATGCAGTTTGACATGCGCAAGCGATATAAGGACATCTGCCTCAACAATAGCTGAGCCAATATATGCCTCTTTAAGCCTTATCCCATCTAATTTAACGACTTGATGATCTCTCCCACTTAAGCCATCGGCTACAATGAACGGAGCACCAACCGTCTCCATCGTGAAACCGTTCAGATATGCAGATGTAATATGATCTATGGCATTTCCTCTCAATCCAGCATATAGCGTATTCGCATCGGTTATGAACGGCTTCCCACCACATTCATTAACAAGTTCAACAACCTTGCGTATGATAGGCGGTGGTAAAAAAGCAAGATTACCAGGCTCCCCTATATGAAGCTTTAGAGCTACAAAGTCACCTTTTTTTATCAAAGAATCAAAGTTTGCAACCTTAAACAACCCAGCAACCTTATCGATCAAGCTTAACCCACTCTTCGTTCTCATGTCAGAAAAATAGACATCGCTTACCATAGGTTCACCTTTTTAAAAATTATATGAAAAAATACCATAGATGCTCTGGCAGTCAATGCTTTTAAAAGATAGATCTAAACAGAGTTCCGATTTGATTTTTTGACCCCGTAAATCAGGGCAACCTCACCACAATTCGGAAACTTAGGGCAGTTCACACAGTCACTCCAGATCTTCTTGGGTAACTTATCCTTATTTATCTTTTTAAAACCGAAGGATTCGAAGAACTCCGGGATAAAAGTCAGACAGAACACTTTGTTGATATCCAGACTGAACGCTTCGTCAAGACAACTCTGGACCAGCTTCTTGCCTATTCCCATACCTATGAAGTCAGGCTTTACCGCAAGGGTTTTAATCTCAGCAAGATCCTGCCAGCAAACATGAAGCGCCACACATCCGGCTATCGTCTCGCCGTTTTCGCATACGAAGAAATCGCGTATGTTTTCATAGATTGAGCTCAACGAACGCGGCAGCATCTTACCTTTTGATGCATAGGAATTAGCAAGTTCGTGAATCATACTCGAATCTTTTAACTTTGCTTTTCTTATCTCCATTTAACTGCCCGCCCGTCTGTATGACAATTCTTTCACCTTTTCTCTCAATAAAACGAGTTCAAGAGCGCACTCTTCCATCTTCTCCTTGACCTTACCATGTGATGTGCCCCCGTCCACGTCCTTGTCATCAATGCTCTTGTTGAAGTCAAATAGCAAAAAGACATCCTCGTTGAAAATGGGACTGAATTCCCTGAGTTTGTTTATACCCAAACTGGATATCGAAGCATCATTTTCTTCACACCACAATACGATCCTGCCAACGATCTCATGTGCTTTTCTGAATGGAATGCCATTTTTCACAAGATAATCCGCAACATCGGTTGCGAAAATAAAGTCACGATCGTCTTTTCCCGCAGGGTTGTATTCTTTAAACCTGAGCGCGCTCACCGCTTCGCTAAAAACCTCAAGCGCACTTCTTGCGATATCAACACTCTCAAATAAAACTCTTTTATCTTCCTGCATATCACGGTTGTAGGAAAGAGGTTGCCCCTTCATCAGAGCAAGCATGGCGACGAGATTGGAGATCAAGATCGCTGACCTTCCTCTGATCAACTCAAACATATCGGGATTTTTCTTCTGCGGCATGATGCTCGAACCCGTCGTAAAATTCAAAGGAATCTCTACAAACCCCATATCGGGACTGGACCAGCAGATTATCTCTTCACAGAACCTGCTCAGGTGAACCATTATGCACGCACAGAAATAGATTGCATTTATGATGAAATCCCTGTTCGATACCGCATCGGCACTATTACCGGTTATCTTCCTGAAGTTCAAGTCCTCTGCTATCCTCTTCCTATCAACGGGATAGTTAATGCCTACGCACGCACCAGAGCCCAGCGGCATCTCATCACAGGATTCAAATGCAAAGATGCCCACCTCAAAATCACGCTTGAACATTTCACAGTACGCCAGAAGATGATGCGACAAAAGCGATGGCTGAGCATGCTGCATATGTGTGCGCTCTATAAAAATCTTCCCAAACTCTCTCTTGCAAACGTCAAGCAAGTTTTCATAAGCACTCAACAACAGTTCCAGGATAAAGACTATCTCATCTTTTAAGTATATCCGCATATCCAGCGAGACCTGGTCGTTTCTGCTTCTAGCCGTATGGACCTTAAATGCAACCTCACCGCACAGCTGCGACAACTTCCGTTCCACGTAAGAATGAATATCCTCATCTTTTGATTCCACCGTGATGTCCTTACCGGCTGCCTCCTCATCTATCTTCTTAAGGCATTCAATTACCGTAGAAAGCTCCTCAGCACTCATCACTCCGATGCGCCTCAGCTCACGGCAATGCGCAATCGAACCGACGACATCAGCATGAAGAAGTTTGTAGTCAAGGCTCAACGATTCGGTGAAAGCTAAGATATTATCCTTCAAATCAGCGTTGAATCGCCCACCCCACATTCTATTCATCTCTCGCGCCACCTAGCTTGGACCACTGCCGCATCTGAAGCCCAAATAGATTTATGAAACCCTCCGAGCTGGAATCAAAAAACTGATAATTGTGCTTGTAAGTCGCAAGATCCATATCAAAAATGGAGTACGGAGATCTTCGCCCCACAACCATCATCGAATTATCCTGTAACTTAATTATCACATCTCCACTCACCCGCTGCTGTGTGTTCTCGATAAAAGCATCAAGCGCACTTTTAAGCGGAGAAAACCACTTGCCGCTATAAACAAGATCAGCATACAGCCTGTCCACGCCCGCCTTATAATCAAGAACCTCCTTTGGGAGGACGAGCGTTTCAAGCTCAGCATGCGCTGCCAAAATAACAGTGGAAGCTGGACATTCATATATCTCCCTCGATTTTATGCCAACTACCCTGTCCTCTATCATGTCTATCCTGCCAATGCCATAAGGCCCAGCTTTCTCATTGCATACCCTTATTATCCCGGCAAGATCCATGTAATTTCCATCAACCTTAACAGGAAGACCTGACTCAAACTCCAGCTCGATATAGTCATGCTCCTTTCTGCTCTTCTTCTGAGAGAGCGAAAATATCTCCTGCGGCGGTTCAACCCACGGATCTTCCAACACTCCACACTCTATGCTTCTTCCCCAGATATTCTCGTCAATACTGTAAGGCTTATCCTTCGTTATTGGCAGCGAAAGACCCCTGGAGACTGCGTAATCGATCTCCTCCTCTCTACTCATATTCCATTCCCTGGCCGGAGCAACTATCTTTAACTCAGGAGCAAGGAGCATTATCGACACATCAAACCTGATCTGGTCATTACCCTTGGCTGTACAGCCGTGCGCCACGACCTTTGCTCCATTCATCTTTGCCAACCCAACGAGCTTTTTTGCTATCAGTGGCCTTGAGATGGCACTTACAAGAGGATACTTACCCTCATACTTTGCGTTTGTCTTTATGCAGGGGGCAATGAAATCATTTACCAGCTCAGATTTTAAATCAACTATTGGTGACTCAATGGCGCCGTTCTGCTTAGCTCGCAAGCTAATCTCACTTAAGTCTTCGTTCTGGCCAACGTCCGCAACCATAGCAATGACGTCCATGCCATATCTCTCCTTTAGCCAGCTAATCGCAATTGTCGTGTCAAGCCCGCCCGAATAAGCCAATACTACAATATCACTCATTTTTTTCCTCCAAACCGGTGATCCTACTTATTAAATTTGCTGCATCTTCCTGGCTGCGCGCTATTATCAAAATCGTGTCGTCTCCAGCAATCGTCCCAGCAATCTCCTCAAAACCGACGGCATCGATAGCTGCAGCTATGCTCTGTGCATTCCCTGGAGTCGTATGCAGTACAATCAGGTTTCCGACGGGTTCTCCTGATATATATGAATCGCTAATTCTTTTTTTCAACCGACTCAACCTGATGGTGATGTCTTCCAGCTCAGGTTTTGAATATTTCGAATTGCCGCTTTCGTCGCGCATCTTGGTCAAGCCCAGGGCATTTATATCCCTTGAGATCGTCGCCTGGGTAACCTCGATCCCCCTCTTTGATAGTATATCTACCAGATCACCCTGCCGTTTTATTCCAGCATCCTCGACAATTTTTTTAATTAAAGCTAACCTCTCTTTCCTCCTCACTACCTGCCTCCGAATAATTCAGTTTCAGATAATCACTAATAATTCTAACCGTCCTGTTTATCATCTCCTTGGTTATTACGTAAGGTGGCAAAAACCTTATAACCGTTGGAGTGAGATCATTGAGAATTATCCCTCTTTCCAGTGCGAACTGGGCAAGCGGCGATGTAATCGCGAACTCGAACTCCACCGCCACCATCAGTCCATCCCCACGAACCTCCTTTACGATAACAGGATATGCGTTTTTCAACTCATCAAGCCTTTTCTTGAAGAAGATTCCCATCGACTTCACCTTCTCAAGCAATCCTTCCCTCTCCAATAAATCGACGAGGGCAAGTGAAGCGGCGCACGCAAGAGCGTTCCCTCCGAATGTAGATCCGTGGCTCCCAACATCGAAGCTCGCGGCTACTTCTTCAATAGCCATCATCGCACCAACCGGAAAGCCCCCACCAAGCCCTTTCGCCAGAGTCATGATATCGGGCCTGATCCCATATTTCTGATGAGCGAACATTACTCCAATCCTTCCCATCCCGGTCTGAACTTCATCCAGTATCAGCAGCGTACCGTTCCTGCTGCACAGCTCCCTCACCTCCTTCAAAAATTGCTGGGGGGGAACGATAACCCCTCCTTCCCCCATTATGGGCTCCAATATAACAGCGCATACATCCCGCATTAACTTTTCTTTTAATGAAGCAACGTCACCGAAATCAAAATATTTAAACCCTCCGGGGATGGGGTGAAAAGCCTTTTGTTTGTCAAGTTGACCAGTTGCAGCCAGAGCTCCGTAAGTCCTTCCATGGAAGGAACCACTGGCACTGAGCACGACATTTTTATTTGCCTCTCCCCTGTCGTGAAAATATTTCCGCGCAAGTTTAATGGCTGCCTCATTTGCCTCCGTACCGCTATTGGTGAGAAAGACCTTACCTCCACCGAAAAGATCGGATAACTTTTTTGATAGCTCAATGGAAATATCACTGTAAAAAACATTGGATGGCTGTATTAAAATGCTGGCCTGCCTTGAAATCGCTCCCGAAATGTACTGATTACAGTGCCCGACTACGCAGCACCCATATCCTCCAATCATATCCAGGTATTCATTTTCACTCTCATCGTACAGATAACATCCACAACCTGATTTAATTATCGGTGGTTTTCTTTTATATGTCTGCATCAACTGGTTTGATTTCAATTTAAAAATCACCTACCCTTGTGCCCACGATCGATTTTTTTTCGCCTTTAAGTACCTGAATCGCACCCTTCCGGCTGACAATCCACGCATAAGTCCTCATCTTATCAAAAAATTGAAGCCCGGCTTCGATCTTTACCCTCATGTTACTTCCTATGCTTCCATCATCCAGCCCACGCTTCAAAAATAAGTTCCCTACTGTGCTGATGACATTATCGTTTGCGTCCAGCACACCATCCACATCGCTACAAAAAATCAGATGATCAGCACCTATGCCAATCGCAAGTGCCACAGCTGATTGATCAGCATTTATGTTCAATATCTCATCGCGCTCGCTAACTCCAAGACCATAAAATATGGGTGTGAACCCACTTTTAAGTAATGACATTATGAGCCCGGGCTCAAATTTCACGGGCTCACCAACCATACCTACATCAACGCCATTCACAGGCGACATCTTCTTTGCTATTAAACAACGCCCATCTATTCCACCGATCCCAACAGCATCTACTCCCAGACTGCACAGCTTCGATACCAGCCGTTTGTTCTCCACTCCGGCAAGCTGCATGAGCAATAGATCGATCATATTTTCATCAGTAACTCGAAGACCACTAACAAACCTGCTCTCAATCCCAAATCGTTCCGCCAGAAGCGTTATTGCTGTGCCTCCACCGTGCACAAGGACGGTCTTCCTTCCTTCCCTTATCCTGTCAATAACAGTATGAGCGAGCTTGGAAATGAAATCATCATCCTCGAGCAGCCTGCCGCCAAGCTTTAAAACCGTGATATCCTCTCTGACTTCAAAAATACCTCTGCTCACATTAACCCTTCAGTCTCATCAAAACCCATGGCAAGATTCATGTTCTGAACTGCCTGACCTGCAGCCCCCTTAATTAGATTGTCGATTACTGAAAATATCTTCACATAATGTTCATCCATACAATAAAATGCACTGATTTTGCATATATTCGTGCCTACGACGCTTCTTAAATCAACGCGCTCACCTGGCTTGCCCATTTCAACAAAAGGTTCATCAGCATAAAAAACCTCGTATCTGTTAATGATCTTTTCATAAAAGCCTTCTGCTTTTGGCTTTACATAAAGTGTTGAGATTATGCCTCTATTTACCGGCGCAAGCAGCGGCGTGAAAGAAAGATTTATCTTCACCCCGGCAAAATCTTCTACCTTCTGTATTATTTCGATCGAATGCGGATGCCCATACGGTCTATAGGCAATTACGTTTTCATTTGTCTCGCAGAACAGGTTGTAGCCTTTGTCTTTTCTCCCTGCGCCGGAGACCCCTGATATTGAATTACAGATAACATCAGTATCAATGAGCTGTTCATTGGACAAAAGCGGAGCAAGCGCAAGTATGGCGCTTGTTGGATAACAACCCGGGTTGGAGATCAGGCGAGATTTTTTGATCGCGTCCCTGTTTAATTCAGGAAGCCCGTAATAGAAATCGGGCAGCAACTTCGATACAACATGCTTATAGCCGTAATGCTTTTCATAATCGGTGACATCGCGCAGCCTGAAGTCTGCGCTTAAATCAACGATCACGCACTCGTTGCCGATATTTTTCTCAGCAATCCCCATGGCGGTCGAATTTGGAACAGCAAGAAATAAAACATCGCATCCCCCAAAGACGCTATCTGGTGGCATGCTCTCAAAACGTATGTCATCGCCCTCTAATCGAATATCGTTATACAGATCTCGAATCGAGATACCTGCATGGGTATCTGAAAATATTCGGACCTTCTCAATCTGCCGGTGCTTTATAAGTATCCTGAAAAGCTCAGCACCTGCATAACCCGAAGCTCCAACAATGTATGCTATCATAGTCCATCCTTATAAATTCGCATATTATAACTATGATATGTATAAAATGCAATATTTAAACAAAAAATTGCTCCACTAAAATAGTGGAGACCGAAGAAACGGGCTATCCTCTAGCAGACATCAGAAACCTGATCAAAAACGCCAATCCAACTGACAACAATATTATTGGCACCAGCACCTCATGGCGCGTAAAATTGCTCACAAGAAAAGCAATGCCCACACCAGTTACAATAATTCCGGCAAAAGGAACACCACGATATGGTCGCTTAGTCTTCTCTTCGCCTGTCTTTTTCTCCTGAACCTCATTAGAAGACTCTGCCTGCTTATCTGGGTGCCCCGCAGAAGTCCTGTAGATGAACAGAGCATCAAACAATATCGAAAGTCCCACGACTATCAGCAATATTGGCCAGTACTTCAAAAATAAGCTAATCACATTGACTTCAATATAGCCAAGATTACCCAGCAAAAAGATGAAACCAGCTGCTAATATCAGCAGTCCCCAGATTAATATACTGATCTTCACTCGCATTTAACTCTCCTTATAAGTCACTTTTCAATCATCAATACCTGGCCAATACCAGTATTCACCTTTAGATCAATCTGAAGCCTATTCTCTGCATAATCGTCACTCATTCCACCAATGGAATTGCTGAATCCGCCCTCATCCCTAGAGCCAAAATTAACCAAGCCGATGCCAGAGTCAAGCTCATATTTAAAACCTGCATCGCGCGGTACGATAATGGTCACCTTCCCAATGCCAAGATCAATCTTCGCATTTACCTTTCCCTCTTTACCAGACAGGCTGCTGAAATCGACCATGACATTCCCCACACCACCATTGATGCTGGTATTTATTAAGGTGGAATTACTACAGTAAAGCTTAATATCTCCTGCACTGAAGTCCACCTTTAACTTCTTGGGCATCCCCGGGCCCCCGACCTCAATATCGTGAGTAACCGTACGATCATCACCAAAAATCTTGCCTACAGCTTGAGCTGCGTTATATTCCACAATCAGTTCTCCACCTTCTTCGACTGCCTGCACGTATGGTTTAAGATTTTCTATAGATGATCTAAAATTCACAGCCAGCGCTAAATCCTCATCTTCGGATTCAGTGATCCGAACCGAGCCAAAAGAAATGGTGGCCTTCACGCTTAATCTACTGGCATCAGGAAATTTGGAATACAGCACTTCAAAGCTCTTTGTCTCCTCACTGACAGCTTTATTTACCGGTGCATTAACAATCAGGAAGACCAGAGAAACAACAACTAAGATAACTATCAAAACCGATATTATTAAAGCAGATACCCTCATATAGAATGCTCCTTGTTCATATTAAGATTGGGCTGCTAACACCTTGAAATCTCCACGTTCGCTCCCTGCAAGGCTTCACCATTGAAGCCCAGGTAATATTCTCCCATCCCACCTTTCAGCTCCATTTTATCAAAATTTGCATTTGCCAGACCTGATAATCTTACGTTTGATGCTCCTGTTATGACCGATAAACACTCCATCCGCACAGGATTCCTCGAAGAGAACTTTATATTACCTTCACAAGCTCCACTATGAAATTTCAATGACCTTATCATGAGTGAACCCAGCTCAAGATCAGCTTTTAACGCTCCAAGTTTGAAATCAAGATTCAGATCAACCTGGTCGGTCAACTTCAATTCCCAGTTGCTCTTCTCTGCTCCTTGCAGAAAAGGCGGCAGCCCACCCCTCATCCGCAAGCTGAATTTGCTTCTGCTGTCATCTCTACTGGACTCAACCTCCGACTGCGGTAAATAACCGTCAAAGATGCGATTAAGACCATGAGCAGGAGTGACCTTAAGTTCACCTCCACCGTAGCTCACGGTCAACCTGACCTTCTCCAATCCGCGAATGGAAGTATCAGCGATCTCAACTTTTCCACCATCTTCTGGCTCAAGAACTGTCCCGGGTTTCTCATACATGGCTATCTTCCTGCCAAAAGAAGAAACTATCAAGTGTCTAAGGAAGATGACCATCAGAGCTGCTCCTATAAAAACGATTATCAGGGGCCACAGCAGACTCCATGCAGCAGAACTTATGCTTGCCAGAACCGATATTATGAAAAAAGCAATGCCCAAGCTGCAAAATATGGCTGCCGGGATGATGAGGCCAAAAACCCTACCAAAAAACATCATCAGGAAAAAGCCGATGCCGATCGAAATCAAAATGATCGGCCAGAGAAATGACCAGGTAAACGGAAGGTATGATGTAACCAGAAAAATCAATCCCAGAGCCGTTAAAATTGAACCTGGCATGAACAGTCCCCAGCACTTCCTGTGATTGGATGCGGCAGTGAACAGGAACCAGAACCCACCAGCCAGAAATATGACAGGCCAGATCAAACTGGTAATGTGCATCCAGCTGGGAAGGAAATTCTCTATAAGAAACAGCAGTCCAAGCATGATCAATATTGCTGCAACGATAAGTAAGGCAGCCTGTCCTTTTTTCATCTTAACTCCTTCTAAGTATGAACCTACTTCTTACCAAAAATTTCGTAGCTGAATATCTCTTCCAGCAGCTTTCTTTTGCGGGGAGGAACTCCGCCCAACCCAACTTCGTTGCTCTCGCGCTCAGGATAGCCCAACGGTAAAAGCATGCCAACATCGTAACCACCCGGTATTTCAAGCAACTTCTTCACTTTCTTCTCGCTGAACCAGCCCACCCAACACGAGCCGATCCCGAGATCTGTGGCTGCGAGTACCATGTTTTCAATTGCAATCGTAAGATCAATCAGGTGCAGATCTCGCACAAAGATTTTTGCCATCCGATGCGTAAATATCTTCGGCTTTGAGCAGCAAACGATTATCGCAGCAGCTTTCCCCATCCATGAATTTAAGCGAACAAAGCCCACCGGGACGCAGTTCGCGATCTCCCTGATCATCTTCTCGTCCTGAACCACGATGAAGTGCCAAGGCTGCGAATTCTGAGCAGACGGGGCAAGCCTTGCTGCCTCTAAGATTGCAAAAAGATCGGCTTGATCTATCTTTCTATCAGAAAATTTCCTTATGCTTCGCCTGTATTTAATTACTTCTTTCAATTCCACCTTAGGCCCAGTTCAATCCTTGCATAAAATAACTTGCAAGTATTTAATATAATTTATTATCAATAAATTTAACACTTATTTAATATTGATTTAGCGATGAGCCCGGATTTAGCAAAACTGCTTGAGACCGATATCGAATCAGAATACAGTAGAACTGTTGATTTCATAAAAGACACTACTCACAAGTACAACTTCAAGGGAGTTGCGCTCGGGTTAAGCGGTGGGATAGATTCAGCGCTAACACTGAAGCTATCAGTTGATGCGCTCGGGCAAAAAAATGTATTTGGCCTCATAATGCCGGAGCGCGACAGCGAGGCCTCAAGCAAAATAGATGCAATTGCCCATGCTACATCACTTGGCATACCATATAAGATCATTTCGATGACGGGAATCTTAAGAAAGCTGGGCACCTACTCCCTGGTCCCAGGAACTTTCCTCGTACCCCGACCATATCAGAAAAAATACGTAAGAATAGCTCGGCAAAAGATCGAGCAGGAGATCGGAAAGAAAATATATTTAGCAAATCTCGAAAATGCAGATCACGATTACCTGTCTCGGTCAAGAGCGTTCTACCGCTCCAAACACAGGTTACGCATGATCATAACTTACATGCATGCAGAACGCAGAAACTTCATTGTGGCTGCAACTTCCAATAAGAGTGAGGTCTTAACCGGATTCTTCGTAAAATATGGTGATGCGGCGGGCGATATCGCCCCAATTGCCCACCTCTATAAAACTCAGGTCTTTGAACTCGCAAAATATGTTCAGTTGCCTGCACAGATTATAAAAAAGGCTCCTTCCCCAGACCTCATACCTGGATTAACGGATGAAGAGGCAATTGGCCTTTCCTACCTGGAGCTCGACAGGATACTTGTAGGTATCGAAAACGGCATGAACGATGAGGATGTATCAAGAAAAACAGGCATTGACGTAGAAAAAATAAAATACGTAAACGAGATAAAACAAAAATCCGAGTTACTTCGAAGTTATCCAATCATGCTAACGGCTGATAGATAGCTTTTACCTCAGATATCTCTTTTTTGATCCTGGCTTCATCCCAACCCTTTTCCCTGGCCATAAAATCGGCACAATCCCTCAAGCACTTTTCGCCTGGATATCCGGCTTCTCCCAGCTCTGTACGTCTGAGCATCAGATCGGAAAGCCTTTCTGCCATCTCCTCCCTTATCGCATACGCCAGCTCTGCCCATATTACAGGTGAAGAGCTTACCACTCGACCCAGCAGTGAAACATCTTCTTCCGTGTACCTTAAGATCTCCTTGTACTGCGTACCATAGTTAACGACAAGATGTCGAATCACTTCACTATCCAAATTGCCCCTTGAATCCTTTAGAGCCCCCTTGAGGTAATCATCAAAGCTGGCCTTCGTCGCATTGCTGTTCCAGAGAGAAACATCAGGATCAACTTTGAGGATCCGTCTCCTGCCAAGTTTCCCCAGGATCATCCCAACGGTTTTTCTTGCAACGTCAGTGGCTGTCGTAAACTTTACTCCAATCACGCTAACTAGACCTTCCACTGCATCAATCCTCGCATGATCTATTATGCTGTATTTCTTCAATATATGGGTCTGTCCAGAATCAATGCCCTTGATGCTGCCCGGCAGTAGTCCTGTATAGAAAAAGAGGACATCCTTTCTACCTAAACACGCAGCCGGATAAGCATCATTAATATCGTTTATAAGATTATCTATCTCTTTTTCGGACATCCTGCAATCATCAGGGCTGCCAGAATAGTGCTGTTCGGTCGTTCCAACCAGATTGTAACCATGCCAGGGCGTAAAGAACAGAAGTCTGGCCCCCTTCTTAATGAACGCATCAGAATCTACGTATTTCTTGCGACTGGACACTCCAAGGGAACACCCATCTATAAAAGGTCTGGTCACAAGCAGATTGACTTTGATGAAGTGAACCTCAGGAGTGCCATGCGACCTCCTTATTAAAGAAAGTACTTTATTGACCCAGGGGCCGCTGGCGTTAGCCGTTATTCTGCCGTTTACCGTAAACTTCTGATCGCTTAGGATGTCTTTAACCTCCACACCAACAACCCTGTCGCCATCGAAAACAAACCCAACTACCTCTGCATAATTCGCGATATCTGCCCCAAAACCCACGGCAGATTTTATGAAGGATAACAATAACCTTTCCGTATTGTAAACCTGGGCGTCATACCAGAGAGCACCTCCCCTTAAGCCCTCAGTAGGTAGGGCAGGAAAAAACTTAAGACACTCCTCGCGAGATATAATCCTCCCACCTGGCACATGATTTTGAGCTTCAAGCGACCTGCTGCGATTTAAAGAGATCAGCTTATACAGATTCACAGCCACCCATAATATCTCTTTCCCCTGCAAAAGATACCTATATGCGGGCATAACACAAGGCATAGGATATATGAGATTTGGGGCAATCCGCCTCAACAGGCTTGTCTCACGGACGGACTCAAAAATCCGCTGAAAATCCATGTGCTGCAAATATCGAAGGCCGCCATGAACGATTTTCTGACTGTTGAATGAAGTAGCATGACCGAAATCCTCCTTCTCGAGAAGCAAAACTGAAAGGTTCTGTTGAGCAGCGTACCACGCTGTGCACGCTCCATATATCCCACCGCCTATTATTATCACATCGTAATTCTTACCAGGAAACCTGCTCAAATCTCTTTTCATTCTAAGAACTCCACCATGATAGCTTTAATGATGCCACAAAACCTAAATATATTAACAAATAAAATAAACGTGAAAAATGATAGAATTTTTACTGCAAACGCTAGGAGGAGATGAATAGGAACAGAAAAGTTCAGGTCGCGATAGTGGGCCTGGGGTTTGGAGCAGAATTCGAGACTCAGCTGTTAACACTCCTACTGCTGTAAACTGGACGTGCGCAGGTTACCGTTTTTACTTATCTTCTGATGAATTCAGTTTTCTTAACTCAATAAGTATCGCGCTTAGTAAAAGCAGGTGCAGCCTGCGATAATCAAGGGTGCTGTTCAGCTTTGCCCACTTGCGCGGATTATCCTCAGGCAGGTACTCTTCGATCTTCTCAAGAATATCCTTCACTTCAGTCCTTCCAAATCAATAAATGAAAACTATGCCAACCGATATTGCGCATTTCACTGAGTCGATATCGACATCATCGTGCGCAACCGGATATATATCCCAACCAACCTTGCTTGCTAGATCATAAACGTCAATCCCAACTCCTTCCATCGATGGACGTGACCGCAGCGGGTATCTGCATCTGCCGCTGTCAAGATATTGACACGTCAGTCCGCTACAGAGTGCAGTCTTGCATCCTCCTGCAGCGAAACCCATAGCTAAATAGTAACCATCATTAAAAGCAAGGGCTTCTAACTCCGAAACTATCTTGTTTGTCTTCCCCTGATGCTTTTCGTGTCCCTTGAGCCACTGTTTGCTGTCAACAAAGTCCTCTTTAGGCACGACATCATTTTTCAGCAGCACGGCATACTTATATCGGCTTATCGCTCTCCTGATCTCATCCGGAGCTGGAGAGTAAGGGGGACAGCTGGGCGACGATCCAAACAGATGACACTTGGGCACCGAGCATTTTAGCCTCACCCTTTCATCCACCACAACATTCCTTGCTGATATGATCCTCGCATCCGAGGCGCCGAACTCTATTACCTTTTTGGCATACAGTTCAAGATCACTCATAAGGTTCTTTTCGACCGTCCTTTTATCCTTGCTGATCACCCTGGCTTTCAATATCATTTCATCCCACCCTAATAATCTACTAAAGTTCTGTTTTGATGTCAGGCTTTCTCGTCCTGCTCCACAGGATATTCACGCTCAACCCAGTCCGTAAAACTGGGATTGTAATCGTAAACCGGCCCATAGCCCATCTCATCGATCTTCATCGCCACCAAGCTGCTTGCTGTGGATCATCTGCGTGAATCTCAAAATGAATCACCCTGGACATATGTCCACCTCCTGACCTTTTTTTAATCTTTTATCTCATCAAGAGATCTTCCGCTCAACACCGAGCGGTCATCCTCAGTAATATCAACTTCGGATGCGAACTCATCATTCTTCTTGATCAATAGCCAGGCGTTGTCCTCTTTACTCTTCCTCAGCCTGACCAGCGCAAACTCACCCCTCAGTTTCTGACCGTTCAGTATAAAAGTAATGTGCCCACCTGCAAGACCAGAATTTATCTTCTTCTCAATCTCCTGCTTGCCAAACAACATCGGGATACGATAGGTTCCTCTGTCCCATATCATCACCGTGCCTGCTCCATAGTTCCCTTCAGTAATCACACCTTCGAAATCCTTGTAATCTAGCGGGTGATCTTCAACCATCACAGCAAGATGTTTTTGTTTCGGATTTAAGGACAATCCTTTCGGAATGGCCCAGCTTTTCAAAACGCCACCTACCTCAAGCCTGAAATCGTAGTGCAGATGGGATGAGCGATGTTTTTGCACCACAAAAACCGGAGACTCCCCTCCTCCATTTTGCTCACCCTCCGGCTCTGGCGTTTCATCGAACTTTCTTTTTCTCTGATATTCCCTTAGAGTCATAATTTTAAGCCCTTCATTCACCCTCTTATGAAATATACATTTTAAGTTATATTGTATTCTTTTAAAATTTAAACCACGATGAAAATAGAAGAGTTTAACAAGGCCATTCAGGATGCAGTGAGCAAACTGCCCCCAGAATTTCTGGACAAGCTGGAAAACGTGGAATTTATCGTCGAGGAGTGGCCAAGCCGCCAGCAACTGACTGCTGCAAAACTTCTGCACAAGAGGAACGCACTTCTATTTGGCCTGTACCAGGGAATACCGCAGACCAGGCGTGCTCACTACAATCTCGTCTTTCCTGATAAAATATCAATTTTCAAGGGACCGATAGAAAGCGTTTGCAAAACCGACGTTGAGGTAAGACAAAAGATCTTCGATGTAATACTTCATGAGATCGGACATCATTTCGGCATGGACGAAGCTAAACTAAAAAAAATCCCATAGATTCATCAAAAACCCAATTCGCCGTGTATCTATATTCCTCGGCGCTCCTGGGCTACATGCCATTATTTTAATATTCCTTTGACTAGAAGCTTTAACGGTGGTATCTCTTCTGTGGCAACTTTCCAGAGAATTTCCATGTCAATACCAAAATATTCATGTATTAAATATCGTTCATAGAATCAACAATATCTTCCAGATAATCTTCGTACTCCCGTCTCTTCATAGATAGATCACTTCTCTCAGGATTCGTTCCCCTATTCTCGGTTTAAGTGCCTTTTTGGACACGAGATCCACTTTCACTCCAGTTAGCTTAGAGAGATATTCTTCTAAATCCATGAACTCAAATAAACCAATGGGCTCCCTAAATTTCACAAGTATATCCAGATCACTTTTTTTTCTTTGTTCACACCTCACATACGAACCGAATATTCCTAGCTCTTCGACTTTATACTTTTTTCTTATCTCTTCTTTGTATTTTTCCAAAACAGGTTTTATTTCATCAAGTGTCTTCATAACAATACTCCCTGCTAAACTTTATGCTTTAACCAAATACCCAATGAGCTACTTATTAAGATTCGCAAATTGAAGCAGTAGCTCCTTAAAACAGGGCAACTCTGGAGTATATTATCAAAAATAAATAACCGAGGGGAGAGTCTGCCAAAGAAATCTTTTTTTACGAAGAACCTTCCCAGCAACGCTAGCCCCTCCCGAAAGCTCAGAAGGCCTGAAATGTAAGGAAAACTGCATTTGAGTGTGGCAGCCCTCCTCTCGATCAATTCAAGATTTTAGGCCTCTGAGTCTGAAGAGTCATGGTTACCTTAATCCTCTTCAATATCAACATGATCAGAACTATCCTGCTCTTCATCCGGATTCTGGTTCACATCCTCACTATTTTTTTCATTCAGATCATCATGTTCTTCCTGATCATAATTTTGGCTCTCACCTGTATCTTCAGTCTCGTCTAACTGAGTACTATCCTTAACTTCTTCGTTCTCATCTTCCTGATAAGATCTTTCATTCTGTTCAGTTTTTTCGTCGTCTGATTGCTGGTCATCGGTGTTCTGAATATCTGATCCCTTAAAAATGGCCTTGGTCTTCTCATCAGAGTCTTTTAAAGTATCATCCGTGTTATGAGACTCATTTCTATCCTTCTCCAATGATAGATTTTCATCTATATCATTTTTGATCTCTTTCAGCCTTTCTGATATCTTTGAATTGAGATTTTTATCATTGATCAAATCCAAAATCTTTGCTCTAATATTAAACAGGCCATTTTCAAGCAAATCTTCTGTGGTCTTATCCTTGTCTGAGCGCAGTTCAATAATCCATTTCACCTTTTGCTCAAGATTATCTACGGCTAAATCAAGTGCTGAAATATCATTGCCATCATAATCTGATATTTCATGTAAACGGTATTCTGCTACTATAACGATAGAACCAATCCTGGATTTCTTATCCAATTTCAGGTTTATATTAACATCCTCCATCGATAGTTTTACGGGGTAGAGTGCAGAACCTGGAACACTTTTGGTTGAAGCTAGAGCAACACCAGTTCCGGTGAATACTACCAGAATAGCAGCTATTATTGCAGCAGTTGCAGCTCTGGGGAGAGAAAGAAATCTGTTCCATGCATGCCCCATCTTGACATTGTCAAGATCTCCCTTAATCCCATGCCTGGGTGAATAGAGATTTGATCTTTCTACAACAATGCTCCATACTCTATCTCTTAACTCACCGTCTTGCGTGCGAGAAAAGATCTGTCTCAAATCACGTCTTAAATTCTCAATTTCTTGCTGTTCAAACAATTAAAACTCCGTAACATTGATTAAATTCTTAACTTCTTTTCCATTTCTTTAAGAGCACGGTAATACAAGGTGTTCACGGCGCCCTTAGTAAGCCTCATGACCTCAGCTATTTCAGCATTATTCATTTCAATAACCAGTTTGAGATATATCACTTCTCCATATCTTGGCCTTAAAGACTTATATGCGTTTATCAATCTAACTTTCTGCTCCATTTCGCTTTGAATCTTCTCAGGATCAATATCGTCGACCCAAAATCCCGCATCCTCAGTGTCTAAAGAACTGGCAGCAAATTTCAACTTGAATCTATGTCTATCGATGACCAGATTGTGAGCTATCCTGAATAGCCAGGATGAAAAAGACGATCCTTTCCACCTGAAATTATCAAGCTTCTCTATCATCCTGACAAAGACTTCTGCAGCGATATCCTCAGCATCCTGCTTATTTCCTGTACTGTGAAAAACATAGCTGAAAACTTTATCGAAGTATCTCGTGTAGAGCTTTTCAATAGCCAGATCATCTCCTCTTCTGGCATCTTCCACGAGTTGAAACTCATCATCGCACATTTATTTTCTACTGCTCCGGCTACATTAAGCTATACACCCGTTCATAACGTATATTTTAATACTTCAGTACAGTTTCCCATACTCTTAAGCTTATCTTGTTGCCGTGTTGATTTCTCTGTCTAAATTAATCTTCCTCTGTTTCATCCTCGTCTTCAACTTCATCAGAAGTGCTGCCGTTTCCTATTGCATCGTCATCATCATCGTCAGGATTTTGTGCATCATTCTCAATTGCTTCATCTTCATCGTCGCCATCCTGATCCTCTGCTTCATCATTATCATTGATAGTTGTTTCATCTTCATCGTCTACGCTTTCAGAACTCTCGCTTTCCTCAATTTCCTCATCAGAGGTTTCCTCAGTGTTTACATCTTCTACAACTGCGTCATCATCAACATCATCATTTTCAACCTCAGTCTCCTCGGTTTCATCGCCAAACTCCTCTTCTGAGTTAATCCCGAGCTCATTAAGTACCTGCTCTATCTTGATCTCGAGCTCACCATCAGAAACCTCCAGTTCCGCTTCCAGTGATTTTGTAGTATCGCTGACCAGAGCATCTATTTCGACCTCCAGGTTACTAATATTGAGATTTTGAGCAATAGCATTTTGAATCTGGTTCCTCAATTCTTCCATATAAATCAGAAATTGATCCAGCGATACAATGGAAGCCTGATCGTCTTCGTTTTCGACCATTAACTTGAACTCTGCTTCTTTTTCAAGTGCAAATTCGTAGCTCAATTCAGCTCTGGTTATCGTACTCCCCGCAAAAAAAAGCTGAATTTTTTCTATCAGGATATCAAGAAAATATAGAAACTGATCTGGTGTAACACCAGCGATTTCGGTTTCCTGATATGCTGATGATTCGGTCGGATCTGATATACCATCTGGTGATTTCGCATAGGTCACCGATGGCATTAAGACAGAAAGAGATAGTAAACCCGCAACAGCAACTGCTAAAATTTTTCTTTGCATATTCCCTCCCTTAAGATAACTACTTGCTTATCTTAATAACGTTTTTACCCTGGAATATGCACGCATAAGTTTAAGCTTTGGAGGTATCGGTGACCTGTACTGGTGTCTTACCTCGCGAGACCGCTCTGATAATTATCCCTGCCAGAATACCTATAAAACAGAGCGCAAGACCTACAATACCAAATATCACAAACATCCGAAATACAGGCTGCATAATAACACCTAAGGTTTTTATAAGTGCGCTCATTAAATCCCCTTGAGATGATCCTGACAACTTTCCCAATAGTTGTCCGGCTCCTGTGATGACAAGTCCCGGCAAAGATGCGATTAAAAGGCTCACACCAGGGTTGAATATCTTTCCAAACCGGAAACTAAATAGAACAAAAGGAATAAAGAAAATCAGGTCGGCAAGAGATATGATTATTATTGGCAACCGCAGTTGTATTCGCATTTGCGGTCCAAATATCTTAGATATCGCACCAAAGACTGCACTCAAAGGACCCAGCTCCAACCCCCCTGGCAACTGCTGTTCACTCAATAATACTTCAGCAAATTTACTGAAGATGATTCTCTTAAACTCCTCCTCGCTCATCGATAGAGCCTGATTTCCGGTGATGCCAAGATTTATGTTTATCTCGGGCAAAACTATCTCATTTTCTCCCGCAACCCTTGCAACCATAAGTAAATTCTCATATTGAGAGTCAAACATGTTTCCTAATTGTGACTCAATAATATTAGAAACCAAATTCTGAGCATTTTGAGGAGTAGCCACCTGGAAAAGTGCAAGGACAGCCAATGTTGGCATAAGAAAAAGCGTGAAAATGATCCCAAAAATCCACTTAAGATCGATCCTCCACGAAGCTGTTCTCTTCTTCATTTTTGTCAAACCACCGTCTTTTTTACCCTTAAGGTATCTTCATCACACAAGTACTGGGATGGTCTGGCAAAATAATAACCCTGGGCATAGTTTATGCCAATTTTTTTCATTATTTGTGCACTTGTTTTGTTTTCGATGCATTCTGCAACTGTTTCCTTTCCCATAGATTTCGCAAGCATATGGATGGCTTGTATCATAGCAATTTTTTCCGGATTATTATCCAGATTCCGTATTAATGACCCATCGATCTTAAACTGATCAATTGGCAATGTGCTTAAAAGATTAAGTGAACTAAACCCCGAACCAAAATCATCAAGAGCAAATTGGCAACCCAATGTCCTAATTCGTTGTATCCATATTAGAGCTTTATCGAGATCGTAGAGCATGGAAGTCTCAGTTATCTCAAAGCCCAGACGGCTGGGGTCGATTCCACTCTTCTTAATCTGATCTTCAATAAATTTAAGCAGGAACTCATCCAAGAAGCATTTGGTCGATAGATTTATAAACAAAGTTATTTTGGGATTATCCTTTAATTTTTGAATTGATTGTTCAATTATCAAATAAGTAATTTTGTTCATTAAACCAAAACGCTCAGCTATCGGAATAAATACACCTGGCAGGATGATCTTGTTACGTCCGTCCGGCAAACGTGCTAACACCTCATACCATTCGATCTTCTCATCACTTAATCGGACTATTGGCTGGAAGTAGAGCAATATCTGTTTCTTTTTCAAAGCATCTTTAATCTTAATAATCATTTCATCAGCATCGTATACATGTCCATAGGAAGGTTCTGCTGTTGTATAAATGACCACCTGATTTCGGCCCTGCTCCTTTGCCTGGTGCATTGCTTTATCTGCCATGGACATCAAAGTACCCAATGTTTCTTTGCCTGTAATGGGGACTAACCCAATGCTGATACTTAGATCAAAATCATAATCACCCAGATTAACTTTTAGTTTACTAATAGAATTACGCAGTCGTTCAGCTATTGATTTTGACCGCTCGATACTGATAGATTCAAGCAAAATTGTGAACTCATCACCGCCAAATCTTGCAAGTACGTCTCCTTTGCGCAAAATCTTTTCTAATGCTTTTGCAAGGACAACCAAAACCTTATCGCCTATGACATGCCCGTAAATATCATTTATGATTTTAAAGTTGTCGAGGTCTATGAACAACAGGGCGCTCTTCTTCCCCCTTTGAGCTCGAGCTACAGTCCTATTAAGAGCCTCTTCAAACAATCTCCTATTAGGAATACCAGTCATGGGGTCATGAGTCGCCATATATGAAAGCAGTTCCTTTTGATGTTGGCGCTCCGTAATATTTCTTAACACATAAACTATATTATTGATAGTCTTGGTTTGAATATCCTTCATAACGTTTGCGCTAACTTCCATTGGGAATACTTGGCCATCCTTACGGCAACCGGTTGTCTCATAGTGTACTTTCCCATGTTCTATCAGTTGGAGCACGTGATTTGATAAATCTCGTAGACCATTCTTGTCATAAAGATTCGCGATATTTAAATTCTTGAGTTCACTACCAGAGTACCCAAAGATGTGAGTGCTTGCTTTATTGTAGATCTGAATATCTCCATCCATGTTGGACAGAATTATTGCGTCATCGGTGGTATTTATTATGGATTCTAAATATGATCTCGCACTATCAAGTTTCGCTGAATGTTCTTTCGCCGCCATTATTTCCTTCATGCTTAAATCAAGCGAACTTAACATTCCATTAATGGCATCAGCAACCCTGAACAGTTCATCTTTCCCCCTAACTGTCAACCGTTCTCCGTGATCGCCACTCTTAGCGATTTTTCCGACCTCAGAGCTCAATAGCGCCAATCTTGATAAGACCGATCTATCCAATTGACCATTTATTACTAAAGCAAATAGAAACCCTGTTGCCAGAAGAGCCAGCAGAAAATAGTTAAGGCTATATCGTCCCTGACTGTAGATTAATCTTGGCATTTCAATTCCAAGAACAAGTGCTGGGGTCCCATAAACATCTTTTAAAAGTGCGTAACCTTCCACGGAGTCCATACTAAGTGGTTGAACTTGAATTTCATTTCTTTCACTCAGTTTAGAAAGGGCAGTCTGAAATTTAGATGGTAAATCACCATCGATTCGTAATATGTTAATATCCAAATGAGTAGTTTCGCGTAATTTCTTAATCTCCACATCATCCAAATAGCGACCAAAGATTAGCGAACCACGAATAGGCCCACTCCCATCGCTCATAACTATGGGCTGTGATACTAAAAGCATAGGGCCTTCTGGGAGAACAACTATTCCAGTTACACTTTCATTCGGTGTCTTATGCACAAGGAAAGGACTGCTTATCGAAAATTTAGTTAATAAGCTGTCTGGGACATCTCTTTCTTCCTGGTCTTTCAAATCGAAATATTCTTTATATACAATTTTGCCGGATTTATCGATAAAGAATACAGTGTTAAGCCTTAGATTAATAAAAGATTCGTTTGCTAAAGTAGATTTAATATAACCTTCGTTACCATCATTTATAAAAGCATATGTATCATCCCAGGCAGCCCAGTCGCGAGCCATTGAGTCTATGCTCTTAATATCATTGTCTATTGCACTCAAAACACGTTCGACATTTTCGCGAACTTGCCACTGTTCGAGTTTCTCGAAACCCCTGAGAAGAATAGCTCTTGATACAAAATAGACAACCGCTATGAGACAGGTAAGCATTAAAAAAGTCAATATAATGGTCTTGTAACGCAGCGGCATATTGCGACTTTTTTCTTTCCAATAATTAATATTAAAGATACTATTTCGCACTTTTCTTATCGGTATCATAAAAACCCCTGGGACCTCAATAAATCTAATTTATTGTTCGTCTTCTCCGATTGCTTTGTATCACTTTATATTTTCGACACATAATCCTTGCAGCTTTAGTATCTTCAAATAATTTGAATTCGAGACTCGTACGAGGGCTGAATTTAATCCTGGTACTTTCGGGTTAAAAGATCATATTGGATTTTAAAGACGCTTAGAGACTGATACACTTTTTTGTGTCAGGTATCCCGCAAGTATGAATAAAACACCTAATAACTCAAAGTAATAGCTGTATAAGGGCATACCTGCACGGTTTAGCGATCCACCGGTAGCAGGAATAATGGCACCAATAGCAATTAATATGCTTCCAATTGCAAGTCGTAAATCTTTACGTGATCTGATGAATTTAATTAAGGTATAAATGGCAACCCCCAGTAATCCGAGTGTTCCATAGACGTTAAAAAATGGCGTAAATCCTCTCACCCAGCTGGATACTATAGCATTTCCACTGAGTATTGGATAAGTTAGGAGGCTCAAGTCTATCTGTGCAAGAAATACCCGAAATCCAGCAAGTACCGAAGCAATGACGAGAACAATTGAGAGTGCATCGATTATTCTATTCTTTATGACAAGATATAGCGAACCCTGCCCAAGAAACGCTGCTGTAAGGATTGCCCCGCAGAGATACCATATTTTAAAGATAACAATATTAAAACCAAAAAACCACACTGTTGCTTCACTCAAAGCGCCTAAGCTGAACGCAAGAAGCCCAAGTGCCCAGAAAAGATCCTGCTTTTTCCTTTTTTTATAAAAATTGATTATTACTACGATTGCAAAACCAAATGATATGACAAACGTAAGTAGTGGGACTATTACTTGATACATAGACATCCTTTTTCCTTTCTGGAGCCAAACCAACTTGAAATCGTTTTAGTTTTAATAAGTAATAATTAGTTTAAATCTTATATTTTCCCCTATTCTATGAGGCCGAGCGCTTTGCAGCGGTATGTATTATCTGGATCGCGAAAATGACAAATATCAAGCCGCATATAATGCTCAAAATACCGATGGGCATCATGTATGGTCCCAATATCGCGTTTAACTCCGGACCCGTAATCCCGCTCTTGAATGCGTTGCCCCCACTGATACCGGCTAATATCATCAATATTGAATTTATCATACGGAAGCCACAAAGAACTTTACCAGTTTCCTGTTATTATCCATATTACACATCCTTTCCATATCTCGGTTAAAACTACATGCAAGTTGGTTTGGCTCCCCTTGCTATTAAAGTTTCAATCTTAGACGAAATTACTTCACAAGTTGTTGAATTTAGTCACAAAAAAAGACAAAAATATACTAACCAGATTTAATTTGTAGAAAGTTTCTTATTTCATTTATGTCGGTAGTTGGAAGTTCACAATTAAATTTCATGCAAACATAAGCCGTTGTTTTGCCGTTAATGGCCCTCATGTCTTTTGTGAATTTTGCAATATTTGTAATTTCGTGTTCCTTTTTTTCTGATGGGATAAACAGTACTACCAGGTTTGGCAAGCATTTTTTTGATAACATATCTAACATCATTTTTGTATCGATAGAATTTGAATCACCAACAATAACAACCTCAAAAACAGGCCCGAACATAAATCCAAGAGCTGACATCATCTGAGGACAGCTTGCAGGTGATCGAATTATATTTTTATTAAACACCTTACTTATTTCATGTGCCTTTTCTTCTAACTTATTATCGCCAATTAGCCTGCTCAATCGTAGCATATTTAGCATTGCAACTGAATTACCGGACGGCAACGCGCCATCATATATGACTTTTCCTCTGACCGGGATATCGGAACTATCCGTTTCAGTTAGAAAAAACCCTCCATTCTTATCATCCC
>JAMDDV010000008.1 GCA_023488455.1 Actinomycetota bacterium | reverse complement strand
CGGGAAAGATAGCTAAAAGAGAAATTAAAGAGAGCAGGTTATCTCTGGTGAGCAGAACCAGGATCACCGGAATCAGCAATGAGAATATAATACAAAAATAATATTCAAGAACGCCAAATTTATAGCCAAAACGCACAACCAGGGTTTTTTTACCACTCTTTCTGTCTGTTTCAATATCCCTGAGGTTATTAGCGGTAATAATTGCAACTGATAACAGCCCGGGTGCAATACCAGCAATTATTACATTCGAGTTTATGTTTAAAGTCTGCAGGTAAAAAGTCCCTCCTACAGCTACTGGCCCAAAAAAAATTAATACAAAAATATCTGCTAGGCCAATATAACCCAGGGGGAAAGGGCCAGCAGTGTAAAAAATACCGCAAATTATGGCCAGCATACCTATAAATAGTATGGGGATGCCTCCTCTAAATGTCAGGAATATGCCACATGCTACAGCAAGGGCAAAAATCAAAATAAAAGATATTTTGACTTCTTTTTTTGACAGCAGTCCTGACTGGGTTACTCTGATAGGGCCAACCCTTTCTCGGTTGTCAGTGCCTTTTATAAAATCAAAATAATCATTTGCCAAATTTGTTCCCACTTGAATTAAAAGAGCTGCTAATAGTGTTAGTGAAAATACAAGTATATTTATTTTTTCTTCCGAAAAGGCCATGGCAGTTCCTATAATTACCGGAGCTGCTGCTGCCGGAAGCGTTTTGGGCCTGATAGCCATAAACCAGATACTGATCTTAGATTTTGTTTTCATTTTTTATGAATGGCTACTACTGGTCGTCTTTAACGATTTTTTTAAAATCAGGTTCTCTTTTTTCCATAAAAGCATTCCGGCCTTCTTGTGCCTCTGGGGTCTTGTAAAATAACATGGTAGCGCATCCAGCCAGTTCCTGGAGCCCCGCCTGACCATCACAGTCTGCATTAAGGGCTGCCTTTAAGCATTGTATGGCAGTAGGTGATTTTCCCAGGATTTCCCTGCACCATTTTATGGTTTCTTCTTCCAATTTTTCAAGTGGCACCACAATATTTACTAATCCCATTCTTAATGCTTCTTCTGCATTATATTTGCGGCATAAAAACCAGATTTCCCTAGCTTTTTTTTGGCCAACAATCCTTGCTAGATAGCCTGCTCCGAAACCACCATCAAAAGAGCCCACCATGGGTCCGGTTTGACCAAAAACAGCATTATCAGCAGCTATGGTTAAATCACATACCAGTTGTAGGACATTGCCTCCTCCTATAGCATAGCCAGCAACCATCGCTATAACCGGTTTTGGGCAACGCCTGATCTGCATCTGAAGTTCCAGCACATTAAGACTTTCGAGCCCTTCTTCATCCCTGTAACCTGCATCACCCCTTATTTTCTGGTCTCCGCCAGAACAAAAAGCTTCTTTGCCTTCCCCTGTAAAGATGATCGCCCCAATGTTTTTATCCATGGTCGCATCAGTTAATGCTTTTGACATTTCCATTACAGTAAGTGGTCTGAATGCATTTCTAACCTGGGGACGGTTTATGGTTATTTTGGCTATACCTTCATATTTTTCATATTTTATATCTTTAAAATCCAACGCTTTTTCCCAATTTATTTTTCCCATAGATAGCCTTCCCAACTAAGCTTGATTTGGCAAAATTATTTCTCCAGAATGCTTAAAATCTCTACTTTTATTTTTTTCCTCAACCAGATATTATAATGACGGTCGGTATTTACTTCCAATACTCCGGATTTTCCGATCTCCAATAATTTATCATAATATGCCATGAATGAGGCTTTGTCCTGGCTGAAATAGTATTCCAGGCCAAAAGAGGAGCAAACCCCTTTGAAGGAAAAATCATGGGGCACTACAAAATATTTTTCGAAAATTTCCATATAATTGGAAATAGGCAAAAAGTGAAAAATCCCCCCTCCATGATTATTAATCAAAATTACTATAACTGGTACTTCAAGGGATCTAAAAAGAGACAGGGAATTTAAGTCATGAATGAAAGCCTGGTCACCAATTAGAACAGTACAGGGATAATTGCCTCCATGTGCATAGCCAGTTGCGGTAGATAGAATTCCATCTATTCCACTTGCACCCCGGTTAGCACCTACTGTTATGTTTTTTCTTCCACTTACACCATATAGGTCCATGTCTCTTATGGGCATGCTGCTGGAAAGAAAGAGGGAGGTGTTATCTGGGATTTTTTTTGAAATGTACCTGGCAATAAAAACCTCGCTTATTTTTTCAGATTCACTTGCATTTTTCTCAATTATGGTCTGTATTTTCCCATTTTTTAGATCATAAAATTCCTTAAAATCATTACTTTTTAAGCCTTCAATATTTCTTAAAATAATTTCGCAAAAAAGTGCTATGTCTGAGTAAATATATGAAGTTATACCCTCTGAAGGGTCGCCTCTTTTATTGTTTTCATTTACAACAATAAAATTTCTGGGACGGTTCTGGTCCATGAACTGCCCAAATCTTTTGGATGTTATCCTGCTCCCGAAATGTAAAACTGTGTCAGGAGCAGCTTTCTGATTAAATCTTTCCGATAATATTTCCTGATCAAAATGCCTGATCATATTGGACCCGCACCTGGTTAATCTCAGATGAGAGGTTATATCAGCATATACTGGCCAATTTAATTTTTGGACAACTTTTAAAACACTCTCGGCCTGCTTGGTGGAATCCAGGGCCCCAATGGAAATAAGACCTTTATTCGCAGAATTAATGATCTCCAATGATTTTGTTATAAAATTATCATTATAGAAATCTTCTCCCAAGCTGATATTTGAGGAAAAGCAAGTATATGGACTGTTTGATAGCTGCCATCTTTTAATATTTTTGGTGTAATCATGGTCTATATTTATTTTACCTGGCTCTAGGGGTTTTCTGAACTGGCAATTTATATGTACAGGTCCCTGTGGATTTTTTAGACTCTGATATATAGCATAATTTATGGTATCTAGTATAAATTCCGGTTTTATGTTTAAATCAGGACAGGGTAGGTTAAAAAACCACTTTGTGTATTTCCCGAAAATCTTATCCTGGTCTATGGTTTGATTGGCATTTACCTCCTGCAATTCGGGAGGCCTGTCGGCAGTAAGTATAATAATCGGGATATTGCTGTTACCGGCTTCTATTACTGAGGGATACAAGTTTGCTACGGCAGTTCCTGAAGTGGTTATCACAACAGCAGGAATACTTTTATACTTGGCATAGCCCAGCGCATGATAACCACTGCTTCTCTCATCATAAATCATTATTATTTTTGCTTTAGGGTTTAATGCTGCGGAAGCAGTTAATGGAGTTGATCTTGAGCCTGGAGATATACAAAAATAATCTATTCCATTTCTTACAAGTTCTTCGATGATTAATTTACCCCAAAATGTATTTAAATTATTCTTTTGCTCTTCCATGGTAAAACAATAAGTTTATTTAAAGATCATTAAAAAATGGCTTATTTTGTTTTCTATTTCTTCCCATTCCAGTTGAGGCTGGGAACCTTTTACTATGCCTACGCCAGAAAAAAGCGAAATTACTTTCCCATTTACCAGGCCACTTCTGATTCCAACTGCAAATTCTGCATCACTTTTCCCAATCCAGCCTAGAGGAGAAGCATACCAGCCTCTATCAAATGGTTCATATTTTTTTATTTCTGCTAAAAGGCCTTTTTCGGGATAACCAAATACTGCCGGAGTCGGGTGCAGAGTGGTGATAATTTCAGAGATACTGATTGTTGGTTTTAAAATACCTTTAAACTGGCTGCATATATGCTGCACATAACTTAGGGTCAATACATCCCTTTTGTTTAAAATTTCTATTTCTTTACAGATTGATTTTAAATCTTTATATATATTATCAAAAACATACTGATGTTCTTCTATATCTTTTTTAGATGAAAGGAGTGTCGTTCCGCTTTTTCTGTTTTTTTCATTATTGTTATGACAAGCTATACTTCCAGCCATTGCTTCACTTAATATCACATTTCCTGTTCTTTTAAAAAGCATTTCCGGGCTGCACCCCAGGAAAGCCTTATTTTTATCCGGCTGTAAACAGAAATCATAAGTATGATTATTTACTTTTTTTAAGAGTAGTAAAAGATGTAAAGGATTTACCATTTTCGGGGTTTTAAATAGGGTTTTCCTGGCAAGTACTATCTTTTTTATATCTGTTTCTTTAAGACTGTTTACTGCTTGTTTAACATTTTCCATCCAGGCTGCTTTGTCAGGAGAATCTGTCCTATTTATAATATCTATTTTTTCAGGCACGCAACCAGGTTTATTAAACTCAATTTTTTTAAAAAGTTCTAAAATCTGGTACGCATCTTTTTGTAAACTAAAATTATGCCCCATGTAAATATTAACTGCGAAATAAGTTTTTTGAAGATACCTGAAAAGTTCAAAACGTGGTAATATAAAATAGAATTTTCCAAATTGTTGCCAGAATGGATAAATTTCGCCTTCCTGACTAAAAGCAATACCCCCAAAATATCTTAGATTATGGTCTGAATTCCTAACCCTGTTCTTCAGAGTATTAAGTGCAGACTTGAGATCTGGAAATTTTTTATCAGAGATTTCATCTGCTTTTCCGATTCCAGAAAGTTCGAGCTCCTTATCCCTTCCGGCCCAGTATATTTTTACCTGGTCGTTTTGATTAATTAGCCATGTCAATGGATCCATGTCTTCTATCTCAAATTCGAATCTTATTATCCTGTCATTTTCACCAGCACTAGAAAAAATATTATTATTAATTTCTTCTTTTAGTTTTAGAAAAATCTTATCTATTAAATTATTTTTTTTATTTGTTATACTTAATATCATAATTTGTTCACATTATATTAATTTTGAAACTGAAGCATTCCATCATAGAAATCAAGTATTCTTCTTTCCATGCTGCTAAGTTTAAAATTAAATTTCATTCTCCAGTATTTTTTAATGTCAAGCCTCATTATTCAGCAAGAACTAATTATAACTTAGTTATTATTAAATCATTTTTAGTAATAATTTGGTTGTTATTAAAAAATAGGTCGAGTACTGTGTTTGTTTTTTAACGATACCAAATCGAAGTGTTATACTTGATAAAAAGCTCTATGTTGTTTAACAGGATCGCATAATTATGGTGGAAGTATTACGAAACAAAAATCTGGCAACAAGGTTTCAGATACTGATAGATATTGCTTATAACGGACCAAATGTACCACAGAGGGATATTGCGAAAAGGGTGAATGTAAGCCCACAAGCTGTATCTGATTATGTCAGTCAGTTGGTAAAAGAAGGATTGCTTATCTCCCATGGTCGTTCAAAGCACCAACTAACGAATGAAGGTGTGAACTGGATGATAAAAATTCTCAGGGAATTGAGGGATTATGTAGCCTTTGTCGAAAGAACTGTAACCAATATTGCTGTATGCACTGCCATAGCAGATGATGATCTAATTAAAGGTCAAGAGGTAAGATTGGAAATGAGAGACGGACTGCTCTTTGCTACTTCCAGGGTAGGTGATGGGGCTAAGGGGATAGCGTTCTCCGATGCTATTAAAGGCGAGGATGTTGGTGTAACCAATATCGAGGGGATAGTGGAACTAAGCAGGGGTAAGATTACCATTCTAAATATACCAACTGTTGCTAAGGGTGGTTCAAAGCGAGTTGACCTAACATATCTAAAAAAGGCAATCCAGGATCACAAGCAGATCGGTGTTATCGGTATCGAGGCTTTAGTTACACTGAAGTGTTTGGGAGTTGAGCCACGCTATAGTTATGGTGTGATAGAGGCATCTGTTGAAGCTGCTCAGTGCGGATTATCATTCTTAATAGCTTGCACTGATGATGCAATTCATAGTCTGCTTTCAAGGCTGGACGATGAAGGCATAGATTACGAACTCGTTAATTTAGAATTGGATAATCAATAACTGCTTTACTTACCGGCATAATAATTCCGTAGTAACTACATTATTAAGAATATAGGATCTTGACAAAATCAAGTATACTGGTTTAAAGTTCAGTGTACTTGATTTTGGGAAAGATGAAACAAAACGGAGTCATAATATTAGTCCATGGCAGCCGCGGTGAGAGAGGTTCAGCAGAGATTTATCAGGTTTTGCGAAGACTTACTGAAGGAGTAAAGGCTTCACTTGCTTCCGGGGTGGAAGTTATCGGAGCATCGCTGCAGTTTAACCATCCCAACCTGGAGGAGGCTGTTGAATATCTGGTATCAAAGGGCGCCGACAAGTTAGTCATAGCCCCTTACTTTCTTTTCGCAGGGAGGCATATCACTGAGCATATCCCCCATCTCATTAAAAAATTCAACGGCATTTACCCTAAAGTGCAATTTGTGCTAAGCAATGTCCCCGGAGCTGATGAACTCCTTGTTGATCAGATAGTAAGGCGAATACAGGAAAGCGCATCGGAATTCTTACCCGAGGCTTGGTTTCTATCGACATTGCCAGATGATATTGAGAAGCAGAGTATGACAATAGTAGAGATCCTTTTACCGGATTGCTCTGAACTAACCAGAGAGGAGAAGGCGGTAGTCATGCGCATTGTCCACGCCAGCGGCGACTCTCAGATTGCTAGTCTCATTCGCTTTCACCCCAGTGCAGTTTCCGCAGGTGTTGCTGCTATTGGTAAAGGAAAGCCCATATTCACCGATGTCAGGATGGTTGCCTCAGGTATCAATCAATATTTAGCTCAAAAGTTTGGTTCTTCCATCCATTGCGCTCTAGATGAAATGGTTGCGATAAGACAAGCTCAAGCCGGGAATATCACCCGAAGCGCTTGCGCTATCAAATGTCTAGGGAAGGAACTCGATGGGGCGATTGTTGCTATTGGTAATGCTCCCACTGCCCTAAACACGTTATTGGAGCTTATTGATAGTGGCGAAATCAATCCAGCTCTAACGATAGGAATGCCGGTCGGCTTTGTCCAGGCAAAGGAGTCAAAGGAAAAATTGATGAGGGTAAATTCACCATATATTACAGTAGAGGGTACTCGAGGTGGAAGTGCAATGGCGGTCGCTACAGTTAATGCTCTATTAAAGATTGCTGCAGAAAAGAACGGATCTAATAAATTTACACAATAAAAGAAAGAGGTATCCTAAATGTTGGGCAAAGAAAGTTGCTGGAACCATCTTGCATTAGCGCTGATACTTGCTCTCGGATTAATCTTCTTGTTCCCAACTCCAGCGTATGCCATGCACATTGCTGAGGGGATTCTGCCGGCGAGCTGGGCAGCAATATGGTATGTAGTAGCTGTTTTATTTGTGGTTATTGGCATTCGAGTGGTTGGGAAAAAAACAAGAGAAATAAAAGGGATTATGCCACTTCTTGGTATAGCCGGGGCAATAATCTTCCTGATTTCGGTTTTCCCGATTCCAGTACCTATTACAGGAACTTGTTCTCATCCCTGTGGTACACCTTTGGGAGCAATTCTAGTTGGACCGTTTATTGGTACTGTTCTAGGGGCGCTGGCTCTTCTTTTGCAGGCGCTATTTTTGGCGCATGGCGGCATAAGCACCTGGGGAGCCAATATTGTTTCCATGGCAATTGTTGGATCATTCGTTAGCTATGGTACCTTCATCTTGTTCAGGAGGTTCAATGCTCCAATATTTGTAGCTGCTTTCATTGCTGGGCTCTTTGGGGACTGGGCTACGTACGCTACTACATCTTTCCAGTTAGCCTCGGCTTTACACGGCAACGGTTCATTGTGGAATATGTTTGGGACAATTGCTATCGCCTTTGCTCCTACTCAATTACCGCTTGGTATCCTGGAAGGATTGGTGACAGGAGGAATTATAACACTTGTTTATCGGCGTAGGCCTGAGCTGTTGAACAATATAAATCCCATGGCTTTTAAAATGATGTCCGGAGCGGAAAAAGGAGGTAGCTAATGAAGAGTATTGCCAAAATATTCACAACTGTTATTGCAGTAGTTATTTTTGCTCTGGCGGTCTGGGGATGGCTAGCCCTATCTGGGCGATTACCTGCAGGAGATGAAGGTCCCTGGGGAGGGGTCGATGTCATTGTAATAGAGAAGTATGCCGCTAATGCAGGTAGGGAAGCCAGAGAACCCCTGATCAATACTGACCAGGGTGATCTGTTGTTATTTGTCTTCGCCTTTGGTGGTGCTGTTGGAGGATTTATCGCAGGATACTACTGGAGAAGGCTTATAATTGAGAAAAGCTAAAGGGAGGGATGTAGCTAACCGATCTGATTTTTGGGTGATCTCACAAAATATGTTTGATAACAACAGTATTTTTTCAGATGTCTTTGCTCATATAAAGAATATAGTAACAGGGATAGAAGTACGGACTAAAATAGTCTTTATTGCTATTGCTCTTTTAATTAATCTTTTGTCGCCGAATATTTATACACCAATAGCAATTGCTATTTTTTGTTTGGCTACCTTAATAGTTATTAAGATACCGCCGAAACTGCTCATGTTGAGATTAAGCATGCCACTGGTTATGGCGGTGATGGTGCTTGCTGTGCAGATGTTCGTCTGCGGCACCATCCCTTTGTTTACCATTCCTCTTTGGGGATTTCACCTGGTGGGTTACAAGGAGGGCTTGACCCATGGTTTGCTAATCATGTGCCGCGTAATTGCTGGTATATCGCTTGTTCTTTTTATGAGCATGTCCACGCCAGCCAATAAGCTGTTTCAAGCAGCTATCTGGTTTCGGGTGAACAGGATATTTGTTGAGATAGCATTACTTATGTATCGCTATATCTTTGTCCTGGCTGAAGAAGCAATAGCCATGAAAGAGGCTCAGAAAGTTCGCTTTGGATATCACAACTGGAAACAAAGTATAAGGTCTTTGGGCATGTTAGGTGGCACTCTTATATTACGTGCTTATGACCGGGCAGAGAGAGTTTTTGAGGCAATGTTAACCAGAGGCTATACGGGAACTGCCATAATTAGATATCAATCCAGGCTTAGCAATGGAGACATCATTTCTATCATATGTCTTGGCTTACTATTAATAGTGTTTTTTCTAATTTCACGGCTATGATAAGAACTGATTCTTTATCATTTAAATATCCTGATGGCACCATAGCTCTACAAGAAATAACCCTTGAAATAAGGAATGGAGAATTTCTGGCTTTGATGGGCCCAAACGGCTGTGGCAAAACTACATTACTAAAACACCTTGTGGGCTTATTAAAGCCATCCTCAGGTAAGATTTGGCTGGATGGGAAGGAGATAGGCTTCTTAAAGGATAGAGAAATTTTTGGTCAGGTAGGAATGGTCTTTCAGGATCCCAATGATCAACTTTTTGCCTCTACTGTAGAGGATGATATTGCATTTGGGCCAACAAATTTGGGATTAAGCAGGGAAGAAATCGATCATAGAACCTCAAGTGCTATTAAACTTGTCGGCTTAGATGGCCTTTTCGATAGAGCTATTCACACCTTGAGCTTCGGACAGAAGAGAAGAGCGGCTATTGCCGGAGTACTGGCTTTGCACTCGAGAACTATTCTGCTGGATGAACCTACCGCTGGGCTAGATCCTCGTGGGATTAGCGCTGTGATGCATTTACTGAGGATATTGAACCGCGAACAAGGAATTACTATTGTTATGGCTACTCATGATGTTGAGCTTGTGTCTTTATTCTGCGATCGGATAATCATTATGAGTCATGGAAAGATAATTGGGATAGGTACTCCGAAGGAGATATTTACTGATGGCGGATTAGCGAGAGTCGCGGGATTGAGGTTGCCACGAATGGCTCATTTAGCCGAAATTCTTCTAAAAGAAGATGGAGTCTGTTTAGAAAACATGCCGCTGACGATCGGGCAGGCGAGACGTGAATTCTGTAGATTACTAAAGGGTAACAATGGGGTAAATGAAAGTGAAGTTTGTTCAAAAAAAGGATGAGTATCTTCGTTTTGGTTACACCACTGGGGCATGCGCTGCAGCAGCTGCCAAAGCTGCTACTCTTGCTTTACTAAATCAATATTCTGTTGAACGGGTTGAAATAGACCTTCCCCAAGGAGACAAAGCAAGTTTTGAGGTGAAAAGCTGCATATTTGACCAAAACCAAGCTACGTGTTCAGTAATAAAAGATGCTGGTGATGATCCCGACGTGACTCATGGAGCTAAAATCTTTGCCAGGGTATCCCGGAAAGCAAATCCTGGTGTAGATATCAGGGGAGGCAAGGGTGTAGGGGTTGTTACCAAGCCTGGGTTGGAGATTCCAGTTGGTATGCCAGCAATTAACCCTGTTCCAAGACGAATGATCATGCAAGAGGTCATGAAGGCAGCGGGATGTCGTCTTGATAATGGAGGGATAGAGGTGGAGATTTCGGTGCCAAAAGGGGTTGAACTTGCCAAAAAAACTCTTAATTCACGCCTGGGTATTAAAAATGGGATCTCAATTCTGGGTACCACTGGTATTGTTATCCCTTATTCAGTGTGTGCCTACACTGCCTGCATTTCTCAGGCTCTGGATGTTGCAGTCGCTTGCGGGTGTCGAGAAGTAGTGTTGACTACCGGTAGACGAAGTGAAAAATTTGCCCAAAGAGAGTTGAGTGGCTTATCTGAGGAATGCTTTATTCTGTCGGGGGATTTTATCGGGTACTCACTCGAAGAATGTGCTAAAAGACGATTGCATAACGTGATCATTTGGAGCATGGTTGGCAAGATTAGCAAGCTGGCTGCTGGCAATCTTTATACCAATGTCAGCGATTCGATCCTTGATATCGATTTTCTAACACGAGTAGCTTTAGGATGTGGGATACCAGATGAGACTGCAGTTGTATTGCAAGGAGCAGTCACCGCAAGCCAATTTCGCTCGATAGTGCCGCCGGAATATAAAAAAATTTTCTGTGATCGACTCTGTCAATTGGCAGCGAAAAACTGCCGACAACACACAAGTAGTATGATCGCTGTGGAGTGTATTATGGCAGACACTGAGGGAACTGTTTTAGGGAGAGCAAGTGCTGATGAATAGGGTTTCCGTTGTCGGTGTGGGAGCAAATGGCGCTGAGAGCTTATTCCCACAGGCACTCAAAATTGTAAACGAAGCAGAAATAGTATTTGGGGGAGAGAGAATCCTTAATATGTTCCCCTGGCTAAATGCACAAAAGGTTGTAATTGGAAACAATCTGTCTGAAGTTGTTGGTCTGATTAGAAACAATTTAGGTTACAAGCAAATGGTGGTCTTAGCTGCTGGTGATCCTAATTTTTATGGTGTTGCCAAGACACTGATAGCAGGGTTGGGTAAGGATGTAGTCGAAGTAACCCCCAATGTAAGTGCTATGCAGTTAGCTTTTGCTCGGATTAAGGAAAGCTGGGATGATGCTGTGCTGACAAGCGTACATGGCCGGCCAATTGCTGATATTGTTGAGATCGTAAGTAGTCATCATAAGATCGGCATATTCACTGATGATAATAATAGCCCTGCCGAAATTGCGAGAGTGCTGCAGGAGCAAGGAGTGGAAAACTGCCAGGCTTATGTTTGCCAGGACATGGGTACTACAAATGAATCGATCATATCTACGGACATGTATAGCCTGAAAGAGCAGGAATTTTCTCCTCTCAATACCCTGATTTTGATCAGGGGACCTTCCGTAGCAAACCATCTGTCAAGGCTGGGGATTTCCGACCAGAGTTTTTATCAATGGCAAGAAGGTTTGATTACCAAAATGGAGGTAAGGGCAATTAGCCTGGCAAAAATGAGGCTTACAGAAAAAAGTATTGTCTGGGACATCGGAGCTGGTTCAGGCGCAATGACCATTGAAGCCTCTCTGCTTGCTGATAAAGGAACGATTTTTGCTATTGAAAAGAATCCAGATAGAGCAGTTATAATTCGCAATAATATCAGGAAATTTGGACGGAAGAATATCCGGGTTATAGAGACCATGGCCCCAGAAGGGCTTGGGAATTTACCTGATCCTGACGCTATCTTTGTTGGGGGTAGCGGTGGTCGTATTGCTGAAATACTATCCAAGGTGAGCAGTAGTCTGAAGCCCTGTGGAAGGATTGTTATTAACATAGTAACCCTGGAGAACCTACATCTTGCCGTAGAAGAATTGCGAAGTAATGGTTTTGTGTTTGAGATAGTGTTGGTAAATGTAGCTCGAAGCAAGGAAATCTCAGATCTCACTCGTTTAGAAGCCATGAATCCAGTTTTTGTACTTACAGGGTGGAAAGATTAGAGAAGGTGCATACTCGATGAGCCGAGAAAAACATTACACAGGACGATTATACGCAGTTGGTGTAGGACCAGGAGATCCAGAACTTCTCTCTCTGAAAGCAGCTCGTATCCTTGCTCAGGTGCCAGTTATCTTTGTCCCCAAGAAGGATGCTAAAAGTAACAGTTTCGCCAGAGCAATTATTAGTAGCTTAGCGACCGAATCAGCACCTGAGATTGTGGAACTGGTTTTACCAATGCTAAAGGATGATGCTCAACTGACAAAGTGTAGGCAGGAAGCGGCAGAGAGCATATGGCAGTGCCTTTCTAACGGAGAAGATGCTGCCTTTATTAACCTGGGAGATCCAATGCTTTATGGTACCTTCATCCATTTGTGGGAGACCCTAAGAAGAAATCATCCTGAGGTCAAGATTGAGGTAATACCTGGCATCTCCTCAATTAACGCTGCAGCAGCAAAGGGGATGGTTCCACTCGCGATCGATGGGGATCGAGTAGCCATAATATCATCCCTCGGAGAAGATAGCTTCATTCGCGAAGTGTTGAAGCATTTTGATACAGTGGTATTTATGAAAATGAATAAGACTTTTGATCGGATATTCAATCTTCTGGAAGAATTGGGACTGACTGAAAAATGCATCTATATTAAGAGATGTACCACTCAAGATGAAGAGATAATCCAGGACATTAGCAAATTAAAAATGCAAAAGCTGGACTATTTATCCTTGCTAATTGTGCGGAGGTAGCATGACAGTTCAAGTTTATTTTATTGGTGCCGGACCTGGCGACCCAGAGCTGTTAACTATTAAAGGAAAGCAGATAATTGGGAGCGCCGATGTCGTTATCTATGCCGACTCGTTGGTAAACCCCGATATCTGTCGATTTGCTCGTGATGATGCTGAGATTCACCGTAGCGCCTCGTTGTCCCTGGAGGAGATAACCAAGATTATTGAGACTGCTGTCAGACAGGGTAAAATAGTAGCCCGTCTGCAAAGCGGAGACCCGAGCCTCTACGGAGCTATCCACGAACAGATGACAATATTAGATGAAAAGGGAATATTTTATGAGGTCATTCCTGGAGTAAGCTCTTTATTTGCTGCTGCAGCTTCCTTGAAAAGAGAACTAACTGTACCTGAACTTTCCCAAACTGTAATTATAACTCGGATGACAGGGAGGACGTTGGTTTCATCTGCTGAGACTCTGAAGAGTTTAGCTACTCACCGAGCCACTATGGCAATCTTCCTGAGTGCATCACTAATTGATGATGTAGTCAATAATCTTCTTGAAGGTGGCTACCCTCCAGAAACACCAACTGCGGTCGTTTACAAAGCAAGCTGGGATGATGAAGTTGTTTTACACACTTCCTTAAATGAGCTGAAAGAGAAAGTAAAAGACTCAGGTATCAGCAAGCAGGCATTAATTTTAGTAGGCAATTTCTTGCAACCAGGGAAGGAATGGCATTCTAAGCTGTATGATAGGGAGTTTAATCGTGAATTCCGTCAACCCTGAGAACAATTTAGCAATTATTGCTTTAACCAAGAAAGGGTCAGTTATAGGGTATTGCCTGCAGCAACACTTTCCTGGTAGTCAGCTTTTTCTGCCTGAAAAATTTGGTTTTGATCAAGAAGATGGTGTAAATCTCTTTGGTCTACCGGCTAAAAAGGTTATGCTAGCCGCTTTTAACCATTATAGATATCTGATACTTGTCATGGCAGTAGGTATTGCGGTGCGACTGATTGCACCGTTAATCAAGAATAAGCATGAGGATCCGGCCATAATCGTGATTGATGAAACTGGTAAATTTGCTGTGAGCCTGCTTTCTGGGCATAGCGGTGCTAACGATTTGGCAAAGCAAGTGGCTCATTTCTTGGGAGCACAACCAGTAGTTACCACCGCTTCAGAGGTGAGCGAGACAATAGCAATAGATGAGTTGGGGAAGGAGTTTGGCTGGGAAATTGAAAATAAGGAAGGGGTAACTCGTGTTGCTGCTGTTTTGATAAATGGTGGGGGAGTGGGCATTTACCAGGATGCTGGGGAAAAGAATTGGTGGCCCAAAGAAAAATCGTTAACGAATAATGTTCGCATCTTCTCTAGCATTGAGGAGTTAAGAAAATCTGACTGTGAGGCGGCATTGCTTATCACTGATCAGATTTTTAGTAGTGAATTCCAATTACCCAATATTCCTACGGTTGTTTATCGCCCAAAAAGCTTAGTGGTAGGTATAGGCTGCAACCGTGGGATAGGAGCAAATGAGATAGAAAAAGCGGTATTAGATATTTTTACGAGATTTAAGCTTGCTCCAAAAAGTATTAGCAATCTGGCAACCATTGATATTAAGAGTGACGAGTTGGGACTTCTTGAGTTTGCCCGAAAGTACCACCTGCCGATAGCATATTTTGATAAAGACACTCTGAAACGTGTGGATTTTCCGTCTTCTCCTTCAGATATGGTGCTAAGGTATATGGGCACACCTGCGGTGTGCGAATCAGCAGCGATGTTAAGCAGTGGCAGCAACTCTCTTATTATTCCCAAGGTGAATTATCACAGTGCCATATCCATTGCTATAGCCAGATTATCAGATGTTAATGGCAAACAGTCCAGAAGAGGGAAGCTTTTCCTTGTGGGCATCGGTCCAGGTGATCAGGCGCATATGACATTTCGGGCGAAAGAAGTGCTCAAGTTAAGCGATGTAGTAGTTGGTTATAAAAATTATGTCAAGTTAGTCGAGTTTTTAATAGCTGATAAAGAGGTTATTTCTAGCGGTATGAGGGAGGAAGTGAAGCGAGCAGAGAGTGCGATTAAGCTGGCGCAGGAAGGCAGACACGTTGCAATTATATGTGGTGGCGATTCTGGTATCTACGGCATGACTGGTTTGATTGGCGAAATTCTTCACCAAAATGATGAAGCGCTGGATATAGAGGTGGTGCCTGGGATACCAGCTCTTGTGGCAAGCGCTGCTCTACTTGGTGCTCCAGTAACGGCTGATTTTGCTTGCATCAGTCTAAGCGATTGCCTGGTACCCTGGGATGAGATTAGCCACAGGCTGGAGCTGGCTGCGCAGACGGATTTTGTAATAATCATTTATAACCCTAAAAGTAAGTATCGCCAGCACCAGTTGGCTAAGGCGAGGGAAATTGTCCTGCAACACCGTTCTCCGACTACACTGGTAGGCATTGTCAATAGTGCCTATCGTTCAAAACAGAAAGTGATAATTACCAACTTACAGTGTTTACTTGAACACGAAGTTGACATGACAACAACGATTATCATTGGGAATTCTGGCACTTTTACTTTTGATAGGTGGATGGTAACCCCACGTGGCTACCAGAGGCGATATGCTTTGGGCAACGAACCCGGCATAAAGAGAGATTAGTTATGAGCAGCGACACGAAAAAACAGACAAGGGGGTTGGTTATCGTAAACACTGGCAATGGAAAGGGTAAGACTACTGCTGCTCTAGGTCTAATGTTCAGAACCTGGGGACATAACATGAAGGTGATAATGTTGCAATTCATTAAGAGTTCAACTGCTAACTGTGGTGAACATCGAGCAGCAGAGCGCATCGGTGTTGATGTGATAGCAAATGGTGCCGGGTTTTCTAGAAGGTGCAAGGACTTAGAAAAGAACAAGTATCTTGCTATCAATATGTGGACATTAGCAAAGGAGAAAATCGAGTCTGGTGTCTATCGCATGGTTATTTTAGATGAATTTACATATCCCATAAAGTATAAGTGGCTATCGGTTGAAGAAGTGCTTGATGTGTTACGGAACCGTCCCGAGGAAGTTCATGTCGTTATTACCGGTCGCGATGCACCTCAAGAACTCATTGATTTTGCTGATATAGTGACTGATATGAGAGTGATTAAACACCCACTGCAAAGTGGTGTAAAAGCTCAGCCTGGAATCGAAATGTAACGAGCGCATGAGGTAAAAATGGGGGCAATAGTTATAGCGGGTACTACCAGCGGCGTTGGGAAAACAACTGTATCTACAGGGCTGATGGGCGTTCTGCGCAAACGTGGCTTCAAGGTACAACCATTTAAAGCTGGACCGGATTATATTGATCCGACATATCATACAATGGTAACCGGCGAGCCATCCCGCAACCTGGATACCTGGCTCTTGTCCCATAATATTGTAAATGAGCTATTTACTCGTGCAATGAGCGGGAAAGATATCGGTGTTATCGAAGGAGTAATGGGACTTTATGACGGGAGATCATCTGTATGCGAAGAAGGAAGTACTGCGGAGTTAGCCAAGCTTCTTGGATTGCCGGTGCTACTTGTAGTGGATAGCCGAAAAGGGGCTCGTAGTCTCGCTGCTATTGTAGCCGGCTATCGGGATTTTGATCCTTCACTGCATCTTGGTGGTGTGATTTTGAACGGTGTGGGTAGCCAGGAACACTATAGGATGTGCCGTAAAGCTATAGAGTACTATACAGGAGTTAGTGTGCTGGGGTATCTTCCGCGACACGAAAGCTTATCCCTTCCAGAGCGACACCTGGGGTTAATTCCGACGGTTGAAGGCTCAATAGACCGAGAATTTCTGGAAAAGCTGATAGCGCAATGCGAAGCCACTTTTGACGTACCTCGTATCTTGCGCCTTTTAGAGCAGACTATAATTCCAGAGATAGAGCCAGTAGTATTTCCACTTATATGGAAGCCGGCAGCGGCGAAAATCGCAATAGCAAAAGATAGAGCATTTAGCTTTTATTATCAGGATAGTCTGGATATATTGGAAGCCTGGGGGGCTGAACTTGTAACACTCAGCCCTTTAGAAGATGCAGAATTGCCACGAGGGATCTCAGGAATCTATATTGGAGGTGGTTTTCCCGAGTTATATGCTGCTGAAATAGCAGCAAATGAGAGTCTTATTCAAGCAATTAGGGAAGTTGTCAGTCAAGGGATGCCTATTTATGCAGAGTGTGGAGGGTTGATGTATCTTTGCAGAAGTATACGTGATATGGAAGGGAAAGAACATCAAATGGTTGGGGTAATTCCGGCAACATCGCAGATAGATAGCCCACGCCTTAGCCTTGGCTATCGGATAGTCCAGGCGCTAAACAATGGTCCTCTTCTGCGCAAGGGGGAAATAGTCAGAGGTCATGAGTTCCACTGGTCAGTTTTAGAAAGCGCTGCAGGTATTGCGAATGCGTATCGAGTTCTAGAAGGTGAGGATCGCGAAGGTTTTCAGGTGAATGGACTGCTGGCATCGTACATTCACCTTCATTTCGCAAGCCACACTCATATGGCTTTACGTTTCATAGAGAACTGTCGCCAGTTCGGGGACAATTGTAATTATCGGAGATCGCTGTGAGGGACAGAAACTGGGTTCTTAAATGAGTCCCGACTGTGCATATTTCTGCGATGTTGATTATAATTTTCCACAGATTTTCGTATTTTTACAAATTTTATGGAGGTAGAAGTCCATCAGCAATATCGAAATGGACCTCAGTACAGATCTCGAGAGGAAACTATCTGATGATATCAATTTCTCGTTTACTCTGTGACACTATCAGCCCGGGTGACAGTCTTCGTTATTCGGAGAAAGACACACCACGACCTGTTGTTGTTTGGAATTGCACCCAGCAATGCAATCTCGCTTGCATCCACTGTTATGCCAGCGCCAGTAATCAGAAATCCCCAGAAGAAATGGATACAGCGGATGGGGAAGCTTTTATCAACGACCTGGCCGACTTCGGTGTGCCCGTCATTATATTCTCAGGCGGTGAGCCATTGCTTCGGAAAGACTTGTTCAAGTTAGCGTCCCTTGCTAAAGAGAGAGGGATAGAGATTGCTCTCTCAACCAATGGAACTATGATTACCAGGGGAATAGCCAGGGAGCTTAGCCGTATTGGTTTTGCTGAAATAGGCATAAGTATTGATGGCATCGGGACTAATAATGACCGCTTCCGTGGCAAAAATGGTGCTTACCGAGCGGCTTTAGAGGGCATCAGGAGCTGTATTTCGCTGGGCTTAAGAGTATCCCTGCGCTTGACCATCACATGCTTCAACTATCAAGAGATACCAGCCATTTTTCGACTGGTAGAAGTCGAAGGCATAGAGCGTGTCTGTTTCTACCACCTCGCCTATTCCGGCCGAGGAAGTAGTCTACGCGATGACGACATCAGCCATTCTCAAACCAGGTCAGTGGTAGACATGATTTGTGAGCATACGCTGGACCTGTATCAACGTGGCTTGTGCAAAGAGGTTCTCACTGTGGGCAATCACGCCGATGGTATCTACCTTTATCTCAAACTGAAAGAGCAAGACCCACAACGCGCAACCAAAATTTTAGAGTTACTCAGGCTCAATGGAGGCAACAACTCGGGCATCAGGATAGGAGCCGTTGATGACCAGGGTAATATTCATCCTGACCAGTTCTGGTGGTACTATGCATTAGGTAATGTTCGCCAGCGGAAATTTGGCGAAATATGGATGGATACCTCAGAGCCTTTAATGCGAGGGCTGAAGAATCGTAAGCTTCTGCTCAAGGGTCGCTGTGCTCGCTGCCGGTACCTTGATCTCTGCAACGGCAACCTTCGGGTACGCGCCGAAGTGGTATATGGCGATGTTTGGGCAGAAGACCCAGCCTGTTACCTCACCGATGAGGAGATTGGAATAGTCCAATGACAACCGAAACACGCAGCAGAAGTGCATACAGACAGAAGAACATCATAGAGCCAAAGTTACAGATAGTAGCCTGGGAAATAACCCGAAGCTGTAACCTTTTTTGTGCTCACTGCCGCGCCTCGGCAGTACTCAGCCAGTGTAATGATGAACTATCGACCGAGGATTGCTTTCGTCTCATTGACGAGATACTGGAAGTAGGCAGGCCCATAATCATCCTGACTGGTGGTGAGCCGCTTATGCGAGAGGATGTCTTGCAAATTGCCCAATATACTGTGTCAAGAGGACTACGGGTAGTTATGGGTACTAACGGCACGCTTGTCACCGAAAAGATGTCAGCCAAATTGAAGGATGTGCCGATATCGCGCCTGGCGATAAGTTTGGACTTCCCGAGTGCTGAGCTTCAAGATGAGTTTCGGGGTAAAAGAGGTGCATACCAGGCAGCAACCGCAGGCATAGTTAATGCCCGCAAGGCAGATATTGAAGTCCAGATTAATAGCACCATCACCAAGCTAAATGTGTCCTATCTGGAGGAACTTTTGTCTCTCGCTCTCGAGATAGGAGCGGTTGCCTTTCACCCTTTTCTGCTGGTGCCTACCGGCCGGGGTAAAGATCTGGAGTCAGTGGAACTCTCACCACAGGAATATGAGAAGACTCTTAACTGGATATATGACAAGCAGATCGAGCTTGGGGACACAATGTTCTTCAAACCTACTGATGCCCCACATTATTTTCGGGTAGTGAAGCAAAGGCAAAAACAGGGTCAGGGCATTGTCACATTGTCCTCAGGGAAAATAGCGTTCGTCGCTGGGCATAATCCGGTGCATTCAATCACTCGCGGCTGTTTAGCAGGCACTGGCTTCTGCTTTATTTCCCACCAGGGTAGAGTACAGGGCTGCGGGTATCTTAATGTGGAGGCCGGGAACATAAGAAGGCAATCTTTCCGCCAAATCTGGAGTGGTTCACCCTTGTTTAATCAACTCAGGGATCTCTCCAATATAAAAGGTAAATGTGGTGTCTGTGAATATAAAAGGATATGTGGTGGCTGCCGGGCTCGAGCCTATGAGGCTAATGGTGATTATCTCGAGGCTGAACCCTATTGTGTCTATGAGCCGGTTGCTCGACGAAGACAAGGGTAGAAAATAAAGATGTATCTTGACAGCGTGGACAAGAAGATTCTTAATCTTGTTCAGACCCAGTTCCCGCTAACCAGTGAGCCATATGCTGACCTCGGGGCATCGCTGGGCATCGATGCCAATGAAGTCATTTGCCGAATTGAGCAATTGAAAGTCATGGGAATCATTCGCCAGATAAGTCCAATCCTTGATAGCCGACGACTGGGCTATCAGACTACTCTGGTAGCGATGAGAGTGGAGCCGGAAAAGCTACATAGAGCGGGGCAAGTGATAGCAGAGCATAAGGGGGTTAGCCACGGCTATGAAAGAGACCACCTATTCAATCTCTGGTTCACTCTTGCTTTGCCCCCGGAAGTTGACATTGAGGCCGAGCTTCAACAATTGAACTCTGCTATGGGTGCCAGAGCCTTATTTGCCCTGCCGGCGGTCAAACTATTCAAGATAGGTGCCTATTTCGATATGGATGAGGATGGTCAGGAGACGGCGGGTATCTCGACCTGGTCCAGTGGTATTCTCTCGGAGAAGGTCAGTCTTTTTCAGCACGACAAGTTAATTATAAGGGAGTTACAGCAGGACTTACCTCTGAATCCAATGCCATTTAGTAGAATGGCAACACGATTGGGTATGAATGTGGAAGACTTTTTAGCAGGATGCCAATCTCTTTTGCAACGTGGTATCATGCGTCGTTTTGGTGCGGCTATCAACCACCGCCGTGTTGGCTTCAGGGCAAATGCAATGGCTTGCTGGATAGTGCCATCAGATATGGTGGTTGCTGCCGGCCAGGCACTGGCCTCACTGCAAGAGGTAAGTCACTGCTATGAGAGAAAGACAAATCTATTATGGCAATACAATCTCTTTGCCATGGTGCATGGTCGCAGCCGAGAAGTATGCCAAGAAATAGCCGATAATGTATCGCACCGTCTTGGGCTCAAGGATTATGTATTACTATTTAGCCTGAAGGAGTTCAAGAAGACGAGGGTTAAATATCTGGTATGAAAAGGAAAGAGCAACTGGTCTCCTATTATCCAATATTTCTCGATATTAGCGGTAAAAGGTGCGTGGTGGTTGGTGGTGGCGAGGTCGCGCTGCGCAAGGTAAGGGTGTTGCTCGAGCACGGGGCTAATGTTGAGGTCATCAGCCCCGAACTCTGTCCCGAGCTAAAAAAGATAGTTGAGAGTGGGGAAATAAGAGCGATTCCAAGGAACTATCAAGTTGGGGATTTAAATGGTGCTTTTATTGCTATTGCTGCCACCAATGACAGTGATATAAACCAGATGGTCGTCCAGGAGGGTCACGAAAAAGCAGTTATGGTCAATATTGTAGATGAACCGGAAGGTTGTGATTTCATAGCCCCATCCTATATGCGCCGAGGGGATATTATTATTGCTGTCTCCACGGGGGGAAGAAGCCCTGCTCTGGCACGGAAAATCCGAACCAAGCTAGAAGAGGATTTCGGGGATGAGTATGCTGCTCTGGCTCTCCTCATTAATGAAGTGCGTACTGAAGTTAAACGGCAGGGAATTAAAGTTAATGGTGATGACTGGCATGAAGCCCTTGATCTGGACTTGCTAATAGGGTTAGTGAGAAAAGGAGACAATGAGAGAGCCAAGGCTATCCTGTGCAACAATCTGAAAATACAGCAGAGGTAAAGGCTTTATGCATATCAGTCTAGTTGGGATAAGTCATCAGACAGCACCGATTACCATCCGGGAAAAGGTGGCAATCAGTGCCGAAAGGCTGCATGATTATATATCAAGGCTTCAAGCCTACGTGTCCCGTGGTATAATTCTATCCACCTGCAATCGCACTGAAATTTATACTGTTGATAATGACAGTGAGTATATAAAGGAAGCGAGCCTCAATTTCCTGAAGGCGCACATAAATATTCCCGAAGCTGATTTACTTCAATGTGTCTACCTCTCTGTAGATAGGGCAGCGGTGGAGCACCTCTTCCGTGTTGCTTGCGGCCTTGAATCCATGATTGTTGGGGAATTTGAGGTTCTGGGACAAGTAGGGCAGGCACTGGAGGCCGCCGAGAGGGCAGGGATGGTTGATCTGCCACTACGTTATATTTTTCAGTGTGCAATTCGGACCGGAAGGCGTGTTCGAAAGGAAACTGGAATCAGTAAAAATGCTCTTTCCGCTAGTTCAGTGGCAGTTGATTTAGCAGCAGGAGTTCTTGGTGAACTAAAAAACGCCAAAATTGTAATCATCGGTGCCGGTGAAGCAGGCAGACTCGTGGTTAAGGTAGCTAAGGAGAGAGGAGCCTTCCCAATAGTGGTTGCCAGTCGAGCCCGAGAAAGAGCTGCCGCTTTAGCAGCGGCGCTGGGTGGTGTGTCAATCGAACTGAGCAATTTGATAGAGGAATTAAGCACGGCAAACATAGTTGTTACATGTGCTGGAGCACCTCACTGGATACTGAATGTTCACCATGTGGAGGAGGCGATGAAGAAACGTCCAGAGCTTCCTTTGGTGATAATCGACATTGCTGTTCCCCGCAATGTTGAGCCAGTGGTGAGGCAAATAAGGAACATCTTTCTCTACAATATTGATGACCTGACCAAGGTTGCTGAGTCAAACCGAAAGCAGCGAGAGGGAGAGATTCAGAAAGCCGAGGCAATCGTAGCGGCTGAGGTTGATAAGTTTGTGTCTTGGTGGCGGGATCTTAAGGTCCAGCCGGTAGTCAGTGCTCTTATGAGAAAAGCGGAAGAAGTACGATCCGAACAATTGAACAAGACTCTGAAGAAGCTATATCCCTTGTCTCCCGAAGATCGAGAAAACTTGGAGGCGATGACCAAGTCAATTGTAACTAAAATACTGAAAGACCCCATCCGGTTTCTCAGGATAGATGCCAATGGCAGAGGAGATTATGCTGGGATGATAAGTAAGATCTTCCGACTGGATGAGAAGAAGTGGAAATGATGCGGAAACTTATGGTTGGTTCACGGGCTAGTAGACTGGCGCTAATTCAAACTGAGTCTGTTGTGGCTATACTGAAGAAGGCAAACCCCGGACTTGAGATTAACATCAGCAAAGTTGTAACTCGGGGTGACCATGACCATTCTACTTCGCTTGACCAGATGGAGGGGGCGGGGATATTCGTCAAGGAACTCGAGGAGGCTTTGCTTGATGGCAGAATTGATCTGGCGGTGCACAGCCTTAAGGACGTGCCCTCCGAAGTTCCTAAAGGATTGTGTTTGTTGGCGGTAACCGAAAGACTTGATCCCAGGGATGTGCTAGTAGCGAAAACGAAACTTGATAAGCTTCCCTCTGGTGCCAGAATAGGTGCCGGCAGTTCGCGACGTGCTGTTCAGCTTTCCCAATATCGTCCTGACCTTGAGGTATGTAGTATAAGGGGAAATGTTGACACGCGACTGAAAAAGGTTTCCAGTGAGGAATTTGATGGAGTGATATTGGCAGCCGCGGGGCTTTTGCGACTGGGCTGGGAAGACAGGATAACCGAATACTTGCCTTTAGAATATTTCCTGCCAGCAGTGGGGCAAGGGGCGCTGGTAATAGAAGCGCGGGCTGCTGACGAAGACATCGCTAAGATTGTTTCGTCTATAAACCATCTCTCTACCTGGCAGAGTGTAACCGCTGAGCGCTCTTTTCTCTGTGCGCTTGGTGGTGGATGTCGTGCCCCAATTGCGGCATTAGGGACTGTGACCGAAACAATTTTGAGGCTTAATGGAATGGCAGCAGACGCCAACGGAAAGAAAATACTGCATGCCTCGGAAGAGGGTAATGCCATGTCTCCGGAAGAAGTAGGGGAAAAGCTGGCGCAAAAGATACTCGCTATGGGGGCGGATGAATTTATTGAAAAAGCGAGAGTTAGGTGAAAGAGGGTAAAGTCTATTTAGTTGGCGCCGGCTCGGGTGATCCGGGACTGATTACACAGAAGGGGTTAGAATGTCTAGCACAGGCTGATGTGGTTATATACGACCACCTGCTTGATGAACGACTTCTGGAATCAGCACCACCAGCAGCGGAAAGGATATATGTTGGCAAGAAGGTAGGAGAGCATGCCCGGGAACAGGATGAGATAAACCAGCTGCTGGTTGAGGTGGCGAAGGACGGCAAAACGGTCGTACGGCTTAAAGGTGGAGACCCTTTTGTTTTGGGACGAGGAGGTGAGGAAGCAGAATTCCTGCGGGATAACAATATCCCTTTTGAGATAGTGCCGGGGGTAACTTCAGCGATAGCCATCCCCGCCTATGCCGGTATTCCAGTCACGCATCGGGGGATGGCATCCTCTTTTGCGGTCATAACGGGGCATGAGGACCCGAAGAAGTTCAGCTCAAGCATCGCCTGGGGAAAGCTGGCTACAGGTGTTGATACCCTGGTCTTCCTCATGGGAATGCATAACTTGCCTAAAATAGTGGCGAAATTACTTGAACACAGCAGACCGCCTGACACTCCTGTAGCTGTGATTAAAAATGGTAGCACACCGGAACAGAAAACAGTTACGGGCACTCTTCAGGACATTGTAAGTAAGGCGGAAGAGCATTCTTTAGAGCCACCAGTAGTAATTGTAGTGGGAGAAGTAGTCAGACTCAGAGAAAAGCTCCGCTGGTTCGATAATCTCCCCCTCTTTGGTAAACGCGTACTGGTTACCAGGGCACGTCATCAAGCAAATTTATTGAGCAAGTTTCTATCCGAGCGCGGTGCTCAGCCTATTGAGTTACCTGTTATTGATATTCAGGCGATAGGTGATACTAAGGAACTTGATCGGGCCATCACTGATTTACGACAGTACCATTGGATACTTTTTACCAGTGTCAACGGTGTTGAAGCGTTCTTTAAACGGTTATATGACCTCAATCTCGATGCTCGTGCCCTTAAAAATGTCAAAATTGGAGTGATTGGGCCTGCCACTGCTGAGGTATTAAGGAGGCGAGGGATTATCCCTGATTATATTCCTGAGGTTTTTACTGGTGAGGGTATTGTCGCTGGACTCAATGGGATGGACATAGCTGGCAAGCGTTTTTTGCTTCCTAGAACCGATTTAGCCAATAAGGAATTGACAAAGGATCTCATCCAGCTTGGAGCTGAAGTTCATGATATAGTCACATACAGGACAGTCCCATCAACTGATTCCATTTTTCGGGCTAAAGAGATGCTCCTGTCAGGCAAAATTGATATCCTCACCTTTACCAGTTCGTCAACGGTGTCCAATATTGTTGCTGCGTTTAGCAAGGATTTGCCGACAGTAAATAGGACTAAAGTCGCATGTATAGGTCCCAAAACAGCGGATGCTGCCGCTAAAGCTGGACTTAAGGTCGATATCGTTGCCAAGAAACATACCATACCCGGTTTGGTGGCTGCTATTGAGAAATATTTTAAAGAGGAGACCTAAATGGTAGTCTTCCCACAGTTACGCCTCCGCCGTTTGCGCCGTACAGAGTCCTTAAGAGCGTTAGTTCGGGAGAACCAGGTTGATATTGGAGATCTGATCTACCCACTGTTCGTTGTGGAAGGAAAGAGTGTAAGGCAGGAGATATCTTCGATGCCCGGTATCTTTCGCTTTTCTCCTGACCAGTTGTCGCAGGAAGCTGAGGAGGTAGCTCGACTTGATATCCCCGCTGTTCTTCTATTCGGGATACCGTGCCGAAAAGATGAATTTGGGTCATCGGCTTATAGTCCAAAAGGAGTAATACAGCAAGCTATAAAAGCGATAAAGAAGTCAGCACATCAACTATTAGTGGTAACAGATGTCTGTCTATGTGAATATACCGGTCACGGACATTGTGGCATAGTTGTTAATGGCAATATAGATAATGACAAGACCTTAAATCTTCTGGCGAAAACGGCTGTGTCCCATGTCGAGGCTGGCGCTGATATCGTTGCTCCCTCAGACATGATGGATGGAAGAGTAAAAGCAATTCGAGATGCACTGGACAGAGCAAAATTTGAGTATATACCCATACTTTCTTACGCGGCAAAGTATGCTTCAGCATTCTACGGGCCTTTCCGCGAGGCGGTCGAGTCAGCGCCACAGTTTGGCGACCGGCGCTCCTACCAGATGGACCCATCCAATTTGCGGGAGGCGCTAAGAGAAGTAGAGCAAGATATTAGTGAGGGAGCAGATATCATCATGGTCAAACCTGCTTTAGCTTACCTTGATGTGATAAGGCGAGTGCGTGATACGTTCAACCACCCTCTTGCTGCTTACAACGTCAGCGGGGAGTACGCTATGGTAAAAGCCGCTGCCCTTCAGGATTGGCTGGAGGAGAAACGGATTGTGATGGAGATTCTAACATCAATAAAGAGAGCTGGAGCGGATATCATCATTACCTACCACGCTAAGGATGTTGCTCAGTGGTTACAAGCATGAGAAAGAAGTGTCTACTTGACAAGTTCCAAATGGTCTCTATAGAATACTATTATTGACAATTTAATAAGATCATTGTCGGTGCTTTGAAACAGAAGCTTAAAAGGGAAACCCGTGAGAGTCGGGTGTGGTCCCGCCGCTGTTATTAGGGACGAAACTTGAGATTATGTCACTATTTCGTGTTAACGAGATGGGAAGGCCTCAAGAAGTAGACTGATCTAAGAGCCAGAAGACCTGCCGACAGTTTTAACCCTCGGGGAAAAGGGCTGCAGAAAATGGTAAATCCCTAAGCTGAGTCGGTTTAGGGATTTTTTTATTTATTGAAAGCTCGGCTTAAGTGCCCAGCAGGTTATGCAACTAAGGAAAAGGAGGAAAAGAATGGAGAAGAGCGTGAAGAGGACAGAGAAGGATGTCATTGCCTACCGCAAGAAATGTAAGGCTAATGGCACGGGGCTTTCTCACTACATCCTGATGGACAAAAAGGAGAAGTGAGAATGTCCAATAAGTTACCTGGCGTAGCGGCTCCTTCGCGGGGCCGCTATGCCAACACTGGAAATGGCCCGGTCCTGCAGCCCATTGACATCGGTCACGATACTTATATTGGTTTAGTTGCTCCCGCTACAGCCTTCTGGTCTCTTGTAAGAAAGGATAAGCTGGGTGAAGTCATAACCGACGGCGAGTTGCTGTCCCAATACTGCAAGAGGTCGGCTGATTTCACTCAGGAAATGGAAGTGCTCCGCTTCGGCCTCAAGCCCTCGGCTGTCTATTTCAACCCAACTGAACGTTGCAATCTTAACTGCAATTATTGCTACATTCCTGATGAAATGCGTAGAAACGGGGAACACATGTCGGGAGCGGACCTCCTGGAGGCTCTGGCCATTCTGAAGAGTTACTTCAAAAGGACACTGCCGAAGGGTTCGCTGCCCCAGGTCATTTTCCACAGCTCCGAGCCTATGCTTAATCGCGAGGCAGTATTTGCCGGTATTGAGCAGTACCGGGACGATTTCCATTTTGGAGTTCAGACTAATGGCACACTGTTGGACGATGCCGCCATCGATTTCCTGACTTCACGCGGCGTCAGCATTGGTCTGTCTCTTGACGGGCACGTTGCCGAAGTTGCAGACAGGACTCGGCGCAACTGGTCTGGTCAAGGGTCATTTACAAATGTGCTTGCCGCCATGGAGCGGCTCAGGGGATACCTGAGCTACAATGTCATCTGCACAGTCACTACACAGAATATGCAATCTCTGCGCGATATCGTAGGCTTCTTTCATGCAAGTGAGGTACCGGTTTGTATGTTAAACCCGGTTCGCTGTACCCAACAAGATGCGCGGTATATCAAACCAACCGATGCCCAGTTGGCAAGGTACTACTTGGCAGCGCTTGATCGCACATATGAACTTTATCAAAAGACAGGTCGCAAGCTGGTGGTCGCCAACTTCGCTAATGTGCTGGTTGGCATTGTGGCGCCCACTGCCAGAAGGCTTATGTGCGATATTTCTCCATGTGGTGGCGGGCGATGCTTTTTCGCCCTTTCAGCGAGGGGCGATATATTTCCTTGCAGCGAGTTTATCGGCCTGCCGAATTTCAAGGGTGGTAACATCTTCACTGGCGATATTGAAGTGGCTCTTTCTAATGAGGCATTTAGTAAGGTAACGAGACGGAAGGTGGAAGACATAGAGCCGTGTTGCCACTGTGCAGTTCATCATTTCTGTGGTGCACCATGCCCGGCAGAGGCTAACGAGATGAACGGCAGCCTGAGCAACCCTGGCGCTTTCTGTGAGCTTTATGAGGAGCAGGTGCGGTATGCCTTTCGTCTAATTGCTGATGGGAAGGAAGAGGCTTTTCTCTGGGATGATTGGGATTTGGGAACGACAACCACGTTTAACGTTTCCGAACTGTGATGTCATTGGAGTGGACGTGTTTTTTTATTATTAAAGTTAATGCCTTTGCAATTGTTGCTATGACGAAAATTGCTAGTGAGAACAGGACTATTACAGCTCCTGATGGTGCATTTATATAATAGGAAAGCAACAGGCCCCCAATGACGCTTATGATTCCAAAAACCATCGATAGATATACCATCTGGGTGAAATTTTTGCTCACATTTTTGGCCGTGGCGGGGGGGATTATTATGAGTGCGCTGACAAGGATCACCCCAACTATCCTTATGCTCGCCACTACTACCAGTGCGAGCAGGGCAAGAAAAAGGTAATCCAGGATCGTGGTTTTCAGCCCAGTAAGTTTTGCTCCATCTCTGTCAAAAGTCAAAAAAAGATATGGTTTGAGCAGGGCCAGGATAATACCAGCAGTGGATATTCCAATGGAGACAGCAAGGATGAGGTCAGAACTGGTGATTGCAAGGATGTTGCCAAAGAGATAGCTAATTAGATCTGGCTGGTATCCCGCCATGAGGCTGATGATTATCACTGCCAGCGCCATGGCGCCTGAGAAGAATATTCCGATAACCGTATCGATGGAGAGGGGCGTTTTTTTATTAATATAACCTATGCCGAGGGCAATTGCTACGCTGAATAGAAGTGCAATTGCAATAGTGTTAGCGCCAAGCAGTAGGCTTATCGCAACGCCTGCCAGCGAACTGTGCGCAATCGCGTCAGAAAAGAACGCCATTCTTCTGAGCACGATAAAAACTCCTATGAGCGAGCAGCTAAGCCCAACGAATATGCCCGCGATTAGCGCCCTCATCATGAAAGGGTAGCCAAAGAGCTCCAATTAATGCTCCACCTTGTGCACGTAGCTAACTGCAAAATCGCCGTATGTCCTGGTGAGGTTTTCAAAAGTGAGTGCAAGCTCAGGCCTGCCCTGACAGGTAAGCGTCTTGTTTAGGCATACCGATTGCCCATATTGGTTCATAAACGATGTAAAACATTTGATCTAAATGATTGGCACTACTAAGTACAGTTTTTAGTTGACTGGAGATGACATCATAGGTTTCCCCAGCTTCTCTTTCTACAATATCCTCACAAATATTTCCCTTTATCCAGTACCATTTTTGGATAACCAAAAATACATTTTATTACAGTCCTATATTAAAGATTTAATTCACGAAGTTCTTTATCTGAATACATTGGATACGGATAAACATGTGTGCCGCCATCCACTACTAATTCAGACCCGGTGATATAGGCGCTCAATTTATCAGAGAGGAGAAAGACCGCTGCAGGACCTATATCATGATCAAGATCTCCAGCTCTTCTTAACGGAATTGTCGATAAAATTGCCTCCTGCTTCTTTGTTACGTGCGCAGACACCCTTGTTGGGAAAAGGCCAGGAGCTAACATATTTGCTCTTATTCCAAATGGTGCTAATTCCACAGCCAATAATTCCATAAACGGCTTCAAACCCGTTTTTGAAACCCGATAAGAAGTCTCCGTAGGATGTGCTGTGTACATCGCAATTGAACCAACAATCAGGATACTACCGTGGTGCTGACTGATGAAATATTTAGCTACCTCACGACAAGCCCAGATACAAGCTGATAGGTTAGTATTTATGCTATTCATCCATCCATCAGCAGTAATCTTTGTCACTGCCTCATCCCAATGAGCAGCAGCATTGTTGATATAAAGATCCAAACCTTCTAAACCCTCAATCGCTTCATTAACCATCCTAACTACATCTTCTTCCCTGCTCACATCAGCAACTATGCGGAGTACTTTGACACCATAAGAACTGATTTCATCTATAGCCTCGGGGTCAGGATTTCTGCTTGCAACTGCTATGTGCACTCCCTCTTTAGCCAGCTCCAAAGCAATGGCCTTCCCTATTCCGCTTCCCCCACCAGTTATCAATGCTTTCTTTCCTTTAAGACCGACATCCATTTTTCTCCTCCTATTTTCAACTAACTACTCTTACTCACATCAAATACAAGAATTAAACCTTGAAGAACTCCTTTGGATTTTCATATAGTGAAGCAGATCAGACCTAACTCGTCTATAGTCGGTAAAAAGTTCTAAAAGCAGGGTTATTTCGGTTTTCATGCATCAGAACGTCTCAGGTTCTTAACGGTTTGTCGACCCTGGCTCAGGATCATTCCTACTTCATTGACTACCCAGAAAAACTGCATGCCCGCATTAATCCACTTAAGAAAACCGTCCACATCATAACCTGCACACCCTGATGCTACGCCGTGTTTTTTGCTCTTCTCAATGACCTCGTATATCAACGAAACCATACGCTCATCATATATTTGGCAAGGCCATCCAAGAGTTAACGAAAGATCGTTGGGACCAACCAATACAATGTCAATCCCAGGAACTGAGATGATATCATCAATATCATTCACAGCGGATTCACTCTCTATCATTACCACCAGCATTATTGAACTATTTGTCCTGTCGACGAAATCCTTTCCATTGATATCCAATAGATTACAATACCCGGTACATGAACCGGAAGGGCCAAAACCTCTACTACCATCCGGAGGATAGTGCATGATATCAATCAAATCCATGACCTGATCTCTCTTCGTTACTCTGGGCGCTATTATTCCCTGAGCACCATGATCGAGCATGCGGTTTATGCTACTGTATTCTATTTCTGGAATCCTTACAAAGGGAGCGATATTACAAAGCCTTGCTACTCTCATGATCTCTACAGTCTCGGAAATGCTAATTGTGGTGTGTTCGTTATCTATCATTATGAAATCAAAACCCGCTGCCGCATAGATCTCAGCTATCACGGGCAAGCGCATCTCAACGACCTCACCACCTATGACTAAACCTCCTGACTTAAGAGTCTGCCTAATCTGTTCTACATTCAATTATTAACCTCCTTGATCACGGAATTCAATTTATCACTTAACCCCAGATCAGTAGCCAAGTTTTTCAGGCTTTTTAATATTTGACTGCCCAGGACTATTCCGCTTATCCTCGCCCTTTCCTCCTTTTCATATTCCAGCTCCCCGGGTAAATATATCCTCTCTACCCCTTTTGCTTTTGGTGAACTTCTTATCTGTCTTATCAGGACATCCATGCGAGCTTTGTATTCTTCGATTGGTCTGAAGTTACCAATATTTATAGCTATGAAGGCAAAACCTTCAGGACATGGGTGGCTAAGATCTTTAGTCCAACTGATAATGTCCCTTGTTATCGGGTTACCTGTGATTACTCCAGCAAGAATCTCAACCATGAGAGCAAGGCCGTATCCCTTATAACCCGCAAAGGGAAGCAGTGCCCCACCATCAAAAAAATCACGTGGACTGGAAGTTGGTTCGCCATCTGGATTTAAAAGCCAGCCAAAAGGTATGTTTTTACCCTCCTCCATTGCAAGTTTTATCTTCCCCCCCGCAACAACGCTCATGGCCATATCTAAAACCACTGGCTTTTCCTCTCCCGCAGGAGCTGCATATGAAAAGGGGTTATTACCAATAACCCTGCTAGAAGAACCCGTAATGGCCATGGTTATATCCGCATTGCTCATTGAAATTCCTATCATATCCTGTTTTGCTATCATCATGGAATAGTATGCAGCAGCCCCAAAGTGCATACCATTTTTTATTCCAACAATTGATACACCGCAACTCTTCGCTTTATCTATTGCAATTTTTGTCGCTTTATAGGCAGTCAGTTGCCCCATTGCCCCATGTCCATCCAGAAGTGCCCAGGCGGGACCCTGGCGCAATATTTCTATATCAGCCTTTGGATCAATGCCACCCTCCTTGATTCGTTTTACAAATGTTTGAAGATATACCGATCCATGTGAATTCACACCACGCATATCCGCACTTGTTATTATCTCAGCTGCGATGCGAGCCTCATCTTTGCTAATCCCTGCTTTTTCCAAGACTTGAGAGCAGAAATTTATTAAATCATCTGGCATAATTACCCAATTTAGCAAGTTTCCCCCTTAATAGTATGTTGCCATGTATAAGCCAGAGGTACCGTCGTAATAGGACCGGAGCTGTGCTGATATCAGGCCGGGATATTGCCCCAGCTGAAATATCTAAATCGTTGGTAAAAATATTATCCCCCACCATATACTTTTAATGCATTAATACCCATTATTTTTGCAATATCTCCTTGAGACAAAAAATTACAATGTTTTGTTACAAAATTAATAAGCTGATGATAGGTTGCGTTGATTAATAAGCCTGGAATATCAGAACCCCACATTATTTTTTCAGGACCAACAAGTTCTATAGCTATCTGTAATAATCTACACGCACTTGGATATGGATAATCTTCATCTGGCACGTAAGCTGGCAGCGCTGCCATATCTAACCAAACGTTTGGGTTAAGAGCTAGTAATACTTGTTTTTCCCACTTTTGCATAATTTGTATGTTATTCTCTTGTTTAATAGGTGGATGCCCAAGATGAGCTATAACTATTTTTAGATCTGAAAAATTAGACAAAATATCCAAGATCTCCTCTGTCTGGTAGGATCGCGTGTCTACATATCCTAAATCCAGGGTAATCACAATTTCCCGCCTTGCGCTTTCTCTCCAAAACCATTCTATCTGATCATCATTTAAACGGACATCCTTATATAACCTCAATAATCCTGTTTCTGTACTGAAATCAATTTTAACTGCTTTAAATACATTTTCTTCTGTTACACATTTAAATTTCTTATGTCCATTCTTTGACCATGGATCAATATACGCAGTACCTATGAAACGCTTCGGCCAGCGCTGTACTGCTCTTTTAACATAATCGTTCATGTCTCCATAAAAAATACCTTGAAGCAATACTGCTTTATCAATTTCGGCCCAATCCATATATTCAAGCAGCATTTCAACTGGAAAACTAATGTTCTTAGCTAAAGGTTGCATATATCTAATAATCTCATTATCAAGACAAATATTTCCATATGATAGAGATTTTATACGGCTTGATCTAATCATACCTTTAATCTTATTAAAAATATGAGTATGCGCATCAACTATAAACATGACATTAAGACTTTTTATATATAGCTTTTACAAAACAGTTATATTATAAGCTCGCGTAACAGTAAGCTTCTTAGAATAGCTCTTTATAAATCTACATTAAATAGTTTCGCTGCCTCCACAATTCGTTTCCATGTTTCATCAGCGATCTCTATTCCACCTGTTAATCTTTCAGCCCTCATAGTGAAATCTAGCTCGCCTGGCATAAAAATACCTCTTGAACCTTGCACTACCTTTGCAGATTTTATATATCTTTTAAGAGTTTCCATGTTTTCAATTATTATTTCATTTTCAATGCCAAAAATTTTTGTGTTGATTGCAATTACGAAAAAGCCATTAATGTATTCGTCCTTTTCGCCATCTGGTGTTAATGCGACGCCCGAAAGTGTAGATCCTAATATTTCTACCAGCAATCCTAACCCAAAGCCCTTATAGCCCATCTCGCCACCGAACGGAAGAATTGTGCCTATTGTTGGTTTGTAGAAATCTTCCGGTTTATTAGTTGGCCCACCCTCTGACATTAGAATACAATGTTCTGGTAGTTCTTTACCCTGCTGCATCAGCAGTCTTATTTTCCCCTCTGATACCATAGAAGTAGATATGTCGAACAATATCGGATCACCCTGGGTAGGGATTGCATAGCTTAATGGGTTTGTAGCAAGTCTTCCCTCTGCCCCGCCAAAGGGTGCCACAAAATGCCCATGCTGAGAGCTATTTACTACTGCAAATCCAAAAAGTCCTGCTTGCGCAATTCTTTGCGTATAAGAGCCCAGTCTTCCTATATGATTGCAATGCCTGCTTGCTGCAACTGCTATGTTGTTTTTATTCGCCTTTTCTATGACGATATCTGTCATCATTCTTGCGCAAACCATACCGAAATTCCAATTGCAATCCACTATTGCTGAGATAGGAGTTTCATAAATTACATTGATAAGTGTGTTTGGTTTAATCAAGCCTTCCTTAATTTGCTCAAGATATTGCGCAATTCTCATAACACCGTGAGAATCTAACCCCATTAAGCTCGCCTCTATTAGCTCCTCTGCGACGATTTCTGCCTCTTTCTCAGATGCTCCTGCTTTTAAAAAGAGCTTCTTTGCAATTTTTTTGATCTTCTGCACTTTGAATTTCATTGATACTGTCATCTATTTCTTTATTGTGTTATATATGTTTTCACACATATTATTAATATAGTTATAATCCTCACCGATCTGAAGCCAATCAACACCCATTTCTAATAATTCTTGAGAATAGGCTAAATTAGTTCCCATTCCAAAGCCCACATCTATCCCTGCAGTCTTCGTTCTGTTGATAACATCCTTCAATATCGCTTTCATCTCAGGGCATGTTATATCTGCATAATATCCCATAGAAATTGAAAAATCTGCTGGCCCAATGCATATTGAATCAAAGCCTTCAACTGCTAATATTTCATCTAAATGTTCATATGCCTCTTTTGTTTCTATTTGTATTGCCACATATATATTTTTATTCGCCCACTCCAGATATTCCTTTGTGCTACTCATTTCACCATGTCCATAAGGTATGCGAGGGCCAAAACCACGCTTACCCATAGGATAATACCTCGTAAACTCAACTGCCAACTTAACATCAACTACTGAGCGAATTTGCGGAATAATTATGCCATGGGCACCTGCATCCAGCACCATTTTTATCCAAGCCTCATCTAATTTGGGTACACGAACTATAGCAATTTTACAGTTCTTTTTAGCCATCATAATATGTCCCTCAACAGTGTCTATGCTTAAACCGCCGTGCTCCATATCTAACCATACAAAATCCATAGTGCGTGTCACTATTTCAGTAGATATAATGTCATTTAATGTGACGTTGCTACCAAGCATTTTCTCTCCTTGCTTAATAGCTTGTCTAAATACTTCTATTTCTTTCATGTCGCTCTCTTATCGATAAAGTCATCGCTAACTTGATTTATTAAAAATTTAGGTCTTTTCTTTTATGGTGAAAGTTGTGTAGATTTATCATTTTCGTTTTCATCTATGGTGATTTTTGATACCAAAGATTATGAAAATAGAAAATAATTGATAAATTTAAGCTCCTTTTGTATTCTTACCTTCTTTTATAATCTTTAAAAACTCAATGACAATTTATGCAGCCAAAAAATTTCCAATAGCACATCGATTATTTTTAAGCTAAATTTATCAATTATTTTCTATATTCAGTCAAGCTCCCGGTACTGTTAATTTCCCATAGATGAATTAAGATCTTTACCCCCGGACATAAGATGTATTAATTTAGATTCGTTAACTTCCGACTTATCATAAACCCCAACCAATTTTCCAAGGCTTAATATCGCAAAACGGTCACCTACTGC
>JAMDDV010000022.1 GCA_023488455.1 Actinomycetota bacterium | reverse complement strand
TCCATCAACCGTCTCAAGAGTATTTATATCAACTCCTACATAATCATCAGGACAACAGTCCGTAAAGGACATCCCGCTCGGGGACAGGTAGACAACATCTCCGATACGGGCGCTGATATTCCCCCCAGGCCCCACAACAAGATCACTGGATGAAATCTCTTTACCATACTCAACAAGTTCATTTTTTAATTTTAAGATTTCCTGTTTAGGTGGCATATTAACCTCCGTCTTCTTAAAAGTTGACACCACACTGAGGTTAATATAATATCTCAAACTTAGCAATAACGGAGGAATCAAATGGTCAAAGAGATCGAAGCAATAGTTGAAATTAAGCCAGGGGAGATAGTCCTTCCTAAAATACCCAAATTTCAATATCAGCGTACACTACAGCAAGAGGTTGATGAGAGGAAAATCACGCGCACGAAATGCACTGAGCTGCTCGAACAGATGCTCATGGTAAGATTTTTTGAGGAGATGATCGCTGAGATAGTTGCTGGTATATACAATCCGTTACCTAAGTTTAAATACATCGGTCCCTCGCATGTCTCAATAGGCCAGGAGGCTACATCGGTTGGCTCCATTGCAGCCCTGGAGTTAAACGACTACATCACAAGCTCGCACAGAGGGCATGGTGATGCCCTTGCAAAAGGATATGGTGTTATTAAAGCAATGGATGAGAAGAGCCTGCGAGAACTGCTCAACAGGCGAATTAAATTCCTTAAAGCGATTGGGGAGGAGTTAAATCCTTCGGAGACAAGAGAAGCATTGGAAGAAAAGGCACTAAAAGTACACGTTTACAGGATGATTGCAGAGCTCTTTGGAAAAGTTGATGGATACTGCCGTGGTGTTGGGGGTAGCATGCACATTGCAGACTTCGAACTGGGCCACCTGGGAGCAAACGCCATTGTTGGTGGACACATGGGAATAGCAGCTGGTGCAGCCATATCCTGCCGTTACCGCAAAGGCGGGCAGATAGTGCTCTGCTTAGCTGGTGATGGTGCATACAGCAACGGAATAGCTCACGAGTCAATCAACCTTACAGCCATGGCCCAATTCAAAAACGGACTCATGAGCCAGCGATTTGGAGTTCCAATAATCTTTGGAATAGTAAACAATCAGTATGCCATGTCAGGTCAGGAAATAGGAGAGATAACAGGGATAGACTATCTTGCAAGAAGAGCTGCAGCATATGACCTTGATGCTATGCATGCTGAGGTTGTTGATGGTATGGACGTGCTGGCAGTACTTGATGCAAGCCTCCGCGCTGCATCTCTTGCACGCAATGGAGACGGTCCCGTTCTCTTAGAGTATGTAACATACCGTTTTAAGGGTCATAGTCTTCATGATCCGCTCTCATATCGTGATCGCAAGGAGATGTCAATCTGGCAGAACAGAGATCCTATTAACATTTTTTGTGAAAAATTACTCAAAGCTTCATTCCCAAAAAAGGAAGGTGGTCTCATCACCCAGCAGGAAATAAATTCTATCAAAGAAAAAGTATGGCAGCGCAATGCCGACATGGCAGTCAGGGCTGCTGCTTCTCTAGATCCATCTCCCAAGACCATCCTCGATCACATGTATGCGCCACATACACACGATGAGGTTATAGAAAAATATGCTAATCCTAAGATCCTGAAGCCACTTCCCAGCTATGATCGCAACGACAATGGCGAGATAACATATCGTCTTGCTGCCAGAGAGGCACTGATAGAAGAAATGATGCGCGATGAACGCGTAATCGTATTCGGTGAGGATGTTGCTGAATACGGCGGTGCTTTTGGCGTAACAAACGAACTGCTGGGACTCTTTGGAAGAGATAGGGTTTTCAACACCTCAATCTCTGAATCAGCAATAGTAGGTTCTGCAGTAGGGATGGCAATGACAGGACTGCGTCCCATAGCTGAGATCATGTATGATGACTTCATACTTCAGGCCATGGATCAGATCGGAAATCAGGCAGCTAAGTGGCGCTACATGTCAGGAGGACAGATCAGCGTACCAATGGTGCTGCGCACAACAATAGGCGGCGGCAGAGGATATGCCGGTCAGCACTCACAGAGTCTTGAATCTGTTGTTGCGCACATGCCAGGCTTAATAATTATTGCTCCTTCTGATGCTTATGACATAAAGGGGCTCCTTAAAACTTCCATTCGTGATAACAACCCAGTCATATGTTTTGAGCACCAGATGCTCTATAACATGACAGGACGGGTACCGCAAGAAGAATACCTGCTACCATTGGGCAAAGCAGCCATAAAAAGAGAAGGCTCACACGTTACGGTCATCAGCTGGTCACTCATGGTAATCGAAGCCTTGAAAGCAGCTGCCTTACTTGAAGATCAGGGAGTTTCGGTAGAGGTGATTGACCTTAGAACCCTAGTACCTCTGGACATTGAAACCGTTGTGAACTCAGTGCGAAAAACGGGGAGAGCGGTGGTCTTTTCACAGGCAGTTAGCCAGGGAAGTTATGCTGCTGATGTTGCCTGTCAGATTCAAGAACTTACCTTTGATTACCTGGATGCACCCGTTTTAAGATTAGGTGCGCCAAATGGAGTGCCGCCCACAGCGCAGTCACTGGAGAAAGAATTTCTACCAAGTGCAGAAAAACTCATCAACATGATCAAGCGGCTTTTTTAGGAAAATATAGCAAATCAGGGTTTCAATATTACCTTGATCGCTTTTTTGTCTTTAACAAGCTGAAAACCTTCCTTCCAGTTTGAGAGAGGGAGCTCTTTGGTTATTAAAGACTGGAGATCTACCTTCTTTTCTTCAAGAAGTTTTAGGGCTTTAACCCAGGAACTTGGTCGTGAAGTTCGATGCCCTAAAAGCATCAGTTCTCTATCGAAAAATAAGTTGTCAAAATCAAGTGCTATCTCTTTATGTAATATTCCTATCTGAACATACCTTCCTCTTGCTCTCAAGCAAGCAAGTGCTGTCCTGACTGCTGGCGCTACACCAGTACAATCGAATACGACATCTGCTCCATATCCATCAGTCAGCGCTTGCACGATTTCTACTATGTTCTCCTTCTGTACATCAACTGTTCGTGCTACTCCAAACTTCTTGCTAAGAATAAACCGTTCTTCATCAGCAGTTGTGCCTCCCAAAATTACTTCTGCATCAACTGCAATAGCCACCTGTGCCACCAGAAGACCTATTGGACCTGGGCCAAGAACTACAACCACCTCATCCTTTAAAACATCGGCCTGTTCCATTACTGCATGTGTAGCGCAGGCCAGTGGCTCGCAAAGCGCACCTGCTGAAAAGCTAACGTGATCGGGCAACACGTGTATGCTCTCTTCGCGATTAACAATATATCTGGCAAATGCACCGTTTGCTTTCGTGGCAATGCCTTTACGTTCAAGGCAAAGATTATAATCACCAGATAGACAGAACCTGCAACGTCCACAAATATAATACGTTGTCTCGCTTGTTACACGCTCGCCAACCTTTCGTGTTTTAACTGCGCTTCCAACTTTTATAATGACGCCTGATAGTTCGTGACCAAGGACTACCGGTGGTTGAAGGCTTGGGTGTTGATGTATATCCGTACCGCATATCCCAACAGCCTTAACCTCTATCTTTACCTGATCGGGTTCAGGAGACGGCTCCAATATATCCCTTAGCTCAACATCATCTTCCCCACTTCCATACCTTACTAATGCTTTCATAAAACTCTCAATTCCAAATTTCTTGATTTGAATAAACCTGAAAACTGCCTATGGAATGACCGCTGTTTTAATTCCTTGCTGATTAATCAGCAAATCCAATATTTCTGATAGATCGCTAAGCGGTAAACTGCAACTGATGAAATATTTCGAATCTATTGCGCCTATAGCAATCAGATCAAGTGCAGATTTAACGTACCTTGGCGTATGGTGAAAGACTCCCTTTATGGTAACCTCTGAATAATGGATTAAACCCGTATCCACAGTAATAGTCGTACCTGAAGCGCAACCACCAAAAAGATTGGCTGTCCCACCTTTTCTTACCATGGCTATCGTATCCTGCCAGACCGACGGTAAGCCGACCGCTTCAATTGCAATATCCACTCCCCTTCTATCTTCTGTTAAATCTCTAACAGCACTAACGGCATTATCAATGGCAGACACATCAACAATCTCGTGGGCTCCGAGCGATTTTGCTACATCTAGCCTCTCCTTCTTCATATCTGTGCAGATAACCATCGCCCCCTTTAGAGCTGCCAACCTGACAAACATGAGCCCAATTGGACCAGCACCATTTACAACTACGGTATTTCCAAGGTGAATGCCAGATCTCTCTATCCCGTGTACCACACATGCAAGCGGCTCCACTAATGCTGCATCTTGAAAAGATATTTTTGAAGGTATCTCAAGAAGATTCTGTTTCACAATTTGAGCTGGAACAACAGCAAACTCTGCAAATGCTCCGCTAAGATGAAGAAATATGTCATCACACATACTTTGGTTACCTATTTTGCAAAAATAACATGAGTTGCAAGGAGCGGAGTTTGCCGCTACTACTCTCGTACCCTCCTTGAAATTCTTAACATTATCTCCAACTTTAACGACAGTTCCAGCGAACTCGTGTCCAAAAATAAAAGGAGGTTTAAAAAGCGGATGACCCCTCAAATACATCTTTCTATCGGTACCGCAAGTAAGTGCAGCCTCGACCTTAACAAGTACTTCGTCAGATTTTATTCTTGGAACATCTACTTCCTCTAAAGTGACATCTTCCTGACCATGGTATATAGCTGCCTTCATCTTCATGAATTTACCTCTTCTTTGAGAATTTGTGGATTAAGGACTGGTGTCGGAGGGGGGACTTGAACCCCCACAAGCTATTCGCTTACAAGGCCCTCAACCTTGCGCGTCTACCAGTTCCGCCACTCCGACTCAACGTTTAAAGATTATAAATACACCACTTATAGTAGTCAAATCAACATTTGGAAAGCAAAATTCTATTTATTAAAAATCAGAACCATAATTTAAATGCTCCAAAGTTTCATCAGTCGCCATAACATTAGAATAATAAGTCCTTAATACCCTTAAGGCATTTTTATGAAAATTCTCGTCAGCAGCTATACATGCATCACTTACAACTGTTGGGAGGTACCCTAAATCGAAAGCTATTCTTGCTGTAGATTCTACGCAACAGCTGGTAAGTGCTCCGCAAATTACTAATTTATTTATATTATTATTCCTCAATATTAAATCTAGGGTAGTTCCAGTAAAAGTATCGCTAGTAGCCTTTTGAAGAATTATTTCATTTTCTAGTGGTTTAATCTCATCCAAAATCTCATACTGCCGATAACCTGGCATCAAATAAAATTTTTTTCCCTCGACATCCATCAATTCATTAAATCTCTTTTTATGTATCGTGGGTGCATCTCTAAAATCTTCATATAAATGACCAATTTTAGTAAAAATCACCATTAAATTATTATCCCTAAAATAACTCAAAATTCTTTGTATATTAAAAATAACAGCATCCAGTCTTTTTTTTATGTATTTTACAGATACATCTCCAATCCCCTGTGATTTCTCACATTCAAGTGGAGCATAATTATCAGCCTTAATACCCTTTTGCATATCTATTATGACTAAAGCTACGCCATCTTTACTGATCCATTCTCCCAAAGGAATATTAAAATGTGATTTTTCCATTAAAATTTTATTATTATTTATATCTGCCATACTTCCATGCAGTTTCAACCATCGCAATTATGTTCTCCAATTTACAGGCATTATGAATCTCGCTACATGTCGAAAGTATATACCCACCTCCTTTAGCCGCATCATCGACTGCTTTTTTTACCGCTTCAACTACTTCCTCCTCTGTCCCATTTGGAAGAAGCTGGCTTATGTCTATGTTACCTACAAGTATTAATTTAGGGTATTTTTTCTTTATCTCGCCCATATCCCAGCCAGCTAAAGGCTCCATGGAATGTATGCCGTCAACACTCGTGGAAACTAAATCATCAAGTATGGGCCTGTAATCGCCATCCGAATGAAAGATGCACTTAATATTATACTTATGCCATGTATTAACAAGCCTCTTCATCCTGGAAATTAGCTCCTTCCTCAGAAACTCTGGAGAGAACATTAATCCAGTCTTATAGGCTAGATCGCAATAAACAAGGGCAACGGGAGATAGCTCATAGAGATCGTATTTTGAAATATCATCAACCCTCTTTATCTCATGCAAATTAAGGGCATCTATCCACTCGGAGATGAGATCGGGATACTCCGTATATGCAAAGATGAATAGCTCTAAACCCGCTCGGTTATAGGCAGTATCGAGACCAATAGCGCTCTCGCTGTGAAAGATGACCATATCGCCAAAATATTTCTGTTTTTTCAAGAACTCCTCTCTGTAATTTAATCTGCTTGCTCCAGATAAGGACATCCTCCCCGCAAACGTCCACTGCTCCTCGCTCCTGTAATTATTTATCTCCTCAACATTTCTCTTTATATGCTCCTTTAGCTGCTTTGTATCTGAAAACGGCCTCTTTATATACCACCATGTTTCCCTATCCCATTTCTTTATGAAGCCATCTTTACATCTCTCGACATGTGGCCTGTATGGCCAGCGATATTCAACGCCTCTTATCATATCCAGGAACTTCTGCGCGGCCTTACCTATGGTCTTAATTGAGAAGCTATCCCCAACTAGCTTTTCTCCAGAATAATGTTCGATTGCAGCAACATTTTGCAGCACATCAAAGATTGGGATGCGATCTCCTTCCCTAAGATTAATGGCGCATTCAATCCTCTCTCTCTTTGTGAGCTCCTCCATTATTACTAAACCTCGCGCTTAATTTAATAAATTTCTTAAAACATTTTAGTCGTACTCAAATTCAGTCAATGCCAGCTTATTCAGTTCCAGTACTTCTTTTAGATAATATTTGGGATTAATCAAAATCAATACCTGAGCGGCTACATTAGACTCTTTGATTATCTTCGATATTCTTTTAATGAATATCTCCTGTGTTTCAACCTCCATGGGCGGGGATGCAGCCTCTGTGAAATGAGGGACATATAATATTGAATCGCCAAAAACGCTTATTACATCTTTGATATCCGTTTCAGTAGCGCCAAAGTTAAGTGCCCTCAATTTATCAACCTTCTTTAAGACTTTTAAATTATGATCAAAACTACCACAAGAATGGATCAAGATACCTCCATACTGATTAGAAATTCTATTATCGTATAGGAGGGAAAAATCGTTTAGTTGGTTCGGGGTAACTAGGGCCATCAGATCGTTGCTAAGACTTATTCCTTTTTCCTTTGGCATCCAGGCAAATGGCATAGCGTGTATAGGAATAATATCTCCCTCTGCGGCTTCTACTTGAAGGTCAATAAACTTAATAAAGGCATCTGCTAATGCCTTATGCAGGTAATGTACTTCCTCAGGATTGGTGTACATGGCTATTAAATAATCGTTTACATCCCACATGGTAGAAGCGCAAGCCATAGGACCCTGCATATCTGCTATATGAATTGGTAAATGTCCTTTAGTCTTTTTTCTACAATACTTTATATTCTCTAAGATTCTCCATGCCGCAGTACCTCTTCTATTAAAATTAGGTTCTCCTAACTTATATACATCTTCTGGTTTTTTAATAATGGGCTTAGACCAAAAATGTTCACCTAATTTTTCCTCAAAAGCACCGAAGGCAGATGGTATTGCAGATTGACGACATCCAGGGAAAAATGAGGGAATATAATCATCATCTAACACACTTCTTTCTTGTGTTTGATAGAGCTGATAATATAGATAATCATCAAAATCGTATCCTGCTTCATAAAGTCTATCGTCTATTACATTGGAGCCATCGGGAATCTTGCTGAAAACAAATGGAATTCTATCTTTAGGTATCTCTAAATTCCAAACTTTATTTAATCTTTCTTTAGTTTTTTGAATTCTTTCCTCGGGAAAACTTCTTCTAATATTTTCTATAAACTCATCAAAATTCATAAAAATTTCCTGTTTTCGTCATTAAATACACCGTGTAAAACCAATTAACTTTTCAAAATTGCAGCTAACTCCTCTCTAAAAAATTTATAATTATTAAAACTCACATCGGGGGGCACCATATGATCCGTATAAGGTATATAACCTCCTCTCTTTATCATCCTTTTCACCTTAACTATTTCTCTTAATATTGCCTCTTTGCCACTTGCCAATGCCATTTTATCAATACCGCCCATTATTATTAATTTGGGATAATTTTCCCTTACTTTCTCAATATCCATTCCAGCTTGAACTTCAAATGGATAGAATCCGGTTACTCCGCCTTCCATAAAGAGTGGAATTAATACTTCAAAATTGCCATCTGTATCCACAATAAAATGTCTAATTCCAAAACTCTTCATTTTATCAATAAACTTCTTGTAATAAGGCAGCAGGAATTTTTTAAAAATATTTGGAGAAATCATAGGCCCATTTTTAAACGCCATATCTTCCCATATAAGTATGTAATCTACTTCTACCTTAGAAACTATCTTGAAGTAAAGATTTATATAGAAATCAGTAAAGAAATCTAAAATCTCAAAAACCAGTGCGGGATTATCATAAAATACATAAAGAGTTTTCTCCAAACCCATCATTTCTCTTAATATTGAAAAAAAACCACAAAAATTACCTCCACCGAGCTGTAAAGGATATGTTCTGTTCTTGTAATCTTTTATTAAATTATTCCACTGTTCTGGAAACCTTTTTTTAGATTCAGGATTAAATCTTTCCTTGATTTTTTCAAAATCTCTATTGGTTTTAACCGGGTATTCTAAAAATTGGGGCATCGAGCTTCCATCCCTTTTGGTTTTAACTATCTTGCCATCATCCCTTCTGTAAATTACATTCTCATCATTTTGATCAATTATTTCTTCCTCAAAACATGGGATTGGCATTAAATCAACCTACACAGAATGAATTCTTTCATCAAAATTAAAGTAACTAT
>JAMDDV010000043.1 GCA_023488455.1 Actinomycetota bacterium | reverse complement strand
AACGTCCTGAAAATAAAATATCCCTGTAATTATTCAAAGTTGGTTTAAGTGGAAAAAATACTGGTTTTACCGAGAAGAGATCTAAAGTAGATTGGAAACTGGTTATAAAAATCCAATAAAAAGGAAATAAGAAAAAAATCATTATCAGTAGTACTAAAATATACAAAGGCAATCTTTTTAAAATTTTTTTTGTTTTCCTTTTATAAACCAAAGCTCTATTTACTTCATTTTCAACCATATCATCGTTTTCCTCTCCTTAAAATATATATATAAGCAAACGATATGATTAAAGCCATTGTCATAATGATATAAGAAATAGCTGAAGAATAATTCAGATGAAAAAATTTAAAAGCATTCATCCAAACAAAATATGTAGCCATCTTTGTAGCACCACCCGGCCCACCTTTTGTCAGAATGAATATTAAATCAAATGCATTCAGGGCCGATATTGTCCCCAAAATTGTCACAATGAATATAGGAAATTTTATCAATGGTAAAGTTATGCGTCGGAATCTCTGCCAGCTTCCAGCCCCATCTATCATAGCTGCTTCATACAGCTCTCCAGGAATCGTTTGAAGTCCAGCAAGAAGCAATATTACAAAAAAAGGAGCTCCTTGCCAAACATCAGCAATAATTACCCATGGCATTGCAAATCGCATATCTCCGAGCCACACAATATATTTTTCTATTAAACCAATTTTTTTAAGCAAATAATTTATGATTCCTATACTAGGATTAAGCATCCATTTCCACATAATACCTGTCACAACTAAAGGTGTTGCCCATGGTAGAATTATTAATGTTCTAACTAAACCTCTACCGAAAAATTGTTGATGCAAAACTAGGGCCACTATCAAACCCAGGACTAATTTTAAAAAGACTGTACCTAAAGCAAAATATAAAGTCCGAACTAACGCTCCGCGGAAATAAGGATCAACAAACGCTTTAACGTAATTATTAAAACCTACAAAATATACTTCCCCAGCTGTTCTTATCTCTATATTAGTGAAACTGATATAAATTGAATAAATTAATGGATATATGAGTATAACGAATACTAATATTATCGATGGTGTTATTAGGAAATATGCAAGTTTACTTTCATTTGCTTCGAGGTTAATTTTTGATATTCTCATTTAACTAAACAAACCAATAAAAATAATACAACTTTGATTATATAAAATAAGCCTACTGATACTGAAAATATCATCAGTTTCAGTAGGCTATAAACACATTATTGTTTAGGGTCCTGTCATTCCTTCAACCGTTTCAAAAGTATCAGCTTTTTCTTGAATAATTTTCAAAGCTTCCTCAATACCTATGTCACCTAAAATTGCTCTCATCATTTGGGCTCCGGCAAATGTGTCCAATTCTTGTGAGCTCTTTACCGGTGGAAATTGGTCAACCTCAAAGTTGCTCACAAACTGTACTACATCCAAAAATGGGAGTGCTTTCTGGACTTCTGGATCATTCCATTGTTCTTCATATACCGGATCAACAAATTCTTCCAAAGATCTTTTTCCAGTGTTTTCCTTTGAAGCTACATATTTGATATAGGCAACGGCCGCATCCACATTTTTTGCATTCTTTGGGATTGCCAGAAATTCATGGCCGTCCATAGCCGCAGTAAATTCTTTTTCTATGCCTGGGAATGGCATAAAGTCAAGCTTTCCAATGATCTTGGAAGATTCAGGATCAACGACATAAGAAACATACATATCCCACATTGTAAGAATTGGTATAGTACCCGAAGCAAACAGCGGTGTAACATCCTGCTGTAGTCCGGTCATGGTATCGGGACTTACAAGACCATCATCCCATAATTTTTTCATGAACTCCAAGGCTTTAGCGCTCTCCGGTGTATTATACAGGAAATGTACTTTACCATCTTTCCATTCATACCTCTCTCCACCTGCCGCCTTCTGCCACTGATGAAATTGAAATGTTACACCAAGTTCTTCCCCCCAAGAGACAATATATGCATACTGATCAATCTCACCATCATTATCAGTATCTTTGTTCAACTTGGTTAATGCATCATGGAATTCATCCCATGTCCTAGGCGGATTTTGCGGATCTAAACCTGCTTCCTTAAAGAGGTCTGCGTTAATAAAGAAGATCTGCCAGCTTGGAAGAAATGGAAACCCATATACGTGATCGGCTCTTGTTCCACTCTTAATCAACGCAGGTGCAACATCCTTAATTTCATCTGCCAATAGATCATCCAAGGGGAGCAATAAATTTGCCACTGCACCAAAATCCTGTATCCAACCCTCATTTACGTCCATCACATCCCATACATATTCGCCGGACTGAATATCAATTGGTCCCGATTGGAAATAGACATCCCATCCTACTTCGTTATAGTCAACTTCAACTCCGGTAATTTTACTGAACTCTTCAGTCTTGGCTTGTAATCCCTTTAAAGCCATATCTGGAGAAACTACCACTTTAATACTTCCTGATAATTTGGGTTGCTCTGTTTCTGGTGGAGTCGTTTCCTCGGGAACCGATTCTTCTGTAGATGCCACTCCTTCCGTTGAAGGCGCAGCTGCTGGAGCACAGCCGTTTAGTATGAAAGCAAACGTGGCTAGTGACAGTAATGCGACAATTAAGACCTTCATTTTCTTTGCCAACATCTCAAAAATCCCTCCTTTCTATTTTTAACTATCTATTTTTGAAAACAATGACTTTTACATATATCATGCATCATCTGTAACAAATATCTCACCTCCTTTTTGGGTCAGCAAATTTTTGTATAAGATGACTTTCATTCTCACAGCGTTTTTATTGATATTATATGTAATCCCAACATTGAACTTAAAAAACTAGATGTTTTACACTTTTCATATTATATTAATTAGCTAATTAATTACTTATAGTACTTAATATAATTGATTAAATTGCAGTAGTCAAGTGATTTATATGACTAGAAATTACACATGACAACTATATTTAATTGGAGGTAAAACAGTGGGAACAATGTATAAATTGCGGCGATATGAAATATTTCCAGATAAAACAATAAATAGGATTAGCAATGCTTCTTTTGACATTCTTGAGAATATTGGAGTAAAAGTTCCCAATCAGCGCATATGGCATGACTTGAAAGAATTTGGTGCAGTAGTAAATGAAAATACTGAAATAGTAAAACTTCCCGCAGAAATTACCAAAAAAGCTATTGAGCTAGCGGGTAAACAGCACATCCTTTATGGGAGAGATAGGAACAACGTTGCTGAGTTTGGATTTGGCATGTTTAATTTTAACGGAAGTGCAGGTCAATACCAGCTCATTGACGAAAAACTATGGATAAGAACTGACCCAACTTTAGCTGATTTGAGAAAAGCAATCAAAATTGGAGATGCCTTAAAACATATAAATGTTGTAGGTGCAATGGTTGTACCATTCGATATCCATCCTAAATTAAGAGATGTATATACTTTTTTTGAACTTCTAACCGGTACTACAAAACCGTTCACAGGGTGGATATTCAGTGGAAAATCAGCAGAAATTATAATTGAAATTATGAAAATAGTTAGTGGTTCGCCTGAGAACCTAAAGAAATACCCACCTTACGAAGCCTTCATTGAACCAATAAGTCCTCTTTCGTTTAGATCAGAGGCCATTGACATTCTAATTGAGTTTGCAAAAGCTGATATGCCTGTCTGTTTTGGCCCCATGGTTCAGGCAGGGGCAACAGGTCCAATTTATCTTGCAGGTGCAATTACCCAGGAAAACGCTGAGATTTTAGCAGGTGTAGTATTGTCACAAGCCCTAAGACCAGGACTTCCGGTTACATACGGTGGAATACCACATATTATGGATATGAAGACTAGCACGATATCATTTGGTTCACCAGAACAAGGATTAATGGCTGCCGCAATAACTCAACTTGCCAAAAGTTACGGATTTCCTGTCTATAACAATACAGGCATAACCGATGCCAAGATCCCTGATGCACAATCAGGAATTGAAAAAGCAGCAACTATTATGTTAGGCGCTTTAGCTGGCGGAGATATTTTCGGCCACCTTGGAATCAGTGGAGCTGACAATGGTGCAAATCTAGCACAGTTAATCATTGATGATGAAATGGCTGGTTATATAAAAAGAGTTATGGGTTCATTTGAGGTGACCGATGAAACTATTTCCCTTGATGTAATAAAGGATATTGGAATAACAGGGAACTTCATGATGCATGAACAAACTCTTTCAAATTACAAAAAAGAAATATGGTATCCAGAAATCTTAGACAGATTCGCTTGGGATACGTGGGAAAAGGAGGGTAAGAAAACCATAACAGATAGAGCTCTTGAAAAAGAAAGTGCTATTCTAAAGTCTCATGAGCAAACATTTCTAGACCAAGAAGTTCAAAAGGAATGTCATAAAGTAATAAGATCCTTCGAAAAAAGGTTGGACATAAAATAAAATGACCTATGCGTTATCCATGAAATCGCTGGCTTTTATCTCCTGGCCTGGTTCATAGACTAAGAAATTGCCGTTTTGCCAATTACCATTCAGTAGATAGGAGATAAACTTGTCCGAACCCTTAATCTCCTTGTATTCAATCTCTTTGTCCAGTAACTCAGATAGAAAATTGACCATCCTCAGGGCGTAATCCCTGTGTTGTGGCTCTATGTCATCATTATCTATTAAAACTATCCTGTTGTAATTCTTCATCATCTCCGTAATTATGAAACGGGCTGTGGCTTCATCATAATGTCTGCCGTAGCGTTCCTCTCCCCTGAACCACTCTCTTGGTATTCCTTCATACTGCTCTGTATATACAAGATACGCACGGTAGGGGTCTCCGCCGTACTCAATCCATCCTCTGCAAAGGTAGTACGTTGCCGGATCCTTTCTAAATTCTTCCATATATTTCTCTCTTGAGCCCAGGAAAAGGCTTATGCAATCGTCAACCCTCGGTATTACCAATTTTTGCTTCTTCGACTTAAGCCCGACGACGCCGTTACTGCAAAGTCCATATCCCATCAAAATTAAATCATAAGATTCATCGACCTTTTCAAGTTCTTCACTAAGCTTTGTCCTCATTTTTTCAGGTGTGTCGTGCAGCCTCTGTTCGATGAAGACATAGTCGATATCTTTATTCAAACGCGTAACGTTATCTCTCATAACATCGCATACTATTCCCAGTGTTTTTAGTTTGTTAGCCTTATCGTTCATATCGCTTCCTTATCAACAGGATATTATAACTCTGCAGTCAATTAAAAAATTTATTGACTTGAATTGGAAAATTTAATATAGTAAGGAAAATTATAAAAAGTAAGGTGAATTAAAATTAGTACAACAACAATCACAAAAAAAGGACAAATTACCATTCCCAAGGCAATAAGAGAAGCTCTTGAATTAAAAGAAAAAGACAAACTTATTGTCAGTCTCGATGGTGACAAAGCAATCATAAAAAAAATCCCCTCTTTCCTCAGCATGCAAGGGTCAGTAAAAGTCCCAGAAGAGGCAAAGGGCTTGACATGGAAAGAAATTGAAAAAATAGCTCATGAACATCAAGCAAGGTCGAGCTCAATTTGAAAGAAAAGCTGTACGCAGACACTAATCTGTTTTTACGCTTTTTAACAAATGAACCCTCAGAACAAATTAAAAAGGTTAAGAAGCTTCTCGAGGACACCGTCAAAGGGGAATATGAGCTTTTTATCTGTGATTTAGTCATTGCTGAAATAGTATATGTCCTAGAAAGTGTATATAAGCTTAATAAGAAAGACATCGCAGAAAAAATCCTTGCATTAGCTGAGCTTAAAAATATTATTGTTGAAAACAAAACAATTATTATTGCCGCACTCGAGACATACAAATATAATAACTTGGATTTTACCGATTCATATATAGCCTGTCATGCTAAAAGAAATGAGCATGTCAAGATATGCACATTTGATGAAGATTTTAAAAAATTAAACTTCATCGAAATTTATAAACTATAAAAAATAAACATTTAGATAGCAAATAAAACAAAAAATGCCAGGAGCAACGCCTGGCATTCTTCGTTTCATCAACTTGTCTTATCTAGCAGATTTACGTGGAGCGGATCTCCTGCCGCATGAATATTACATAAGAAATCGCAAAACAGATAATCGTTAAGGCGACCAAGGTCGTCAGGTGCGGCCAGACAAGAAACACACTCTGACCAAGCGGCAGCGGGTTGGGCAGCATCGACTGCAGATCCGTGGCAAAAACCGGACCGAATGTCCTTATCTGCGGCATCAGAATCGGAATTATAATGGATGTAAATAATGCAGGAGGAGAGAACCTTGACATTATTGACACAATAGATTGATGCCGAAGAATCGTAGCAATAGTTGCACTATCAGTAATCGGCACAATTGAGTTCGCGATTGCATTAATAATTATCGGCATGAAGAATGTGAAGAACAACCAGATCGCTATGGCAACAAGAACCGATGTTGCCATTCTCTCAAAAATGATTGAAAAAAGGATTGCAAGCCCCATCCAGAAAGCCCCATAAAATATGCCTATAGCTATGAACAAAAATATCCTGATGATCTCCTCTGGAGATGGGGGTACACCAATTGCCCTCAGCCCCACTCCACCGATTATGAAAACAATGCTGCCTAGCAAAACCATAATAGTAGAGATGCCAGCCAAAAATTTGGCATTTATGACGCTATCCCTATAAATCGGTTGGGAGAGGACCTTACTCAGCGTTCCACTGCTTCTTTCGCTATTTATCGCATCAAAACCAAAAGCAATCCCTATTATGGGGATGAAAAGCCCAATAAATGCGATGAACGACGGCATTACTTCACCAGAACTTGTAAAAAGCTTCAGAAATACAAATTCTGAATCCGCTGCTCCGGCCAATTCGCTGCCGATGTTTTGAAGCGCTACGTAAACTGCAGACAGGCCTGCAAGATAAACCAGAGCTAGCAGGACTATAAAGCGTTTACTTGAAAAGTGATCTGAAATTTCTTTTCTAAAAACCGTTAATAATCCATTCATATATATCTACTCCCCATGGAAATAGTTTAGGTAAATCTCTTCCAGGGCGTAGTCCTGGATTTTCATTTGAACCAGCAGGCAGTTGCTGTCCACTACCGTTTTTGCAATTTGCGGTCTCGAATCCTCCTCGCAAATGAGGTGAAAAGCGTTGTCCTTCACTTCAACTGAGACCATGCCTTTTAGATTTTTAATCTTCTCAACTAATTCATCCGTGATATTTGCAACCTCAATCTCAATGCGATATCTACCGCTTCCAAGCATCTTTCTTCCAAGTTCTTCAATCGTGCCATCAGCAACCTTCTTACCATCTGATAATATTGCAACACGATGGCATATTCGCTGCACAAGATTGAGCTGGTGAGAAGATATTATGATGGTCATATTCTGCTTTTTATTCATGTCAGCAATAGTATCAAGGATCTGGCTCGCACCCTCAGGGTCAAGGCCGGCCGTTGGTTCATCCAGTATTACCATCCTTGGGTCTTTGACCAACACATCGGCAATTCCCAGTCGCTGTTTCATTCCTCTTGAATACTGTTTTACTATCTGATTACCAACTTCACTTAACCCGACAATCCCAAGCACATTATCGATCTTCTCAGGTATGTCATCTTCAGAGATGTTATTCAACCTCGCCGTGTACCTAAGATTCTCGCTTGCTGTCATGTCGTTGTAAAAACCAACCTTTTCAGGGAAATACCCTGTAACCCGCTTGACTTTAAGTGGTTCCCGAGTTGAATCGAAACCACACACTGTCGCTCTTCCTGATGTTGGTTCTGTAAGGCCAAGTAACATTAAGATAGCAGTGGATTTCCCTGCGCCGTTTGGACCAAGTAAACCAAAAATTTCACCTTCTGAAATACTCATCGAGAGGTTTTCGACAGCAACCTTATTGCCGTATATTTTTGTTAACTCATCCGTGACGACAATAGGTTCGGATCTCAATTTCATCGCCTGCCTAAACGAACAAATATAACGGCTACGCCAACCACAACGATTATTATTATGGCTATTCCAACCCAACCCCATACAGTTGGAGTAAGAACGGTAACCCTGACGTCAATATTTGAACTTGAGTTCTCACTTCCCGATGCCTTCAGTGTGGTCATATAATCGCCTGCTATGGTTTTCGTCTCCGGCTTGATAACCAGATCAACATCCTTTGTCTGACCGGCATCAAGCTTGTCGATTTTGTCTGGTTTAAAGACCATTACCCAGCCCTCAGGTTTATCGGAAGCAAAGGTTATATTCTCGATAGAAGCCGAACCGTTATTTTTAATCTGCAGAGCAAGATGATTATCCTTACCTGCTGTTACCTTAGTATCAAGCCGACCCGAAGATGTACTCAATCCAAGTTCGTAGGTAGCAGTGATAGTACCTTTAAGATCAAGAGTCGCCTCAATGTTATCAGTACTGGCTTTAAGCGTAAACGTGTAGTCACCTGGCTCCATATTCGTAAGTGGTACCATGATCAATTTAAGGCTTTCATTGGTAATTGGCTTCATCCTGATTGCAGAGATCTCAGTATTCTCATAACTTGGCAGAATAGCAATGTACCATCCCTGCGGACCAGTTGCCGATAGATTAATAGTCTTCTCTTCTTCTCCAATAAAACCGATGTCAGCTTTGAACTCTATCTGAGGTGTGCTCCCCTTGACCTTGAGCTCTGGATAACTCGACCTGAGCGTAATCTTCTCCTCAATCTTTGGAACCTCGGTTGTTTCCTCGGTCTGCGCAAAAGCAAGACTGAAACTGAATACAAACACCAGAACGGTGATCAATAAAAATGATCCTAACAAAATCTTTCCTTTATTCTTTAGCAACTTGAACTTCGCCTCCCTGATTTAACATTTTCCAAAAAGTTAAAACTAATTATCAAAACATCTTAAACATCGATAATTTGCTGCTAACCACACCACCTCCATTGCATGAATTGTGCAATTTTAATACAAAAATGCAAATTCACAAAAAAATAAAAATTTGAATACTCGCCCTGCAAAAGTATTCGTTAGACTTAAAAAAAATTAATTTGTTCGTGATTTATTTGAAAAGTTTTAACTTTTCCTCATCCAATGCTATATGATCGCTCTCAACCTCTATAAGCGCACCAAAAACTTCTCTGACTCTGGGCTCCGTAGCATCGGCGAGAAACTGCGTATACAAAGAGACAGCCCTACGCTCGCGCTTCAGCGACTCCTCTATTGAGGCTTTATCGTCATCAGAACAGAGTTCTCTCTTTAATTCAATTTGCGGCCTTGCTACCTTCAATATCTTCGAATCGATGACCGCGTGTTCCGCTTCAACCTTGGAAAGTACCTTGAACATTCCCCTGATGTTCTCATTTTTGGAGATCTGCGAAACGCACATATAAAATTCTGCATTTGAAATCTCGATTTCCAGCGATTTCTCAAGGTTCTTCCTGGAAACAGGGGTTAAATCAACATCATTTGTATCCTTCCACTCTTCCAGTGGAATCATGAACTTCTGATATGCTCCGCAAAACGGACACCTGGTTGGCGGTTCAGTCCCTATATACGGATCTCCGCATATTAGACACCTGAATATCCTCACTTTACTCATCTTTTACCTCCACTTAACCTGATTATCTCAACTATTAACTGGTCTATCTTCCTGTGTAACTCCTCGATCTCCTTCTCCGCTTTTAAATTTATCTCATAATCATGATCAGCTCGTATTCTATCTCTTTTGGCTTCACGATTCTGACTCATCATTATAACTGGAGCTTGAATTGCAGCAAGACACGATAACACCAGATTTAACAGAATAAACGGATACGGATCAAAGGGTTTAATGACTAATAAAATACTGTTTATTGCTATCCATAACAAAAATACAATTATGAATCCAAAAATAAAAACCCAGCTTCCCGCAAACTTTGCAAACCCATCAGCTGCCCTCTCACCAAACGTTAAGCGCTCTTTATGCAAGATATTGATATTCCTTGAAATATACTCTTTCATACACCGCCTCCTAACAATTTCATCCTTTTCTTATATTATACTTTGTTGACTTTTTAACCAGCGTAAACTTTAATATAAGCCAGAATCATAAGTTACATTTTTATAATAGATTGGAGAAAAAATGGAAAAGAAGGCTTATATAGACCCCGGTGCATGCGTGGGCTCGCCGTTCTGTTTGACTCATATAAAATGTCCCAATGACGCTATAATAAGAGAACCAGCGGATTTCGAAGAAAGATACTTCGATATATCCAACGAGGGCGAAGGCCCCATGATCAGTAGAGTAATAATCGAAAAGTGCAAGGCCTGCGGGACATGCGTTGCTGTCTGCCCACATATGGCTGCTAAACTCAGAGAGTAATAGCCTTGCATACGGTCGTATGCATCAAACAGGTACCAGATACCCAAAGCGTCAGGATCAATCCTGAGACGAATGCCCTTATCAGGGAAGGGGTACCTTCCATCATAAACCCACACGATCTCCATGCAATAGAGGAAGCATTGCGAATAAAGGATAGGTTTGGCGGCAGGGTAAGCGTAATATCAATGTGTCCTCCGCAAGGAGAGAAATCCCTGAAAAAAGCCATATCTTATGGAATTGATGAAGCATACCTGCTGTGTGATAGGGCATTTGCGGGTGCGGATACACTGGCTACAACTTATGCACTTGCACAGGCAATAAAAAAATTAGATGAAATTGAAAAAGTAAAACTTATTTTTTGTGGAACCCGGGCCATAGATGGTGAAACAGGCCAGGTAGGTCCAGGACTTGCCACCAGATTGGGGTTCTCCCAGTTAACCTACATTACAAGCATATCTGACCTGGACATCGGAAATCAAGAGATCACCGTAATCAGAAAAACAGAGAGGGCAAGAGAGAAATTGAAGGCACCGCTACCAGCCTTGATCACGCTTCGGGATGAAGCCAATGAAATAAGATATTCTTCACTCAAAGACCTCGTCAGAGCCGAGAGATACAAGGTAATCTTCTGGCCAAAAACCGTGCTTAATATCGACGAGTCCCAGACTGGATTTAAGGGTTCGCCGACAAAGGTACATAAGACCTATGTCACACCTGCCAAGGAAAGAGGAGAAATTTACAGTACTGAAGATAGACAGGAAAAGGGAGCTGTTGATGAAGTAATTGAAAAACTAATAAAAACAGGGTTTTTCGTGAAGGGAAACGATGCAAAATCAGTATAGTGCAGGTGTTCTTGTTTACCTTGAACACAATAAAACTGAGCTTGCCGGAGTGGCAAAGGAGCTGCTCGGCGTGGGCAGGATTCTCGCCGACAAACTAAATACAAAGCTTACAGGCATATTAATAGGAAACCGCGTAGAAAAAATTACTAATGATGCAATAGCATTTGGCGCGGATATAGTATTTGTGAATGAGAATGTGATTTTCGAAAATTATGTCAATCGTCCATACACATCAGCCGTAGTTTCGATCACAAAGAAATATAAACCTGAGATATTCCTGGTGGGCGCAACTACCCAGGGAAGAGATCTCGCCGGCTCGGTCGCTACCGAACTCGAGACCGGCCTGACAGCAGACTGCACAGAGCTGGATGTCGATCCGAATACACGCCTGCTTTACTCAACGCGTCCTACCTTCGGCGGCAATCTAATGGCGACGATACTCTGTGAGACAAAAAGACCGCAAATGGCCACCGTCAGACCAAGAGTGCTTGAAATGCCAAAACCAGATACTGCCAGAAAAGGCAAAATCCTGACTGAATCCTATACGCTTAAAGATATAGACCTAAAAGTGAAACTACTCGAGGTCATTGAATCGGAAGGCCAGGAGGGCCCAGACCTGGAGATGGCAAACGTGATAGTTGCTGGCGGTCGTGGCCTTGGAGACCCAAAAAATTTCGCAATACTGAAAGAGCTTGCTAATATATTAGGCGGTGAACTCGGATCTTCGAGACCGCCTGTGGAAGCAGGCTGGATAGAACACGCGCATCAGATTGGACAGACTGGCTTGACGGTGAGGCCGCGGCTTTATATTGCATGTGGCATCTCAGGTGCCATTCAGCATGCTGTTGGAATGAGAAACTCAGATGTGATAATCGCGATAAACAGTGACCCGGATGCACCCATATTTAACATAGCGACCTACGGAATCGTCGGTGACCTAACAAAAATAGTACCGGCGATGACAGAAGAGGTTAAAAAATTAAAGTTGAGCATAAGCAAGAGATAGGTATTCATGGTAAATGAAAAGTTTGACGTAGTAATAGTTGGAGCAGGCCCAGCTGGAATATCGGCAGCCATTCCGCTTGCAAAGGCAGGCCTTAAGGTAATAGTACTTGAACGCGGCGAATATCCCGGAAGCAAGAACGTCATGGGTGGAATACTTTATCGACATGCAGTAGATGAAGTAATCCCCGGTTTCTACAAAGAGGCTCCGCTTGAACGACATATTACAAGACAGTCAGCCTGGATGATGACAAAAGATTCAGCCTTCCAGGTAGGATACCAGGACCTTGCTCTCGACAGAGAGCCATATAACAGCTTTTCGGTCTTCAGGGCAAACTTCGACAGCTGGTATGCAGGCAAAGCAAGAGAGGCAGATGTCCTGATAGTCAATGAAACAGTGGTTGAGGGACTCATCATCGAGAATGGGAGGATCGTCGGTGTTAAAACTGGTAGGCCAGACGGAGATATCAGATGCGATGTCGTGGTAATAGCTGATGGAGTTAACTCACTCTTAGCGCGCGATCTGGGTCTGCGAGGCGAACTTACGCCCGACAGCGTCACGCTCGCTGTTAAGGAGATAATCAGCCTCGATGAGGCAGTCATAAATCAACGCTTCTCGCTAACCGGACTGCAAGGCGCGACAATCGAGCTCGTCGGCGAGATAACTCAGGGGATGGTTGGGATCGGGTTCATATATACAAACAGAAAATCGATATCGGTGGGCATAGGAGCACTCATATCAGAGTTCAAAAAAACTCTGATAAGACCCTACGAACTGCTGGATAGTTTCAAGAGTCATCCTTTCATATCACCACTAATCGAAGGCGGCGAAAGCAGGGAGTACCTTGCCCACATGATACCAGAAATTGAATTTAACAAGTTGCCAAAGCCATATGGCAACGGATTTCTTTTAGCCGGAGATGCAGCTGGATTTGGCAACGTCGTGCACAGAGAAGGCTCAAACCTTGCCATGACTTCGGGATACCTCGCTGCCCAGACTATTCTAAAGGCAAAAGAACGCGATGATTATTCAGAAAATTCACTATCGTACTACAAGCAACTCCTTGAGAGATCGTACATAATTAAGGATATGAAAAAGTACAGAAACTTTAAGAAATATCTGGAGACGCATAAAGAGATATTTACCATCTACCCCTCCATGCTCTCCGATGCAGTCCGCGAACTTTTCATCGTCGATAACGTATCAAAAAAAGAAAAGCAGAAAAAAATTCTAAAGTCAATCAGAGGAAAAAGATCGCTTTATAAAATAGTCAAAGATATATACAGTGGCTTTCGAGCATTCTGGTAGATTATATGGGAAAAAACAATGCTGCTGCATTTTTTAAATTCTTTATAGTTTAGGAGAATAAATTGAGCATAGACGATAAACTATTTCTCGATAGGTATAATCCCGATGAGACCTCTCATCTGATCATAATAAACAGCGAAAAATGCAAAACCTGTGAGTTCAAGCCGTGCATCTCAAGTTGCCCAGCAAGTGTTTACCGCTGGGAGGCAGAAAGGATATCCGTCGAATTTGAAGCATGTCTTGAGTGCGGGACATGCCGCATTATATGCCCCTATCAAAACATACAGTGGGGATATCCACGTGGTGGTTTCGGCATCTCATATAAATTTGGGTAAAAAATTATTAAATTACCTAATCTTGTATAAGGTATTCCTATGCAAAGGAAGTTGAGTTTATAAAATTTCAAGAAATTCCACAGGTCTAACGATCTTAATGCCATTATATACTTTCAAATTTTGCAAGTGAGAATCACCAGTGACAATGTAATCAGCCTCACCCTCAATAGCACAGGCAAGTACATGATCATCTTTATGGTCGGCTGAAATTACTTCAACATTTAACTTACCTGGGGTAACTATAGCGAACTCTTCAATATGCTTGACTAACGTCTCAATATTTTCTTCGGTAATTCCCTTATATTTCTTAATTATATGCGGCCGGCGCATAACCTCTTCTACTTCTCTTAGAATAGTTTGACAGGTAATAAGCGTAAATTTGTTTTCATGCCATGCTACAATGAGCTTAGCTGAAGGACCATAAGGAATAATAGCAGCAGAAACATGAGTATTTGAATCAAGAACTGCCCGGATCAAATATCATATCCCTTATTGGTAGGCATTTCCTCTCGAACAGCTTTAATCGCATCAGCAACATCTTTTTCGACCTCTTCTGAAGTATATCCTCTGTTTGCTTCCCACATACGTTTATACACTTCAAAACTCTGTTCCCTGTATGCCTGCCTTTTTTGATATTCTTCAAAAGGGATAATTACCGCAAGAGATTTGCCTCTGCGTTCGATGATAAAATTATCCCCCCTGTAATATATTTGATCGAGTATTTCACCAAGCTTATCCCTTAACTGTATTGTGTTAATTTTTTTCTGCATGTCACTAACTACCCCTAAAATAATAACTAAAATATATAATATTATAAAACTATTTAATATTTAATAATATTGGTAGTTATTATACTTCTTGCATCTGGTGATTTCAAATAAAATTTAGCCCTCACCAGCCTTTAACAACTGAAAAGGGCTAACTATTAAATAGAGTTATACTTCAGAGAACTTAAGACTTTGCTAAGCTTGCTCGACTTAGCTGAAGTTGGCTGTTAAGTCCAATCAAGATGAGTGCGATACCCATAATGATCACAAAGGCTCCGCTGACAATAGCTATCTGGGAAACACCGAAAGCCACAGTAGCAATCCGAAAAGCGTTCTCAAGGTTTATACCCTGTGCATAGGACAACTGAGCGGGGTTAGTTGGGTCAAACCGTTCTCCAGCCAACAGATCTCCATACGTTGGTGCGATCTTTTTAAGATGCTCATTTAATACATCAGCTGCAGCCTGCGTTTCACTCAAGCTATCGACTACATTTCCATTTGTTGCTAACTCTTCTGGAATTCCAACTGTAATTTTTTCTGCTCTTAACTTCTCTGCTATCAAACTATTTGTGGTCATACCTTTAACAACAAATACTGTCCCTATTGCCAAACCGATGACACCAAAGATCAGCAAAACTATTGTTAAAGTTCGACTTACTTTTTGTGCCATATTTCACATCCTTTCTTATACTAAAGATTTATTTTTATTAATAATAGAGTTTAGATTGGATGTTTCCCACTGGGGAAATTACTAAAATACCTGCAGAAAACCCTATAAATATCCCAGATCAGTGGAAATTTTTATGAGTTGAGCGGTATTTTTGGCGCCGAACTTTTTTAGCAGGTTTCTCCTGTGAAGTTCAACCGTCTTTATGCTAACAAAAATACTTTTTGCAATGTCACTGCTTGAAAGACCATCTGCCAACAATTTTAATATTTCACGTTCCCTGCTTGATATACGGATATTATTTTCATCACCTTTAAAGTTTTTTAACATCTTCTGATAACTTTTGATTAATTTCTCAGCAACCGCCGGATGAAGCGGTGCACCTGATTCCATAACATCATGGATTGCCTTAACAAGTTCTTCACCTGCTGCACTTTTAATTGCATATCCATCAACACCAGCGCTTATCATGCTCTTTATATACTCTTCCTCCAGGTACTGCGTTAAAACGAGAATTTTAATATTAGGGAATCTCTCTTTCACAACTTTTGCAAGAGCAATGCCATTCATCCTTGGCATAGCAATGTCAACAACAAGGACATCGGGAGTATTGGGTTTCATATTATTTAAAAGTTCCAGGGCTTGCACACCGTTCGAAGCTTCTCCTGAAACTTTTATCTCTTTAAAATGATTCAGATAAGACTTGATCCCATCCCGGAACATCTTATGATCATCGACTATAAAAATAGAAATTGGTTTATTAATCTTTATCCTCTCCAATAGGTACTTTTAACAATACTTCAAAGCCCTTAGGTTTTAGATTTGAAAACTCAATCTCGCCACCCAATATCTGTGCGCGTTCCCTCATTCCCATAATGCCAAAGTGTGATAAACCTCTTTGTGCATCACCATATTCTTCGCGACCAATTCCATCATCTATAAATTGTAATATGAAAAATCCGTTTTCTTCTCTTATTTCCACGCTTACAACCAATGCATTTGCATGTTTGAGTGTATTAGTTGCTGCCTCCTGAACGATTCGAAACACATTTGTTTCAAAATCCTGCTTATACCTTCTCTGACTGCTGTCAAGATGCATGGAAAATTTTATGGACGTACCCTTAAACTTTTCTCTTAAATACCAACTTATTGCCGAGGAAAGGCCAAGGTCATCAAGAATTGTTGGTCTTAAATCATAAATGGCTTCTCGTAATCCAATGAGTGACATTTTTGATATATTTTTAATTTCATCAATCTCCTTTTTATTCATATCCGTAAGCCCTGGCCCTAGAGACTCAAGTTTTAAGACAATGGTATTTAAGTATTGAGTAACATTGTCATGCAATTCCCTTGAAATCCTTCTTCTTTCATCCTCCTGTGTCGATAATATTTGCTTAAGCAGTCCCTTTTTTTCCTCATTCTGTTTGACTAACTCCACGTTAAGATTTTTATTATTCTCCAGCTCATTTAAGTATTTTTCAGTAAGACTTATCTGCAAAGACGAAAGATAGGAACCTAAAAACCATATTGACACAAGGGCAACTGTGTGAAATATAAACTCAACGCTAAGTATTTTGTGATTTATGAAAAAAAAGACTACCGAATAACTTGCTAGTGCCAATATCAGCACGAAAATGCGGTGCATTCTTTTTAGAATGACAGTTGTAAATAAAAGAAGAGGAAAATATATTAAATAAAACCCATGTATTGGAAGGCCGGTGAGCAGGATTAGAACAGTAGAAAAAATTACTAATACTACCGACCAGTTAAAAAATACCCAATCGCTCCATCTTGATGAAATAAGCTTTATAAAAAAACGGGTATAAATAATACTATTGGATACTATTGCAATGGCAAGAAATATCCATGTAATAACCCTGTTTAAGATGGGTTGATCGGTTTGTATAAAGGAATTTATCAAAAGAGTGATTATTGTCACCCAACCTATAAATGCGGCTACGTATAAAAGACTTTTTTTATAGGTTACCTCTATCGTGTCTAGTTTATTATTTTCCAACTTTTGATTTTCCTTTTTAATTTATGGTGGGCCTACTTGGAATCGAACCAAGCACCTCACCCTTATCAGGGGTGCGCTCTAACCTACTGAGCTATAGGCCCATAAATGATTGGGGAAGAAGCATAAAGAAATTACCAATTCAACTGCTTTTTGTCAAACAAATTTAAATCTCGACGTCGAATATCTTATTGCGGGAGGTGGAACCGCTCACAAGTTTGATATTGGCTTTGGATACGCCGAAGAACCTGGCTAAAACCGCGACAGCAGCTTCGTTTGCCTTATTTTCCTTAGCAGGAGCTTTGACTCGGATCAGAAACTCCTTATCACCGAGCCTTTCTATGTCCTCTATGCCGGCATTAGGTTTTACTCTTGTGGATATCCTCATCAAACTTCAGGGCAAAGCGGTGGCTGTGAGCTTACCTTAAACTAAATCTACTGCCTTGGGTTTAGCTTAACCTCAATTCCGCCGGTCATCAGCGCAATAAAATTGTAGATAAGCCCCCCGATGACCCCCATGATCGCGTTAACCAGTGGATATCCAATAAGACCGACAAAAAAGAATACTATCCACAGTAGAACGCTTCCACCAATCGGTATCCCGAGATCTCTGAGGCTCTCAATACCCAGCTGATCTGCCAGCGCAGCCATGGCAGTCGTGCCAAAAGCCACTGAAATCAGGATGATAATTCCGGCGAATATGCTGAAAATTATATAGATGAATAATGAAATCAGTGCTACAAATTTAAAAATCGACCACAATCTCACGCTCTTTATTGCATATCTTTGCATCTCAAACCCCGCTTCAAATTTAACAAAAATACCAGGATTTCGCTTACTGTTAGTTACCCCTCTTAACCCACATTGAACAATGGTCGCTTCTCGCAAAGCGACCATCAAAACTATCATTCAAGGCTCGAGTTCGTTGAATACTAACCTTCTGCCCATTTCTTGGCCCATCCATACACAACGGGTATCTCGAAATAAGCTCCACCATAGCATTTAATTGCCCATATAATAGCCATGATAAACAGGAATAACATAAACAGGAAAATCAAGATATCCAGTATCCATCCTATTATCGGAATAACTGCCAGAATTGCAGATATAATACCAAGGGCAATAGCAACTATCCATAAAAACAATGCTTGCCAGGCATGATATTTAACAAATTTATCTTGCTTGCTTGTATCAACCAAAACCATTATTAACGCAATTATTCCAATTGGGTAACCGAGAGCCGCGAGTAACTTATTGGTGTCGTTTAAGGGTGCTGGCCCGCTTTTTGCCATCAAAATCACCTCCCTCTTGGATTAATTTTGCTGACCAAAATTTTTTTTAAGTATATCATAATTAATGAATGCAAACCTAAAATTGAAATATATTCACATTAAATAACCTTTGAAGAAAACTGCATCAACAACTTATCCTTTTACTACCCCCACTGGCACCATCTTCGCAACCTTTCTTGAAAGCCCCGCATTATGCGCTATGTCCACGACTCTTGTAACATCTTTGTAAGCTTCCGGGGCCTCCTCTGCCAGACCCGACATGCTGCCAGCAACAATGGCAATTCCCCTCTGCTCAAGTTCAGATTTTAGAACGTCACCGCGAACTATTTTTTTTGCTTTGCTCCTGCTCATTAACCTTCCAGCACCATGGCAGGTTGAACTAAACGACTCATCTCTAGCTTTGATTGTCCCAACACACAGGTATGAGGACGTTCCCATATCTCCAGGAATGATAACTGGTTGTCCGGTGTCCTTAAAAAGATCGGGCAACTTCTTCTCACCAGGACCCCACGAGCGTGTAGCCCCTTTGCGGTGAACGCATAATTTCCTGGTCTTGCTGTTAACCTCGAACTCCTCAAATTTAGCGATATTATGAGATATGTCATAAACAAGTTCGATGTTAAGTTTAGCTGCGCCAAGCCCGAATGCCTCCTCAAAAGAGTCTCTTACGAACTGGCTCAGACATTCCCTGTTTACAAGTGCATAATTTACAGCGCACACCATAGCACTGTAATATTTCTTGCCCTCATCGCTATTCACAGGAGCACATGCAAGCTGCCTGTCAACAAGCATGATCCCATATTTCCTGGATGCCTGATCCATCACTTCAATGTAATCGGTACATATCTGGTGGCCAAACCCGCGTGAACCACAATGGATCATAACAGTGATCTGGTCATCAAATATGCCAAACCTTTTAGCAAGCTCTTCATCGAATATCTCATCCACTACCTGAATTTCAAGAAAATGATTTCCTGAACCAAGTGTTCCAACCTGATCGTGCCCGCGTTCATAAGCTTTATCGCTGACGTAATCGGGATTAGCACCTTCCAATCGGCCTGAGTCCTCAATTCTGTCCAGGTCCTCACCCCAGCCGTATCCCTTTTTCACAGCCCATCTAGCGCCCTCAAATGTTAGATCCTTGAATTCTTTTTTTGAAACAACAAGTTTGCCTGTAGATCCCACTCCTTTTGGAATATTTGCAGCCAGCCTCGACATTAACTTAGATTTATTTTTATTGAACTCTTCGAAATTCAGATCGGTACGCATCATCCTGACTCCACAGCTTATATCAAATCCGACACCACCAGGGGAGATCACACCGTCATCAGCATCGAAAGCAGCGACTCCACCTATCGGAAAACCGTATCCCCAGTGAATATCTGGCATTGCATATGATGCTTTTACTATACCTGGCAAGGTCGCAACGTTGATCACCTGATCGACCGCCTTGTCATCAAAGGCTTTCTGAATGAGCTCCTCGTCAGCGAAGATAATACCCGGCACGCGCATATTCTTTGATTTATCTTGTGGAATTTGCCACTTGTAATCTGTTATCTTTTCAACCCGATAGCTAAGCATTGAAATCATCTCCAGAAGTCCTGACCCAAATCATCAATGACAGGCCTACTTAACAAAATATCAATTTCTGACAGATTCTTTATCTATCAAACATCGAGTATTATTTTACCCTTATATTGTCTATTTTTCTTTATGGATAGCTGGTGGAAAGTCGCAGCTTTGACTAACTCTCTCAACTCATGCTTTTTCAGATCAATTTTTTCACCGCTTGCTACTGCAGTTATACCTGTATCAGTTATCTCCTTAATATCAAACTTACTGAACAGCATTTTTTTGAAGTCGAATATATAAATCAATTCATTAAGCCACTTAACGAGAAGTGATTCGCGGTCATACGAGTTGACATTGATCATGATATTCTCACGAGGTAACACCTTCTTCATATCGCAGATGACATCAAATAGCCCAAGGGCAAAGTTCGTAAAAAGCTCTCTCAGATCACTGCCTGTTGCGCTAATGCCAATATCAGCAGTGTGTTCAAACTGGGAATATCCCCTTTTCATTTCATAAAAGAGGTTTCATCTACTGATCTTCCTCAACTGAGACCTTTGCAAAAGATGCGACTTTTCTGTCGGCCGTTAGGTTCATGAGCTTAACGCCCATCGTATCTCTGCCCAGCTTTTTGACGCTTGAAACCGGTATTCTTATTAAAATCCCGTCATTGGAGATTATCATGATCTCCTCATTGGTCCGCGCCGAGCTCATGCCTGATATATGACCTTTTTCTTTCGTGATCCTGAACGTCTTAACTCCTTTCCCTCCTCTGGTCTGCAGAGGATAATCAGAAAACGGCGTCCGCTTGCCATATCCTTCACTTGAAACCACCAGAAGGTCATGTGCATCATCTGCGATGTCCATTCCCACAACTTCATCTCCTGCTGACTGCTTGATGGCGATGACCCCCATTGCTGTCCGTCCCATCGGACGGACATCTTCTTCCTTAAACTTAATCGCCTTGCCGAGCTTGGTCACCACGATCAGGTTGCGCTTACCGTCAGTTCGCCTCACATCTATGAGTTCATCTTTCTCCTGAAGTGATATCGCAATGATTCCATCGCGTCGAGAAGAGTCGTACTCGTTCATGGTAGTCTTCTTTATAATGCCGTTCTTGGTAATCATAACTATATACTCGCCCTCTTCAAATTCTTTCGTGGCGAAAATTGCCTTTATCCTCTCACCAGGCATAAACGGTAATAGGTTTATGGCCGCCTGGCCACGAGAGATCCTCGAACCCACGGGCAGCTCATGCACTTTTAGCCTGTAAACCTTTCCCTTGTTGGAGAAGAAGAGGACATAGTGGTGCGTTGTAGATATGAAAAGATGCTCGACGAAATCATTCTCTTTGAGGTCCATCCCAAGGACGCCGCGCCCACCTCTTCTCTGTTTCCGGTACGTATCCACGGGCAACCTCTTTACGTAGCCGGAGTGAGTTACTGCTATAACCACGTTTTCCTCAGGGATGGTCTCCTCCACCTCAATATCTGAGGACTCAGCAGTTATTATGGTCCTGCGGTCATCGCCGTATTCTTTTTTTATTTCATTTAGCTCTTTACGGATCAATTCTATGACCTTACCCGGATCTGCAAGTATCGCCTTAAGCCTTGCTATCTCCTTAACCAGGTCCTCGTGTTCCTTTGCAATCTTCTCACGCTCAAGTCCAGTAAGCCTTTGCAGGCGCATATCAAGTATGGCCTGGGCCTGTATTTCGGATAGTTTGAAACGCCTCATCAACCTTTCACGGGCCTCCGGGACAGTTTTAGAGGTCTTGATCAAATTGATTACCTCATCCAGGTTAGAAAGCGCTATAAGCAGGCCTTCAAGTATATGTGCCCTCTCCTCGGCTTTCTTTAATTCGAATTTCGTGCGTCGGGTTATTACCTCAATCTGATATTCAACGTAGTACTTCAGCATCGACTTCAAATCAAGCGTCCTTGGAACACCATCAACAAGAGCAAGCATGATTATCCCGAAGGATTCCTGTAGCTGTGTATGCTTTATCAACTGGTTTAAGACCACCCTCGGATTGGAGTCCCGCTTTATCTCTATCACAATCCGCATGCCGCTCTTATCCGACTCATCCCTTAAATCCGAGATATCAGGTATCTTTTTTTCGCGGACGAGCTCCGCGATCTTCTCAATAAGCCTTGACTTGTTCACCTGGAACGGTATCTCGTTGACCACTATCTGCGACTTGCCTGATTTGGTCTCCTCAATAAAAGCCTTCCCGCGAATCCTTATAACACCTTTACCGGTATTGTAGGCATCTTGTATTCCCTCCATCCCCATGATTATCCCCCCGGTTGGAAAATCAGGTCCTTTAATATGCTTCATCAATTTGATAATAGGTATCTCGGGGTCATCCAGATAAGCATTTATTCCATCAATGACCTCAGTGAGGTTGTGGGGTGGAATATTGGTCGCCATGCCAACGGCAATTCCTGATGAGCCGTTTATTAGAAGATTGGGAAATCTAGAGGGCAGAACTACCGGTTCTTGAAGCGTGTTATCAAAGTTGTTAGTAAAGTTAACGGTCTCCTTATCGATATCGCGAAGCAGCTCCATGGCGAGCTTGGACAATCTTGCCTCCGTATAACGCATGGCCGCCGGACTATCGCCGTCAACCGACCCGAAGTTTCCCTGTCCATCGATCAGTTCATAGCGCATCGTGAAATCCTGCGCCATTCTCACAAGCGTATCGTAAACCGCCACATCACCGTGAGGATGAAACTTGCCCAGGACCTCACCTACGATTCGGGCGCACTTTTTATAAGGCTTATCGTAGCTCATGCCAAGCTCATGCATGGCGAAGAGTATCCTTCTATGCACAGGCTTCAATCCGTCCCTGACATCGGGCAGAGCTCTACCGACGATCACGCTCATCGCGTAATCAAGATACGACTTCTTTACTTCATCTTCTATTACAACGTTCTGAATCCTACCACCTATGGACTGTTCCATACAAAATCACGCAAAATACCTTTTCAGGATATTCAAAAAGGGCTGCATATTCTCCTCTCTAATTCATCTACTGCTATATATCAAGAAATCTGACGTCCCTGGCGTTCTTCTCAATGAACTCCCTGCGCGGTCCCACATCGTCGCCCATGAGGATGGAGAATATCTCATCGGCCAGAATCGCATCCTCTATATCTACCTTTAGAAGTGTCCTCGTCTCAGGGTTCATAGTTGTCTCCCAGAGCTGTTCGGGGTTCATCTCACCCAAACCTTTATATTGCTGGACGTGAACATTCTTGCTCGCCAGCCTTTTCTTCAAATCATTAAGTTCTTCATCGCTGTATGCGTATTGCCTGTTACCGTCCTTGCTTACGAGGTAAAGTGGGGGCTGTGCTATGTGGAGGTAACCCGATTCTATTATCTCAGGCATATACCGGTAGAAAAACGTCATGAGAAGCGTGCGGATATGCGATCCGTCCACATCTGCATCCGTCATTATAATGATCTTGTTGTACCTGGAGTTCTCTATTGAAAAGTCCTCAGCTATTCCTGTACCTATCGCCGCAATAATAGCCTGAATCTCCTCACTCGACAGGATCTTGTTTATGCGCGCCTTCTCAACGTTCAAAATTTTTCCCTTTAGTGGAAGTATAGCCTGAAACCTTCTATCTCTTGCCTGCTTTGCAGACCCACCAGCAGAGTCTCCCTCAACTATGAAAATTTCACAAAGCGCAGGATCTGTAAACGTACAGTCTGCCAGCTTTCCTGGCAGCGACGTGCTCTCAATAAGGCTCTTGCGCCTGGTCAGCTCCTTAGCCTTCTTTGCCGCTGACCTGGCACTCGCGGCTATGAGCGCCTTGCTAACTATCAGGCGCGCTTCCTTAGGGTGTTCCTCCAGATACTCGCCGAACTTAGTGTTGACCATTGATTCGACAAAACCCTTGATATCACTGTTACCAAGTTTTGTCTTTGTCTGCCCTTCAAACTGAGGCTCGCGAAGCCTTACGCTGATGATCGCAACCAGCCCCTCGCGTATATCCTCACCAATCAGGTTCTCCTCTTTTTCCTTTAAGAGACTTTTTGAGCGTGCGTAGTCGTTGATCGTCCTTGTGATCGCAGTCTTAAAACCGACCAGATGAGTACCGCCCTCATGGGTATTTATATTATTGGCAAACGTAAATATATTCTCTACATAGCCAGTAGTATAAGTAATGACGATCTCGCACTGATTTTCTCCGTCGCTTCCTTCTATATATATAACATTTTTAAAAAGCGGTTCTTTCTTTGAAGTTAGGTACTTCGCGAAGTCAACAATGCCACCGTTGTACTGGAACGATTCCGTATTTTCTCTTCCACTACGCTGATCCTCTACAGTTATCTTCAGCCCTCTGGTAAGAAAGGCCATCTCGCGCATATGCCCTGCAATCAGGTCGAAGTTAAATTCAAGATCTTCAAAGATCTCAGGATCAGGCTTGAACTTTATCACGGTCCCGTGCTTTGTGGTATCTCCGCTTGCCTTAAGCTTGGACGTGGGATTTCCTCTTTCATATTCCTGCTTGAAAATTTTCCCACCCCTTCTGATCTCAACCCACAATTTTTCAGATAGAGCGTTTACCACCGATAAACCGACGCCGTGCAGCCCACCGGAGACTTTATAACTTCTGTTGTCGAACTTTCCTCCTGCGTGCAGGGTCGTTAGGACAACCTCCAGAGCTGTCTTACCATATTTTTCCATCATCTCAACAGGAATACCCCTGCCATCATCAAAAACACTGACCATATTATCAGAATGTATTATTACCAATATGTTTTTGCAATAACCGGCAAGTGCCTCATCAATGGAATTGTCAACCACTTCATATACCAGATGGTGCAGGCCGCGCGAGCCCTTGGATCCAACGTACATCCCTGGCCGCTTCCTGACAGCTTGCAATCCCTCAAGGACTGTTATGCTGCTTGCATCATATTTTAATTCTTCAATAACTTCTTTTCCCAAACAAAAAACTCCTCAAGATATCCAGGATTTGTAGAAAAAATACATATTTCTCACAACATATTGTATTTGCTAGAAAATTATAACACAAAAGCATGTTTCATTTTGCTAATCAAAACCACAATCCAAAGTATAGTCCTACATCCTGAACTCTTTCAAACCAAGGCTTACCAAGATAGACCCGTTGACCTCCTCTATTTTTTGGGCTGAGAGCTTTCCTATTAATTTGCAAAGTCGTCTTTTATCAATTGCATAGATTTGTCCCAAATGGACTACGGATTTTTGGGGGAGGCCACTATCTTTGGGTTCTATTACTATTGCTACCGGAAGACTTGCTACCTTTAAATTAGAGGTGATCGCTGCCACTATAGTCAAACTACTAACTTTGTTTGCAATATCATTCTGAATTATTAAAGCTGGATGAATATCCTGCATCTCGCTTCCAATGGAAGGCGAGAAGTCCAGCCAATAGATTTCTCCTCTAGCTGGTGTTAGCATTATTATCCTTTCTGCTTCTTGGCAGAGTCTCAGAGGAGATGCCCAAAAATTTCTCTGATAGCCTGATGTCTGATTCTTCAATCTGAGCATATATCTCGGCTGCCTCGATTATTGTCCGACTCTCCACATCTTCTTTAATATAGGCTTCCACTGCTTCCCTAATGATAAAACTACGGCTTTTATCTCCCATCTGAGCATACCCATCAACCGTTTGCAGTACGTCTTCTGGCAAGCTTATGGTCACCTTCTTGACACGAGTCATATTTAATACCTCAAATCATACTGATATTTAAATAATATCATACCATGGGTATGACTTTTAATCAATGCTCTTGTGTGAATCGTGACTTACTATTTCTAAAGATCAAGTCCTTATAGAGCAATTTTTGCATTCTATTTCTCAATTCTTCATCCTCAATCCATTTTAAATTGGAATCGATCATCCGTTTTTGTTCATCTGATAATTCTATAGAACCTATTTCATTATTAGATTCTTCTTCATAAAGCACAGCTCTTCCTGGATCAAACAGTATGTAGGTAGAAAATCTGATGTCTTTTATCAGATCCTCTTTCAAGAATTCGTTTATCTTCTTTATTATTAGGGCGGACATATACTTCAGCTCTGCAGCCCACATATTGTCCTTTGCAACAACAATAACAGTTCCGTCTCTTATCTTTATTGGATAAGAGTTCGCCGCTAACTTCTGGCCCACTATCTGCTGCCATGCAGCAACTATTGAATATTCTTTTATCTTCCTGATTGAACCAGGCTTTTTTATAGCTCTTTTTATTACTTCCCCAATACTGTTCAATCTTCTACCCTGCTTACTCCATTTTCGATCTCAATTATAGTTGCGCCTTCAAGCATACTCTCCTCAATGTCAAATAAATCAGTAGTTGTTATTACTGATTGAGCATTGTTAGCTAAAAACCTATAAACTTGTGCTCTTCGCGTGGAATCAAGCTCGGACATGACATCATCAAGAAGCAGAATTGGGGGCTTACCTATCTTTTCCCTCAAAAGCGCGTATTCTGCAATCTTTAGTGCCAGCGTTATCTCCCTCTGCTGTCCCTGCGAAGCGAATGACCTGGAATCCCGTCCATCAATTAATATGAGCACATCATCCCTATGTGGGCCAACTCCTGTTGCCCCCCTATTCATGTCGTTAACTCTCGAACCTCGAAGCTCGTAAAGAAAAACATCCTTTAGTAGAAAGGTGTTAGGGCTATCAAATGATGGGCTGGGGAGATAGCCGATATCAAAGACCGAATTTGCGTCAATTTTATCAATTGATTCCTTGAAAAGAACTGTTAATTCCTTTACGAATTCGAACCTTTTGCTAAGAATAACCGCTCCGGATTCAGCAAGGTGCTCATCCCAGAGGTTAAGTGTATCAAGGCAACTCTCCCGCTCAGACGCAGTTTTTAGCAAAGAGTTGCGCTGCGCCAATATTTTCTGGTAGCGGTTTTTATGGTAATTATATGTCCTGTCATACTGAGACACTACGCCGTCGATGAAGCTTCTTCTGTTCTCGGGACCTTCCTTGACGATCTTCAGGTCGTCGGGAGTGAAGATCACCGAAGGGAAGAAGCCATGCTCTTCAAAATGTTTCCTCTGTTTTACCTTGTTTAAAGCAAGACTTTTCCTGTTAATTTTGGAAATCCTGAGCTCTGCCTGATACTGTTTATCGCCAGAATCCAGTTCAGCAAAAATCTTTGCCTCTTCCTCATCCAGGTTGATCAGCTCCCTGTCCGGCGAATTCCTGTGCGATGACCCAGTGGATAGCACTCTAACCGCTTCAAGCAAATTTGTCTTACCAGCAGCATTCCTACCATAAATTATCGTGAGGTTGGGATTAAACCCAAAACGGGCATTCCTGTAGTTTCTGTAATTTACCAGCTCTAAATCTTTCAAAACAAGACAATTACCGCTCACAATCCACCATCATTAAAGTTTTTAAACAAAAATATCGATATTATTTCGGGTAATTTATTAAAAATATACTTCATTTTATAGAAATAAAGGGTTTTTTGTATTATATTTGAAATAAATATAAGGTTTTAAAATTTTTTTCAGAAAGGGGGTTTATAAGACGTACATTCTTTACGTCTGAAGGAGGATTATATGAAGAAATTAGGAAAAAAGTCAATCACAATAGCAATTATAGTTTTTCTGTTAGCCATGATGGTTGTTCTGGCGTGTAACATACCCAAACCGCAACCATCTGCTACAACAGGAGAGACAAAAGAAACAAAGGCTGGTGAAACAACAGAAACAACTGCCGAGGAGACCAAGCCGGTTGAGGTTAAATTCGAGAGTCCAAATTTGCTCGTTGAACCTGCAGTCAGTGTTATCGTGACCATGTATAGCGGGCTTGTTTATGATGCTTATTACAACACATGGGATGGACCTTACCAAACCGGTGGATGGGGATCAGGAGTTGTAGTTAATCCAGACGGTTTCATCGTCACTGCAGGCCACGTAGTTGAGTGGGGCGAGGATGAGGTCAAATACGCCCTGATTGATCAACAGGTTTTTCAGTTTTATGACACAACGAACTGGACTGACGATGACTGGACGTGGGTCTATGCAAACTTCAAGGTCGAGGGCCAAAACGGCAGCAAGCCTGATAGAGAGATCTACGTACAATTTAATCAGGCTGAGGGCGGCATTGACAACATCCAGAAATGGTACCGTGCTGAACTCATCGATTTCTCCCCGTGGGAGCAGAGGGATATTGCTATAGTCAGAATCGAGGGTAGAAACCTGCCAAGCGCACTTCTCGGTAACTCTGATGACCTTGAGGTGGGCAATCAGATAACCGTGATTGGATATCCAGGTGCCGCCGATATTTCTGATGAGAGCATAATGGTGCCATCTGTAACCCAGGGAATCGTTTCGGCCCGAAAGATGGTCGGTGGAACAGAGGTTTATCAGGTCGACGCATCTGCCGCTCCCGGTAATTCAGGGGGACCTGTGGTTAACACAAATGGAGATGTAGTCGGCATCCTGACAATGGGTAGCCCAGATGCACAGGGGTTCAACTTCATCAGGCCAAGTAACGACATTAAGCAGATGGTGAACAAGAACGGAGTAGAAAACACACTTGGATGGTCAACCGAAGAGTTCAAAGCTGGGCTCATCGCCTACTATGCTGGCGACTATGAGACAGCAATCGAACATTTCCGAAACATCCTGGATATTTTCCCAAGCCATCTGAAGGCACAGGAATACATCCAGAAAGCCAAGGAGAAACAGTTAGAGAGCGGTTAAGCCGTATATTCATCATACTGGACAGGAAAAATCCCTGTCTATATCCGCTCCGATTAGAAACTAAAAGAGGCATCTAAAAGATGCCTCTTTTTTTAGTTCAAATCCTTGATAAATTCAAAATCTCAATGATTCAAATATATTCTACTTTAAAAAGAATATAATTGAAATAATATTCTATTATGATAGAATATATTCACTATAGTTAGCTTAATATAAAAGAAGGTCTCTTTATATGATCACTAAAGAATTTTTCTATCAACTAAATCCCTGGTGGGAGAACAAAAAAATTGATCTTGGAATAAAAAGAGAATTATATCTAGAAAGAATAAACCAGCACTTAGATAACAAGTACATATTGCTAATAACTGGCATAAGGAGGGTTGGGAAGACAACACTCATTAGGCAAATCATAGATAAACTAATCAATAAAGGGATTTCGCCAAAGCAAATTCTCTATTTTTTGCTTGATTCACCAAAAGTTGCAGGATACACACTTGAACAAATTATTAATGAATATCTTACAATTCACGATTTCTCAATTAATGATAAGGTTTACGTTTTCTTCGATGAAATCCAATTTTTTGATAACTGGGAACAGCAGATAAAAGAACTTTACGATTTAAGAAACATGAAATTCGTAATTTCTGGTTCCTCAAGTCTGTTGCTAAGCAAAAACCTCCATTTCCTCACGGGGAGAAACATAAAATTTGATATACATCCTCTCACCTATAAAGAATTTTTAAAGTTTAAGGACATCAATATCAGCGTCGCAGAATCCTTTAAAAATTCAAGCTACGTGGAAGAGTACATGGAATTTGGCGGGATGCCAGAGTATGTCCTAAATCCAGACAGCGAGTATATTCAGACCACAATTGATAATATATTATTCAGGGATATAGTCGGGTTACACGGATTACGAAACCCTAACATTTTAAGAAACTTAATCCTTCTTCTTGCAGATAGAGTTGGTAGTGTAACCAGTTCCCTAAAAATTTCAAATATCCTAAATATAAACAAAGATACTACCCTAAGATATCTTGAACACCTGGAAAACGTATTTATAGTTAACTCTCTAAAAAGATTCTCAACATCAAGAAACAAACAGATATATTCTCCTGAAAAATTCTATTTTTCAGATACTGGCGTCTTAAGTGTATATGCCTCAAAAATAAATCTGGGGGCAAGCGCAGAAAACACACTATTTAATTACCTCCACAGACACATTGAAGACGAGCTTAGAATATCTTTTGGTTATTATTATGAAAATAGAGTTGAGATTGATTTTACTGTATTGAAGGACAACAAAAAAATCTTAATAGAATCGAAATACAAAGATAAGGTCGAGATGGAGAAGGAAGACTTAAAAGAAATAAAAGAGTTGATAAGTTCAGAAAAAATTCATAAGGTTTTTATCGTTTCCAAAAATTACGAAAACAGGTTAATTCATTCAGAAATTGAAATAAACATCGTTCCAATCTGGAAAGTCTTACTAAGCGATGACTTCATTTTTCTAAAATAAAAAATTAGGCCCAAATGACCTTTCACCATTGAGAAAACTCTCTTTAGGCTAATCAACCTTTCGGGCCTTTAGCACGAACTTTTCTGAGGGACTCTCAAAAAACTTAGCATGTGATATTCTTTTTCAGGAATATCCAGCACTATGTATCTGAGGTTGCCTTCGGTCGAGCTAAATATATTATAAAATAGCTGCCTCCGGTTTCGTGCCCGCTTAATATAGCACACCCCTTGATAAATCGTCAACAAGAATTCGACAAAATTTCGAAATATTTTTGACCTGAATGCATTTGAACTTATAATCTTTACCATGAACCAGGAAAGCAACATTCTAACTGAGTTAAAGAAGAAAAACGAGGAGCTCTCTCTCCTCTACAATATTTCGCATACTGTATCGAGCAGCCTTGATTTAAATGAGGTTCTCAATCAGATCATTGATATCGTCCTGAAGGAAAGCAGTGGGGACTCAATATTTCTCTATTTACTGGACAGACAGAACAAGGAACTGGTCTTAAGGGCTTCCAAAAATCCCCACCCAAAAATGCTAGGTAAAATAAAATTAAAAATCGGCGAGGGGATTACGGGTTGGGTTGCAAAGGAAAACAAACCAGTAGCGATCTCTGAAAATGCAAGTGACGACCCGCGATTCAGATTTTTCCACAACCTGCCGGAAGACAGATACCAGGCATTTCTGTCAGTCCCGATAATAAACAAGGGCAAGGTAATCGGCGTAATAAATATCCAGCACAAAAAATCGCATGAATATTCAGAAAGCACGATCTCGCTCATCAAAATAATTGCAAACCAGATCGGGAGCGCGATTGAAAACGCACGTCTTTACGAAGAGATGAAAAGAAAAGCCCTTCAGGTCGAAGCGTTATCCGCACTAAGCAAGAACATCGCCTCAAATCTTTACCTGAAAGAGATACTTCAATTAATAGTCACGATGACGGCAGAGCTGTTGCAGTCAAAGATATGTTCAATAATGCTGCTCAGTTCCGATAAGAAAGAGCTTATAATCGAAGCCACGCAGAGTTTAAGCCAGGAATATATAAGCAAACCAAATATCTCGGTCAACAACAGCATCAGTGGAAGGGCTGCCCTTCAAAAAAGACCTGTCTGCGTGCTGGATGTGACAATAGAACCTGACTTCCTTTACCCGGAAATTGCAAGAAAAGAGGGGTTCTGCTCGCTGCTTTCCGTGCCGATGATGGTAAAGGAGGACATCATAGGGGTCATCAACTGCTACACGGAAAAGCTGCACGAGTTCAGCGAAGAGGAGATAGCAATTGTACAGGCTGTCGCTAACCAGGCAGCCATCGCCATAAAAAACACGCAGCTGATGGAAGAACTTGTAGAAACCAAAAAAGCGCTGGAAACCCGCAAAGTGCTGGAAAAGGCAAAGGGCATCCTTATGAAGGAGCTAAACGTCGACGAAAATACCGCCCATAAGATGATCCACAAGAAAAGCATGGATTCGTGCAAACCAGTGAAGGAGATCGCTGAGGCGATAATCCTCGCCTGGGAGATAAAAAGCAAATAAATTGGTAATTTTCTTACTTTTTTCTTCGAAGGTGGAGGATGCAGCATTCATCACCATCTGCAATTCGCTTGTCAAACTCCAGGTTATATCCCATCGTCTCGTAGTTACCATAATCTATTGCAGAAGCTATATCGCACATCTTTGAGATCTCCTCATCGCTCAGACCGTAATCACGCCACGCCCCTACCAGCACACAAGCATTCAACCTGAGTTTCGCCTCATCTTTATCAACACTTAATACATCACGCGAGAAGACATCGAGTTCTTTATCCATCTTGTCAAGAAACTTCTCTGCCAAAGCATTGAGGTCTCCTTCATAGACTTCTTTTGGGAAAACCTTCGCATTGTCAAGTCCTCGTTTATAGATTGCCTTCTTCATCAACTCTGTTGCTCTTTGCTCTCCCAGCTCATCTCTCAGCGTCGTATATATATGCCAGTATATGATCGCGCGGTTCTTATTCGCATCCTCGATCATCTTTTTTGCTTTTGACATAAAAGTACCTCCTCTTTATTTCTCTTAATAATACTAACGTTCTGATTAATAATGCAAACAAAACCAAAAAAATGCACCAAAAAGAGGCGATCAACAAAGATCGCCTCTTTAAAATAAACTTGCTTAGTCTAACTACTTATTTTAGATTCGCAAGCTGCGCGTCGGCCTCTGCTAGTAAAGCCTCCGCATAAGGTTTGTTGTGAACACCCATGCTTCCATCATTCAACACGATGCCCAGGTTGAACTTAGCAATATCATACGCTGCCTTAGCTGCCACAGTGGTCAGGCCCTTGGGATCAATGGCGTCTATCTTCTTCTGTATTTCATCTGCTTTAGCCTTGATCTCGGCTTGTGTCTCCTCCGCTATCTTCTGACCGTCTTCTCCGTGACATGTAGTACACGCTTCGAAATTCGGCATAAAGGTATGACCGGTTACGGCTGGAGCTTCCTCGCTCTCATAATCCTTCTTAACCATATGGCAGGTAGCACAGCTATCCTGCAAACCCGCATGAGTGTTGACAGATTCAACCTCACCCGCTGCACCAGTACCTGAGAACATCTCTGCAGTAGCATGATGTACTGCTGATCCAGGTTTTGCTCCTTCCATGGTATGACAACTACCACAAAGCTCACCAACAGGTTCTCTCAATTGCGCCGTATTTTCAGTTCCATGAGGATTGTGACATTTAACACACGTTATGGAAGTCTGCGCTTCATCCAGTTTTACAGCAGGATTAATCAGGTCATCTGTTGTATGACACTCAAGACAATAATCTGCAGCATGATCGCTGGACTTCAAGCCATCTAGCGCAACAGCATGCTTGCTGTCCTTCCACTCATCAGTTGTTGGATGATGTACGTCTGTATGGCAAGTCATGCACTGTTCACCAGTCACAATAACTGCTGGCTTTACAGTACCTGGACTTTTGATGTGTTCAATTGCTGAACCGTGACAGTTCTCACATTGAACTCCACCAAGCGCAGTTTTGCTTTCTATGTCATCATAGCCACCTGCTGTATTTGGATCGTACCCAACAGTGTGACACGGAAAACAGACATCCTGTGCTGGTTCCTCACCACCGGTTAAAGCAGTTTCTGCCTTTGCATGACCTGTTTTGCTCCACTGATCAACCCTGCCTGGATGACATGTCTTGCATGCTTCTACTCCTGCGAATGCCTCGGACGCTGTCTGGATCTGGATTGTTACCTGGTTTGCAACAGGTGCCGTTTCTGTACCTGCTGCAGATTCCGCTGGCGCGGCTTTTTCTGCGGGTTTCGGTTGACAACCCGTAAGGGCAAAAATCAACACGAAACTTAGCGCCATCGCTAGCACGATGGCAACGCTTACCATCTTTATCTTTATTCTCATATTTCACCTCCTCCCATAGTATTAGATGGTTATAGGAAAGTGAACGGTAAGAATATATCACATATTGTTAAAAAATTCACTAAGTATTATTCAGCCAGAATAACTTTGGTTTAATTCTGAAAATTTATTGACACTGCAGGCAACAAAAATGCCTATTATTTAAGGGGTTTTATATCCTTAACTACCCTATCCCCCTCAGTTAACCCAGATGTGATCTCGGTGTTATCAACTGATACATAGCCTGTCTTTACCTCAACATCTATTATCCTATCATCATCACCCAAGAGCTTTACATATGATTTTCCATCCCTATCAAGGATGGCATCATTTGGCACAGAAAGGACGCCAGTAGCAGTTGTGATGCTGACATCTACATTTGCGGTCATCCCAGGCTTAAGGGCAAGTTCTCCGTAACCTTCTAGCTCAAACTTCACAAGGTAGGTGATGACACCCTGCAGGTCTGTTGATGTTGGGGCTATATAGGTAGCTATGCCTCCTATCAGATCAGCGGGGTAGGCATCAAAGGAGATATCTACCTCATCACCTATCTTTAGTTTAACTACATCTATCTCATCGACAAGGGCCTCTATGTGCAGCCTTGATAGATCAACTATGCTAACATAGCTAGATATGCTGACCTGCTCACCCGCCCTGAAGCTGAGATCAGAGATGATTCCGCTAACAGGTGTTATTAGGGTGGTATCAGATAGCGATATCCTAGCAAGCTCAAGAGATGCCTCTGCTGAGCTGTCGCTGCAAGCGCACTATCTATTGCTATGGATGTGAGCTTGATCTGGGCCTCTGATGATTGCTGTTGCTCTATCATGCTATAGTAGGAAGCATCCCTGCTCTTCTTTGCCTGCGCTAGGGAGTCCTGTGCTGATGTGATGGCATCTAGGGCAGCGATGTAGGACTTCTCGCTGGCTGCTAAGCTTGCGCGCGCATTTATCTCGTTTAGCTCAGCTGCGTGCTTCTCGGCCTCTGTGTCCCAGGTCTGTGAGTTGTTATAGCGCAGGACCTCGTTATAGTAGTTCTGTGCCTCGATCAGCTGCTTCTTGGTATAGTAAAGAGAGTCCTGGGCTGCGCTCAGCTGATTTCTAGCAGCACTGACCTGCTTCTTAGATAGCTCGTAGTTGCTAGCTGTTATCTGGACTGTGGTATGGTTAGAGTCAAGAGCGGCCTGGTAGTTGATCCTTGCAGTGTTGACGGAGGACTGCGCCTGAGATAGGGCAGCCTCTGCCTGATCTAGGGATAGCTGCTGTTTTGCATCATCAACCCTAACCAGGACCTCTCCTGCACCTACCTTTTGACCCTCCTCTACATCCACCTCAACTATCCTACCGCTAACGGTAGCAGGAAAGCTCAGCTTTCGCTCATCACCCTCCTTAAGGTTACCTGATATGGAGATTACCTCGCTCAAATCACCCCTTGTCACCTCATATGTGTTCATCGTCTTGGGGTTAAACTTGGAGGGCTGTCTTGCGCAGGAGGATGCAAAGAAGAAAGCTGCAACAACTATTAATAATACTGCTGCCTTAATTTCGTTTCGCGTTCTCAATTCTTGAGTCCTTGTTTCGTACTCATCACCAGCAAAAAGTTACAAAGTAATATTATATATCCATTCACGGAATTTAAAACGAAGATGTTAAAGATAGTAAACAGGCAGAAATTTGATTTTACATATTTTTATCTACTTAGCTGATTCAACAAAATCCTTTTTATATTTCCACTGAGGTCTTTAACATAGGTCTCATTTTCCATTAGTGGTTCTAAATCTAACTGAATGCTTCTAGAATCAATTTTCTCAACAATTTTTGACAATATTTCTTTTAACTCATTTTTATTATTAATATTTTCAATACATTCCATATTTGGTTTCACATCTTTCTCTAAATACCACATTAAATCAAAGTAATCCCTGCCTTTAACCTTGATTAATGTTCTCCCTTCCTTATCAGTCTTTTCCCACTTTCGATACAGGATCGCTCTAATTTTTGTAGCCATTAAAGTAGGAAGATCAAAAGTTCTTATTAAGATAGATTTGTTAAACTTAAATAAAGGAATAATTTCAATTTCATAATTTTTGCAAAAACCAAATCCCTTAAAAACTTCGATTTTTAGAAAAATAAGATCGGATTCCTCCTCTTTAACCATTTTTAGTTCTCGGAGAATAGGAAATTTTAGATAAATCCTAAATTTCTGGATGTAGATGGAGATATTTAAATCAGTATCTTTCATAAAATAATTTTCTAAATCCTTGGCTAATTCTGAAATCATGATCTCATTGTTTGGGTCAGCAAAATCGAGATCTTCAGAAAGACGCGGTAAACCATAACAATGAGAAAGGCAAGAGCCTCCATAAAAAATTAGACGACTGTATTCAGGATGAGAATAAATGTAGTCCAAAATTATCAACTGAAGATATTCCTTTAAGAGATTTCTTTTAAAAAGAACGTTTTTTGAAGCAGATTTCGTTAGTAAATCTTTTAAAAATATTTTTACTGTTTCCATAGCCAATTAAAAATTTCTTTCATTTTCCTTGATCCCTCAATGCGAAGGTATTTTTCAAATTCTTGTATATTACTTGTTTCAAAATTGTCCAAATTCAATCTTAGCTCTTCTACTGTTTCTTCATTAATCAAAAGATTTTTTCTCAAATAAATAAAGTCAAAAAGAGCCTTGGCCTTGGTTGCCTTTAATATGGTGAAACCACTTTCTTTTATTATTTCAAAACCACAAAATAAATCTTTTTTTACTTTATGATAGAAAAAATTGCCAAATCTATTTGAAAACCTGGCAGTTTTTTTTGCTGTTATTGAAGTAAAATTAACCGGTATCTCGGTCAGAAGATTATGCTGATAAAGAATGTAATCTAAGCTCAAATATGAAGGCTGGTACAAAATATTTGCTAAAAATTCTAAATATAAAGAAAAGGTATTGTTTTTTTGACTTTGATCAACATATTCTTTGGTGGTATAAAACCCTTTTTTCAACCTAAATAACTTATTACTCTTTTCGTAACGGGAAAAGAGAATCTTAAGATAAGTCTTTTCTTTTTCAATTGGAGTAAGGTCAGCAAAACTAAAATAAGGCAGCTTCTCTACTAAAGAAATTATTCTTCCAATTCCTGTGGAAATATTGTTTCTCATAATATGCTAAAATAGTATACTTTCAGAAACAATATGTAAAGAACTTATCTCAAATTAACAATATATAGATTTCAGTTGCTATTGTATGTAAGTCTGATTTTATTTTCAGATACTATTACAATAGAAACTGATTATTAGCGGTTAATTTGCTCAATAGATATACTAAGACCACTCACAAACCATTAATAAATTTCTTTTGTGCTGATGCACTTGATGAATATATGTGTGATGATTACATAGACAGTGATTATGTGGATTTTAGGTTAAATAAAACTCCAGCTTTATAAGCCTGCCCAGTATATTTTTCTATTTTTTTAATAGCAAGTTCTTTATCCAATTATAAAGCTCCTTTGTATTGTTTAGTAATTCACAAGATTTTTTAAATTACTCCGTATGAGTATTATATCATCCAAAAAATAGCAGTCTTATGGTTCTAAAACCTTACACATATCCCATAATTCAGTAAGGGCTTTCAGGTATAATTCCGGGCGTAAATCCTCCACTACCAAATCAATATCTGACCTTTCATGAACAAATCCTTTAGCCAATGAACCAATGAGATATACTTTCTTAACCTTGTATTTATCTTTTAAAATTAGGGCACATCTTTCTGCAACTTTTCGTAACTTTTCTCTTCTATCCATTATTGTTTCTTCTGTAATTACCATATAGCAGTATCGTTTACTCTTCCAATCGAACGAAACCTTGACATACCTAATATAGTTTCTAAAATAGTAAATGTATCACCACGACGAGAGCAACTTAAGGTTTCGTCCTTAAGTTTGGGCTCGTCTTTTTTATATTCCAATTTATTTCCTAGATCATTCATCAAATACCGATTGTGATAATTTTATGCACATGCATATGCATTAGATACATTGTACTTTCTTAAGCATGAATCTTATGGTTCAGAGATGATGCTTGATGCTGAAGGATTGACTCTGAGAAAATCTTCGTTGTTCAAGGTTAATAATTTGTCCACTTTGGCTTTTTCAGCCGCATATGCGATCAGCCCATCATAACTGGCGCCGCCAATAATTTGATTCTCCACCAACTTCTGCAATAGAGAAATATGTTCATTTTTTGTGCAGGTTATAATCTCGAAGCTCTTAAATATATTTTCCCTGATCAGTTGCCAGGCTAAAGCAGGAGAAATTCTTGGGCTTACCGGCAAAGATGTGAGCACTGAGTAGAGCTCAATTGAGGTATGAGAAGAGATAACCCCTTCTATTTCATTATTTTTAACTTTCTGAAGCCACAGAAGAGACTCTTCATGCCTGGGATGAGCTTCGATAATTGCCGCAACAATCACTGATGTATCAAAAAGAACTTTCACTATCTAATATCTTTCAAAATATGCTTGATGCGACTTTGGCGATCTTTCTCTAAAAAATATTCAATAGGTTCCGTTGCTTTTGCCCTCACTACCAGCACACCCTTTTTGTTTACGATAAAAGAATCCTCAAGTATCGGGTGAAGCACAATTCCATTTGGCCCCTCTTCTACTTCTAATTCTACTTTAGGAGAAAGGCCAAGGTCATCTCGAACTTTCTTTGGAATTACTACTCGTCCAAATCGATCAATTGTAGTTTTGAATTTCTCTTTCATTTCTTTCATGATCAAAATCATTGATATTGATGCCATTTTATCATGGCAATTGGCAATTATCAATGCCACATTTTTTGTTGTACTAAATCTTTATTTGAGGCGCGGTGATAGGTGTGGTAAAATTACCTATGGAGAAAGGAGGTTGAAATGTCAAAACTTAGAATTCTAATCGGTTTTACTCTTATATTAACATTGATTTTGCTTCCAACTGCCGCTTTTGCCAAGAGCTTTGATAATCCAAATACATTAGATCCCATATACAGCGGCACAAACCTGA
>JAMDDV010000023.1 GCA_023488455.1 Actinomycetota bacterium | reverse complement strand
TGAATGGGGAATAAGGCTTCGAAAAATTCCGTACAAAACGCTTTTTGGTATAGGCTATTACAATGAGATCATAGAACACCCCTTAGCTGATGATGATGCAATTAATTCATATGCGCCGCCGGATCCAAATTTGGTGGATTTTAACCCATCAATAGAACTTATGAAAAAATATGGAAAATCTCATTACATAATTGGGGATATCACAGTGTTAGCTTTTGAACCCCTTAGATATCTAAGGGGTTGGGAACAAGGTTTGATGGATTTGATGTTAAACCCGGATTTGGCAAGTAGAATAATGGATATGGTAGTAAATTATAACCTGTTTTTTGCTAAAAGATTAATCGGCCTTGGGGTAGATGCCATCTGGTTTGGTGATGACGTAGGTTTGGAGCATGATCTGATGATTTCACCTGAAATTTATAGAAAATTAATAAAGCCAAGGGTAGCTTATGTAGTGAATGAGTTAAGAAAAGTAAATCCCAACATTAAAATTGCCTATCATAGTGATGGTTGTATATATAAAATTTTGGATGATCTTGTTGAAGCTGGAGTAAATATTATACACGGTGTTCAGCCTGAAAGTATGGATCCTGTATGGATAAAAAAAAGATATGCAAAAAAACTTGTTTTATGGGGAGCAATTGGTGTTCAGACTATTTTGCCGTTTGGTTCGGCCGTTGATGTAAAGTCAGAAGTGCACAGAACAATAAAAGATCTTGCGCCAGGTGGTGGATACATTCTTGCCACTGCCTCAAGGATTCAACTGGATGTGCCGTCTGAAAATATTGCCGCTTTTTACCAGGCAACAAGGAAATATGGAAAATATCCAATCAAAGCATGAATTCTTTTCAAAGAGTAGTTGCTGCTCTTAATCTTAAACTACCAGACATAGTGCCAACATTTGAATGGGACATTCATCCCTGTATTATAAAATCATTAATGGGTAGCACGGACCTGTTCGACTTTGTCGAAAGATTTGGTTTAGACGGATTAACGATATCTTGGGGCAGAAACTATTTACAGATAGACGAAAATATTTTCGTTGATGAATGGGGTATAAAGAGAGCACAAACCCAGGAATCACATAAGATTGCTATTGATGGTCCGATTAAAACTATTTCTGATCTCGGAAAATTAGATGTACCTGATCCGTTGGATGAGTCCAGATTTGATGATCTTAAAAATGCTGTTAGTAGATTTAAGAATAAGAAGTTTTTAATATTCGCTTTAAATGACGTATTTTCGCTGCCGCGTGATTTGATGGGATATGAAAATTTTCTTGTTGGCCTCTACGACTCTCCCTCACTAATTAGATCACTTGTAGAGCTTTCTTACGAGTTCAACCTCAGCTTAGGCAAAAAAGCCAAGGAGATAGGGGCAGATGGTGTAGTTATGGGAGATGATATCGCAGACAATCTTAGTTTGCTTCTATCACCAAGACTTTACACTTCGATGTTCTACCCAGCATTCAAGAAGCTAATCAGCGGGTTCAAGGAGGCAGGGCTTTATGTCATTAAACATACAGATGGCAATATAAATGAAGTCATGGACTTGATCGTTGATTCAGGTATCGATTGTCTTGACCCAATTGATCCACTTGGAGGCATGGATATTAAGAATGTTAAGGAGAAGTATGGTAATAAAATTGCACTTAAGGGCAATGTAAATTGCGCCACCACCCTTGTTTTTGGAACTGAGGAGGATGTTGAAAAAGAAGTAATAAAAATTATTGATGAATGCGCCTCGGGAGGTGGTCTTATAGTTTCGTCAAGTAATTGTATCCATGCCAGTGTGAAGCCACAAAACTATCTTGCTATGTTAAGGACCATAAAAAAATATGGAAAGGTTGAGCTTTAATAAAATATATGCAAATATTTAATAAATGACTATTTGACCAAATAAAAGGAGTATCTGCTATGTTAGGCACAAGGTTCACGGGCAATAAAAAAGTGGTATATAAGGAATTTCCAAAGCCCAAGGCCAAAGATGATCTTGTGGTAATAAAAGTAATGGCTTCAGCTCTATGTGGAACTGATCTACCATTTTACAGGGCATCAACTGATGTACTTGGAGCTATTCCAGGTCATGAGATAGCTGGAGAAGTTGCTGAGGTGGATAGAACGGTGAGCTTAAAAGTAGGAGATAGGGTCATAGTGAGCACGCAGGTCGGCTGCGGCAGTTGCGATAACTGCCGAAACGGCCAAGTACTGTTCTGCAATGATATGCGGACAATGGGCGTCACACCCGGCTTTAACGGAGGTCATGCTGAGTACGTCCAGGCGTCTGAGAAGGATTGCCTCAACCTGCCGGATGAAATTCCATATGATGTGGGGTCGGTAATACCGGACTGCTTAGGAGTTCCATATCATTCCACGGGCAAGATGGGGATCACGAGCATGGATTCGGTAGTTGTCTTTGGTACTGGACCAATTGGTCTTGGCATGGTGATCATGCTCAAGTACCTGGGTGCTTTCACCATAGCAGTGGAGATGAATGAATATCGCCGTAACCTCGCCAGTCAGTTCGGTGCCAATGTTGCTATTAATCCAGATAAAGATGATGTGATCAAATCGATACTTGACATCACAGATGGCGAAGGGGTTGATAAAGCAATTGACTGCGCAGCTGGTACCGATGTAACCACCAACCAGTCCCTGCGCGTGATTAAGAATGGAGGGAAAGTCGCATTCATAGGCGAAAAAGAAAGGGTTTGCCTTGATAACCTAAGGGAGATGATAATTCACAAGGAAACCATCATTTACGGTTCATGTGGTTACAATATCAGCGAATACGGAAAGCTGATCAAGTTGGTAAAAAGAGGGTTTGGTATCGGTAAGCTGATCACCCATAGGTTCAACTTCACTGAAGTTGCAGAGGCTTATCAATTATTTGATACAGGCAATACGGGGAAGGTGGTTATAATTCATTAAATATGGCCACTATCTATATGAAATCTCGCCATGAATAATTAGGTTTATATCCTAACATTATTTTTGCCTTGCTATTATCATAAAGCGATTGTCTGCCCTTGATTTCCTTCTTAAATAGGATCATTTCAGACCAGTACTTTTTTACCAAATCGATGCTATCTGACTTTGTAATATTATCATCAGCACACACACAAAATATCTCATGCTTCCTAACACTTCTTGTCGTTATTGCATCAACTGCAAGCCTGAATGCTTGAGCTACATCTCTAACATGACAATACGACCAGAACCCGCTTTTCAAGTGCAACGGATTCTCATTCATCTCTTTATAAGAAGAAATTTTATGGAATATCATGTGCGGCATTATGAAATTAGGAATTGCAATAAACGGAATTCTAATACTCATTGAATAGATACTATGACTTCTGGCAAAGTTAGCTGCTATCTCCTCATCAATTTTCTTGCTGAATCCATAAGAATCCTGTGTGTTAATGGGATGTTCTTCGTCCAAAGGAAGATAGTAGGGTAAGAATTCCTGCTTCCTGAACCAGAATCCATAAGTTGAATCAGTACTGCAATGGATTACTTTATTTATTCCAAGTTCTGCTGCGGCAATGAACATATTTGCAGTCCCCATTACGTTATAATAAATAATTCTTTCTGGTGGATCATTGAACGGATTTGGTATAGCAGCTAAATGAACGATGACATCAGCTCCTTTCAAATACTTTCTGCAGTCTTCAATATTTAGCATGTCTCCTTTAACAAATTCCGATTTATTTTCCTTTGGCTCGACTATGTCAAAATTTAAGACTTCATATTTGTAATTAACCAACTCATCTACTACATATGTTCCTATTAAGCCGCTTCCGCCAGTAACGACTACCTTCATATTAATCCCCCATTTTGCTATTGTTTTATTAATTCAAACGCTGCGACACTCCTCCCATTTCCCACTCACAACTGATCTAAGAGCAGCATCAACAATTTCACATATCCTGACCCCATCACCAAAGTTTGGATTAATTTCTTTATCTTTTATAATCCCAGATATAAAATCAAAAAACTCTATTGCAAATGTTTCAGAAAATCCAATATTTATTCCGGGTATAGGCCAAAAAGCTTTGCCTCTTGGATGATCTGGCCCAATTTGTATAACTTTATAACCCTGCATTTCATAAGGCTCATTTGTAGAAAAAAATTTAATCTCGTTATTTCTCTCCCAATTGAAATATATAGACCCCTTTGTCCCGCTAATCTCAAATGAAAGATAATTTCTATGTCCGCAACCCATTCTGCTAACCTCTATTGTGCCCTTTAAACCACTTTCAAATTCAACCAGCATTGTCCCTTTATCCTCTAAATTAATTTTCATTTTCTCAGTGTCCAGTGACTTGGCTGATTTACCAAAAGTATCGAATGAAGAAGCTGGAAACGGTCTTTCTTTTAGCAGAATATCAGTTTGCGCAATAACTCTTTTAAATTCACCCAATAAATACCGGCTCATTTCAAATATATGTGACCCCTGATCTCCAACAACTCCTGACCCCGTTTTTGATGGTTGAAACCTCCATGATATTGGCATATCCGGATCTGTAGCCCAATCATTAATATAAAAACCACGAAAGTGACTTATCTCACCCAACTTACCTTCTTCTATCAGCTGTTTTGCATATTCAACCGCCGGGATTTTTCTGTAATTAAATCCCACCATATGCTTTACTTTACTTTTTTCAACAACTTCATATATCTCTTTTGCTTCTTTTCCATTCATCGCCAGCGGCTTCTCGCAAAATATATGCTTGCCTGCCTTTGCAGCCGCAATAGCAATAGGCTTATGTAAATAATTGGGGGCAGTTATATCAACAATATCTATATTATTGTCATTAATGACATCTTCCCATTTTGTCGTCCATCTGTTAAAACCTAATCGTTCTGCTGCTTTTTTAGCAAGATCTTCAGTAACATCTACAATAACTTCCTTTATGGGCATTGCCGGGGGTGGCCAAAAATATAGAGGCATAATTGAGTATCCGATGCTATGGGCTCTGCCCATAAAACCTGCTCCAATTAGACCTACTTTTAACCTTTTCATATAGAATATTAATGACTACTTCAATCGGGTATCTTTAGATTCATTGAATATATCGCATGCTTCACTAACATTAGCATTCTTATGAACGATTGCTTGAAGTGCAGCCGCTACTGCTACCGGATGGGGACTCTGCCATACATTTCTTCCAAGATTGATTCCAATTGCACCCCTCTGCATCCCATCATATACAAATTCAAATACTTCACGCTCCGTTTCACATTTAGGCCCCCCCGCCATAACTACTGGAACTGGACAACCGTTCACTACTTTTTCAAAGTTTTCACACCAATATGTTTTCACTATTTTCGCGCCCATTTCTGCGCAAATGCGGCAGCACAATGCAAGATAGCGTGATTCACGTTTTTCTATTTCTTTTCCTACTGCTGTAACCGCCATGACAGGAATACCATAATTTTCACACTCGTTTACAAGTTTTGATAGATTAATGACTGTTTGTTTTTCATAATCACTTCCGATATATACTGAAGTTCCCACTGCATCCACATCCAAACGAATTATCTCTTCAATAGAAGTTGTTATTTCTTCATTTGCCAGGTCCTTCCCTACCATACTAGACCCTCCACTAACTCTGAGTATTATTGGTTTACTATTAACTGGTGGTATTGCAGAACGCAAAACACCTCTTGTACAAAATATCCCATCACAATATTGTAAAAGTGGTTTTATGGTATCTCCTGGTTTTTCAAGATTTGTTGTAGGCCCCTGAAAATATCCATGGTCCATTGGTATAAAGAAACAATGACCATCAGGTATCAGCTTATTAAGCCTATTTGACATACCCCAATCCATTTGTCAATCCTCCGATATTGAATTTTCAATTATTTATTATTAATTTATTACGCTTTTCCATCCGACTTTAATGCCAGAATGTATCGTTTCAGCTCCTCTTTCCATCCCTCATCAGCAGCTTCTGCTACATATTTAAGCATTCTTTTCCAGGGATCTGGATTATCCCGATTATCTTCAATGTATTTTAATGCTGTATTTATTGCTGTCTTACTTAGATAAGTTTGCATATTAAATTTAGTAATGCCAGATTCTGCAAGTTTAGTCATATCCCTAAGATCAATTCCAGAACCACCATGTATGGTCATTGGAACATTTGCCATATCCCTAATTTTCATTATTCTTTCAAAATTGAACTTTGGTTTTTCTTGATAAACACCATGTACATTGCCTATTGCTACTGCTATCAAATCTACTCCAGTTTCCTCAACAAATTTTTTTGCTTGCTCCGGATCCGTCATTACTGTTTCTTCGGATCCCCCTAATTCAGTAACATGCCCCACCTCTGACTCTACTGCTACATTGGCTGCATGTGCAATCCGGACCAATTCTTTTATTTCTACTATTTGCTGCGCATAAGGCAGTTCGGAACGCTCTACAGTAATGGATTGAAAACCGGCATGTATGGCCCAAATATTGGCTTCGAAGGTAGGACCATGGTCTTGCTGTACAGCAACAGGAACCTCCACGCTATCTGCCAGTTCAAATGCTACTCTGTTTTCAAAAATTTCATTTAATCCATAATCCTTAACAAAATCTAGAATAATAGGAGATTTGAGTTCAGTGGCAGCTGCTAAGCTTGCCCTTATAGACCTTTCATCCCATATAGTTGGCGCTGCTACTCCATATTTTTTATTCCTAGCATCATTTAAAATTTTTACTATATCAACTAACATCAATACCTCCCCTTAGTTATTCTTTTTAATAACATTTATTTCTATTTTTCTGATTGTAAAAATTATCCCCAAATCAGGTTTTTTGCAAAATCTCCAATATACCTTTTTTTATCCTATCGATACTTGGAATCATCTCCTGTTCCAATACTATGCTGCATGGAACAGGGCAATCTTTCCCGGTTACTCTTGCTATCGGTGCTTTAAGAAGATTAAATCCTTTTTCTACAACCTGAGTTATTACTTCACCCATAAATCCTCCAAAACCGCACGCTTCCTGAACACAAATAAGCTTACCGGTCTTTTTTATTGAACCTAAAACAATATTAATATCAAGTGGGCGAAGTGTTCTCAAATCAATTACCTCACAATCTATCCCCTCTTCATTCTTTAGTTCTTCTGCCACTTCAAGAGATTTTTGTACCATAAAAGAGGTTGCAACTATGCTGAGATCTTTCCCCGTTCTCTTCACGTCTCCAACTCCAAGGGGTATTTCATATATTTCCTCGGGCACATTTTGCGCATATTTTTTATTTCTATATAGCAGCTTATGTTCAATAAAAATTACCGGATTATTATCTCTAATTGAGGATATCAATAATCCCTTTGCATCGTATGGACATGAAGGCATTACAACTTTAATACCTGGAATATGGGTAAGCAGAGCTTCCAGGCTTTGTGAATGTTGTGCTGCGTGACCCAAACCTCCTCCTGCTGCTGTTCTTATAACTAAGGGCACTTTTGCCTGCTTCCCAAACATATATCTGATTTTTGCAGCTTGATTTATAATTTCATCCATAGCGATAGTGATGAAATCAATGAACATTATTTCAGCTATTGGTCTCATTCCAGTGAGCGCGCTCCCAGCTGCAGCTCCTACTATTGCTTCCTCTGAAATGGGAGTATTTCTAATTCTTTCTTTTCCAAACTCCTGAACCATACCCACGGAGACACTGAATATCCCGCCATATTCCGCCACATCTTCGCCCATGAGGTATACATCACTGTCAATTCTCATCATTTGCTGCATGGCTTCTCTTATTGCTTCTATATATGTTATTTCCCTTATCTTTACATTGTCATGCATAAACATCATCTTCCAGTGTTGAGGGATCTGGATAAGGACTCTCTCTTGCAAACTTAACAGCTTGATTTACTTCATTTGTTACTTCCCCTTCCAAAACCTTGTCCTCTTTTTCACTAAATGAACCTTCTTTGATTAACATTTCTTTATATTTTCTAATGGGATCTTTCTCCATCCAGTTTTTTACTTCTTCCTTTGTTCTATATACCTGTGCATCGCTTCTTGAATGACCCTTCCATCTATAGGTCTGGCTTTCAATCAATACTGGCCCTTCTCCTTCTCTGCAATATTCAGCAAAATGTTTCACTGTATTAAAAACCTTAACAAGATCATTCCCGTCTATGGTCATACCTTCAATACCATAAGCACATTTCCTGTCTGATATTTTACTTATATTTATTGCTTCCTTTATCGGCGTCGATAATCCGTAGAGATTGTTTTCACAAAGATATATAATGGGAAGATTCCAAATAGATGCCATGTTTATAGAACTATGGAAAATACCTCTATTTATTGCCCCATCACCGAAAAAGCAAACAACAATTTTCCCATTTTCTTTTAGTTTACAGGTAAGAGCAGCTCCAGTTGCTAATCCAATACTGCCGCCTACAATACCATTTGTTCCTAAATTACCCTTTTCGATGTCTGCCATATGCATTGATCCGCCTCTACCACCGCAATAACCCGTTTTTCTTCCCAAGATCTCTGCCATCATCTTTCCAATGTCTGCTCCCTTTGCAATACAATGACCGTGACCCCTATGATTAGAAGTTATATAATCTTTTTCATCCAAAGCATATATAGATCCTACTGCTGATGCTTCCTGACCAACACAAAGATGGCATGAACCATGAATTTCACCTCTTATAAGTAATTGGTCTACTTCATCTTCAAAATGCCTAATCTCGTACATCTTTTTAAGCATTTCTATTTTTTTACTGGCTTCTAAGTGTTTGAATTTATTTTCAATCATATGTTTATATTTACTGAAGTATTTAATCGATTTATTTTTATTTATTTCTTCTGTTATAAATTTAAACTTTAACGTTTACTTTATCGTATAATAATATAAATCTACTTGATAATCAAGAAATATTCTGGTTCATAACATTTTCAACATTTTATAAAATCTACTCCTGTATTAAAACAACTTTGCCGGTTTTCCCTTGATCAAACAATCTATAGGCTTCATCTGCTTTCTTTAATGGGAATCTATGGGTTATCATTTTTTCCACTGGTAACCCACTCCTTATTAAGGAAATAATATTATCGAATTCAGACAAATTATATCCACAGCTCCCGAAAATCTCCAGCTCTCTAGTTGAGACCAGGTTATAAAAGTCATTAATTATTACTCTACTTTTTACTCCCAAAAAGCCTACTTTACCTCCAGCTCTTACACTGGATAAAGCTTGATTTAAAGTAATATCTGTTTCCCCAACGCAATCTATTGTTTTTGCAGCACCATCTCCTTCTGTTATTTTCATAATAGTACCAACAGGTTCCTCTTCATTAGCATTAATAACAATATCTGCCCCTAACTTTGAAGCCAGTTCACACCTATATTCATTTACATCAACACCTACTACATATGCACCCCAAAATTTTAAAAGCGTAATCATTCCAATACCTATAGGACCGCAACCAAATACCGCCACTGATTCTTTAGCCCTTAATCCCATTCTATTTAATAGATGATGGGCAACACCCACACCATCAGGGATCACTGCACCTATATCAAATCCTATATCATCTGGTAACGATAAACAGTCTTTTTCGGGGATACTTACATATTCTGCATGTCCGCCATTAAAACCAGCCGTATAACCCATAATTTTCAGTGATTTACAAAACAGTACCTGACCAACTCTACAATATCTACATATTCCACATCCAATTTGTGTGTTTAAAGCTACTCTATCGCCAATTTTTACTTTACAAGCTTTATCAACTTCAAAGACTACACCAGCTAGCTCATGTCCAGGTACGCACCCTAAGATATCTGAATTAGCTCTATAATTAGGCAAATCAGAACCACAAATTGCAGATGCCTTTATTTTAACTACGACTTTATCATCTTTCGCGACTGGATTAGGAAGTTCTCTTAATTCAACTGTTCTTTTTCCTAAAAATCTTAAACCTTTCATACAAATTTCTCTTATTAATCTTCCTTTTCAACGCATTTTTCTCCTATGGTTTTATCAATACCCTTATTGACTCATTATCTTCAAAGAAAACATTGAAAGCTTCATTGATCTTATCGAGTGGGAACACATGAGTAATTAGCTTTTCAAAGCTTTCCTTATCTTTTCTCAACACATCTACTATATTTTTATATTCACCAATGGGGAAGTACATTAATCCTCTAATTCCAAGATGCCTGTGCACCAGTATGTCACTTATGAAAATTTCACCTAGATCAGCAGGAAGAGATGGGTGCTCACCTATCGCATAGACATTCCCACCCTTTCTTACGGAGTAGATGGCATTCTTTAGGGCATCCACCGTATTTGAGGTATCAAAAG
>JAMDDV010000033.1 GCA_023488455.1 Actinomycetota bacterium | reverse complement strand
GTTGTGCTTGTATCGTGGCTAATAGTAAGCTGTAAACCAGCAGTACCAGTCACAGAAGAAACTACTCCAGCTGTAGAAGAAACCACAGCAGCAACAGAAACAACGGCAGAAGAAACCAAGCCTGCTGAAAAAGTTACAATTAGATGGTGGGATTGGCAGGTTATGGAAAATTACATGGCTGCAATGGACAAGATCATAAAAATGTATGAAGAAGCTCATCCGAACGTAACAATAGAAAGAAAAGCTATCCCAGCAGGCGAATTTGAGAAACAATTAAAAGCTGCTTTAGCAGGCGGAGAAGCCCCGGATCTTTTTGGGGTACAACATGGTGCTCAGACAACTGCGTACTATGAAGCAGGTATCTTGTATGATTGGTATCCCGATTGGAAGGCAGATCTTGAGTGGCAAAAACAAGTGGATTTAGAGAGCCCTATCTTTAGTGACATTTTCATTGATGGTAAGGCTGTTATAATGCCAACACTTGATCTGTGGATACACGCAATTTACTACTACAAGGACATGCTTGAGAAATATGGTCTCGAGAAACCTGAAACAGTTGATGATTGGGTGAAAATAGCTCCAGTTTTAGCAAAAGAAAATATAATACCCATGTCGATTGCTTTCGGTCCGAACTCAATAGTTTGGACCCCAAATTGTATGTGGGCTGAGTTCATGATGCAATACCTTGGTGGTGATGTTATAACAAAACTAGAAACTGGAAAACTTTCGTGGAAAGACCCAATTGTTAAGGAAGGCTTGCTAGCGATGAAGAAGATGCAGGACGGAGGTGTATTCCCCAAGGATGTAATGTCTGCAGAATACTTCCCAGATGTTCTCACAAGATTTCAAAATAAGGAAGCATGGTCTTTTTATATTGCCGGCGATTGGACTATTGGCTCCATGAATAAAGAGGATGTTAAAAATGACAATATTGGCGTAATGCCACTGCCAAAAATAGCGCCTGATGCCAAGTCTGGATATGCACAAGCCAATGGAGTAAGCCAAGGAATGGAACCCGACAATCCTAATAAAGAAGTAATCAAAGATATACTTAAATTCTTTTCATCTAAAGAAGCTGCAGCAGTACTTATTGAGAACGATATACATCCAATTTCGAAGTTAGCATCAGAACTACCAATTGAAAACAATTTAATGAAAGAGGTAATTAAAGAGAGCACAAATCCCGACTACTTTTATAGTCCATATGTTTTGGCTATGGATCCTGAAATAGGAACAAGAATAGTTGAAAATTTAGGAAAATTTTTCTTAGGAACTATGACAGCTGATCAAGTAGTCGAAGACCTGGAGCAGTTTACCAAGGAACAACTTAGTAAGTAGGGTTTAAGTTTTTAACATCTTAAAGCCAAAACTGATAGGGACAATCGCTACAGGATTGTCCCTATCTTTCTATAAAAGGAAAAAGATTAGAGCTGATAAATGAACAAAAGTATGTCTTTACGTTCTACCAATTATCCTCTTTTTTACATTCACTGTTAAATATTCAAAAATACAGTAATGAATATTTTACTTAAAATAAAATATAAAGGAGGGCTCATTTATGAGATTCGAAAAAATGAAATGGAAAGAGCTTGAGGAAGAGGCAAAGAAAAATACAGTGTTAGTTTTACCAATAGGTTCCGTAGAGCAGCACGGATATCATCTTCCAGTTGATACTGATATAGATTGTGCCTGGTATATTTCAAAAAAGGTAACCGAAAAAACTAAAACTCTTTTGCTGCCTCCCATCTACTACGGTTATGTTGAGTATGCACTTGATTTTCCAGGAACAGTCTCAGTTTCAACCATTACTTTTATTAATTATATTGTTGAAATTGCTACAAGTCTTTGGAAAACAGGATTTAGAAAAATGGTAGTTATAAATGGTCATGGAGGAAATGCAGGACTATTAGCTGCATCATTTATCGTATCTGAAAAAACAAATATGCTTTTTGCCGTACTTGATTATTATTCGATGATAGCCGATATTTTCAACAAAGAAAGAGATACTAAGATAGGAGACGGTGGCCACGCTGCTGAGCTTGAAACTGACATTAAATACTTTATAGATCCCGAAAATGTTGACCCATCAAAAGCCCTAGCAGAAATGGGAGGTGGGCCGAACACTAAATACACATATTTTGATTTAGGTACACCAGCACCAGTTACATTGTTAGTAAAATGGAAACACTTTAGTAAATCAGGTGTATATGGCGATGCTACTAAATCTACTGCTGAAAAAGGTAAAAAATGGGTAAATGATTCAATAGTAAGAATAGTAGAATTTATAGAGATATTTAAAAAAATTCCGATACCAGAAGATTAAAACATGCACGAGAAAGTAAGTGGAATACGGTTATACAGGTAAAATCCTAAGAATAAATCTTAGTGAAAACAAAATTGAACTAGAGAAAAAAGATGAACTCTTCTATAGGAAATACATGGGAGGAGCTTGCCTGGGTGCATATTACTTACTAAAAGAACTCCCACCCAAAATAGATCCTTTTTCAGAAGAAAATATTATTATTTTTTCTACCTCTCCTACTACTGGTGCTCCTTGTCCTGGTCTCTCCATGCATTCAGTAATTTCTAAATCTCCTTTAACAAACTTAGTGGGAGAGAGTGTGACTCCAGGCTATTTAGGAACCGAAATTAAAAAGGCAGGTTACGATGCTATAGTTATAAAAGGTAAGGCTAAGACTTCATCATACATTTTTATATACAATGACAAGGTAGAAATCAGAGATGCATCTAAAATCTGGGGGCACACCACATCAAAATCCTATGATCTATTAATGGATGAATTAGAAGATAAAAACACTTCCATAGCATTAATTGGCCCAGCGGGAGAAAACTTAATAAGGTTCGCTTCCATAGTAAATGACAATATATTTTTTAGTTCGAGGTGTGGCTTAGGAGCTATTATGGGGTCTAAGAATATTAAGGCTTTATGCATTAAAGGGTCTAATGATATTAACGTATTTGATATAGATAAAATAAATAACCTGTCAAAATATTTTGAGAAGAATTTTCTAACTAACCCTATAAATAAAGGCCAGCATGACAGAGCAGGGATTGCTGGGTTCGTGAAACAGATATCTGATGCAGGCATGTTTTCAACTCGTAATTTTAAAAGCTCCAGTTTTCAAGATGCAGATAAAATAGATGGAAATGCAATTGTTAAAAAATTCAGTTCCAGCAATATAAATTGTTACAGATGCTTTGGAGGATGTAAGAAAAGATTAAAAGGTTTAGAAAAAATTGGGGTAGATCCTAGATTTGGACATATAGAACTTGAGAGTCTTGGAGCTTCTATTTATAACCTTCAAATAAATAATATAGATGCTGCTCTAAAAATTTGGAATTCTATCTGTGAAAACGGGCTAGATGGCACATCATTAGGTGTAACTATATCATTTGCCTTAGAATGTTTTGAAAATGGACTTATTTCCAAAAAAGATACCAATGGTATCGAGTTAAGATGGGGTAAGGAAGACTCCATTCTAAAATTGATTAATATGATAGTAAGCAAAGAAGGAATAGGAGCTCTTTTAGCCAATGGCACTAGATTTGCTTCAGCAAAAATAAAAGAATCCGAAAAGTATGCAATGCATGTAAAAGGTATGGAGATGCCAGTACATGAACCAAGAGTAAAGCAAATGTTAGGCTTGGGATACGCTGTATCCCCAATCGGTCCTTATTATACTGTGGTTGAGCATGATACAGATTTCGATTTTAATGCCGATCAGCTATTTTTAAATAAAGTATCATCTTTAACTATATATGAAAGGTTACCTTCACAAAGCCTATCAGAGAAAAAAGTTAGAATGTTTTACCTGCTTCAACCAGGATTTTCTATGTTAGATGCACTATGCTGTTGTATTTTCGCATTTTCACCTGCAAGGTTTTTTAACTTTCATCATCTTGTAGAAATAGTAAGTGCAGTAACGGGGTGGGAGAGTTCTTTGTTTGAGTTATTTAAACTGGGTGAGAAAAGAATAAATATGTATAAACTATTTGCTTTAAGAGAAGGCGTGACCAAAGAAGATGATATGCTTCCTGATAGGTTGTTTGAACCCATAGAGAATGGTCCTAAAAAAGGAATTAAGATAAATAAGGATAATTTTCTAAGGGCTAGAGATCTTTACTATAAGATGTCTAACTGGGATGAAAATGGAGCTCCTACTTATTCTAAGCTTTTAGAGTTGGATCTGTTAGAATTTATTTAAGTAATAAATTTAATATTTAGCATTTTCATACTAATTTATTAATATCTCTTTGATTTTCATGGAACTTCTTTTAACCTTTTAATGTTAAGAGTACTTTCCGTATTTCCTCGCAAATTCAAACATAGCAAGAATATTCTCAAGCTTGTTCGCAGGATGAATCTGGCCACTTGATCCGAGAAGAAGTCTGCCATTGCTCCCAGCATCGGATATAAGATCCCTTACAGCTTGTTCGACTTCCTCTATAGTTCCTCGGCTAAGAACTTCATTGTTATCTATACCACCCCAAAAAATTAAATTTGGATAATCCTTCCTTAATTGCTTAATATCCAGAATATCCGGCTCCAGTGGATTAATACCGTCCGTTCCAGCACCAACAATGTCTGGAATTACGGATGTTATATCACCTTCTGAATGATATATTACCTTCACCCCATGTCTGTGCCACTCGTTTATTAGCAATTTCAACCTTGGAAAATATTCAGCTTTCAGAAAATTTGGTGAAAATAGCAGACTTGTCTTGGAAGCGATATCGCAGTAAACACATGCAACAGGAGAAAGCTCATAGTCAGCGCATCTACTCACTCTTCGCCTTTCATGCTTGCACAGCCCATCGAACCATTCTATTAAAAGGCCGTAGTCATCAACCATTAAATAAGAAAATACCTCCATACCAGCCATCATGTAACAGGTATCAAGATGTGCTGGACTTCCAGTATGGAAAAGAACAGCATTTTTGAGCCACCTTTGCTTCATTAAAAAATCTTCTTTGTAATTTCCATGGCCAAGCCCCCACATCCCGGTGTTTCCAGCAAAGCTCCACATAACATCTGGATCTGATCTCTTAACCTCCATTATCATGTCTTTTATCCAAGGTCTTGCTTCTTCTACAGTTCTAAAAGGTCTATCTATTATTACCTCCGTCCACTCCGTTACCTGATAGGTCAGGCCCAGCCTTTTTTCAAAGTGAGGCTCAAGCGATGGAGCAAGGTCAAATGCAAAATCGACTTTCGAATTTCCTACAGCTCTACAAATTTCTTCAAGTGTCCACTTACCTTCCTCCTCCGTTTTAAAGAAGTGGTTGATAAATCTCCAGTGCTGGAAAAGACCATCTCCTATTGGAACTCTGTCGGGAACTTCAAGGCTTAACACCCCTTCGAACCTCTGCCTGGGTGTCATTTCCTTAATCATTAGCCTTTCCTTCCCAATGTTGATTCAAGATTAATAACTGTTTCTACTACTTTTTCACCTGTATCTTCAGCAAGTTTGCTTGACGTCAAGAATTGGGTTTCATATGAACCCATACGACTAAAAGCTTTCTTTGTTGGTATGTAACCAACATATCCATTGCACAATTCGACCACAAAAACATTGGTATATTTGGATTTGAAAAGCTCTTTAATTTTTAAGCCATGCTCGACAAAAAACTCACTGGGAACAGTGATAAACATGCTATTGTTGATTCTAATTGTGGAGATGGGTAAATCTACCAAATTACCGTGCTTTTTAACAGTACTGGCCAGGACCAAAATTTCGTTCGCTGCCACTTTTTTCCAAAAATCTGTTTCTAACAACTCCTTTACAGAAATGTACTTTTTATTCCGATAGCTTTCAACACCATAATCAGACAAATTAGGAGGCGGGATATTAATATTTTGAAATCTTCTACTAATACGCATAGCTTGCTCTAACATTTCTTCAGTAATATCCCTAATGGGAGCTTCTAATATAGTCGATGCACATTCTACATCAACATCATCAACCAGCATCTCATCATCAAATACACTCAACACTTCGTCAGCAAGTCTTGCACCCATGAATCTAGAATGCCCAATTCCCACTTCTTTCTTGGTTTTGTCCAACACATTTACCTGACCAATATTCCCACATGCCCCATTTAGATAGAGAAACACAACCTCTTCACCTAACTTTTTTTGTATGTACTCCTCAATGAATCCGGGGAAATCCGCAGCGAACTTATCATTTGATCTTCTTAGAACCGTGGGGTGGCAAGAAAAATTTATTAATCCACCTTTTATGACACCTTTATTGTCGCATGCAAACAAAACTCCTAGTTCAGGGTCGTCGGGTCCTTCCACTTTTAAGATATTTGGATCATCTTTATACGGATAGGTTTCAACTGTGTCGTCTTTCATAATAATTCTGCGGTTAAAGGCAAGTCCTGGAACATCTTTTCTCGTAATCAACATTTTTCCATCCAACATTTCTCGCTTGGCTTTTTCTGCACTATAGATGATCTTATTTTTAATTTCGCCAAATATCTCGTCAGTTCGGGTATCAGCATCAAATAAACTCATAGTGGGAGGACCTGAATGAATATGGGTTGTACTTATGAAAACATTATCTAACTTTACGCCGACGCTCTCACTAATCTTTTGCCTTAAATCAGTATGATCCTCACTAGATAGGAATAAAAGATCGCAAGCAACGAAAAGAACCTCACCTAATTTTGTACATAGGTAGAAACTTCTCGCATACAACCTATTGTAAATCCCAGTAGAATCCCTTACCCTCAACTGGCCAAAGCCCACAGGATTTCCTATCTTCGGTGTTATGTCTATCTTGCTTAGTCCAAATCTCATTTAGTCTCTACTTCCTTAACCCTTAAGTGCCCCTGCTGTGACCCCACGCATAAACCACTTCTGAAATCCAAAGAAAACGAACATTATTGGAATGATGCAAATCATCATAGAAGCAGTGAAGATATTATAAGGAACTATATACTGACCACCAGCAATAGTTGAAATCGCAACAGGGAGTGTCTTTAGCTGATCTTTACCCAAAAAAACCAGGGCTAAAATAAATTCATTCCACACCAGAGTGAACATAAATATGATGCAGGTAGCTATTGCCGGTTTAGTAATTGGTAAGGCAATCTTGAGAAAATAAGTAAAGCCACTAGCTCCATCTATTTTAGCAGCTTCCTTCAATTCACTTGGAATTTGATTGAAGAAATCTTTGAATATCAAAACACTGATTGGTACAGTAAAAAGGGTGTATGGAATTATCACTGCAAGATATGTATGTAAGACATGAACCTGTTTTAAAAGAACATAAAGAGGTATAAGTAGAACCTGTGCAGGTATTGTAAAACTCGAGAAGTTTAAAGAATTAATTAATGTGCTTCCTCTAAATCGATAATTACTCAGCGCAAAACCAGCTAATAAGGAAATAAACAATGAAACCAAAATTGTCCCTGAAGTAACTATAAAGCTATTCAAGTACATTTTTGGGAAGCTAACATTGAAGTATTTTACTGCATAATCAAAAGCTGCAATATAATTCTTTAATGTTACATGTTTGGGAATAATAAATAAATATCCTTTAAAAACCTCTTCTGGCAACTTGAGGGAAAGTGAAAAAATCCAAATAAGTGGAAACAAAATCCCCAATACACCAATTGCAATGCTTATTCTCGTAAATAGGTATGCTCCCCAAGATAATTTTCTCATACCCCTCTTACCTCCATACTAAATTCACTTCTTCTGCGAACAAAGATTCTAATCAATGAGAAGATGACTACAAGAACCAAAAGAACAATAGATATTACTGAAGCCATTCCCATTTTATTAGGCCCGGTTGCATCGTAAGAATAATAATATTGCAATGTGGTCAAAACCTCCGATTGATGTACTGGACCACCTCGTGTAACAACATATATGATATCGAAAACCCTGAAACCAGTTATAAAAACAAGTAAAAGATCAAGCAGAATAATCGGCTTTAGGAGTGGTATTACAATTTTCCGAATATACTGGGAAAAAGATGCGCCATCTACCATCGCTGATTCAATTAGCTCTTTATCAATTGAGGCAAGACCTGCATAATAAAGAACTATCCCAAAACCTGTCCATTGCCAAGTATTTATGAAGGCTATAATCCATATAGGTGTATATATATTACCTAACCATTCTATTGCCAAGAAATTTAGACCTAAACCCTTCAATATTATATTTATTGGCCCTTGTAATGAAAAAAAATATCTCCAGACCAAACCAACTACTACGGGTGAGATTAATGCAGGGAAATAAATTATGCCTTTTATGACATTTTCATATTTAAAGTATCCATAAAATAAAATAACTGCAAAAAATAATGGGACAAGTACTTGGAAAATACAGCTTGCGAGTTCAAAATATGCCATATTTCGCAAAGATACCCAAAAGTATTCATTTTTAAACATATCAATATAATTTGCAAATCCAATGAATTTCGTAAATATATGTTTACTGAATCCACTCCAATCATAGAAACTTAAGGCAAAATTAAAAACTATCGGATAAAAAACGTTAACTAAGAATACACCTATCAGAGGTATTAGGTAGACATATGCTACCCTTCTTTTGTTGTGCTCCATACTCTATACTTCTTCCTAATAATCTACTTAGTATGCGGTAATAGCGTCAAAATGCTATCCCTGCATTTTATGTGGCAAAAATAAAATCCAATTAATTGTTAATATTTTCCTTGGTAAAATCTGACTTTGATTGCAATACCCGTTGATATAAAAAAGAATTTAGATGAAACTAATTTCAACAAGCATTCAAACTGCCCTTCTATGGTAAAAAAGTTAGGCATGTTAATAGCTATAAGCCAGGTTCTCTCGAATTAATATTTCGATAGAAATTCTTCTCTAATTCTACTTAATAACTTTGAAAGAACAATAAGTCCCTCTTTGGTTATAATAAATCCTTCTTCTATGCGGTTAGATCCAATTCCAGGAATTCCAAAAAGACTTACATCAAAATTAGTTGCCATACCTGCTCTTAATTTATAAGTAGATTCCTCATTTGGATAAGGTAATTCCGCTTCTGCAAGACCAGTTCCATGAATTGAGGGGTAAAGATCGTATTTTTCTAATCCATTATCCTCAAAGTAATCTTTTATTTTTTTAATAACTTCACCAGCTACAACCCCATCTCTTATGTTTTTAATTCCAATATCTTCTGCCTTTACTAAATGATATATTAATTTCATTTGTTCCTTATTTGGTTTACCTCCAGCAACGAATGGCCATGCATCAGATGTAACATATCCTTGATATTGAACAGCCAGGTCAGTCATTATCATTTCACCTTTTTGTATTATTTTTTCTGTTGGCCGCCCTATTACTGTATTAGTTCTTTCCCCTGAGGTAAAAATTGAGAATGAAATATGCTCTGCTCCTGCATCACGTGCTGCTTTTTCTCCTAAGGCAATAGCTTGTATCTCTGTTAATCCAACTATGTCTGCATCAAGCATTGCCTTAAAACCAATATCACATATTTCATTTACTTTTTTTAATACTTCGATTTCAGCATCACTTTTAATAAGCCTCATCTCATATAGAACATCATCACCATTTTCTATTTTAGCTCCAGGAGCAGAAGACTTTATTGCCTCATAAGTAATTACAGACATTGCATCAATTCCACTAACTATGATTTTGCTCGGCTTCCTGCCGTTCAAAAGTTCTGAAAATATCTCAGTCAAAGTATTATATTTTCTAGGGCTATTATATTTAACCTGCTCAGGAACGTAAGACATCTCCATTTCATGAATAATTCTTAATTCCTTCCATGGTGACATTTCTTTCGCTAAATTCTGACCCTCTGCAGCAGCAAGAAGTATAGGTTCACCTTCTAACCCCACAGCTAACATGCCTCTTTCAAATATTGGCCAGTAATTGGAAACATACCTTAAATTCTCTCGTCTATATTCGTCCCCATAAATTAAAAAGATTTCAGCCCTCTCTATTCTCATTATGTCGCGAAGTTTTTCAATTCTTGTCTGAAATTCTGTAACTGGAATTTGAGTCATTTTTCCTCCTTTTTTAATTGATTAAACATCTTAATTCGCATTAAACTATTGTTGCTCAATCTTAATCATTCACCCCCCGCAGTTTTACTAATCCAAAAGTTCCATGCACGCCTTCGATATCTTTTCCACATCAGGTAGATAAAACTCCTCCAAGACAGGACTAAAAGGCACAGGAGTATGCGGAGCAGTTAAGCATTTGACGGGTGCTTTCAGATCACCAAATGCCTTCTGTGCTACCAAAGCTGCAATATCTACAGCCAACCCACATCGTGGATTGCCCTCATCCACTATTACAAGCCTGCCTGTCTTCTTTACGCTACCAAGGATTGTTTCCTCATCAAGTGGGGATAGGGATATTGGAT
>JAMDDV010000031.1 GCA_023488455.1 Actinomycetota bacterium | reverse complement strand
GCTGGTATTCACTGTGAGAGTCAATTATTATATGGTATGGCATTATCAGATGAGCGTTATAACTTATCCTCAGTTTATCTGTACTTATTCCCCGCACTGCCAGTGCCTCCATCTCGGACAAAAGCACTTTCGGGTTTATCACGACCCCATTGCCAATGATATTTATTATGTGTGGGTAGAGTATCCCTGAAGGGATGAGGTGCAACTTGAACTGATCACCGTTCACAACAACAGTATGACCTGCATTATTGCCGCCTTGATAGCGAACAACCACAGCCACCTTGCTGGAAAGAATGTCCGTAATTTTCCCTTTTCCTTCATCACCCCACTGTGCACCAACAACAACAATTCCAGGCAAAATATCACCTATTCCTTAACCAATGATTAAAAATTTGACATCTGTTAATTAAATTAATCTACCCTGGCCAAATCAACAAACTTTGCGTATCGCTCAAGAAATAACATCTTGACAACCCCGGTTGGCCCGTTTCTGTGTTTTCCGATTATTATCTCAGCAAGATCGCCAACCGCATCACCCTCGGATTCCACACTCATTTCAAGATACTTCTTTTTCTTGGGAACTGAAGGCCTTGCATAACCGTTTACATCTTCCTCCGGATAACCTTCGTCATCTCCCCGGTGGTAAACCTTCTCCCTATAAATGAAAATAACCAGATCAGCATCCTGTTCTATTGCTCCTGACTCTCTAAGGTCTGCCAGAAGCGGCTTCTTATTCTGACGCATCTCCACACCTCGTGAAAGCTGTGACAGAGCCACTATGGGAATGTTCAACTCTTTTGCCAGCATCTTCAGCGAACGGGTAATGTCCGATATCTCCTGCTGTCGGTTCTCTGAATCGAACCCCGACTGCATCAATTGAAGATAGTCTATGATCAAAAGGGCGATATCATATTGAGATTTCAGTCTTCTTGCCTTTGCCCTGAGCTCCATCACGTTCAATGAACTTGAATCATCAACATAAATGGGCGATTTTGACAGTCTTTCGATTGCACTTGATATCCTGGGCCATTCGTCATCTGCAAGGTTGCCGGTTTTGAGGCTGGAGGCATCTATTCTGGCTTCAGAACACATCAGCCTCTGTGCAAGCTGGATATCCGACATCTCTAGCGAGAAGACGGCAACCGGCTTTTTTTCATTTATCCCGATATTCCTGGCCATGCCAAGTGCAAACGAGGTCTTCCCCATCGATGGTCGAGCTGCGACTATAATGAGGTCCGATGGCTGCAAGCCCGACGTCTTCCTGTCAAAATCGATATAGCCGGTGGTGAGCCCTGCAAACCCACCTTTATTTTCGTAAAGCTTCTCAATGTACTCCATCGTTTCAACGAGTACGCTCTTTAGAGCAGCCGGAGCACTGGATGAACGACTTCTTGAAATATCAAAAATAAGCTGCTCGGCTTTATCTATGGCTGCTCTTGAATCCTTAGGAGCCTCATAACCAAGCGCCGCAATCCTCGTCGCAGCATCAATCAACTTTCTTAACGTGGAATAGTTGCTAACAATATTGGCATAATGTTTGACGTTCGCCGTTATCGGGACGCTGGAGACAAAATCGTATATAAAAGGTTTACCGCCCAGACGTTCAAGTTCCCCCATCCTTTTAAGTTCTTCGCTAACGGTAATCGGATCCACAGGCTCGCTAACTGCATTGAGGTTCAAAATCGCCCTGAATACCTGCTCATGGCTATTCCTGTAAAAATCATCAGCATCAACCACCTCAATAGCGCTGGCGACAGCTTCCTTACTGAGCATCATGGCACCAAGCAGGGACTGCTCGGCCTCAATGTTATGTGGGGGGATCCTGTCCATCCTGGAAGTATCTAAGGGCTTTAACTCTTTTTTGCTTACCATTTCACTTCCCATTAGTGAAATTAACTTATCTTATTATCGCAATTCAGAGAACAAATTAATATATAGTTAAGATAAATTACCGAACGTACTTATTCTTCTTTCTTGCTTTCCTCTGGAACGACGCTTATCTTGACACTGGCTTCTACGTCTTTAAACAAAATCACCGGTACCTCGTAATCGCCAAGAAATTTGATATTAGATTCAAGCTCAACTCTTCTCTTATCTACCTCAATCCCTGATTTTTTAGTGATCTCTTCTGCAATATCCATAGGGGTGATCGAGCCAAACAATCTTCCCTCCTCGCCTATTTTTACAGGAAAGACTATCTGCAGGCCATTTATCCGCGCAAACTGCGCTAACGCCTCTTCTCTGATCTTCGCCTCTTTTTTAAGACGGGTTTTCTTGAGATTGTCAATCTCCTTCAGCGTAGACGGCGTTGCTCTTACTGCAAACTTCCTGGGAATCAAATAGTTATTTGCATACCCGTCCTTAACCTCAGCGACATCACCCATCAAACCAACACTCTCAACATCCTCTATTAAAATTACCTTCATTTAGCCTCCAAAATCAATCTTCAAAAACGAAATACGTTTTATATCTTACTTGTGTAGTCCATAAGGGCTACCTGTCTGGCTCTTTTTATGGAAGTAGCAAGCTCAGATTGATGTTGAGCACAGGTTCCTGTTATCCTGCGTGGGCGAATCTTGCCCCTATCTGAGATAAACCTCTTTAATTGAGAGGTATCCTTATAATCTATATAACTTATTTTCTCCCTGCAAAAATAACAGTATTTATGCTGCATGCGCGGCGCTACATATTGTTTGGTCTGTTTTTTCATATAATCGCCTCCTTAATCAAAATGTTAATCAAAATGGGACCTCATCCTCCGCAGGACTGGCGTTATCTATCGGTTGCTCGCTAGCGGTAAATTCAGCCTTAGGATTCTTGGTTATCTTCACAGTTGCCCACTCCAAACTCGGCCCAATGGAATCTGCAACTATATCCACCTTGGTTCGGGTAACACCATCTGCGCTTTCCCACGACCTCCAGTTAAGCCGGCCTGTTACCATTACCCTGTCACCCTTTTGCAATGACTCAGCGCAATTCTCACCAAGCCTGTTCCACGCAGTCACATCGAAAAAGTTCGTTTCCTCGCTTCTTTGACCAGTATCGCTCTGCCATGACCTGCTTACAGCAAGGCCAAAGCTCACAATTGGAGCTCCATTGGGAGTAAATCTGAGCTCCGGATCTCTTGTTAAATTTCCAACCAGTGTTACGGTATTAAATCTGGACATCAAACATCACCTCGAAATTTATTATTTTTCCCTATCAAACCTTCGAACTATGATGTATCTGATGACCTCGTCAGAAATCTTGATAACCCTATCAAGTTCTTTTATCGCCTCACCCCCCAAGCTGAACAGAATCAGGGTATAGAAGCCGGTCTCGTGATGATTAATTGGGTAAGCAAGTTTGCGCTTCCCCCACTTTTCGATGTCAGTAACCTTGCCGCCCAACTTTTCAATCAAGGATTTTAACACATCAATCGTCTTGTCGGTCTTCTCGACATCTAACGAGGGATCAATTACAAGCAAAGTTTCATAAATTCTCAAAACATCCACCTCCTTTGGATTAACAGCTCCTTTACGAGGGAGCAGGAGACCTTGCTTTTTATGATAAAATGCCATACCTATTTATCATAAATAACGACTGTTGTAAATATCATTTATCACCTAATTTATCGATATAATCAAGCCACCACCTTTCTTTAAATTCAGCTGCGGATCTTGCCTCGATAAACCTCAATTTCCCGATGTACCTTGGGAAGAGCAAGCCTTCGACCTCCCTTCTTAATGATACTTGCACTATGTTTCCCCTGACTTCATAGCCAGAGAGTGTGCAATTATTTTCGCTTGCTACTCTTTGAGCAGCTTCTCTGCCATCACGCATAAAGAGCAGTTCGGCTGCTGCTGAAAGCGCGGCAAAATCCGCAGAAGATTTTACCCTTTCACGTGCTACATACAGCATTCCGAAATCAGTTACAACCAGGCAAACTAAAATTAAAAATACAGCGAAAATCAGCACAAATATGGTGGTGTTTGCATCCTGGCATTTATCACTCTTTTTCAAGTCTTATCACCGACCTATACCTGGCCGTAAGTCCATCTCTCATCAGAGCACCTAAAATCGGAACGACGACGGGCACCTTCTTTTCAACACTAACTGCTAATAGGTCACCACGATTCCTTGAACCGGGCGAAGCCGGGTACACATTTACGATAACATTATCCATTTTGCCATTTAATGAGCACCTTACGGACTCATAAATTGCCGAATTGCTATTTGTGGTGGCACCCTCCCTTGCACCGTTCCTCGCAGCCTGTGCAATATTTAATTCAACAAATAGAAATAGAATTAACTGCAGTAGCGAAAGAACGACAAAAATTATCAAAGGGGAAATCAGCGCAAACTCTATCGCCGACTGAGCTCTCTGATCCTTAAGAGCGCCACCACGCATACTACATCACCATCTGCAAAAGTTTCTGAAATACAACCCCCACGAGCTGCTCAAATGCAGGCTTGCCAACTGCAATCAGCACTCCTGCCAGTATGACAGCGACAAAAACTATAAGCGCGTACTCAATCGTCGCCTGTCCATCTGAACCGATCACTCTCTCTTTTAGTTTTCTCAACGATCACCTCCAATTTTTTTACCCGTTAAAAAATCCGAAAGACGGAAGCAGGAAAATTGTCACTAGCATGATTAGAAACGATGGCAGAATTAAAAAGGTAAGCGGGAAAAGGGAGATTATCTGCGATCTCCTTGCATGCTCTTCGGCCCCGAAAAGCTGGTCTTCCCTAAGGCGAGCAGATAGCTCCGACAGATAGCTATTGACCGGTGAGCCGACTTCTTCAAAACGCGAAAGCATCTGGAAGAAGTCGAAAACTGCAGGCGCAAGAGACTTCTTTCTTAATTTCTCCAGAATAAACTCCTTCCCCTTCCCCATAGCAGTACCTGAGCAAAATAATTTAACATCCTCGCGCAGACTGCTCTTCAACACCTTTGCCGACATCTCAAGGCCACTTCTTATGGACAATCCGCTCTCGCACATCCCGGTTAATATATCAACAGCCAGGGGAAGTTCTTTTTCAGACGCCAGTGACCTTTTTCTTTGTAAAATGAGGTAATTTAAATCGGGAAAATAAAAAGCTAAACCCAGACCAACAACTGTAGATAATAAAAGCGAGAAACCTCTAAAAGGCAATATAAACATGCAAATCAACCACATGAAAACAAATAATATCTTTTCAGTAAAAAGCCTGACCTTCTCATCAGAATTTCCATCCTTTATGAAAGGTAGATAAATCCAGGTCAGGAACCTCTTATCAACCAATTTCTTTACAAGAACATTTGAGACAGTTTTATCCAGGATTGTTAGCAGAGATATGATTTTCTTATCCTTGCCTTTTGAAATCTCAGAGTCATAACTTACTTTACGAACCCTTATAAATATACCGATCATCAATATCAGTAAGGATAAGATTAGGACTCCATATTTCATATCAACCACCATATCTCATCAGCCGCTTCATCATCCAAAGACCTGCAACATCCATCAGGACTGCAAGCAGCAGAAACAGCTGCGCAAAAAAAATATGATTGAGTTGATGAAGATATTCAGATTTAAAAAACATCACTGAAACAAGAAACAAAACAGGGATTGACGAAAGAATGTTTGCAGATAGCTCGTTTTGGGAGTTAAATAGTTTAATTTTCCTGCCGATCCTCATCCTGTTCACAATCACGCTTCTGACCTGAAGCAATAACCTATTAGGCGGGAATCCTGCCCTCAACTGAGATTCCAGGATAACAGCCAGGAGTTGCAGTTCTTTTATTTCGAACTCTTCGCCTGCCTTCTGTATTGCGATATGGGGTCTTATATTCAGAGCTAACTGTTCGCTTACCAGATTAAAAATTTTCTTGAACCTGCTTCCCCCAAGACCATCGATGGCAAACTCCATCGCCTTACTTACGGAAAGCCCAGCGGATAAACCCGACATAAAGATATCCATGAAGCGCTCCAACTCCTTATATAGAAGCAGGTCATTTCTCTGTTTAATAAAATTAAAAATAAAATACGCAATGTAAGAAAAAATCAGTATAGTAATCAATGGGAAAAGATTTTTGATAACTACACAGAATGTAAACAAGGCAGCAATTGTCAGCACGAAGAACAGGAAGGCCATTTTTCTCTTCGACACACTTCCTTTTAATTTCATAACCAAGCTTGTTAATTCAGGCAATCTTTGGATTTGCATAACCTATTTCCGCATTTGCATAGATGGATTCGACATTAACGTCATCGCCGCTCATACCGTTGACCTCACATATCTCGCTTACGATCCTTCGCCCATCTCCTAACCTATTTAGGTGCACGATCAGGTCAACAGCAGTAGATATCTGCTGCCTTATCGCCCTTGACGGAAGATTTACATCCGACATAAGTGCCATCGTCTCAAGTCGAAAGATCAGTTCGCCTGGTGAATTAGCATGAACAGTTGCAAGCGATCCCTTATGACCGGTATTAAGAGCCTGAAGTAGATCCAGGCATTCACCGCCTCTTACCTCACCAATAATCAGTCTATCCGGACGCATCCTGAGCGCGTTTCTGACAAGATCTCTTATGGTAACTTCACCTCTGTCCTCTACATTAGCTGGCCTGCTCTCAAGTGAGATGACATGCCCTGACAGGAGTCTTAATTCAGCAGAATCCTCAATGGTTATTACCCTCTCGTGGTCAGGGATAAATGATGATACTGAGTTCAAAAAGGTGGTCTTGCCTGAACTTGCACCACCGCTGATTATGATATTGGACCTATGAATGACATGCTCTCTGACAATATCAAGAGCCCCTTTACAGATCGAACCAATGCTCATCAGGTCAGCCGGAGATAGGGACTTCAGAGAAAACTTCCTGATAGTAAGCGCAGGACCATTGAGACAGAGTGGTGGGAGAATTACATTTACTCTCGATCCATCGGGGAGTCGCCCGTCCGCCATCGGGGAAGCTCCATCAACGCGCAAGCCCAAGGGTAATATTATTTTTTCGATCACCCTCATCAGATGTTCATCATCAAAGAAGTGTAAATCTGATCTTTTAATTTTCCCATCAACCTCATAAAAGATATTTCCTGACCCGTTGACCATTATTTCGCTGACCTGCGAGTTCTCGAGCAAAGGTTGAATTGGGCCCAGACCCAAAACTTCATTCAGCATGTCATCAACAAGCTTGCTTTTCTCCCCATCAGTCAGGATAATTCGCTCATCATCAATAATCCTTGAAGTCAGCTTGCGGGTCAGATCAGTTTTCTCATTAAAAGACAGCAGATCGAAACTGTGATCCTCCATACCTTTTATTAAGCTTGAGAAAATCCTTTTTCTCAGATCATCCATCATTTATATTTTAATGCTTTTATATAATTATGTAAATATACTATTTTGCTCATCATCACAATTTCCTTAATTCAGGCACAACTTGACTGGCAAGGTATGCAACCTGACTCACGTAGGAAAGATCCATCCTGTTCAACAAAATCTTACCGACCTGCTCGTACAAAAGCAGAATTCCGTCATCACACGGTAAAAACACGGTTTTAAAATCTCCAGCAAGATTCCTGAAAACCCTTTTTGAAGCCGCAGCTACATGATCACAATTTGTAAACACAAATTGCACTAAGGCGGGTGTAAACAGGCTCTTCAGCTTTTCCATGTTCTGCCTTAAAAAATAAAGGGATCGGGGTGAGCAATCAGAAACGATGAATATAAGATCGGAGCGACTGATGAACCATGGCAAGCACTGCAATCCATTTCTGATTACTACATAAAAGAACGAAAAATCGTAACCATCCTTAAGTGCATCAATGATACTTTCATAAAACATCTGATCCAGATTATCCTCGCATGGACAGATATATAAATCCAGGTTGTTGAATCGGCTGCAGACCTTCTGCAGTTTTTCGAGGTTTAATTCGTTTCTCACCTTGAACAGATCAGAGAGATCGTTACAAATATCAATGGATGCCGATGGGAAAAAAGATAGCTCACGAAAAGCGCATCCAAATTCAGATAAAGAGACAGTTGATTTAATGAAGTTTGACTTAATAAGAGCAGCTAAATATGCGGTAAAGAGATGACCCTGTTCATCGTTGTTAACTGATATAATGGTAGACACTCTTTTATCAGTTGGTTCCATGATACATTCACCGTCTGGAACGGCTCGCAGCGGAACTATTTCAAGACCATCATCTGCTTCACACCTGCTTATTACATTAATACTGGCATTTTCATTCTTTCTTACCAATTTGCGTCTGAAATCTGAGCTCAAATCACCAACCAGATCTTCATCAATTAACAGTACATCGGGATTTGAATTCAGGATCTTAACTTCATAGCCTGAAATCCGATCAGAAAGACCAACGATCAGTATCCAGTTATTGGCACAGTAATCAATGGCGTGTGGTTTGCGATTTACATCATTCATGACGATGTAAGCTCTCTTCATAATCATCATCCCCTAGATTAACCGTTGACTAAATTTCCGGAACCAATGCAACATCTATCCTCCCATTTGCCATCGCAAAGAACAGCTTTTCAATTCCCATGCGGGGGATTATTAATATCAGGCCCTGCTGACCCAGATCTGAGACCATCTCGCTGCCCATAACATCGCCAAGAATCTGATTTTCACCATCAGTCATTGATGAGAGACCTCTATTATCCGAGGTTGTAAAAACCTCCACAGAGCTAAAAATTCTCTCAGTAGTGGAAGCGCCAATGCCGTCAGCACTAAAAGTGAAAAAGACATCTACGTTATCCCCTGGTTCAACATATGAAATTATCCCGCCATCAACAGGAATAAAAACCAGCCTGTATTCATTTGCAATGCTACTATTCTCTTGGGATAGGGTGCTGGTCATCGAGATAGAATGCTTGGAAATGACCTCGTCTGCAGCCATCGGCCTTGAAGCATAACTCTCAAGGAGTTGTGCTCTGCCGATGGACAAGGATGGTGGGACATACTGTCTGGGGATGAGAAATTCCTCAATGATATCATCTGTTATCCTGGCATACTTGCTAACAGGTGAAGTCACAAAATAAATCGGAACGAGGTCGCTGCTTTTAACCCTCTGGCTCCCAACATTCTCGACATAATTAATCAGGAGAAAAATAAATGCAAGGATAACCGAAGATATGAATAGTATCGATGGAATCCTGCTCTTGTCAGGACCTAACTTTTTATAACTTTCTTTACTGAATAATCCCAACTAAATCTAAAACATATTAGCATAATTATATATTTATGTAAATATGTTTTAGAAGATACTACGCGGTATAGTAACGCTTAAGCAAACGGATGACTGGCCATATATCAATGCGTTTCTATTCATGCCAATGTGTCAGATCTTTTCTTCTTCCAGGAAATTCAACTTCTTGTGCAGGATAGCCAATCGCCAGCACCGTAGAGATCTCCCGATTTTTTATGCCAAGCAGTTCACATATCTCGTTCTTGACGTAATATGAAATAGTCAAGCAGACAGCTCCAAGCTCCTCATTAAATGCTGCGAGCTGCATGTTCTGTATACATCCGCCAACCCCAAGCAAAGTATTCAACGTGTTGAAATCGCTGGTTACCTTTGGATGCGTAACGACTATTAATGCCGGGGCGTTCCCTATATTTTCAAAAAAAGCGTGGACCTCAGCTAAATTATCCTTTGTATACTCGGGAAAAATGTCTTCTAAAAACAGGGTCGTCTTCTGGAGAACATCTTTCAGTGCATCTCGGACCTTCCCGACAGCTACGTCGATCCTCCACGGCTGCTGATTTTTTTGCGAAGGGGCATAAATGCCAGCTCCGATTATCCTGTCAATCTTGCTCTTCTCAACAGGTTTATCCAAAAATCTCCTTACGGTTCTCCTTTGCTCAATGCAATCATAGACCTCCACAGAATTACCTCCTTAAAACCTATTTCTCAAAAACAAGGGCCATTATCTCAAGTCTCCTGTCTCCATCCTTGATCCCTGCTACGAACCTCTTCAACAGGTAAAGCTCCCTTGATTTTGGAGTGAACTTTATCTCTCCCTCATCGCTCAGCCTGAAAATATTCTTCTTCGCCAGTTTTTCAACTACTTTCTCAACCTCTTCCTCACGGCGTCCAAGAAGTTCTGATAGCTGCTTAATGCTGAGAATTTTGTTGCTGTTTCCGAAGTAATAGACAAATATGTCCCACGCAGTAAAAGAATCGATATAGTTCTTGATAAAAGATGCCAGCTCGTTATCTATCTCTTCAAACATAATTCCTGAATAATGCACTAAACTCTGGTCGGGATGGTGGGATTTGAACCCACGACCTCAGCGTCCCGAACGCTGCGCGCTAAACCAAGCTGCGCTACATCCCGTCATTCACATACGCCTTCCAAAAAGGGACTTCTTAAAACCCTCCGGGGTGAGACCCACAAGTATAAGCGTAATTATAACTGTAAATACCGCTTCACGAACATAGTTTAACCAGCTTGCC
>JAMDDV010000003.1 GCA_023488455.1 Actinomycetota bacterium | reverse complement strand
GAGTTAAGATGTATTACGATGCCGGTTTAATTCAAGCAATTGACGTGTCCAAGCTGGAAAATTTTGGCAAAATGGGCGAATTTTTCAGGACACATCCGTATGCAGTGATGGAACCTGATATGAGATTCCATGTACCGATTGTTTGGGGAGCTCAAGCCTTTGCTGTTAACGTAGAAGCGCTGGGCGACCAACTCGATCCCTATGTGAGTGAGACAAACGGAGTAAAGACACTTTCGTATGCAGTATTGAAGGCACCTGAACTCAAAGGTAAAGTATCCATGGTTGATGAATCTACCAACGTCACGAATATGGCTGCCATTGCTGCAGGCATTACCGATGACCCGTATAACCTTGATGAAGAAGAATATGCAAAAATGATAGAAGAGCTAACGCTCTGGGCACAAAATTCTAGAACGTTTACTGCTGGATTGGATTCTGTCGTATCAGTTCTAGCTAATGAGGATAGCTATATTAACCTGGTGTGGGGTGACCCCATTACATTAATGCAGCTTGAAGATATGGGCATTGGTGATAAATTCGCAGCGATGCTGCCAACTGAAGGCACCTTAAACTGGATAGACGGATGGGCACTCACAAAGCCAACTAAGGGTGGTTCACTTGATCTGGCATTAAAATATATGGATTACATGATCAGTGACGATGGACAGACCAAGCTCGCAAATCTGGTTGGCTACGGCATAATTAACCCTGCGGGTGCCGGTGGATATGCAGATATAGTTAAGAATAAGACACCATGGTACGTTGGGTCAATTGGCGATTTCCCTGTCAAACTTTATGTAATGCTTGCTGAGGAAGATCCCCAAAAAAGAGTGGATACCTGGAATGAAATAAAAGCTGGTCTGGGATCCTAGTATAGATGTAGATTGCTGGTAAGCAGTACCTGAAAGGTACATATATTAGTACATTAATTCTATTGAACCGCCCATATGCCGAGCGGCTTGTAGTGTGAGAGGACGGCTACTCAAATAATGAGTAGCCTCCTGCTCGATTGTTAGGAAGGAGAAATGCGAGATTTATTTGAAGATACCATGACTGCAAGGGAGAGAATTGAGAAGGCACTGAATAATGAAGAACCCGATCGGGTTCCAATAAATGATTTTGTACAAAACTGGGATGTAGTTGAATATTTTACAAATCAAAAAGTAACTCCTGAAAATGCAGTTGATTTATTATGCAAAACTCTCTCTGAAAATGTTGATTGCTGTGAAACGGTGGCAGCACCAATGCCAGAACGATTAAGAAAAGAACCAGATGGGTTTGTTTACAAAGATGAGTGGTGGACAAGCTGGGTCGTTGAAAGGCCGTTTAACGACTTAAATGGCCTTAGGGAACATATTTATAAGAACATGGAAGATCTTCAAGAGTATCATACCGGCGATGAAATGACCTACGCAGGCAAGACTAATCTTTGGTGGGGCGATCAGATAAAACATCCTAAAGAACACTTCAAGGAACTTCAAGAAAAGTTAGGTAACGTCGTAATGTTTGGAGCACAAAGTCCTGTTGGGCTTGATGTCGCTTACAACAGGGCTGGATGGGAGCTTTTTTCATATGCTTGTGCTGACTTTCCTGAATTGATAGAAAAATGGTTGTCCGTGTTATGTGACTTTGAGATTAAAAGGATACATGACATCGCAGACAGGAAACTTTCTCCTCTTGTATTGGTTTATTGTGATATTGCCTGGAATAACGGCTTAATCTTTTCTCCTGATTTTCTGCGGTGGGCGCTAATACCTTTTCTTAAAAGAAATGTGGAAACCTGGCATCAATATGGAATTAAATGTATTTTCCATTCTGAAGGCGATATCAGGGATTTTATTCCCGATCTTATTTCTGCAGGAGTTGATGGCATTCATCCAGTTGAGCCGATGGCTGGAATGAGCGTTGGGGAGATAAAACAAAAATACCCAGGTTTGATCATGGTTGGTGGACTTGACAACTCAAATATGCTCAACCGTTGGACGTTTGACGAGATAGAATCTGCAGTTAAAAGAGCATGTGAGGATGGAAAACCAGGTGGAGGTTACATAATAAGCTCAAGTGAAATACATCCGGCCTGTGATCCCAAAAGGGTGAAAAAGATGTGGGATAGTGAGGTACGCTATGGTAGATATTAAATTCATGTCTATATATACATTTTTCAACTCGGATAAAGGGATTATGAAATGACAAAAAATTCTATCCAGTTGCCAAGAGCAGGTCTGCTTTTATTTGAGGCACAGTGGTTCATTGATCTGAAAATTGGGGATAAGAACGGAACCATTGGTGACCTTGGAGCGCAGTTAGAGAAGGAGATTGCCAGGATCGAAGAAACTTTACATGGCAAGGTTAATTTAACAAATCCTGGAATAGTTTTTGACATTAATGGATGTGCGAAAGCCATTGAACTTTTTAAGAAAGAAAAGGTGGATTGCATCATTGCCTGTTTTTTAACCTGGGCTGAAGACAAAGCATGGATTAAATTTTTGGTGGAGAATGGTGACATCCCATTGCTTTATTGGGGTTATACTACGGGCTTTTTTACAACAAAACAGATGACTCCATTGGAACTTTATCATAATTCTGGTGTTGTTGGAACCCTGCAGGGTTCAGGTAGCCTTAAACGATTTGGTAGAAAGTTCAAATTTGTGCTGGGATCACCATCTGATGAAGCTGTAATCCAGGAGATAGTTCGCTTTGCAAATACTGCCAGGGTTGTGAAAAAAATAAATCAGTCAGCAATCGGGCTTTTGCCCTTTAGAAACGATCAGATGAAAGCAACTTGTGTGGATGAATATTTGCTCCTAAAAAAAATTGGAGCAAGGATGCAGTTTCTCACTCTTGCAGAACTTAAGGAAGAGGGAAACAGGATTACTGAGAAACAGATAAACGATTTTATTGATGAGAATAGGCGCAAGTACAATATAAGTCCTGACATGAGAGAAAGAGATTTTAGGGAAGCTGCCAGATATTCCTTAGCAATGTCAAATATGTATGTCAGGTATGGGCTTGATGCTTTAGCTATTAACGATGTATGTGATGAGTTGCACAGGACAATTGGCTTACGCCCATGTCTTTATCCAGAGATCTATCATGAAATCAACGCAGTAATAGGTTTAGAGGGAGATGTGCTCTGCACACTGGCAATGCTTATCTTAAATCTCCTAACTGGAAATCCAGTGGGCTTTACCGAGATATTTAACTTCAATCCCAAGGAGACCACGGTAAACGCTGGGCATCCAGGACCTGTGAATCCTCGCATTGCGGACAGGGAAGTAGATATTACGATCGTCCCCGACCTGGAATATATGGATGGTCCCTATGAATTTCCTTATTCTGCTGCATTTGAGCTCATTGGGGCACCTGGGAGAATAACAATGATAAATATACTGGATATTGGGGAAAATCTTCAGATGATAGTTAGCAGCGGAGAGTCCATTGGCAGGCACTTGCGAATAACCGGGTTTCCTCACTACTGCATAAGGACGGATATTCCTGTTGAAAAATACATTGAGAAGATTGTATTGGCAGGCTGCACTCAGCATTTTGCTGTAGTTCATGGAGACATGAGAAAGGAAGCAGCGCTATTGGCTGAACTTATGAGTATTGAATTTATTACTGTGTGAGAAAGATGGAACAACCAGTAGAAGATCAGCACTATAAAGACCTGATAAAAATTTCGAAATTGTATTTTGAAGAGGGTTACAACCAGATACAGATTGCTAAGTTGTTTAAAATTTCTAAGTCGACTATATCCAGGTATCTTGTGGAAGCTCACAATCTTGGAATAGTGAAGGTAGCCGTAGAAGACTTGCACAGTGAGATCAATGAGTACAGAAGAGAGTTGATTGGAAAATTTGGAGTTAAGGATGTAAAACTTGTTGACCCTCCAATCTATAGCGAAGATAAACTGTTGAGTTCACTTGCCAAGTCAGCTGCCAAATATATTGATAATATTTTAGATGATGGTAATACAGTGGGCATTTCACTTGGGCGAACGCTCTCAGAGATCGTGAACTATCTTCCCAAAAAAAGGTACTTTAACTCAACTGTTGTAGAGCTAATTGGCAGTTCAGGAAAAATATTTAATTTAGAAAGTTCTGGGGCAATCACAACTAAGCTGGCCATAATGTTTGATTCGAAAAAAGTCTCACTGAGGGCACCCCTCATCGTTAGCAGTAAGGAAGTTAGGAATATCATAATGGGAGAGGAAGATGTAAAATTTGCGCTTGATTGGGCAAAAGGGGTGGACATTGCTATCGTCGGCATAGGGGAAGCATACAGAAGATCTTCGGTGATTGATGGGGGGATATTAACAGAGCAAAATTACGAAGAACTCAGAAACTTCAGGGCCGCTGGGAATATTTGCTTCAGGTTCTATGATATTGAAGGTAATATTATTAGAACATCTTTTGATGATAGGATCATTGGCATCGATCTTGATGATTTCAGAAAGATCAAACTTAAAGTGGCAATTGCTGGAGGTCAGAGTAAGGTCGAAGCAATTAAGGGAGCACTTATAGGTAAACTGATTGATGTCTTAATAACCGACATTAATGTAGCAAAGGAACTATTGAAATAGGTTATGGGCTTAGTAAATCTCGATCAGATTTTAGCTAATGCGAAGAGCGATGGATATGCGGTAGGATCCTTCAACGTGATCAATGTTGAGACGCTTGAAGGAGTAATGGATGCGGCAAATCAGAGCAGATCGCCGGTAATTGTTGCAATTTACGAGGGACATTTCCCTGGATGGGTGAGCATTGAGATGTTTACCCGCATGGTGTCAAGAGTTGCGGAAAGGGTATCAATTCCGGTGACGTTACATCTTGATCATGCTCAGACTTTAGACTCCATAATCAAGGCGATAAAGTGTGGGTTTACCTCGGTCATGTTCGATGGATTTGATCTTTCCTATGAGGAAAAAGTCGAACAGACCAAAGAAGTTGTGAAGATTGCTCACGCTATAGGATGCACCGTTGAAGCAGAGTTAGGCCATGTTTCAAGGGTAGGCCAGACATCCAAGCACACCATGGGAGTGCTTGCCGATCCTGATATCGCAGAGGATTTTGCTCAGAAAACAGGCGTTGATATCCTGGCGGTTTCAATAGGCAATGTGCACGGGATGGCTGAGCAGACAACTTCACTTCAGATTGAGCGCCTGATCCAGATTAGAAAACAGGTTGGCTGTTATCTATCTCTGCACGGTGGCTCGGGCGTCTCTAATGATGAATTCAGAAGGGCAATTCAAAACGGTATAAATAAGATTTCCTATTTCACGCGGCTCACTCTTTCGGCAATAGACAGGATTAAGAAGACTTTAGCAAGAGAAGATAATGTCATTTTAACCGAATTGATGGGTGAGTTAAGGGAGAGCTTCAGGGATTCCGTCATTGACAGGATAGCACTCTTTGGCAGCAGCGGTGTCTGCACAAAAGCGAATTCGCTCTGTGCGAAATGTGCATCGTGCAGCAACTATTCAGCAGAAAAGCCAAAAGTTGGATTGGATAACCATCAGGATCTGGTTAAGATTATCGGGGATATAATCGCGAGGGAGCTCTCCAAGCGAATCTAAGCCAGAAGATTTTACTTAGTATTCATACCAAAGGAACAATATGAGCTTAATGGGTGTCGATATTGGCATGACCGGATCAAAAGCGGTCATATTTTCTGAAGATGGTAATATCCTGGCAAAGGCGTATCGTGAATATGACATAATCTATCTTGATCAGGAGAAATGTGAGTGGGACCCTGATGTGATATGGCGGGCAGTTGTTGAAATTATTAGGGAGGCAACCTCAAAAAGCGATGATCCCGTTAAAGCCCTAAGCGTTTCGGTATCAGCAGATGATGTCTTCCCAGCTGATGAAAATGGGGACAAACTTTACAATATAATCAGTGGCTATGATATGCGAGGACTTGAATACGGGAAACTCCTTGCTGATAGTATTGGCGAGAGAAGGTTTGTTTCTCTTACTGGCCACTCTCCACTTTTAATGCCTCAATCAATTCACAGAATCCTGTGGTTTAAGGATCATGAACCGGGAATTTTTGAAAGAACATGGAAATTTTTATGTTTGGAGGAGTTCTTTTTTACCAGGTTGGGCATCAGACCAGTTACAGATTACTCAGTTGCAGCCCGTACCCTTTATTTTGACATTAATAGGAGGAAGTGGTCTGATGAAATACTCGATGTCATCGGAATCCCCAAAGAAAAACTCCCTGAAGTAGTGCCGCCACAGACCATAATTGAAGAAGTTCCGGCAAAAAGAGCAAATGATCTGGGGCTTCCAGAAGGAGTGCTCGCGGTGACCGGAGGATTTGACCAGGCCTGCGCTGCACTGGGCGCAGGAGCAACTACACCAGGGATGTCCGCTCTCGGCATGGGAACGGTTATATGCATGTCCGTAATATTTGACAGGGCTGCTGAAAGCCTGTTGTCAAAGGACATCGACTACCCTTACTGCAATTACGTAGTTGATGATTATTTGTTCGCTCTTTCAATGTCGTTTTCATGTGGGTCTGTTTTAAAATGGTATCGCGATGTGCTTGGAGCGGGAATTAAGAAGGAAGCACAGCGTCTTGGTCTTGATGTTTATGAATATATAAATAAAAACCTCCCAGAAGAGTCCTCTCGGCTTTTTCTTCTCCCTCATTTTGAAGGGGCGCAAAACCCGTGGTGGAACCCAAACTCCAAGGGTGCTGTCATTGGGTTAACGCTTGACTCAAATAGATGGGATATTGCTAAAGCAATCTTTGAGGGTGTGGCATTTGATCTCTATATAAATATGAATCGCATGGAATCGATGGGCATTCCTATAGGTAACTTAAGGGCGATAGGCGGTGGTTCACGCTCATCCGTGTGGCTTCAGACCATTGTGGATATATCTGGCCGACAGGTGCAGACGTTACAAATTGATGAGGGAGGATGTCTTGCAGCCGCGATGATGGCAGGTGTGGTGACCGGTGTGTATCGATCGATCGAAGAAGCAGTTGAGCGTTTTGTAAAAATAAAGGAGACGTATAAGCCGAACCCTGATATGCATGCAAGATACTTAAAGAGATTTGAGATATACAAGGAAATATATCCAGCTCTAGCAGCCATAAACGAGCAGATCGTTTAGCAGGTTATTACCTCAACACCCTTTTCTTCAAGTGACCTTTTTATGTCAGAGCTTAATTTATCATCTGTGACAACTATATCCAGATCTTCAATAGATGCAACGAAATTCATCGAGACCCTTCCAAATTTTGAGTTATCACCTATGGCAATGACCTCTTTAGCTGAGGATATCATCTTTTTTCGCAGGTGTGCCTCAAGCGGGTTTGCCATGGTTAGTCCTTCCTCTACGGTGAGCCCTGTTATCCCGATGAATGCCTTATCAACATGTACCTCTTCAAGTAAGCGTTCTGCATGTGGACCGATCAGAGAGCACGTCTCAGCTCTTAATATTCCGCCTGTCAGTATTACATTTATCTTTGCCCCAAGTTTTCTCAGTGCTATGGCAATATCGGGGCCGTTGGTTATAACGGTTAGATTGAGGTTCTTATCGATATTCCTGGCCAGCTCCAACCCGGTCGTGCCCGCCTCTATTAACACTACGTCTCCATCTTCGATAAGTTTTGCCGCTCTTGTCCCAATCCTTCTCTTCTCATTTACGAAAAGTTCCTTCTGGACGTCGTAGATCAGCTCAAGGCCAACTGACTCAAGTCTCAGTGCTCCTCCGTGTGTTCTGCGAAGCTGCCCGTCCCTTGCCAGTTTGTTTAAATCGCGTCTTATCGTGGAGTCTGATATCTTAAGCATTTTGGCTATTTCCGGGACGCTCAGGCTACCATCTTTATTCAGAAGTTCTAAGATGTATTCTCTTCTTTCTTCAGCCAGCAACTTCATCACCTCGAATATTTTACCATTTAGGATGATTCTGCAGGAAAGGATTGTGCGTATTGAAGGAAGCAAGTAGTAAACCCAAAATTGTTGCAGTAATTCACTTTATATAGTAAAAATGCTTTAGTAAAATAGTTTTCCGACTTTTAATTACCAACCGGTGGAATGGAGCGAGATAAATGAATGAAAGCCAGCTAAGACATGATATCTGTGAGGTCTGCAGGCGGATATGGGTTAAGAACATGGTCGCGGCAAACGATGGTAATGTCTCTGCAAGACTGGATAAGGATAGGGTACTTATCACCCCAACAGGTGTAAGCAAGGGCTTTGTAAGTCCAGATCAACTGCTGGTAGTTGACATGGATGGCAATAAACTCTCAGGAGAGCTAACTCCATCCTCAGAAACAAAAATGCACCTTCGCGTCTACCATAGACGTCATGACATAAACGCAGTCGTCCATGCACATCCAGTATCAGCAACAGCATTTGCCATCGCAGGCATACCGCTTGATAGGTGCGTTCTACCAGAGATAGTGCTTACTATGGGATCCATACCAATAGTTGAATACGGCACACCCTCTACATATGAATTACCAGAGAAACTGGACGACTACCTTGAAAACTACGATGCCTTCCTGCTTGAAAACCATGGGGCGCTCACCATAGGCCCAAATGTCTATGCGGCATACTTCAAAATGGAAGCCCTTGAGCTCTATTCACAGATACTCATGAACGCATTTTCACTTGGAAAGGTAAATGTCATATCAGCAGAGAACTATGAAAAACTGCACCAGATCAGGGAGAACCTGAAGATTGGCGGTAAGAATCCAGCCTGCCTGACATGTGAGTTCGCAAGCCTGAAAGAGATGAAAGATCAGGGTGAACTCTCAGGTCTCACGATTGAAAAGCTAACTCAGCTGATCGCAGAAGTAATAATAAACGTCCTGAAAAAATAGAGAAATCTTAATTACTCGAGCATCAGTTGTTTCATTAAAGTTTCGCTTTTAAAGTCTAGCTGTTTCAAACACATTTCGATGTTTTTATATAGTCCTTCTAGTATATTTAACAATGATAATTCCTGATTTTCGTGATCTATTTTTGAGTAATGCTGGGTGTAATATTCGAAGAATTTGCCCATGATAATTGAAAATGTGTCCACTTTTTTTAAATCTGCACCATTTGAGGCTAACCTTTTAATACAAATTTCTGTTGTGGCGAGCACCTCTTTTTTTATTTGTCCTATATCTAAGGAGGGGAATGGAGAAGGTTGTTTTCTACAACTGATTACCATGTCATATTTTATATTTCCAGGACTACTGTGGAATCCACTCTTACCTTCTGAGCGCACAGGATTAGCAGATGAAACGTAAAAACCACTTTCGAGTATTGTATTTAACAGGCTTTCCCAGGCCCAGAGTTTATTATGATGAAAAGTGAATACCAACAAACCATTTTCCTTCAAGGTTCTTTTGCATTCTCGAAATACGTTGGTTAGACCAGCTTGGAAGAACTGAAGATCTTTTCCATCTTTTATGTTCTGGACAATTTCGTTGGGAGAGGAAGAGTAATCAGGTTTAAATTGATCATAGTGATCTTTTAAACCGAGATGCAGCCAGACGTAAAAGAATTCTGCAAGTTCTGAATAGTTCAGATTGTCAAAGTAAGGTGGATCTGTTATTACAAAGTCGATAGATTTATCGGGAATGAAAGTTAAGTTTTCTGATGATTGCGCTTTAAGTACAGCCTGCTGGCCTTGCTGTTTAAGATTTGAAAAGTTGTCAAACAAATCCGCATCTACCTGTTCCCCAGTATATATCTTTTTGCTCTGTCCGTTATCATAGATTCTTTCATAAGTATTTTGGGCATAAACTTTAGCCTTAATCAATTTTTCGAAGCACTTTGTAAAAGTTCCTCTTCCATATTTTGTTCCCCAGACATTGTTTTCTGTAGGTCTATTTATGGGGTGATATGCGTGTAGGCCAAACATTAGGGAGATTTTCTGATATTCTGTTTCGTACTTACAAAACATATTGTTTGAACCCAGACAATCGGAGAATACGATAAGCATGAACTCTCTAATATTTGGGTCGCTTATTTCAAGTATTGATTTTAGTAACTTTGATAGGCAAAGTAGCTGTCTTTCGTTAAATAGTTGATAGAAGTATTTGTATCCATAATTTACCGGCCTCGGATCGCTTCTTCCTTCTACTGGTATCTTATGTTTTGGGAACAGGAGCGAATTCTGCTTTAACAGAAACTCCTTTTTTGCTTCTTGGAATATTTTTCTATCGTTTTCGTCTGCAATTTTGTAACCTCGCCCAGTTTTTTCATTGAAATACTCAATTGCAAAGATTTCAAGCTCCGCAGGACCAGATGTTTTTTTAGTAGCACTTAAAATGGACGATACATTGCTGCATAAAGGACATCTATAAGACCCATTTTTTGCGATGCCGCTTTGGGGAATAAAACTGTGGTTGCACCTTTTGCAATATATTTTCTTGCTTGCGTCTGACACTGTCTCTATGGCAAGACAATTGGGACAAAAAACTATGTGGCTGTTTTTGTTGCTGGAAAGTATGAAGTCTGGAAATAATTTGATCCTGCTGTTGCATTTTTCACAATTGATCACTTTTATCCATAGTATGTACATTACTTCGGATATGGTGTTGTGCTCATCTAATGTTTTGTAATATTTTTTTATCTCCTCCCCGATCTTTTTTTCTAAAGCATAAAAAGCACTTTTAAGATCGTATATTGAAACTTTTTCAATCTCTTTTTTAGCAATGAACCAAGCAACCGGGTTGATGTCCACACCGATGACGTCACACCCCAGCCTCAGGGCTTCAACTATAGTTGTACCTCCGCCCATGAACGGGTCTAATATTTTCATACCTTTGTAATTGTTCTTGGAGTAGAATTTTTGCCATAGTTCTAGCTCGGATAGATTATCCTTGCTCAGAGCTGACAAGAGGATCATTCTAAAAACACAGCCTAATCTTCTAGCCCACCATTTGTGGATCTGGTATATGGGTTTTTTGGCATTTCCCTCCCGAAGGGCTAGAATATCTAATTTTTCTGCTGGAAATTGTTTTTCAATTAAATACATATTTTATGAATTTAAGTTCAGCATATATTGCTTTAGTTGCAGTTGCATAACGGAGTGAATTATTCTGTTTCGTCTACATCTATAAGGATTACCTTAACTGGGACAGCAGGAAAATGTCTTTTTAATCTTTCAATGTCATAAACCAACTGTTCACCATAACTAACTCCTGTAGACATCTGCTTATGCAATGCATGGCAAGGTACAATTTCTATTCCTACATCAGCTTTATTCTCGTTAAAAAAGTATTGGAACTTTGCCATATCGTAAAACATAAAGGCGTACTTTCCAAACTGTACTTCAACTAGGACTTTGTCTTTTACAAAATCTATCTGCTTGAAGGCACCAGGTATAGCCACTTTACTATTAGGTAGGGTAATAGTGTAAATGTCTTTTAACTCGCGATAGCCCCGTGCTAAAAAAGCTTGATGAAACTGTGAGTTCATGTGTTTTGGGGAGTAAAGCTCTTTGCCCTGCATGGTTTTTTCTTTACTAATCTTTATTCTTTCAGCAATTACTTCCTTGATTGCTTCATAAATTTCCTGTTCACAATCTGGATAGTGAGTTTGTAGTATTTCTGCCCCACCTAAATGTGAGTATTCATAAACAACTCTCATTCTTTTTGTTCCTTTGCGCCAAACTGCATAATCTGGTCGCTTAATTGAGGTTGAAATGGATTTGAGCCCAGATTTACTACGTGTGGCGGAACGTTTGAATGAGGGGTATTGGGATTAAAAACGGGTCTTTCCATTGGTCGTATTCGTAATGCACCTTTTTCTGCAAGTAGAATCCGTTCTTTGGCGATTTCAATATATTCGGGCTTGATTTCAGCACCGATAGCTTTCCGTTTGTGCATTAAGGCAGCAATGGCTGTTGTGCCCACGCCAATAAATGGGTCTAATACCCGTTCTCCTTCATTTGTCATTGCTAGAACTAATCTCTCAATCAATTCAACAGGGAACTGACAAGGGTGAATAGTTTTTTCGACGTGATTAGATTTCACATTTGGGATTTCCCAAATGTCTCCTGGATTTTTACCTAAAGGATTACCCGAAAGGCATCCCCTTTTGGGGCCCTTAAAGTATTTTTTATTTGGATATTTCTGAGGCACACGGACTGAATTCAGATTAAATGTGTAATCATTACCTTTAGTAAACCATAGAATAACTTCATAACGACCAGAGAACCTTTTTGAAGCATGTAGACCATGTCCAAAATGCCAAACTATACGATTGCGTAAGTGTAATTCCAGAGAGGCAAAAATTGGATATAGAAGAATGTCAAGTGGAACGACCTCGCTGTTATCAACATAATTACCGACCTCCCAGCAGATGCTTCCTCGATCATCTAAAATTCGCACACATTCTTTGATGACCTTTTGCTGCTGGGCCAGATATTGATCTAGGTTTGTACGGCTTTCATAAGATTTTCCTAAGTTATAAGGTGGCGACGTGACAACCAGTTTAACAAATTTGTTCGGAATCTGTGAAAGTAAGTCAAGACAGTCACCTTGATATAGAATGACGTCAGATTTTTCATTGAATGTTGAATCTATTTTAACTTTTTCCATATAACATCCCTTTAAATTGATTCAACAGAATATGTGACTTTAAATATAAAAATATATTAGCATGATGATTTAAAAACTTTTCAAAAATTTCAATTATTTTTTGTCTTTGATCCTTTTTCATCCCAAATCTCCATTTTGTAGTTTCGCTTTCTTTTTATTTCTTTGTTATTTGCGATAGGTCTTTTTTCTATGAGATTGGCATCAATTTCTGGTTTTCCATATGACTCCTGTGGTTCAGATATTATGAATTTTAAATCTTTATCTACTCCACCTTCTAATCCAATTGTTTTGTCGAGGATTGACTTAAATTCTTCTTTTAGCAAAAAACTCTGGTTTAGGTAGTAAAACTTTGAGCGGGCTATAAATTCAGACTTTAGGAAATTTGAAGCTAATAAGTTGTTCAATTCTGAATGAATACTTTTGTAGTCCTCTTTGAGAATTCTTGACAGCTGGCGAGCATAGTATCTATTATCTGGGTGATTAATGAACCAATCAAGTAGTTTAACTCTTGTTCTTGATATGAAAAAATTGGTTAAAAATTCTAATGCACTCTTTGATGACATTTTTACATCATATGATGTAAAAATACCATCAGATATTCAGGTTGTCAATAAATTTTGTTTTCATGAGTTTTGCACGCATGAAGGTGATTTTTAATGATGGCTAAGACGTTGATGATCCAGGGCACGGGCTCAGGTGTTGGTAAGAGCGCAATAGTCGCTGCCCTGTGCAGGATATATGCGAATTTTGGTGTGAATGTAGCGCCATTTAAGGCACAGAACATGTCGCTTAACTCAGGAGTCACAGCATCGGGTCATGAGATCGGTAGGGCCCAATATTTTCAAGCCCAGGCAGCAGGTATTGAACCTGATGTTGACATGAACCCTCTGCTTTTGAAACCAGCAGGTGATTGCAAGAGCCATGTTATATTGCAGGGGAAGCCGTGGGGTGTGCTTGAAGCTAGTAAATTTGAATCCAGAAAAAAACTTTTCCAAAAATTTATTCTTGAATCCTTTGAACGGTTGTCGGCGAAGTATGATCTGATAATTATCGAAGGTGCTGGCAGTCCTGCTGAGATAAATTTGAAAAAAGGCGACATAGTCAATATGGAGATGGCGAAAAGAGCAAGAGCCCCTGTTTTATTGATCGGAGATATAGATAGGGGAGGAGTATTCGCATGGTTAAAGGGTACGATTGACCTTTTGCCTGACAAAGAAAAGTCGTTAATCAAGGGATGTATCATTAACCGTTTTAGAGGAGATAAGCAGCTTTTGATGCCAGGAATAGTGGAGTTTGAGAGGTTAAGTGGCAAGAAAGTGGTCGGGATTATACCTTTTGTTGAGAACAATGGAGTTGACGAAGAGGATGGTCAAATTTTTACCGATGGTGGCAGAGTATCAAATAGACAGCGGTTTGACAGAAAAAAGGTAAAGATCTCGGTGATAAGACTTCCGCATATATCGAATTTTACTGATTTCGAGATATTTAATGAGATCCAGGATGTGGATTTAGAATTTGTCGCCCTGGATGGAAGTCTTGATAATGCTAATGTTGTGATATTGCCTGGCTCAAGAAATACGATTGAGGACTTAAGGTTATTGCGAGAAGCCGGTATGGATAAGAAGATCAGCAGGGCATTTGAAGATGGCGCTATTATAGTTGGAGTCTGTGGTGGCTATCAGATGCTGGGCGAAGAAATATTCGATCCTGGTTTTATTGAAGGCAGTGATAGAAGCATAAAAGGCCTGGGGTATTTAAAGATAAGATCTGAATTTTATCCAGAAAAGATGCTCAAGAGGGTAAAAGGTAAAAGCCTTTTATATAACAGTTCTTTTGCCGGTTATGAAATTCATCACGGCAGGACCGATGGCAACGAGGAAAGATTTGCTGTCGTCGAAAGTGCTGACGAAAACGGAGAACGCTTTGATGGATATTATTCTTTTGATGGCAGAGTCTGGGGAACATATGTGCACGGCATTTTTGATAGTCCTGAGTTCTTGAAGGTTTTCCTGAGTGCAATTGTTAAGTCAGATTCGTTAAAAGGATCTGGCTCTTTGAAGTTCAAAATTGAGCCAACCGCACGATGGCAGAACTTCTCGAAATTTGCACAAATAGTAAGGGAATCTTTAGACATGAACTATATTAACAAAATAATCGGAGTTGATATCCAGATCTGATTTTTGTCTATATTAAAGGCACCACATATGGTCCATCGGGGATTACCGAGATCGTTGCACTTTCTCCGTATTTTGCAAGTGTCTTTAGTATCGATTCGTTGAGGTCTGTTGTTTTTTCAATTAGATGGGACGGAAAATCTTCATCCTTGATGCCTATGCTGTAGACTATGATGTCAGCCTTCCTTTTTGCCTTTGCCAGCTCCTCAACTTCCCACTGGTCAATTACAAAGTAGTTGTTATCGTATAGTTTCCTGACGAAGGCTTCCAGATCGCTTGTGGTCCTAAGCAACTCATAAAACTCCTTGCTGCCAATTCCCTCTGAACATTCTGAGGCTATAATTACGGTGCCACCCTTTTTTACCAGTGGGAGAGCGCCAACCATCCCTTTTACTGCCTGATAGAGAGTGACATCGAGCGGATAACCACCGTTGGTCGTAAGCACTACGTCAACTTGCTGTTTGCACTTGATCTCAGTGACCTTTTTTGAGAATTCAACCCCCTTAAGATACGCCTCCTCGAGGTCGCCGCTGAATACTCCAATGACCTTTCTATCTTTGTTCAGTACGGCATTGCATATGAAATCGACTCCTGCCTTTCTTGATATCTCAGTAGCCATTTCGTGCAGAGGATTGCCTTCAAGATTTCCACTTCTTGCTGCCTCTGGTTCGAGCATCTCTGGAACGTGTGCTCCACGAATTGTATTTATAGAAGAGATTCCGGGACAGATTCCCTTTCTTCCGCCGGTAAAACCCGCCATGAAGTGAGGCTCGATTGATCCAGTTAATATTTTCAGATCTGCATCAAGAAAAGTCCTATCCACCTCAATTGGTATTCCTCTTTCGGTGAAGCCCAGAAATTTGTGACTCTCAGCATTCTTTGCATCGTGATTTATGATGTTATATTTGTTGCAAATTTCCTCACCCACCATGCATATTAGTTCATCGCCCAAATTCGGCCGGTGCAGCCCAGTCGCTATCAACAGGGTTATGTCATCAACAGCCATGCCTGCTTCATGAAGCGTCTTGAGTATTGGAGGCAGGATGATTGAGTTCGGGACGGGCCTTGTAATATCGAATACAACAATACAGGCATTTCTTTTCCCCTTTGCTATTTCGCTCAATGGCCTTGATCCAATTGGATTTTCAATCGATCTGGTGACCGCGAGAATTGGATCATCAATTAATGGGATAGGATCCATTTCTACGGATTCTATGAAATTTCTCTTGGGAATCCTGGCTTCTATTTGTCCTTTACCAAACGGAATTTTGATGCTTACAATTTCCATCGAATATCCTTAAAAGTAATTTTTTATAACAATATTCTATTACTTATTTTAAAGTTAGTACTAAAAGTTTAAATCGGAGATGGAATTTTGAAATGCTCAACGATTCTATTCACAGTTGTATTTTCACTTGGTATGAAATAGTCTTCTAACTCTGGGGAGTAAGGTACAGGAGTGTTAGGACCACATATTCTTAGTATAGGATAGTCAAGGTAGTCAAAAGCTTCTTCCTGTATTATAGATATTATTTCTCCGCCAATTCCACCTTGCTCGCAGGCTTCATGTAGGATCACAACCCTGTTTGTTTTTTTGACCGATTTAATAATAGTGTCTTTATCCAAAGGGGAGATAGTTCTTAAGTCTACTATTTCACAATTTATGTTGTATTTTCCATCCAATATCTCTGCTGCTTGGTGAGCAATAAGAACCATGTATGAGTTACAGATAATTGTTATATCATCTCCCTCTCTTTTTACATCAGCTTTCCCTATTTCAATTGTGTATTCCTTCTCAGGAACATCTCCTTTAGTCGAGTATAATTTTTTATGCTCAATAAAAATTACAGGATTATTATCACGAATTGCTGATTTTAGAAGACCTTTTGCGTCATATGGTGTTGATGGCATAACCACTTTAAGGCCAGGAATATGCATAAACCAGGCTTCTAAGCTTTGGGAGTGCTGAGCTGCATTTCTAATTCCTGCACCACCTTGTGTTCTTATAACTATAGGTACTGATAGTTTTCCCCCGCTCATATAATGAATTTTAGCGGCCTGATTTACTATTTGCTCTGAAGCAATGGTTAAGAAGTCAACATACATTATTTCAGCAATAATCCTGTATCCCAAAAGGGAGGCTCCAATAGCAATGCCTGTAATTGCAGCCTCAGATATCGGTGTATCTTTTACTCTTTTCTCACCAAATTGTTCATATAGACCTTTAGTAGCCTTGAATACACCACCATATCTGCCGATGTCTTCTCCAATGATAGTTAGATTGCTATCCCTTAGCATCTCTTCTTTTATTGCTGATGAGATTGCTTCAGCGTAGGTCGTTATCATTTTATATAATACTTTTAATTGGAATTAACCAATGTTTATGAGTTTTTTTAGGCATAGATATTTTCGAACAGCTCTTCTGTTCCTGGTTTTTTGCTATTTTTGGCAAATTCTACTGCTGCACTAATTTCTGTATTTATTCCATCCTCGATTTCTCTAATGGTGTTATCATTTAGAATATCTTCTTCTATTAGCATTTTTTCGAATTTGTTTATGGGATCTTTCTTCATCCAGTAATTTTCTTCCTCTTTAGTTCTGTATGTTTTGGGGTCATTGATAGAATGACCCATATGTCTATACGTATTGCAGATGATAAGAGATGGCTTGCTTTTACTTCTTGCATCAGCTACGCATTCTTCCGTGGTACTTATAACTTCTACGATGTTATTACCATCTATGTTAAATCCATTTATTCCATAGGATTTAGCTCTCTGGGATAAATCCTTAATCGATGTTGATTTTTCGACATCAGTAGAAATTGCGTATTTGTTGTTTTCGCATACGTAGATTATGGGTAATTCCCATAAAGAAGCAATGTTTAGCGATTCGTGAAAAGCCCCGGTGTTTATCGCTCCATCTCCAAAAAAGCAAACCACTGTTCTATCCTTTTCAAAATTTTTACAGGCATAACCTATCCCAGTAGCTATGGGTATACCTGCACCGACAACACCGTTTGCGCCCATCATGCCAATTTCCGGGTCCAGTAAATGCATGGTTCCACCTTTACCCTTGCAGTAACCGGTACTTCTTCCCATTAGCTCAGCCATCATCTTTTTTATATCCCCGCCCTTCGCTATACAGTGGCCATGACATCTATGAGTGCTTACTATATAGTCTTCTTTTTTTAGACAAAAACACATGCCGGTGGAAACTGCCTCCTGGCCTGTATAGAAATGTGTGCTGCCAGCTATGAATCCCTGGGTTGCCAACTTATATGCTTCGATTTCAAAGGATCTAATTTTTTTCATTGTCCTGTATATGTTTAGTTTTTCGGTATTGCTTAGATTTCTGGTAAAGTTCATTGTTTGATATCTACATCAAATTATTGATAAAAAATTCTTCAGAATGAATTAATCGATGTTTAATAATTTTTTTGTTTTGTCTATTGTATTTTTTGAGGTAAGACCGTATTTTTCTAAGAGATCTTTATAATCTCCAGTTTCGGTAAAACTATCATTTATCCCTATTCTTATTAATTTAGCCGGGTAATGCTCTGTTAAAATCTCAGATATTGCGCTTCCTAGTCCGCCTATGATGCTATGTTCTTCAATAGTAATTGCTTTTTTGGTTTTGGAAACCGAATCGATGATGGATACTATTTCTAAAGGTTTGATAGTGTGTACATCAAGTAAATCTACTTCAATTCCATATTCTTTTTGCAAAATGTTTGATGCTTCTAGAGCTACTCCCACCATAGTCCCGGTTGCGATTATCGTAATATCTTTCCCTTCTTTTAATTTGATATTTTTGCCAAAGTTTATATTAGAAAAACTATCGTAAATAGTCTCAGTTTCATTTCTTGAAATCCTGAAATAGGTAGGTCCTTCTAATTCTACTGCTTCAGCTAAAAGCTTTTTTAAACTATTTGGATCACTGGGAGAGACCACCTTCATGTTGGGCAAAGACCTCATAAGAGATATGTCTTCGATTGTAAAGTGAGTAGGGCCATTGGGCCCAGATGAAAGTCCGCAATATGAGCCTATTATTATTACTTTTAAATTTGTAAAGGCAATGAAAGTTCTAATGTACTCAAAACATCTGATGACAGTGAAGATGGCCATATTTGAGGTAAAAGGAATATATCCACAAGATGCGAGCCCGATTGCTGTACCCATCATGCTCTGCTCGGCTACGCCCATATCAAAAAATCTATGAGGATAAGTTTTTTTAAACAGTGATGTTCTTGTGATCTTGGCAGTATCTGAATCTACCACTACTACATTAGTATTAATTTCGCCTAATTCTACTAACGTTTCACCGAAAACATCCCTCATAGCTATTTTTGATTTTAGCTGATATTTATTCATATTAGTTATTTTCAGTCCTTTGATTAAATTCGCAGCTAAGCTCTGACATTGCCTTGTGAAATTCCTCTTTACTTGGCGCCTTTGCATGCCAATTTACATTATTTTCCATGAAAGAAACGCCCTTACCCTTAATGGTTCGGCAAATAATTATTTTGGGTTTACCTCTAATCTCCTTTGCATGGTTAACTGTATCCAGGATTTGTTCAAAGTTATGACCATCAATCTTATATGTTTGCCAACCAAAGGATCTAAACTTATCTTCCAGCGGTTCAAGGTTAATTGCTTTGTTTACCTCTCCATTTAGCTGGAGCCCATTGTAATCTACAAAACCGATGATGTTATCAAGCCCATAGTGGCTGGATGCTAAAGCAGCTTCCCAAACCTGTCCCTCCTGAAGTTCGCCATCTCCGAAAATAATATAAATATAAAACTTTTTACCACTTAATTTTGAGGCAATCCCTATCCCGTTAGCTATTGAAAGGCCTATACCAAGTGAACCTGAGGTCATGTCAATTCCTGGCGTCATTCTCATGTCTGGATGACCTTGTAGAAAATTGTCTATCTTAGTAAAATTTTCCAGGTTTTTACCATCAAAGTAAGATAGTTTTGCCAACGCAGCGTAAACAATAGGACAAATGTGTCCCTTAGATAGTATCAGTCTATCCCTATATTCCCAATCAGGCTCTTCAGGATTAATGTTCATTATTTCAAAATAAAGTGAAGCTATTATGTTTGCAGATGAGAAGGAGCCACCTATATGCCCTCTTCCAGCTTTATATACCATTTTTAGAGTTTCCATTTTAAGTTCTGTGGTTATTTCTTCTAACTTTTCTATTTTGCTTTTCATTTTATTAATTTCTTAGAGGTTATTTAGCCTCATTTGTATAAAGCTTGTATAATTCTTCAAATAATTTGTCATCTAATACTATGGTATTCACAAGTTTTGCTCTAATTGCACCTAAAACCGAGGCAGCTTTTTTAATCCCGCTTGCAATGCCGATGCGATTATCTATACCGAGCAGAGTTTTCTTACTTATGGAAATTTTTCTCTCATCTAAAGGCAGGTTATCAATTATTTTTCCGTTTATATCGTAAAATATTAGAGATACATCCCCTACCGCTTTGTGTTTAATCAGCTCAGTTATTTCATCTTCTTTCAAGTAATCCCAATAATATTTGCTTTCGTTTTTGTTTGGGCCGAAAGCACCTATTCCCAATATGGCTTTTGTAACTGTTTTATGTATTTCTAGGGTTTTTGAAATTTTAGAATCTTTTATTATGGCGTCTCTTATATCTTTATTGTCGACGACCAGTTCAGAAGTCAAAAAATAATAGGAGCCTGTGAAATAGTATTTCATTCTCCTTACCAGGTCATTTGAATTTAGTTCAATAGGCGCACCAGATATTGATCCATGGAGTTGAATAACATTAACATTTAAGTCTTTGTCTATTTTAAAAGAATTCACGCACTCATAAACGGTTGAGCCCCAGGATATTCCTAAATTATCTCCATCTTTTAGTAAATTTGCTAAATAATTTGCTGCGACTTCGCCCACTTTTCTTTTTACCAAGTAATCGGGTTCATTTTCAATTGAAGGGACTATTATTATGTCTTTTAGCATTAATTCTTCTTTGAGGTCTTTTTCTCTTTCGAAAAATTTGTCATAGAAACTGTTAATGTTTATGGTGATAATTCCGCTCTGTTTGCCCCTTTTTAACATCCTGGAAACAGTTGAATAGGATATTCCAAATATGTCAGCGATTTCTTTAATGTTTCTCTCTTCGCGATAGTAAAGGTGAGCTATTTTTGAAATTAATATATTAGAGTAAGAATTCCTTCTACTTTTTAATGAAAAGCTTTTGCTATTATCCATAACCGATTAAATATTATATTGTTAATGCAAATATTTTCAGTATTGACTTATATTTTCATTTACTAAATAATAACAACGCAATTGATACAAGTCAATATTATTTTTTTAGAGATTTCCAATGCCTAATGAAATTAATGGGAAGGGGGTGATTTCAAGTATAGAAACTAGATTCAAAGATCTAAAAGTTTTCAGAAAAAAAATTTAGGATTTGGAGGTGTAAAGATGTATAAAAGTGGACTTTTTAAATTAATAACGCTACTTTTATTGGTTACTTTTATAGCGTCAGTTGGTCTAGTTGGATGTAAGACTCCAGCAAAAGAGGAGGCAAAAGAAGAAACTGCTACAACAGAAGCAGCAGCAACAGAGGAAGAAACGGCTCCACCCCAAGAGGAATGGTCATATGAAAAGGTATCTAAAGAGCTGGGATTAGAGGGAACTACGATAACTGTAGTTCATGTAAGCGGCGAATTCTTTGACCAGATTTCAAGAGAGCTGGCTCCAAAATTCACTGAGATGACGGGCATAAAAGTGATAATAGAAGACTTAGCAGCAGGTCCATTGCACGATAAGATACTCGTAGATTGGGGAGCGGGATCTGGGTATGATGTCATAGCTTATTCGAACTGGCAGGCGTATGAATTTCTGCCTATGAAAAACTTTGAACCATTGGAGAAATACCTGGAAGATCCTAAATTGCTTGATCCAAACTTTGATTTCGCTGATTTTATTCCAAAACTTGTGGATAGTTGGTGTAGATGGAGCGATGAACCTGCCGGGACCCCTTACTTCACCAAAACGGATGGAACACTATATGCGATTCCTGGTCCGCATAGTGGGTCAGTGATTATGGCTTATAGAAAAGATCTGTTAGAACAAAAGGGGATAGAGGTGCCCAAGACCTGGGATGAATATCTAGAAGCGGCAAAAGCGCTCAATAATCCTGATGAGGAAGTATATGGAACAACTCTCCATGGATTAGCAAATGAACATTTGCCGTTGAATGATTTCATGCCAAGGTTCTTTTCTTTTGGTGGAGAATTCTTCACGGGATCAAAAGAGGATGGTACATTAAAGGCTAATTTAAATTCACCTGAAGCTGTAAAAGCTTTACAGAATATGGTGGATTTAACACCCTATGCCCCTCCTGGTTATTTGGAATCCGCGATTGGCCAAACAATAGATCAGTTCATGACGGGGAAGACTGCACTTACTATTAACTGGTCGGTTGTGACTGGGATATTTGAATCTGATGATTCTCAAGTAAAGGGTAAGGTTGCATATGTTGCTGTGCCCGGAAGCTCCATTGATGTCCCCGGTAGTTCAATAGAAGGGGGATGGGGAATGGGGATAAACAAGTTCTCTAAGAATAAAGAGGCTGCCTGGTTATGGATAGAATATATAAAAGGGAAAGAAGCTGAAAAATATGGTACGCTTAAGTATGGGCTCGATCCAGTTAGATATTCTACCTTTAAGGATCCAGATGTTGTTGAAAAATACCCGCACTATCCAGAGATATTGAAATCTTTAGAGAATGCTCGATTAGGTCCCATAAACATTGCCCAGCTTTGGGAGCTTCTTGATATTGCTTCAAGAAATTTCCAAAAGGCATTGGCTGGAGAGGTATCCGCTGAAGAGGCTACTAAAGTAGCCAATGACGGATGGATGGAAGTACTGATTCGTGAAGGTTATTTTAAAGAATAACCAGAAATATAGTGTGAAAAGGAAATAAGTTCTAAGCTGGTATAAATGAATAGTCAAATACAAATATATATAAATCGTAGTAGCAAATTAAGCAACAATCTTCGTAGCAAACCGTATTTGGTATTCATTTTACCAGCTTTTTTGTATTTGCTGATATTGTCAATTTTCCCCCTCGTTTATTCCCTGGTTTTGTCTTTTCAGAAGTTAAATTTACAAAATAGTACTATTACTTTTGTTGGTTTTGGCAATTATGTTGCTCTATTTAAAGATAAAATATTTTGGGAATCTTTAAAAATACAATTAATATTCACTTTTTCAGCTATAAGTCTTGAATTTTTAATCGGTTTTTCCCTTGCATTATTGTTAAACAAAGAAATTAGATTTGGCCGGGTTTTTAGATCGATTTATCTTATACCAATGATGGTGACCCCAATGGTTGTGGGTTTGATGTGGAGGCTTTTATTAAATGCTGATTTTGGTATATCTAGATTCATATTTGATCTATTAGGTTTAAAAAATATTAGCCTGTTGGGCTATTCGAAAACTGCTTTGCTTGCTGTTATTTTTGTGGATGTGTGGCAGTGGACACCGTTCGTTTTTATTATTTTGCTTGCAGGACTGAGATCATTACCGATAGAACCTTTTGAAATGGCTCAGATAGATGGCGCATCCAGTATTAAAATTTTTAGGTATATTACATTACCAATGCTATCTCCATCGATTTTAGTTGCAGTACTTTTTAGAACAGTAGATGCTTTTAGAGAATTTGATAAGGTTTTTAGCATCACTTATGGGGGCCCCGGAACCTCAACGTATGTTTTAAGTTTTTATTCTTATGTAAATGCCTTTACTTATTCTCAATGGGGGAAGGCATCAGCCGCAGCTTATATTATGCTAATTTTCATAATGATTATTATTATAATTTATCAAAATACAATTTTTAGACGCATAGAGCTATAGAAGAAACAAGAGATTATAAGGATGAATATTTATAGGTCCCGAATTGCTTTTAGAAAAGTCGTAGTGTATTTGATCCTAATTATTATGGCTTTTTCATCATTGTTTCCAATAGCGTGGATGCTTATAGCTTCTTTTAAAACAAGGGCCGAAACTTTAGCTTTTCCGCCAACTTTTAATTTTGAGATGCAGACTATTATTGAAAACTACAAGGCCACTCTATTTTCTAAATATGGTGGATTTTGGAGGTTGCTATTAAATAGTGTAGCAGTTTCTTTTCTGTCAACGATTTTTGCTCTTTTTTTGGGTACTTTAGCAGCGTATGGTTTTGCTAGATTTAAATTTAGAGGCAAAAAGAATTTGGCTTTTTGGATACTAAGCACAAGGTTCCTTCCGGCTATGGCGATAGTTATACCGGTTTTTCTAACCATGAAGTACATTCACTTAATAGATAATTATTTTGGACTAATAATTCCATATATTGCAATGAGTCTGCCTTTTATAATTTGGTTAATGATAGGATTTTTCCAAGAAATACCATCTGAGCTGGAAGAAGCTGCCATGGTAGATGGAGCATCCAGAATAGGAGCTTTTCTTAGAATTTCTATACCATTGGCAGTACCAGGATTAATAGCTGCCAGTATTTTTACCGTAATAATTTGTTGGAACGAATTCTTAATTGCCCTTTTCGTAACTTCAACTTATAAATCGAAGACAGCTCCAGTAGCAGCATCAGGTTTGTTAGCTGCTCAGAGAGCTATAGAATGGAACACAATGGCTACGGTAGGGATAGTTACTATAATTCCAATTCTGATTTTTTCCATTTTTATTCAAAAATATTTGGTTAGAGGCCTTACCCTTGGGGCAATCAAGTAGATATTTTTTTGAATCAAAATGTATGGAGTGAGATGAGAAAAACAGATTTTTCAAGGGTTCTTAACGCTTTGTACTGCGAAACACCTGATCATGTTCCTTTGATGGAATTTACTATTGATAAAAAGATAAAAGAACAATTTCTTGGCAGGAAGATGAACAGCTTTAAAGATGAAATTGAGTTCTGGCAAGTAGCAGGATACGATTTTATTCGAATTAGGCCTGTTTATGATTTCATTAAAGAATATAAAGTGGCTAAGGAATTTCATAATACGGACGGAAGAAAATGGATACAGGAGAGCACCGGTGTCATAAGAGATAGAAATGACTACAAAAAATATAAATGGATAGATCCCACAAAAGATGTCAATTATGAAAGCGTTTTGGAGGCCTCTATAAATTTAAAAGATGGCATGAAAATAATTGGATCTGTAAATGGAATATTTCAGAATGTAACTCAGATTATCGGTTTTGAACAGTTCTGCTACTTGTCAAAAAGCGATATTAATTTAATAGAATCGGTGTTTAAAAAGGTTGGGGAGATAATTTTTGAAATATTTAAAAGTGTTTCGAAGATCAAAAATATTGGCTCCATGATTTTCTTTGATGATGTGGCTTTCTCTAATGGACTGCTGGTAGATCCTGATATTTTAAAAGAATTTTTATTTCCTTGGATAAGAAGGATGATAGATGTGTGCAGGAGTCTGAACATGCCATTTATTTTTCATAGCGATGGAGATATAAGCGACATATTGGATGATATAGTTGAAATGGGTGTTAATGCCATACATCCTGTGGAGCCAAAATCCATGGATTTGACCAGTTTGAAGAAGAAATATTCAGGCAGACTTTGTTTTTGCGGAAATATTGATGTGGGGATACTGGCTTCAGGGACTCCTGAGATTATATGGGGCGAGGTAGAGAAACTCTTTAATATAATGGGTAGAGGTGGTGGATTTGGTGTTGGTTCTGGAAACTCAATTCCGGACTACATACCTATTAAAAATTACAGAGCTTTAATTGAAGCTAGTTTATTTTTCAGTTGAACGATGAACCTTGAGAAAAAAGAGTGTCTAATTGGCTGTGATATTGGTACTAGCAGCACCAAAGTGGAACTTGTTTCACTTGAAGGTGAAGTAATTGGTTCTGAGCAGGTATATTACAACACGATAAAACCGGCGGAAGGCATGGTTGAACAAAAAGCCAACATCTATCTAGATGCACTATCGACTTGTATAAAAAACGCAATTAGTAAAAATGAGATAGAGCCCGATCAATTATTAGCTCTTGGGATAAGCTCACACTGTCCTACCTTTTTACCTGTCGGTAATGCATTGAGTCCGTTAGGGAATGTGATTTTATATTCAGATGATCGTTCGAGAAACGAATGCGAATGGTTAATTGAGAATATAGGCGAAGACAGGATACTGGATTTAAGTGGGAATTCAGTGCAGCCTTATTACGGTTTTACAAAAGCTCTATGGTTTAAGAAGAATTGCAGTGATTTATATTTGAAAACTTATAAATTCTTAAATGTAAAAGATTACATTGTATATCTTTTGACAGGAGAAATTGCTACTGATTATTCAAGCGTTGCTCTAAATGGAATAGTTTTTGATATCAGAAACAAAAAATGGGATGAGAATATTTTATCGGATGTAAGTGTTGATAAGAATAAACTACCTTCTATTTATCCTAGCGATAAAGTGATCGGTTTTGTCAACAGAAATGGCTCTAAATTATTCGGACTTAGAGAAAAATTGCCTGTTATTTTGGGGACGGTTGATGCTTGTGCTTCTTACTTATCCATGGGAGTTATTAATAATAACGAATGTGCTCTTCAAATTGGATCGAGTGCAACTCTGGGCATTATATTTAAAAATGAAGAGTTTTTAGGGGTTTTGGTTAATTGCCCATATATTGTTGATCCAGAAGAAAAATATTTATCAATGGGGTCGATTTTTTGCGGTGGAGTATTATTGTCCTGGCTTAAAAGTGTATTTTACAAAAATGGTAAAACTGAAATAAATGATGAAAAACTTTACAAAATGATGGAGAGAGAAGCATTAAACATACCTCCTGGCAGTAATGGACTTATAACGTTTCCATTTCTTGTAAGGGAAGGCCCTCCCTATTGGGATAGATATTCTAAGGGCGGTCTATTCGGTCTCTCTTTAAATCATGATCGGGGCAGTTTGATCAGGTCGGCGATGGAATCTGTTGGTTTAGGTGTTTATCACACCATCGATCTTTTAAAAAATAGAACAATAAATATTAAGCCGCCAATTTTTTTGGTTGGAGGTGGTTTTAAAAATAAGCTATGGAGAGAAATAGTAACTAATATTATTGGAATAGAATGTGCTTATTTTTCTTCTATTCAGGATGCGCCATTCGCTAATGCATTTTTAGCAGGCAAGGCCATAGGTGTGTTTAATGATTGTTCGGAAATAAAAAAATGGATTGGAAAACCCGAGACAATCAATGTAAATAAGATTGAGTTTGAGAAATATAACAAATTGTATAAATTTTGGATAGAACTATATAAATTTCTTAAAGTTAAATACAAAGAATTAGATGAGTTAATGAGTAGTTTAAATGAGCATTGAGATGATTTTTATTTTTATGGTAATAAATTGGAAGTTAAATGACTAAAAATAAAATAAAAATAGTTAAAAGACCATGGGGACAAGAACACTGGTTTGCGGTTAATAATAAGTATATTGGCAAAGTTTTTTGGGTTAAAAAGGGTCATAGATTGAGTTATGCCTACCATGAAATAAAAGACGAAACAATATACATCTTGGAGGGGAAGGCTGAATTATTTTTAGCACATGAAGATGGAGATTCGGTGACTGAGATATTAAATAGGGGAGAAGCCATAAGAATAAAACCTGGAGTTAAACATCGATTGAAAGCAATAGAAGATATTATAGTTGTGGAAGTATCAACTCCGGAAGTACATGACCATGTCAGGTTAGAAGATGATTACGGGAGAGTTAAATGAATTTTTGAATTAATTATAAAAAAATTAATTCTTATATTTATGTGTTTACAACATTAATACAAAATAGGGATAACAGTTATGGTAGTTAAGACAGCGGATGAATTAAGTAGGATAATTAAAACAATTATTTTAGCGGTGGGAGCAGATGAGCGAAACGCGAATCGTCTTGCAGAAGCTTTAGTTTCGGCGGATTTGAGTGGCGTTGATACGCATGGTATTTGCAAATTACCAGGTTATGTTGATTTAATAGAAGCTGGGGCACTTATTCCTACGGCATGGCCGGAAATTATACATGAAACTCCTAACAGTGCTCTTATAAAAGGCAACTGGACTTTTGGACACACAACAGCCAAGTATGCAATGGAGATAGCCATAAGAAAAGCTGAAAAAAGTAATATCTCTATTGTTGGCGGAGTACAGACTACGCACACCGGTAGAGTTGGAGAATATGTTGAAATGGCTACGTACAAAAAAATGATTTCAATGATTTGGAGTGGTGGTTTTGGCGAAGAAATTCCAGCTGCTGTACCATATGGGGGTTCTAAACCAGTATTACATGCAAACCCATTTGCGATGGGCTTTCCTGCAGGGAATGAACCTCCAATGATTATTGATTTTGCAACAACAGCTTGTTCAGCAACTAAGATACGTTTTGCTAGAGAAAATAAAAAGAAAGTTCCGAAGGGTTATATTGTTGATAAAAAGGGTAATCCAACTTGTAATCCAGAAGATTATTTTAATGGTGGAGCTCTATTACCTTTTGGTGGTCATAAGGGATATTCACTTATGCTTGCAAATGAATTTCTAGGTAGGATCTTTTCAGATGCTGATTCATTTGTTGAAGAAAAGCGCGGTGGTATTTTCAGGCATACTGGTTTTATCATGATTGTCTTTAAATTTGATCTTTTTCAATCGTTTAACGAATATGCTAATCGTATAGATGAAATGGAGAGAAGAGTAAGAGGTGTACCACCAGCTCCTGGCTTTAAGGAAGTATTAATTCCTGGAGATTTAGAGAGACGACTCCGTAAATATAGAAGTAAGAATGGGATACCCATCCCTGATTATGTATGGCAACCAATAGTTAAATTAGCCAAATCATTAGGCTTAGAAGAAGTTTTGTAAAACAATTAAGTAAAAGGGAGGACTTTGAGAAGTATGATTTCTATTGAAGATTTAAATAAGCTCCGGTCTTTTAACAGCCCGACAATATCAAATGCAATTGAAGCCTTTAAAGTTAGGGACAATACTGATGGTTATGCATCTGCTGAACTTAAATGCCTAACGCCGGGACTAGAACCTTTGGTAGGTTATGCTGTGACATGTACTATAGATAATACAACGTCTGGGCCAATTAACCCAGCAAGGTATAATAAATTTACAGAACTTCTGGATTTGATTGATGAGTCTCCTAAGCCCGTGATAGTTGTGTATAAAAATGTAGGTGCCGATCGTACTCGATGTTGTGCAACAGGAGATATGGTGGTAAGGGCTTTTCAGAAAATGGGGGTATCTGGTATTGCCACTGATTGCGGTGTTCGTGATTTGGCCGGAATTCGCAAAATGGCGGAAGGTTTTCAGATTTTTTCTACTGGTTTAGTAGTGTCTCATGGAAATTATAACTTTATAGATTTAGGAACGACGGTTTCCATTTGCGGACTGATGATAAAAAATGGTGACTTCTTGCACGGAGATGAAAACGGCCTTTTGAAGGTTCCATTGGATCTTATTGATGTAAAATCTCTTATCGATAAAGCCAAAGAGGTGTCGGAGCGAGAGAATAGGTTTTTTGAATTTTTAGAAAGCGATTCATACAACTTTGACGAACTAAAAAAATATTTCTTGCAAAAAAAGATAGATGATAATAAATAAAGAATGTAGCTCTACTTTTTTATTTTGACGTTGGTCTTTAATGTATTTTTGTGTATTTGATGGCTCAGGCGCTTTAAAAAATATAAATGCTATTTTTTTATACTTAAAAAATTTGAAGCATTCCCTCTAAGCATATTATCTATGGCATCTTTCTTTATATTAATTTCTGACATTTTCTTTATGATATTTGTGAAAAATCCTGCCAAACCTGACTGACTATTCTGTCGCCACATATGAAGCTCCCCCATGTCGCTGCCAATCAGAATATTTGTGTGGTAGCCAATTTCTGCCATTTTGGTCAGCAAAGGCCAGACATTTTCATCCGGATTATATTTCTTTCTTAAAAAAGTATCATATTCGAGATACAAAGATTTATCAGCCAATAATTTGTGGAGTTTAGCATCATTTCTTTTATCCATATGACACAGCATTACCCTTGAGAGTGGAATGCCTTGCACCTCAAAAAAGGTTATCAATGTTTCCACGTTTCTGCCTCTCTCTGTATGTGCCATGATTGATACGTTCGTTGCTAATGCTGCCTGTATTGCTGCTTCGGTTAAGATCAGGTATTTTTCTTCTAATTTATCTATAAAAGCGATTTTTATCAATCCAGCTTTAATATTATTTCCACTATTTAATGTTTCATTCAGTCCAATTTCTATCTCCTCTATGAAGAAATTTGCAGCTTGCCTTTTATTCATTTTCCAAATTGGAGAACTTGATGGATAAAATTCCCGTTTATGAAATCCCGTGACAGCAATTATGTTTACTCCAGTATCCTTTGATAATTGATACAATTTATTGCCATTACGTCCACAACCCCCGGGTTGACAATCAATAACAGAATAACCACCAGCATCTCTATATTTAATTAACTCTCTTTTTATTAATTGAAAATCATCAATTATAAGAGAAGAATTGAATGTGTAATTTCCTACTCTTTGGACCCAAACATGGTTATGAGTATCTGTAACGCCCAAGTCATCTGGCCTAATTGGGCCTTTTACAGTTAGTATGTATTTTTCTTGATTATATTCCACAATCTATATCCAAGTATGAACTGAAATGAAATTCTCAGGGTTAATATCTTTTTCTAATAAAATATCTTTTTGAACTCATCAAAAGAGATGCCGGCCTCACCAATGTATCTGGGGTTTTCCACGCCCTTTTTGGAATCGTTATGATAGTCAGAGCCACCTGTGAAAAATTTGACTCTGTTTCTATATTTCTCTTCTACCTCATATTTTATCTGTTCTTTTGTAAGGCTGCCCTTGTAGGTGGTCTTATCGTATGTGTAGGATGACTCTATACCGTCAAGTCCAACACCAAGGAGCTTTTCAATATATTCATCCCTTGTAAAAGTTAGACCCTCCTGCGGGTGGACCTCCTCATCAATAAGATGTGGATGGGCTAATACTGCAATACCACTAGAGCCGTGAATGACCCCTATTGCCCTTATGGGATCGATCTTCTTTCTTTTGACATTTAGCCTTGGATCATCTCTAACCAATATTTTGGCCTCATCCCAGGACCTGGTGTAACCCTTTTGCGCCATGAGCTCGAATATATGCTTTCGCTGTACCTCTTTAGGGAGTCTATGCTTAACCTCGCCATCCTGAGTGTAGGTAAGCACTTCATTCTCGTAATCAATTGGCATTCCATATCTGGTTAACACTTCGCAGAGATCGCGATATGCGTAGACTTTAGAGTCCTCTGCTGCCTGGACCTCATCCTGGATTAGTTTGCTCCTCCATTCGCAGCGATAGCCGATTATGTGTACGTCATCTACGTTAGTATCGCATGAGAACTCATATCCCAAGATTAGCTCCAGGCCTTTCCCCTTTGCATATGATAAGATGTCAATCTCCCTGCCATCATCAAGAGCTATGACGAGAGGGGGATCTATATCGTGATCGACGATGGCAATTGCCCTCATGCCCAGGGATGCAGCATTATCAATTAACTCTTTTGGACTGTCGTTGCCATCAGATCGGGTACTGTGACAGTGCAGATCACACTCATATCTTTTCATCTTTCAAGCCTTTCCTGCGCTTCCAAATTTGATCATTATGCCCTTTACAAGATCATAGACCTCATCGAGCACATATTTTACGCACTTTATTGGTTCGTATTCATCTGGATGATCGTTAATATACTTGGTATAAGAATCAAGGTATCTGTACTTGATCTCGGTGGATATGTTCATCTTGGATGGGTGATAAGAGACTAACCTATTTATGTTCTCATCGCTTAGGTCCGAGCAGCCGTGGATTATTATAGGGAAATCGGTCAGCTCCATAATCTTTCCCAGGCGATCAAAGTCAAGCTTAACATCCTTTGATTTGTAGAGGCCGTGTTTGGTGCCTATTCCAACTGCAAGCGAGTCGACACCCGTGAGCTCATGAAACTTCACAACCATCTCAGGTTCAGTTAGAAGCTCCTGGTCAGTTTCAACATCTATATGCTCTTCCTTGCCACCGATGTGGCCAAGTTCCCCCTCCACCGTAATCCCTTTCCCGTGAGCTAGCTCCACGACGTGTTTGGTCAACCTGACGTTCTCATCAAAAGGATATGCGGATGCATCTATCATGACAGAGGTCCAGCCAGCGGCAATACAGCCCTCGATCACGTCCATCTTGGTGCCGTGATCGAGTATCATGGCAACTGGGACATCTGTTCTTGCTGCCAGAGTCCTTGCTATGGCAGGCAGTATGTCAAATCCCATCTGCTCTACCGTTTTTTGTGAAGTCTGGATGATCACAGGAGCCCTCATGTCGTGCGCAGCCATGACAACTGCTTCCATCGTTGTGTAATCCACTATATTGAAGGCACCAACGGCATATCCCTCATGCCGAGCTCTTGAGAGCATCTCCTTTGTATTTACATACGCCATTCTTAACCCCCTTACTTGAATGTTACCTGGATACTATTTCACGGCATGCGTTTATAATATCGCTTTTGGTTGGAACGCACATCTTCTCAAGCGTTGAGTTATACGGGATTGCCGTATCCAGCCCTGCCACCCTCTTTATCGGGGCATCGAGGCAATCAAAAGCCTCCTCGCTAACTATTGCAGATATCTCTGCTCCAACTCCACCTCTTTTGCATGCCTCATGCACGATGACGAGCCTGTTTGTCTTGCTAACTGAATCTAAGATGGTTTTCTTATCCATTGGGACAAGGGTTCTTAAGTCGATTGCCTCGCAGCTGATTCCCTCGCTTTCAAGCTCATTTGCAGCTTCCAGCGAGCGCAGTGCCATGAGAGAATAGCTTACTATGGTGATATCAGTGCCCTCCCTTAAGATATTTGCTTCTCCAAAAGGAATGTAGTATTCACCATCTGGAACTTCACCTTTCGTTAAATAGAGCATCTTATGCTCAATGAACATAACAGGGCTATCGTCTGCAATAGCTGTTTTAAGCAGTCCTTTTGCATCATAGGGTGTTGATGGCATCACGACCTTCAGTCCCGGAACATGGAAAAACCATGCCTCGAGGCTTTGCGAGTGCTGGGCGGCAATTCCCCTTCCACTTCCTCCCTGGGTTCTGATGACAACCGGGCATTTTAGGGTGTCACCAGTCATGTATTTTATCTTTGCGGCCTGATTTACTATCTGATCCATAGCCAGGGTCGTAAAATCTACGAACATGATCTCTGCAATTGGTCTATAGCCTGTCATAGCACCACCGACAGCAGCACCAACTATTGCCGTCTCGGATATCGGAGTGCTTCTAACCCTATCAGGGCCGTATTTTTCAAAAAGCCCCTGTGTAACCCTAAATGCTCCACCGTAAAGACACAGGTCTTCTCCAATAAGAAAGACCCTCGCATCCTTTTCCATCTCCTCGTCCATTGCTTCTCTTAGAGCTGTCCTGTAATCAATTTCCCTCATAAATTCTCCTCTTAACTTGAGAATGCTATCTCAGTGTCTTCTAAAACATCTCGGAAATCTCTTTTATGAATTCATCCGGTGTTGTCTCTGGGCTGTTCATAGCGAAATCAACCGCTTCATCTATCCTTGTCTTGATATCTGCCTCCATATCATCGAGGTCTTTCTGGCTTATTGTCTTTCTGTCTAAGAGTTTCTTTTGATAATTCGTCAGGGGGTCTTTGTTGGCCTTAAAGAACTCGACCTCTTTCTTATCTCTGTAAGCACCAGGGTCATTTGGGTGATGTCCATAAAATCTATACGTCTTTGCTTCGATAAGACTTGGGCCATCTCCAGATCTTGCCCTTTTGGCTGCCGCTTTAGTAGCGGCGTAAACCTCCTCGACGTCCATTCCATCTATAACTGCTCCTGGAATTCCATACGCACAGGCCCTCTCCCCAATGTTTGCAATTGATGTTGATTTACAGACGTGCATTGAGATGGCGTACTGATTGTTCTCGCATAAATAGATTATAGGGAGCTTCCAGATGGCGGCCATGTTCATGGATTCGTGCAGCACTCCGTTGTTTGCAGCACCATCTCCGAAAAAGCAGATTGAGACCCTGTTATTTTTGCTCAACTGGCTTGTGATACCAGCACCGAGCACAATAGGAATTCCTCCTCCCACAATGCCATTTGCGCCAAGTATTCCAAGAGAGGTATCAGCTATATGCATCGATCCACCCCTTCCCTTGCAGTACCCGGTTTCCTTGCCTAGAAGCTCGGCCATCATCCTGGAGAGCTCACCACCCTTTGCAATGCAGTGACCATGCCCCCTATGAGTACTGATTATGTAGTCATCTCTATTTATGGCAAGGCATGTACCCACAGCAACAGCCTCTTCTCCAATACATGGATGTAGATAACCCCAGATCACACCTTTCTGGTAGAGCTCTATCGCCCTTTCCTCAAACCTTCTTATTTCTAGCATTTTCAGGTACAGGCTTTTCTGGAGCTTGGGGCTTAGATTTAACTTAGCCACATCGAAATCGAGGGTCTGCATGTGGGTGGGGAAGGACTTTTCTTGCCTTGATTTTAATTTAGAAGCACCGATCTTATCTGGCAACATATCTCCTTTTTAAGAATGGTAATTTATCTATCAGCGAAATACTGCACAATATTGCGGTGATGCAATTATGATGAGTTTAATTTAAACGTGGCTTGCTGTCAAATGTTAATTCTGCTAATGTTAATTCTGAGAAAATAGAGTCTTATTTGGAGCTAATTCTTAGGATTTCCTCAGCGGTTGTGCTATCGGTAAGTAATATATTTACAAGCTCTCCCATTATTGCACCCAGTATTGCAAGAGCCTTATGAGATCCGCCAGCAATTCCAACCCTGTAGGGAACTTTCATTAGTTGATCTGGAGACATTGCTATAACCCTGTCATTTAGTTCTGTATCGCATATGTTGCCGTTTATATCGAAGAAGCGTGAAAATATATCACCAACTGCACCTGCTTCTAATAATATTTTCACGTCCCTTTCTGAGAGATGACCACTTTCAACCAGTGTTGAGTGTATTTTTGGAGAAAGCGTCCCTATTCCCACAAGAGCAATGGTGATATTTTCGAAGTAGTCGAATGTCCTTTTGATGTTGGAATCTTTGATAAGTAGATCGCGCATCTCCTTGCTGTCAACCAGAGCTGGGGCATAGAGGAGGTGTGGCTCTACCCCGAATTTTACAGCGAGCCTTCGAGCGACATCGTGGCAGTTCAAATCCATAGAGAGCTGATGACTGCCTCCAGTTATCTGAACCACCTCAACCCTCCTATTTATTTTTGGAGGTAGCGCTTTAACCATTTCATTTACCGTCGTCCCCCACGAAACCCCGATCACATCCCCATCCTTAATTATTTCCTGAAGGTAACTTGCTGCTGCTGTGCCTAACCTCGCTTTTAGATCATTATTTGATAAGCCTGGATCATCAATTACAATTGCCCTCTTTAGCTTAAATCTTTCTTCAAGTTCTCTATTGAGGCTGGAAAACTTTGAAGGTGCATCAGCAATAGTAATCTTTACAATCCCATCAACCAGTGCCTTATCGATCATTCTCGATACCTGGTACCTGGATATCTTAAGGCGCTCTGCGATTTCATTTTGGGTGAGGTGGTTTATGTAATATAGGTTGCAGACCTTTATCATTAAATCGATGTCGTATGGCATTTTCTAAGAAGCCTTAAGAAGCAATTTTTTTATGTAACTATCCTTTTTTCATCTTAAAAAGATCTTTGTTTTCTTCTCCATACATACCCCATAGATCCAGTGCTGCTTTGAGCTCGGGAGAACTCTGTGATTTCTCTCTTAAGTCAACGCCTTTCATGACTGCATCTATTGCCTGTCTAAAAGCTGTGGCACCTGCTTTTGGTCCCATTGGGTGTCCATGTATAGCACCGCCCGCAGCTATAATGCAGTCATTTCCTAAATCCTTTATTAGCTGAGGTACCACGCCTTGATAGATGCCAGCGCTTGGGATAGGCCACGCCGACTCTATTGAGCTCAAAGGAAGCGTTAAATTCTGCGCTACCTTTATGTACTTGGAGTTAAGAAAACTGCATTTGCCATATGGAGCTGGATATATGACCATATCAGCGCCTGCAATCCTGGGTATTTTTCCCAGTATAAGGTGAGATGAAACACCAGAGAAGGAAGAGCTTGAGATTGCTCCAGCAAAATTTAGGTGGGCAAGGATTGGAACATTAACACTGTCATCTTCTGCAAGGGCGGAGAGTATCGATGGGCCAACTGTGAGATAGTTAACCATTATCGCATTTGCTCCAACATCTACTGCCCTGCGCGCATTTTCAATGCATCTGTCGGGTCTGTCCGAAACGTTGACAGTGTAGAGTGTCATCTCTTTCTTTTCTTCATATGCCATGCGAACAGCTTCCATGTTAAGCTTTACCCTATCAACTACCTGGTTAAATGGCATATTGCATAGAAGTTCATCGTCCTTAATAATATCAACTCCACCACGCGCTACCTCATAGAAAAGATCCCTTCCAACCTCAGGGCTGTATCCCGTGCAGGGCTTTATCATATTATTTAGTAGGGGTCTATCCTGAACATTGAGAATTTTTCTTATTCCATCTATTCCAAATCGAGGACCTGGAAATTGAGCAAGGAAAGATCTTGGAAAGCTGATATCAACCAACTTCAGATTTCTTGTGAAAGATATCTCTCCCAAGGTAGTTGTTAACAGCAGGGGAAGATTGAGACCAATATTCTCAACAGGGTAGGCAACCTGGAAGATGAAATATCTGGCATCAGCATCTTTGTTGATCTCCAATTCGTAGTCCGGAGTCTCCCAAATAGATACAACCTTACCCAGATGTCTTTTGCGAAGATCAGGAGTTTCACCAGGAACAGGAGTCCATGTGCCCGTGGTTTGCTCTATGGCTATGGCCTTTGTCTTTTCAATTATATTTTCATTGGGCTCGGTTTTAATGAAATACGTTGCCAATATATAATCTTCATCCTCGTAACCATCTGGTAGAGCGTAAAAATCATCATCCATTATTCAACTCCAAAATTAACCTTCTGACGTCAATATGATAGTGACAATTAATTTTACATTCAACAGATCTCCTGACATCTATTATTAAGCTCGATTTCGGTGTATTAGCTGTTAGGACAATAGAGTTTGTATTAGTATATTAGTATTTAATGTGATAAGGAAAAGGCTCGAAATGAAATACATCAGCAAGGAAATACAGTATGAACAATTATTAAAAAACCTTCAATTCTGGAACGATTGATATCTTATCCAAAAAGATAAAAAAGTTTAACCTCAATGATTGGTCAAAGAAGAGATTTAAATATAATTATGAAAGAAAAACAAATCTATTACTGAAAGATGGAACCAATTTTAGGTTTAATTTTCGCAATAGATTGGAAAGTTTTTTTATTTTAAATGAAGGTGATGATAAATATATACTTGCCATAGGGGGCGGTGGGAGTTCGTATCAAAGAGAAAGATATACAATGTTTACTGCTATTTTTTATTTACTTGGCAAAGAAAGAACCATCTGGCATCACCTCTTGAAATACAATTGTTATAATGAATTCGAATATATAAAATCTATTAATAAACCGTTAATAACGTTTGACCTGGGCAGTAATTATCCTTTGGGTAAAGATTTAGAAAGCGAAATTAGAAAAAACGGGATAAGCATAGACAGATTGAATATATTTAAAGAAACATACAGATAAATAGGGAAATAATAAAATGACTTCAGAGCTGCAATCTTCTATTGTGCATCCCTGGCTGACAGTCCCTATTTCGGGGCATTCTGCAACAAAATATCTTCTTCTTTGTGTATAATAGCGGGAAAAATTTTTTATAAGATGTAATGTTAAATTTTAACTTGTTTAAAGGGATGATTCTGAATTTTAAAATAATACTGGACAAAGATTATCATGTATAAATATGAAGAGACCATAAAATTTTACCATACTGATGCTGCTGGGGGACTTTTTTTTGCCAACCTTTTTTTAATTGCTCATGATTGCTATGAAAAATTATTATATAAAATGGGTTTAAAAATATCTGATATATTGGATAGAAAAGAATATCTAATTCCAATTGTGCATGCCGAAGCTGATTATAGGATTCCGATTAAAGTTGGTGAAATTATAGAAGTAATTTTAAATGCTGAATTAACAGGCAATAGTTCTTTTACATTGAATTTCACTTTCAATAAAAAGAATGGCAAGGTAGCAGCACAGGTTAAAACAGTCCATGCAGTGGTTGATTTTAACAGCAAAAAAGGTATGCCCATCCCAGAAAACATAAAAAAAATTCTACAAAATCTTTAATTTTATTTTTGCTTAAAGCTGTTCTGACCTAAAATCCCGCACTTTTAATAACTATGTTTTCTAAGGTCCTACTGGGATAGGAACGCCAAAGTATTCAAAAAGAGTTCTTTGAGTTTTCGAAATCTCCGTCATATAGGACTTCCCATTGCTCAACGTCACGACCTTTAATTTCTTCAGCTCGTAAAAGACCTCAGCAAGCGTATAGGTTTTGTACAGATTCTTCTCACCCATGATTTTGCTAAGCGCAGAGTACAAGATGAGGGAGAGATAGGTAAGGAATATCCGCCCTTCCATCGCTTCACGGGAGCTAACCTTTAATCGTCCTCCCTCCAATTCATTCTTGATGCTGTCAAACATCTTCTCAAGAACGTCTTTGCGCCGATATAGGTTCAATATATCTTCTCGCCCCAGGGCTGAGTTGTTCGTTACAAGAATCGTCTTCCCCATCCTGTTCATCAGCCTTGAGATCGCCTTCGCCCTGCGCACTAACCTGTAGCGACCCTCTTCTTTTGTGATTTCAAATAAGCTCATGCTGCGCGAAAAGCTCTGACTTAGGTACTCCTCTACATCCTTGATATTCCAAAACTCCTTCCCCAAAACTGCAGCCTCTATCTCAACAATGCGCCTCATTAAATGCTCAAGCTCCTCTGCCCTTCGCTTCTCATCATGGTAAAGGTGAGCGTATACAGTAGATCCCGCGACCTCCATCTTTACCCTCACGTGAAACATAGGCCTGCCCTTGTAGTAAAACCCATTTAGCGGTGAATGGAGGGCCTTGAGGTGCCTTGAAATCAGCTGTGAGGACAACTTCGTGCTAAATGACAGGGGAAGCACAAAGTTGATCCGCTCATCTTGCATCTGATTGATATTGGCCGTGCTGTAAAACCCTCTATCCAGGATGAACGTGAACTCACTTACTCCCAGGTACTCCAACAACAGGATTATATTTTTTAGCGTGCTCACATCGGCTATGCTCCCTGGGTAGATCCTGTAGGCAATGGGCAGCTCAGAGGGCTGGCCCACAATCAGCCCCAAATTGACCTGTGGAAGTTTATCCCCATCACGGTTGTATCCCCATTCAAGGTACTCAATGAGCTTCGAATAGGATGAGAGTGAGGTGATATCAAAAATGATCCCTTTAATATCCCCTTGATTTTTTGCCCATGAGCGAAAGAACATGGTTCGAAGTTCCTCCCTCTTGCCCAGCTCCTCTGTAATACTGCTGATACGCTGGGAGGAGAGCTCAAGTCCATCTTCTATGAGACTGCCTTCAGCCCAGGGCTTGAAGAGGTAGAGCGGTTTTGATTCCAGGACCTGGAAAAGGCTAAGATAGAGCAGCTCCTGATACAAATCAGGAAAGACTTCCTTCAACACTTTGAATAGACCTATCCGGTTAACGATATTTATAATCAGATGGATGTGGCCGAAGTCTCGTGCAACGCGTGGGACAAATCCCTTTTGCACTGCGATGATCTCCCCTGTATCGGGGTCCTTTTTACCGACATATTTCCTTTTCTGTCGAGGTTGTTTCTTCGCTTTATCCCAGTAGCTTTCGACTTCGTAAACATAGGTGTATTTCCCGATTTTTTGTTGGATAACATATGACATAGTATTAATAATAACTATGATAAAATAAAAGATCAATATATTTTTCGATTAATTGAGCTCATAGTTATTAAAAGTGCGGGATTTTAGGTTCTGAAGGAAAGTTTAAATAATATTGGATAAATTAGTTAGAAAAGAAATGGTATTTTCATCATTTGAGGGTGTCGAATCTGTCATGGGAAATTATTTTAGATTTTTGATTAAATCTGTAGCGATTTTTTTCAAGATGTTTCGGGAAGGTTTAATATCTGTAGTTAGTTTTTCCGGCCAATCAAAGAAATACTTTGGAATTTTAAAATTTTCAATACTGCCTGATAAAGTTTTTTTTATAAATTCAACATCAAGCTTTTCAAACCGTTCTGCCTTTATAAAAGCTACTGGCACTTCCCCATATTCAGGGTGTCTTATGGGAACAACCATGGAGTTGATAACGCCAGGGATCGTTTCCAGCTCTGCTTCTATTTCTTCAGGATAAACGTTTTCTCCCCCAGATATAAACATGGAATCTTTTCTACCGGTAATATTAAGGTAATGATCCTCGTCCAAATAACCTAGATCTCCAGTTTTAAACCAGCCATCTTCATTAAATGGGGATACTAATTTTTCTCCTTCTAGGTATCCCCTGAACAGGGTTTTGCCTTTCACCAGGATCTCTTGGTCACTAGCTACTTTTAATTCCCGGTAATTTAAGACTTTCCCTGAAGTCTTAAGATGCTCAATGCCGTCCCCAGGCTTGGTAGTAGAGATTTGCGATGCCATTTCAGTTGAACCATAGCTCTTATATATAGGTAAGTTAAAAGAAAGAGCTCTTTCAATAAGATTAAATGGGATAGAAGCACCACCCAGCAATATTGCTTTTAAATTTCCCAATTTTGTGATGGCTTCTTTATCTTCAAGCAACTGGTAAAGCTGAGCAGGAACCAGTGAGATATGGGTAATATTAAGCTCAGATATTGCTTTATCGATGGGTATTTTTGGAGTATAAAACCCAATACCTCCTTCATTCAACATGGACCTCATTAGAATGGAAAAGCCGCTTATGTGATACATGGGCAAGCTGGCCAGCCAGTTATGTTCGCGTCCAAAATATATATTTTCATGAGAGCCAAGGGCACTGTAATAATGATTTTGAATAGTATGGAGAATTGCCTTGGGACTATCCTGGGTTCCAGAAGAAAAGATGATATTTGACGGATTATCAAGTGGTTTATTTAATTTACCTAGCTTTAAAATACAGAATTCAAAATTTTTTATTTTTACAAGGTCTTTCAGCAGGAAGGATTTTATTAAAGGACTATCCTGGTAATTTAAATCATCTTCTATTATTACTTTTGTGCATTTAATATTTCTTAGTATTGAATATGTTTTTTTATAAGGATATTTTAAACTGACTGGGACCACTATAATTCCCAGCTCCCAGCAGGCCTGCACCAGAAGGGCAAATTGAGGGCAATTATTGCTTAGTATGGCAAGTTTCTCACCTGGTTCAGCTTTTATTTTTTTTAAACTCTGTTTTACTTCTTTTAAATATTGGCAGCCGCGAATTATATTTATCTTTCTTCTGCCTTTTATATTCATCAATATTTAATTGTGATTAAATTGCAGGTCCAGTAGTAAATCCAGCCTTATTTTTCTAAATATCTCTATCAATTTGAATAAATTAATTTCTCCATTTTCAATGGGAAAGTACTCCTTAAGCAAATCTTCATGGAAATATTGTAGAGTATCAAGTCCCATGGGTGTATCATAAAGCCCCATCTGTGCTGCGAAAAGGGCAATCGCTGACAAGGCCGGGCCTGTCTGTAATGTATTGCTTAAAATTACTTTTATATGCTTGCTTCGGGCCTTATTTATAAAATAGGCAGTCTTGAAAAATCCACCAATCAGACTGGGTTTAAGGACAACTGCCGTAATGATCTTATTATTAAATATATGATTTTTACAAAATTCTAATAAGGATTCATCAATTGCAATTGGAAATCTTGTTTTATGATAAAAAAGTTTCAACTTTCTCAAATCATTTAAAGGGTCTTCAATATATTCAATATTATCTTTTCCAGTTTTTAAAACAAAATAAATAGCATCTTCCAGGCTCCAACTGCCATTGGCATCTAATCTTATAGAAATATTTTGTGGCAAAAAAGATTTTAACTTTAAAACACGATCTATATCCACATCAGGGCTATTATGACCCACTTTTATTTTAATGGATTTAAAACCATCATTTATTATTTCTTTAACATATTTTTTTGAAAGGGAAGTACCTTTTGGTATTAATTTGTTTACAGTTATTTTTCCAGCATCTTCCCTGCTAAAAAAGCTGTAATTTTTTTTAGAATAAAAAATATTTAGTAAGGCCATCTCTAATCCAAACTGGACAGAAGGAAACAATCCTAGGTTTTCAAAAGGAGAACTTAACTGCTTATTAAAGGTAAAAAGATTTTCATCAATTTCATATCTGATGATTTTATCTTTAATTTCTATTAATTGGCCTGCTGCTTCCTTAAAATTTTCCTGATGAAAGTTTGGCAGGGGAGAAACTTCACCATACCCTATTTCACCTTCGCTGGTTTTCAGCATTATTATGATTCCATGCCTGCAGGTTATTTTAAAACCTTTGACCCAGAGAGGCTTATTTAGATTTATTTCATATTTTTTTAATTTGATATCACTAATAATCATAATATCCAGCCCAGAGAAAATAAAACACTAAAAATAAGCAATATGATGCCGGTATTTGAAAGTATCTGGATTAAAGTTTTTGCATCTGGCCTGGAAGCTACTCTTTTCAAAGTCAATATGGCGGGAAAGATAGCTAAAAGAGAAATTAAAGAGAGCAGGTTATCTCTGGTGAGCAGAACCAGGATCACCGGAATCAGCAATGAGAATATAATACAAAAATAATATTCAAGAACGCCAAATTTATAGCC
>JAMDDV010000045.1 GCA_023488455.1 Actinomycetota bacterium | reverse complement strand
TCTCATCCCCAAGTTCATCTCGAATAGCCTGGCACTCAGCTGTAGCCCTACGGTCCATCCAGATGTGCGCATTGGCTAAGGGACGCAGGTCTTTATCCACTATAATACATGCAGGAGATAGAGCACTAACACTCACACCTGCTATCTCCGAGGGGCTTATTTTAGAATTATGTATTGAAACAGATATCGTCTCTGCAACTGCATCCCAGTAGTCCTCCTCAGGCCTGTGCTCAGCCTTAATACCAGGGAATTTTTCACTTGAATTCTTTTTTTGTATAAGTGAATAGCTCTTGGCGTGTGAAGCCAGGATATTCCCCTCAATATCAATTACCACACTTTTGGTGCTTGAGGTGCCTATATCAGTACCCACTAAGAACTTCGTCATTATTGCATCTCTTTTTTAAATAACTTATTAGGTTATGGTTATACTTGCAATTTTTGGATTTGCGTTATTATTCATATTTATTAATAGTTGCTGCCTTCAATTAGTATCATCATAAATACATCCAAAGAATGTTTAAACTTTCCACGTTGATATAATTAAATAGTGCAGCTCCCTTCCTGATACAATGCGATGATGTTCTCAGCCGGCACTTCTGGTAACAGGAAGTCATGCGATGGAGCCAAGATAAACCCTTTTGCATAGCTCATAATATTAATAACACGTCTAACCTCAAGTCGAACCTGTTCGGGCGTACATTCACGAAGAATATGGGTTACGTCTATCCCCCCGAAAAATACCAAGTCTTTGCCAAACTCACGACATAATCGCTCAGGATCCATACCATTAGCAGTTGGCTGAATCGGGTTTAAAGCATCTACTCCCATCTCAATCAAGTCAGGGATAATTTCCCAAATACTACCGCAAGAATGTAAAGCCGTCCTGATCCCATACCTGTGGGCAAGATCGATCATCCGACGAATAGGCTCGCGAAAGAAGCGACGCCACATTTTCGGAGAGATCATCAATCCTTGCTGGCTACCGAAGTCGTTACCAAAGAAGAACATGTCAATATGCTTGGAGTATTTGGAGAACATTCGACGGGTTTGATCCAGGTAGAACTCGGAACAGCGGTCCACCACAGCCTCAATCAAATCAGGTTGGTCAAACATCAGAAAGCAGGCCTTCTCCATACCGAATAATTCAATTACATCATGAAAGAATGGCGACCATGCACCCCCAATGATACAATAATTGCTATAGCGACGTGCTAGTTCAGGCACTTGATCTACCCTCCATAGAGCTGGATCGGGCCAATCATAATTTTCTAAGTCCTTCAGACTATTAGCTTCTGCCAGTGGATGACTTAAAGCCTGACCCCAATAGAGGCCACCTCGCCTGATGCCCCATTCGGTCATATAAGTCCCATCGGCGAAGGTCTCAAATGGCTCACCAATATACTCTGGTCGAACTGTGCGGAAGTCGATCCCTAAGGCTTCAAGGACCTTCTCCTCGCTTTCTTCAGAACTCACTGTTGCCGACTGGTGTTGTTGATGCCGTGGCAACGACGATGACATCAATCTCTCCTCTGGTCTTTCAAGGAATACTTCCTTTTCGTTAACAGACACGCCCAGCATCCTAGCCACATTCGCTGTCGTCTCTGGATGAGCCCCATACCACATCGGCGGTCGGTCTATATACTTGCCCTCAAACACAGCCAATACACGTTCGCGGTGGTTCATACCTTTAACCCTTTCGGTATAGCACAATTGAAGTATGATACCGTTACCATGATACCGTTATCATATTATACTAAAATTCAGGGGGCTGTCAAGCGCTCGATTTAATATTTTTTGGTTTCGGACTAGCTCTCAGATTTTGGTACCATTTTGTCCTTAGAAGAGAGGGACATGATGGATTTTTTTCTTACTTCAGAAAAAGCTCTGTTATGGTCACCATTTAAACTCAGTTCCACACCTTCATTATATGCATGGAATCTGTAGGCAACCGAGGCCGAAACTTTACTGTCATCTCTGTATACCCACTAAAAATGACAGAGGTCAAATCAACAAATCTCAAAAAATAAAAGATAATACCAACTGCCCAGCATGAGAAGAAGCAGGCTATGCTTCCCTCGATGCTCTTATTAAATATCCTGATGTGGCCATATTTTTCACCAACTATACCCGCCATCAGATCACCGACCGAAAGAAAGAGCAGCGAAATCGCGGCTATCTCTTTTTCGAAAAAAGCAAAAACAAACAGAGTCGCGATCAAAAGATACGTCGTACCCGTCAATTTGAACTTCTCCTCTTCCTTCAAAGCACGACGCAGACGACCGTATATCCAGCTATTGAATTTAGGATAAAAAAGCCTGACCAACTCAACGGTAAATACTACAGTTGACAATGAGCCAAGTGTTAAAAGAAGAATTTTCCTTGAAACAAAGATGGAGAGTATGGGAAAAAACGAACCACCGATTAAATGCCATAACCTTCGATAAACCTTATTCATTATAATAATTATACTGTAGCAAAATGTTCTCATGGACAACCTTTTAGTTAGCATTTCTCTCTTCAGCCGTTACATTAAACTATATATTAGTGTCACTTTAAATTTCCGAGAGATCTACAGATATGGTAGAATCTACCTATGAACAAGTACGAGATAATTACACGCAGCAGAAAATTTTTGGAGCCAGATGAAGATATTCTATTTGCCTTGCTCTTCGGATCCAAAATAACAGGTAGAGCGGGGCCTCTCAGCGATATTGACTTTGCCATTTATCTAAAGCATAGACCATTTGACAATGACCAGAAGCTACAATTTGAAAAGAAGTTGGAGATATTGACAAGATTAATAAAAGAATTTGGCGATCATTATGGTGATAATGTCGATCTCTTGATTCTTAACAACAACTACTCTCCTGTGGTTTACAACGTGCTGAATACAGGGATAGCTATATTTATCCGAAACAATGAAGACCTCATCGAATTCAGGCTTGACTTCTTGAGAAAATTTATGGATTTTGAGTACTTTCGAAAGACCCACTACAGCTGTACCTTGGGTGCTCAAGTCAGGTGATGAAAACATTGACCGAGAGAGAAGAAAGGTTAAGGGGGAGATTTAAGAAACTTGAAGAATACTTCAGCATTTTGAGGATCGTTCGTGAGAAATACGGTGAAGCAGAATTCCTGTCAGATGCCTTTATCTACTCAACGGGGGAGCGAAATTTGCATCTGGCCATAGAATCATTATTTGATCTAGGAAACATGGCTTTGTCCGAAGTAGATGCAGAGGTTCCTTATACATATGCAGACATTTTGAGCCTTCTGAAAGATAAGAAGATCATAGACAAGGAACTTCATGCCAGAATTGAAAAACTGCCTGGATTCAGAAATATACTCGTTCATGAGTACGCTAATCTTGACAGGAAGATCGTTTATCGAAAGATAAAAGAGGATCTTGTTGATCTGGAAGATTTCGCAAAGGTGCTTTACGCATATCTTAAGCTATGAGCTTCTAAAGAAATCATTAACGTCAATCATTTTTAGCTAATTTAATAAAATTTTTTACTTTATGGTATGGTAGGAAAAATATTTCTGTACTATTAATTTTTATGGCACTTTCATAATTCAAATTAACAACAAAAGCCTTTTTAGGATTATATTTTGCAATAAAACTTCTAAGCGATCTCCCTAAAGCAGGGTCTTTTAAGAATTTGTATTTGACCTCAATAGGAAAAATTTCTATTCCAGGTGAAACAACAAAATCAACCTCTGCCTTATCCAAAGTTCTCCAGAAATTAATTGATGCAGAGCTTGTCTTAAGTGTATTTCTTAAAATATTAAAAATAAAATTTTGAAATATAAACCCTATATCATATATTTCACCAAATCTACTGAATAGCCCTAAAGAATAATTCCTTAAACCTAAATCATAGAAATAGTAAACTGGAGATTTTGTAATTTCTTTTCTTACATTTTTAAAAAATGGAGTAATTTTATTTATAATAAATGTTTTTTCAAGATACCAGAGATATTTTTTTAAAGTTTGGTTAGATAATCGTAAAGTATTTGAAAGTTCTGAGAAATTAGTCAATTTCCCAATCTGAGAAGCCAATATTTTAACGAGACCAGAAATCTCTTCAGTTTTTTGGATATTTAACAAAAATGAAATATCCTTTTCCAAGTAACTTTGGTAAATCTCATTCATTTCAATCTGTTTCTCCAATATAGATTCAGCAAGAACTATTCTTGGATATCCTCCAAAATACAAATACTCTTCAAATATCTCTTTTGTCCTATCGTTTTCAACTTCAAAGAACTCATCCAGGTTATTCTCATATTTATAATCGGTCTTAAAATTTACAAATTCTTCAAAAGTTAGCGTGGTGAGCTCAAAAATCCTTTTTCTTCCCACCAGTGATTCATGAATTTTCTCTTTTAACTCAATACTACCTGAGCCCGAAACAATAAATTTGTAAGGTAAATTCAGGTCATAAATACCTTTTAAAAATAATCCAGCGTCTTCTTTTCTTTGAATCTCATCAATAAAAACAAATCCTTTATTCTTCCCTATCTCAAGTTGGATCTTACTAATTAGTCTTGATTGAGATAAAAAATAACTCCTGTCAGTCTCAACATCAAGATTTAGAAAAACAACCCTCTCTCCCTCTTTTATCAAAAAATCCTTAAGCAAAAGCATTAATGTGGTCTTGCCTGATTGTCTGGGGCCAATAATTAAACTTATTTCCTTTTTCAAAAGATGTGATTTTAATTCATTAAACAATATTCTTTTAATCATTATTTTATTTTAATACGATAATTTAATAAGTCAAGTTACAAAATTATCGGATAAATCATGATATATAATTCAGCAAATCAGATAACACTGCCATATTCTACTAGGGAAGCACGCTCAATTTCGAAAACAAAGAGATAAGAATTTTGCCAGTTTATAAATGGCTACTTGAGAACAAATTTTAAAGATATATACTACATCGAAAATGTTAGAGAATCTTCCAACACATTTAACAATTTTTTATCGAAAGTCCACACATCTGAATTCGTCCTTCTTGCTAAAACAATCAACACACTATCTATTAACCCGACACCTTTAGAATATAAACCATTTTCTCCTGAATAAAAACCAGCTTCAATCCAGATTCCAGATTCTTCAATCTTAGGTAAATTTTTCCAATAATCAACTATTATCTTTCGTTCCTTGATATCTTTTGCTCCCTGTAATAATTCTCCAAATACACATTCAACTGCAAGTACTTGCTGTTTTTCAACTTTTTCTCTCATAATGGAAAATACATTTTCATTTCTCTTAAGAAATTCTATCCACACAGAGGTATCTATTATGATCATATCTTCCTGTTTATTTCGCGAATCTTTGATGCTGTAAAATCCTTCTTAAATTCTAAAGGCTTGTCCTCAATAGTTTTGTTTAACTCCAAGATATGTTTTAAGGAAATCCATTCTTTTAAAGCTATCGCCAGAGACTCTGTAATATTTTTGCCTTTTGTATGCTTTTTAACTTCTGAAATTATCTCATCAGCAATTATTGCGGTTATTTTCATACGATGAAATATACGATTAACTATCTTATAAGTCAAGACCTTTTAAGAATCAATAATATTCTCGAACGAAATCTGAAAGTAAGACTGAGTTGTAATTTGAATTTTTAGCAGCATGGTAAAGCTTTTTATCAGCAGTAATCAAAGATGCAGCTAAATCTTCTGACAATGTTAAATAAATACTGTCATATACAGTAATATCTAATCTCCTTGAAGTCAAAAAGGATTTCGTTAGCAAGTTTTTATTTATTCCTAGAATTACTAGTGAATTATATAGTTCTGTCAGGATTTCAGATATTTTCTCGTCGCTAATTTCTGATTTGGTTCTAAATATATTCAATAATTCATAAACCAACAGATCTGGAGCAAATAAAATATATTTTTCTGATTTGAGCTTATCATAAATAAGGGAAGCGTTATGTAAATCTTCCTCATCTTTTTTATAGTACCATTTTGATATAACTGATGCATCCAGAATATACCTTTTCTTTAACGATTCTTTTATCAAATATTCAGAATAATCAGTTTGTTCTTCATTAAAATAATCGATTTCCCCCATGCTATTTTTCTTCCCATCTCTTTAATAGTTCCTCAGCCCTTGAGTCTCGAAAATTTCTAATTTCTGCTACGGGGTCCCAATCTTTTATGCCCAGGCTCATTATTTCATCGCTTGTCTGTTTGATTCTATCAAATGCTTTCTTTTTTCTTTCAAAGTATTCTTCTTCACCCAATATCTTAAAATAATAATTAATGGCATTTATTAGAAATTGAGACCTGTTTATTTTTTTATTTTCTCTATGTTTATCAATTTTTTTTAGAAATTCATCAGGGATGGATAATAATATTTTAGCCATTGCACTTTCCTTACTATTTTTATATTTTGATTTAATTATATATATTATTTTATATCCATTAATATATATTGTATTTTAAATATGTCAAGTTAAGTGTTGTGGATGAGCAAAATAATTTGTCCTGAAGAATTCATGAAAAATGTTGAAAAGGAATTTTTGGTTTAGAAATTTTAAAAGTAGCCCCCTACTTTTTCAAACAAGTGAAGCTCTCCTAAATGTCACGTCACTAATATCCATTCCTCTATCTAACAGTACTGTTATATATCATTCACTATCCCAAATTGATCATTAAACTGTTAATCTTTTAACGATTAATCTAAATAGACCTATTTAATCTTACTTTTCACCCAATATTCTTTTCGTCACACTTGCGATAATTTCTCTAAGATTCTCATCCAATATGGTTTGAACGCCGTTATCCACAGAAGTCTGTTTTGCCAACTCAGAAATAGGTTTATTTATTGCATTTCTATAAGTATTGCCCTCGCACATCCCACACACAGTGCAGCTATCATGTTTTTTTAATCCTGACTCTGCTACCTGAATTTGTCTCTGCGGATAACTGAACTTTTGCATAAATGATACTTCTTTTTCATATCTCAGAGGAGCACCTGGAAAGTATTTTGAGAGCAAATTGCCCATTGATGCCCCAAGGTCATCCCTTAAGCTTTTAAACTTTGCAAGGGTCTGAGGAGGGTAACTCATTCTTGGTGCACCCATCTTAAAACCTCGTACAGACATGGCTTCCTTAAAGCCCTGAGGGAAGTTTACAGACTTCATTTCCCTTATTATATGTAGAATGGCAAACTGTAGATTGTGAGCAAGCTGGTAGTTTCCATCTTTAAATGCTTTATATATTCCAACCATGAACTCAGGCATTATGCCTGACATCGCAGTCATACATCCCTCTGCACCCATAAGTAGCGCTGGGTAAAACATTTCCTCCGCTCCAACGAGTACCTTGAAGTTAGGATTTACCTTATGTGTCATGTCAAGTAGGTTCATTAGATTTACCATGGACCCAGATGAGTCTTTTATCCCAATTACGTTTGGTATTGATGCAAGTTTTTGTGCTATTTGTGGAGTAACTTCATTTGCAAAAAACGGTATATTATACAAGAATATTGGTATATCAACTGATTCAGCTACCTTTTTTAGGTGACCTTCAACTGCTTCTTCACTATTTTTGAAAAAATACGGACCAGATAGTACTATAGCAGAACATTTTTTTTCTTTTGCATAAAGCGCTAATTCAATTGATTTCGCATGACATGTTGCTCCAGTACCAGGTATTACATCAACCCTACCGTTTGCCTCATCAACTACTATATCTATTAAATATTTCCTCTCACCTAGATCCATATGTACAAATTCACCGACAGAGGCTACAGGGAATATACCATTTACCCTTTCTTCTATTAAAAAATTTACAATTCTTCTTACCTCAGCTTCATCTATTCGGCCGCTTTCATCAAACGGAGTCAGCATTGCTACTATTACTCCTTCTGGTACCAACATCTAGCCTAACCTTCCTTTCTTATAACCAGATTAATGGACTTTAAATCTTTATTAGTATCACTGAAAATCTTATTTCTTTTCTCAAGCACCTCTTTGTTCACAACATTTCTGGGAATATCTCCCTTAAATATCGTTAAAACATTCAGTGCTGTCTGTTTCTTTAACTCTACAATAGAAGTTTCTGAATAAAAAGCAGCATGTGGGGTTACTATAACATTATCTAGTTTTATTAGTTCATTATCGATACCAGGCGGTTCTTCCTCTAAAACATCAAGTCCTGCACCTGCAATTTGGCCAGACTTCAGTGCAAAATATAAATCAGCGCTATCAATCATTGGGCCACGTGAGGTATTTATGATAAAAGAAGTAGGTTTCATCATCATGAATTCTACCTGAGAAAATAAATGGTGAGTCTCTTTTGTCAGTGGACAATGTATAGAAATATAATCGGATTGATGTAACATTTGATAAAAACTTATCATTTTTAGATTAAATTTATCAATTAGTTCCCTGCTTATATATGGGTCATATATGACTATTTCCTTAAATACGGGTAAGACTTTTGGGAATAGATTTTGCGGTATTTTCCCGAAACCCACTAGTCCAAGAATTGATTCTTCAAAACTATATACCGGTTTAGCAATTCGTAGTGCATCCCAGGTTCCTTTTTTTACAGAATCGTTAAGGTTTATTATCTTTCTTCCCAGTGCTAGGATGAGAGCTAGAGTATGGTCAGCAACCTCATCTAAGCAGTATTCCAGGACATTACACACAGATATTCCTCTTTGAGTTGCTGCATTGAGGTCTACCATGTCTATCCCTATGCCATACCTCGAAATAACTTTGCATTTTTGAAGGTTATCAATGACATTCTTTGTTATAGGAGCATACTGTACAATTAAGGCATCTGCGTCACTGCACTCAGAAATGATCTTTTGTTCATCTTTTGTTTGCAAAACTACTATCTCGCAATCAAGCTCCTCAAGGATATCCTTTTCTATATCTATGTCAGGGTAGTCATAATCAGTAAATACAATTTTTAATCTATTCACATTTATCAACTAAAATCCTAACTACCAGGCTGTCAATCCACCATCCACAAAGATGGTTGTTCCCGTAACATATTGCGATTCATCGGACGCCAGAAATATTGCTGCACCAACAATATCCTCGGGGTTACCCATTCTTCCCAATGGGATTTTCCTAAGAGCATCAGCTCTATTCTCTGGTATTGAAAAAAAGTCCTTACTTATATCTGTATCTATAATCCCAGGACCAATGGTATTAACATTTATGTTATATGATGCAAGCTCTAAAGCCACGCATTTCGTCATTATCTTTATACCGCCCTTGGTGGTTGAATAGTGGGACAATAAAGGTGTTCCGACCTCTTCTGAGAGAGATGACATATTAATGATCTTACCGTATTTTTGCTGAACCATGAACTTCGCAACAGCTTGCATCATAAAAAAGGTACCTCGTAGATTTACTGACCAAATCTTGTCTACTAACTCTGGGGTTACTTCTAGGAAAGGTACGAATTTGCCAATGCCCGCATTATTAACCAATATATCAATCCTTCCAAATCTATTCATTGTTTCTTTGACACAGGAAGCAATTTGATTCAAATCAGAGATATCAGTTCTGATAAAGAATGATCCAGGTGAATACAACTGTACCTCTGATAATGCACTAAGACCGTTGCTCTCATCTATATCTGCTATACATGCTTTAGCTCCCTCTCTAGCAAATCCAATTGCAATAGCCCTTCCGATCCCTTTAGCAGATCCAGTTACAATAGATATTTTATTCTCAAGTCTCATGATTTACCTCCAAACTTCAAGTTTCTTCACTTACACATCCAATTGCTCTTATAGGTGAACCATCTCTTCCCTTAATTCTTAGCGGAAGACCAATGAAAAAAAATTTCTCAGACATTATCTGATCTAAATTTGCAAGAGCTTCAACTATCACAATATTATTGCCAAGAAGTTTCTTATGAACCTGTGCGTAATCTTTAGGGTTAAGCCCTGGAGTATCAATTCCCAATAAAGAGACTTCTTTCCCTATTAGATACTCAACTGCCTCGGTAGTCAGGAACGGGTAATCGTGGAAATATTTTTCATCTGGAAAGTTTTTATCCCAATCTGTCCTGATGATAATCCTTGACTCTTTAAAAATAAATGCATCAAATTTTTTTAAATCTTTTACTAAAACTTCCTCTTTTTCCCGTTTATTACTTAAATCAATCAAAAGTGCCTCTCCAATACATTTACTAAGATTAATCTCATCTACTGTTAAACCATCATTAAAAAAATGAAACGGTGCATCGATATGCGTGGTTCCATGAGTACTAATTATCATCTGAGTTATGTTATATCCCATGGTCTCAATAGTGTGATGAACTATCAAAGCACACTTAGGATCAAGTGGCATTGTTGGGGCACGATCATAAATGTCTAATGATAGATCTATTATTTTATATTGGTGAGACTTTAGAAATGGAAATATAACTGACATTTTCCCTCCACTTACTCAAGTTAACCTATACTGTATCATTTACAAAACCAAAATCTGGGAAAATTTGACTTTTAGGATCATTGCTAATCAAACCTGGTATATTTCTAGATATCTTAAGACCATCTAGACTGTTAGATACACCCAGGTAACCATTAATGGTAGATAACAAAATATGGAATTGCTCCGCCAGAAGTCCTTCATAGCCCACTACTTTCCCATCCCATGAACGCCAGTCAACTCCTGAGTTTAAAGAACCAGAGGCCCTACAATCTAATATATTCATTGAAAGTTTCTTGAGTAATGCTGTTGCTTCACTCCGCATGTTAGTTTTATAAAGGGCCATTATTATCCAATATGTATGTGCAAGAGTTACTCCCCCATTTTGATAAATCTGGAAATTATCCATACCGTCAGGATCAATTGACTGTCCTATCCATGGCATATGATCCTGCATTGGAACAGGTTCTAATACAAGGGGTAAGCCATATTCAAAATGTGAAAAACCACTAGTTTCAAGTCGGTGAAGATACGATCGCAACATAGCAATAGAATCTTCTGTATTTACAAGTCCAGCATATATAGCAGCACCCAGCGGTGCATGACAAATGTAATCATGCATTTTCCCTTCTTTATCAACCCATTGAGCAATGCATTTTGTAGCTGGGTTATAAAAGAATTTGAAGTAATTTTCTCTTATTCTTTTAGCAAGATCAGTTAAAACATTTGACTTCTTTTTTCTATCCAACCTTCTCATTAGATCAGCCATTCGATTACAGGCAATATAACCCAATGCGTTAAAATATGATTCAAAAGGACCACTAGTAAAACTATCCCACCATGACGAAGAACCATCCCACTTAAAGGAGACTCCGGAGCGGGCAGTCGCAAATAAGCCAGTTTCTTTATACTCGCTAGCTATAAGTTCGTCTACATGTTTTTCTATTTTATCAACACGGGCATATGCCCAATCCCAGTCTCCAGTACCTGCCAAATAATCCCAAACAGAATTTAATAAAGATATTGTTGGATTTGGATGAAAATCTATGCCGAAGCTCGGTGCACCATCCAAGTATTGATCCAAACTAAAGCGCAGAATTTGTTGAAAATCAGGACCGCTTTTTATCTTTGGTGTGTAGGATGCAATATCAGCATAAAAGAAATGGCATAACAATGCTTGATCGCTGACAGAATTATTTGCAAATAAACCTATTTCAGGGCGAAATGCCATCCCATTCAACCAGCCAGTAGCTATAGCACCAATTACTGGTTTTTCAGTTAAAAAAGTATAAAAAGGTTTTGCCTCAAATCTCCAATTTATATCTGAGCTATTACAAAAAGGGTAAACAGTTACAAGTTCTAGTTCTATCTGGACTGAACCTCGTCCGGGGCATAGATGAAGAAGCCCATTGCTCTTTGGTATGGTTCCAATTAATAAATCAAACCAAATTTCTCCACTGGTCCTAAAGCTGGCAACTCTTCCAAGTACATCCTGCTTAGAGGTATTTTTGCTAACAAATACCTTTAGCGCGCCATGGTTTGGTGCATTTATGAGCACAGGTAGGTTTACAAGACCTGCCATCCCTGTAGTGTTTGGATAAGCAAAGACTGAAGTAATTGTTTTGTAAAGATCAAATGGAAAACGTAAAGCTGCAAACTCATTTGTGTCATAATCGCTCGGAATATCCCAATCTATTATTAGTGACAAACTTTTTTCCTGAACACGAAATTCTAAATTCAAATTTATAAAACCACCTAAATTGATATCCTTATATTTAATGACTCTATTTTGTGGGAAAACTTCCATTGAGCCGCCAGCATATTCGCTTGAAATTCTACTTTTAAAATCACTTATTAAAGGGAACACCCCAATTGCGCCAGTTTCGCATAGCAGGCTCTCATTTTGAAACTCATGCCCAAAAATATCCCAACCAAAACTCAATACATTTGCAAATTTGGTTGAAAAAGCCAGATTAAGATTTGGTGTGGAGAAAATAACCTCATCATTCTGGTAATCAATTTTAACCCTGTCGGTTATAGGAGGCTGATGGCAAAAATATCTTTCCTTACCTGGCTGCAAACTATCTGGGCCAGCAATCCCAATACTATCTGAAATATTTATATTATCCAAAATTTTAGGAATCAGATTTATTGCACTACCTTCCAGATTACCAAAATAACCTATCTGAAATCTTTCAAAATTAGTATAATAAGGGAAAAGTTTTCGCTTGGGATTTGGTATAACCAATCTCAAATTATCAACTTCTATCTCTAGTAGAACGAACTCAAACTCATCAGCCCCAAACTCATCAGTGCTAATATTCTTCTCCCAAATCTTTTTAAAGGTATCACCACCATCAAGACTTGTTTCTAGAACTACTAACCCAGGCTCATTAGTCACATTATCAGGCGTGTACTCAGTATTGATATGAGATCCTTGGGTTAGCTTTAGTAAAATTTTTTTAATGGTAATCTTATTGTTTAATTTAACCCACAGATATTGCTTTGTTAACGTCGGTAAGCCCGATATCTCATCCTCAGTCCATAGAGTATTCGAGATTACTTTTAATTCCTTAGAAGCTGGAATCAAACTTAAATACTTTACATCCATAATTATCTATTCTCCTGATTTAGTTTTGTTTCAAAAAATGGGACTTTCATCAGCAGCATGTATAACTAAAATAAAATTAAAAGAATTTAATAGTCTTGATGCCCCATGGTTTAGGGTCTTCTATAACATTTGCAAGTGTATTAGCGATTTTCAAATTTAAGATGTTGCTTCCGGGAGTAAGCTCGCCATTAATTTTGAAAATGGTAGGAGAAAAAATTGAAATTTTTTCCGGATAACTATTTATAGAAATAGAAAATGCATCATTACAGAGAGTTTCTACTTCAATGTTTTTTATCCGCTTCACCTTATCATCGCTTAGTAAAAAATATTTCGAAAAAGTTGCCATACCCGAATAGTATTCAAAACCTTGTTTACAAAGATCTCCTAAAAATATAGTGTTTGTACCATCTATTATTCCATTTTTTAAACATAGAATATCTCCAATAATAAAAATATTTTCAATCAAAGGATCAGCATAAAGACAGTGTTCTAGCCATGAGTTATTCCTAATATTCTTTTCATAATCTGGAACTTCATAAGTAAATTCGATTGTATTTAAACCAAATCTTATATATTCTGAAATATCTAAAGAAGCCTGTGAAATATCAAAATATTCAAATCTTTCCATTTCAGAATTAATGTATTCCCCGTTTAGGACAAAGTCTTTAAAATAGGCTTTCTCAAAAACAATCCTTAACTTTGAGATATGACATAAAAGGTTGAAATTCGATTTTATTCTGTATTCTTTATTAGCTTTAAAATTTTGAGGAATTTTACTATCCCAAAGAGGCACAAATCTTCTATCTATTAGTAGTTCAAAATTCTTAAGTTTATAAGCATTGGGTTTGGAAGTCTGTAATAAAAATTCAACCCTTTCATCCCAACTGATGATAGGATTCTGTTTCTTTTCATAATATTTTGCTCCAAACAATTCATTGGAGCTAAAGACTAAAAGTTTTGATTCATAAGGCTCAAAACCAATTTCAAAACTATTATCATAAGAGGGTTTAACTTCTAACAATTCCTTTGTAATTAAATCGAGTATATAGGTTTTTTTGAACTTTGCTGGTAACATAGAAGTTAATAGCTTCTGTTTTGTTAGATTTTTATAAAAACAGATCAAACTTCCATCGACTTCTCTAACTACATGACTTATCTTTGGAAAGATCGGAGGCTCAAATCCTGTACATAAGTTGATCACTTTAAGGTCTACAGTTTTATTTGTATCCAATCCGCTAATAACCTGATCAAAGTTAAATTGAAAATCGGATTTGCTTAGATGTTCGAAGTTAATTGTTAAGCATCCTTTGGCGCCTACATATTTGCTTTCAAAAACATTATCAACTAATAAAATACAGGGTATGCTTTCAGAAATAATTCTTTCAATAAAATTGAAAACCGCATTATTAGCAAAGCAAAATACTGGCACTATGACTGCATCAAAGGTTTCGTGACTAACTCTTAGCTTCTTGTTCTCAATTCTAATATTTTCAATATAATCTTCGAAAAAGAAATCAAAATCATAGCTATTATTAATCAAGCTGAGACATGAATACTCAAATGCATCCTTGAACTTTTTCCATATATTGGTCGAGTTTTCGAAATCAACTGCAGCAAACATTGAGCTCGATGGAAAAAGTACTGCATACTCAGCTTTATGCACTCCCAAATCCAAAAAAGATGATAGTGTACAAATATATTTGTTAAACTCATAATAAAATACCCACCATGGAACCTGTCTGCTAAAAGCCGGTAAGTTCCCTCTCTTCCTAAAGCCTTGGAGAGTATATATAGCTGGCATCGGTGCTATCAAATTAACGCCCATTGAAATCAACCACTCCAGAATGTTCCTGCCACTTGAAAAATTAAGTGAGTAGTAATATCCAGAAAATGTTTCGCATATAATATCCTTGCCGTTATAGTGCCCTAGACTAGAAGCTAATTTATCTTTTAGGAATTCTCCTTTTTCAAACCCAAATGAAGTCCAAATATGGTCGATCCCAACAAAATCAAGATGTTCCTGTGATTTATAAAAGTCGGCTTCATATTTTACCTGCCTTTCAAGTGGTTCTTCTTCATACAAATGTCCTATAAACATCAATCCATTTTCATAGCACCAATTTTGAACTTGCTTAAAATAATTATCCTTGTAGAGGTTAGAAATCAAATTCCAAAAATCTACTCTTACCTTTTCAAAACCTGAAAACGGCAGTACAAGTTTTCCAAGATTGTTTAAAAGGTCATAATGGTATTCATCGAAAAATTTTTCAAAAAAGCCATTTGTCCACGGGAAAACGGGGAGGTCTCTATCCATTCTACCAAACGTTTCTTCTTTTGCATCAAGCCTTGAAAACTCGTACATCTTATTCCATAGTTCCAAGTCGCATATCATCGCTGGTTCATCTGTAAAGAAACCCTTTATGGTTGTCTTAAAAAATTCCTTTAAGTATTTCTTATAGGGTTCATAATTAATTTCAATAAACTTATTAACAGCTTTTTTGTTTAAAATATCTATATAACCTTTTTCATACCTACTCCATCTGGAACCGCTAACATTATCCATTATAGTTTGGCTAAATTTTTCCAGGAAACACACTAGGTAAAAATCTCCAGCAGGAGGAATAAAGCTTAGAACATTACTATTGCCTATCAAGTTTTTTAAATCCATTACAAGATCGCCTTTTTTATTGAAGAGACGACAAAAAAGCACTTCGCCATCTAAGAATTTAAAAGAGCATGGTTTTTCTTTCTGTGAGCTAATTTCAATCTTGTAATAGTACAGAAATCTGTTATTGAATTCAGGCGCTTCTCTTAGAAGTTTTCCACCTGCCACACCACTTGGCCAGTTATAATCATCCCAAAACCAAATGAAAAGACCTAATTCCTTTGCTTTTTTGCATATAAAAATTATTTTTTCGAAATATTCGTCGGATAAATACTCCTGTTCAATACCCATGAACGGCATGATAATTACATTAAAAACCATGCGTTCTTTAAAATCTTTTAGCTGTAAATCTAAGTAATCATTATTCAGATCTCCATTTAACCCCCAAAATATAAAAGACTTAGCACTAAAAGACTGTGGCATACATAACAATCTTTTAAGTTCATTCTGAATTTTTTTCATCCTTTACTCACTTATCCCTTGAGAGCGCCCATGGTAAGCCCCTGAACCATTTGTTTTTGTACAATTAATATGAATGCGAACGCCGGTAATAGCGTTAGAGTTGACGCAGATGCAAGCGGACCCCAGGGTATATATCTTTCAACGATAAACAACGAAGCCGCTACAGGAGCAGTGGTAATCTTCGATCCACACAATATTGATGCGAAAAGATACTCATTCCATGCTCCTAGAAAGCTAAAAATAGCAACAGCAGTAAGTCCCGGTTTGCTAATGGGAAGGACTATCCTAAAGAAGACTTGCCATAGGTTGCAGCCATCAACTATAGCTGCCTCTTCCATTTCGACCGGAACTTCTTTTAAAAAACTAGTCATTTGCCATATGATGAAACTCAGCAGGAAAGTTGTATACACAATAATTAACGAATAATATGTATCTATGAGGCGCAGATTTTTAAAAATGATATAGAGAGGCAGAACTAAAACAATAATAGGCAGCATCCTTGATGAAATAATAAATAATAAAAATCCGTGTCCACCTACTTTTAATCGAATTATACCGTATGCAGCCATGGATCCAAAAAGTACAGCGACAACCACACTTATTATAGAAACAATCAGTGAATTTACTATGTTCTTAAAAAAACCTCTATCAAACAATGCAACTTTATAATTATCGAACGTGGGTGAAAATATAAACTTTGGCGGATAAAAAGCTATGTCCTTGTATCCCTTAAAAGAGTTGGTTATTATCCAATATATAGGGAAGAACTCCATTACAAGCAAAATTGCCAATATAATACCGATAAGTACAATTATTAATCTGTGCCTTACTACCACTATCAATCCTCCAGAATCCTCAATCTTCTAACCAATGGTATTACTAAGGCCATCATCAAAACTAACATCACCATCGACATAGCACCTGCCTTTCCCATATCGAAAAACGAAAAACCTGTCTTATAAATGTGAACTGTAAGAGTTTCGGTCGCAGTACCAGGACCACCCTTTGTTAACATCCAGACTTGATCAAAAAGTCGGAATGCATCAGTAGCTCTAATCAGAACCGCTACACCCATTACCCTGCTAAGAAGTGGAATAGTTATTCTTCTTATTATCTGTAAAGAGCTGGCACCATCAACAAGAGCAGCTTCATAAATGTCCCTTGGCTGCCCCAGGATTCCAGCTAACAAAATTATTGCCATAAAAGGAGTCCACTGCCAGACATCCATAATTATTACACCGATCAAAGACCATTTAGGATCCGCTAACCATATTGGACCATTTATCCCCATTAATGACAAAATATAGTTAATTACTCCAATCTGAACATCAAATATTAATTTCCAAGTAAGACCAACGATAACTGGTGTTGCAGCTAAAGGTAAGACCAGAATGCTTCTAATTAAACCGTGCCCTTTAAAACTGCTTGAGAGAATCGTGGCTATTATGAACCCTAAGATTAGTTCGATAACGACAAGTATTAATGTAAGGCTAATCGTCCTCACTAAGCTTTCCAAAAACTCTGAATTTGTAAGCGCACTTACGTAATTCGCAAGACCAATGAACTTCACTTTTCTAAGTTGCGTTAGCTTATATCGCCTAAAAGAGTTTATGAATGCAAACACTAGCGGATAAGCTGTAAAGCCTAAAACTAGCAAAAATGCTGGAGTCACAAAAAGCAACCTTGTTAATAGATTTCTTTTTTTCAAAACTCTACAATAACCTTCTTCTTTAAGTTTTGGATATCGGGAAGACTTGCGTCTCCCCGATATCACTACCATTTGTAGATTCTACCTACTTCATTTCCATAATAGCCTTGGCTATTTCATCATTTGCCTTGTCCAAAACCTCCTGAGCATTTCCTTGGCCAGCAAGATAATTCTGTACAGCCTTTTTGAGCTCATCATAGATCTTAGCTGTTACTGGATTAAACGGTGACCCAAAGGCATTCCCATCCAGAATTTCACCCATTGTTTTATAGAATGGGAATTGCTTAAGCACTTCCTGGCTCTCGACAGTCGACTTTCTTACTCCTATTCCACCCATTCCACCCAGAGTCCAAAGTTGGTCAATTTCTGGCAACGTAAGTACTTTTAGAACTTGCCAAGCTTCGCTCTTGTGTTTGGAGGATGCTGACAGTGAATAGCACCAATAAATATTGAGGCTATCACGATTACCTTGATCACCACCTTTAGGCATCAGAGAATAGCCAACTTTTCCAACAACATTTGATCCTTCTGCTAGTTCAAAATATCCGGCGAAGCCTGTCCAGTCTGCATACATTGTGATTATTCCTTCTTTGAACCTGTCTGCTCTTCCCATCATATCCAAGGCCTCAGCTCCTTTAGGACTGTTCTCCTTGTACATCGTCCCCAGAAATTCAAGAGCTTTTACCCATGTCTCAGAGTTAAATGTTGGATATCCAGCATCATCCCAATATTTAGCTCCAAAATTGTGCGCTACTTGTACTATGTCGTAGGGTGTAGCTTGTGCATCGTTTCCTGCAAAAGATGTGCCATATAGGTTCTGGTTAGGCCTCGTAAAGAAGTCAGCTATCTGTTTAAATTGTTCCCATGTTTCTGGTGGCGCTAGTTCGTACCCATATTTTGCCTTAAAGTTAGCCTTTTCTGTTTCATCCGAGAAAAGGTCCGTCCTGTAGAACAACATATAAGGACCATTATGCCCCGGAAGACCGTAGATGATATTATCAACAGTTTGTAACTCCAAGACACCTGCAGGATAGGTATCTGGCCAGCCATCTATAGGATCTGATTCCAGATAGCTATTCAATGGTTCTAGGAATCCAGCATCGATGAGTTCTGGCATCCAGTCCGTTATTACCCAGTAGATGTCGTATGCACCAGCGCCTCCAGCTTCAGTTATCGCAATCTTGTCATGCAAAGTTGGATAATCAGCAAATTCAGATTCGATTTTGATATTAGTGTCAGGCCACAACTCATAAAACTTCTTTTCAATTTCTGGTGCAAGCTTATTTAGACCACCAGCCAGAAACAACATCTTTACTGTAACCTTTTCTTTTGGAGCTTCTGTGGTTGGTGTTGTTTCTTCTACCTTTGTCTCTTCGACAGCGGTTGTCTCCTCTGTTGTTGGTGCAACCTTAGGAGCACAACCAGAAATTACGAAGATTAGTGCGACAATAACTACAATAGTAGAAATAATAAGCTTACTTTTCATACCTTTTAACATGTTATTGCACCTCCTTGTATATTTTTTAAACATAGACACACAACCTGTCATTAATCTTTAATCACCTCCTTACGTCTTAATTCATCTCGAAACATTAATGTATTAATCATCAAACCACCTGAACTTATTAAGAGTCTCATACATCGCAATCACATTTTCCAATGGAGTCTCGGGCATAATTGTTTGGTTTGGTGCTATCGCCCAACCTGGATAACTCTTAGCCATATTTATACTTTTAATGACCTCTTTTTTAACATCCTCAATACTCCCAAAAGGCAACGTATATTGCACATCTATAGAACCATGAAATCCGATTTTGTATTGGAAATCTCTAGATAGTGTTTCCGGATCCATATCAAAAGCATTTACCTGAATAGGGTTTAAAATATCGGCACCAATTTCAATCAGATCAGGAATAAATAGCCTTATACTTCCGCATGAATGTTGCATAATCAAAGAACCGTTTTTCTTTGCAACAGAATAGAGACACTTCAATCTAGGTTTTATAAAAGTTCTCCATAAATTTAGACTCATTAAAGGTGCTTGCTGAGAGCCGTAATCATCATTAATAACGTAAATATCGATCTGCCCCTTAGTTTTAGAAAACATTCTTTGAGCTATTTCTTGAAAAATGTTGCATACTTTTTCAAGAATGGAATGGGATAGGTTAGAACTGTCATACATCATGGTAAGAAATCTTTCCATGCCAACAAGATCAAAAGCTATTGTAAGCAAATGCCCCCAGCATCCCGAAACAATTGCAAATTCTTCATATTTAATACACTCATCAGCTAGTGTTTCATAATCAAAATCATCAGGGGAAGGCCATCTATAATTTTCAACGTCCTTTTGAGTTTTTATATCGGATAACGGATTTTCAACTACATGCCCGAATTCTCCAATGCCCGCTCTGGGTATCCCAAAAGGATCAATATAATAACCACCTTCACTCTTAAAACTATCACCTAACCATTTAAGTTCAATCCATCTGAAATCAACACCAAATCTATCTAAAAGTTCATCTTTATTTTGAAGCTCAAAAAATGAGCAAAGAGATTCGGTTATCTCCTGGAAGGCAGCATAATCAATTGGAACAGCATCAGGCTTTTGAAAATTAAATGTATTTAACACTCTCTCTTTGTGAATTAGTCGTGGTTTCCTCACCCACATCCTCCTAGACATATTCCCACACAGCCTTAATGCGTTTTTTACCATCTTCACCTAAAATAATCGGTGTTATCCCTGCTATCTCACAAACATAAACAAGTGATCTAAGAACATCTCCTGAAACACCAAGTATATGGTTGCTTGGGAAAACATTTATAAACTCATCAAAGCTACATTCAAGTCTTGCATGAACATGCGGCCAAGTGGGGTCAGTTTGTAGGTTTACTCTCTTTCTCTCTTCATCAGGCAGATCAAGGCTCTCTCCCTTCACCAGAACCATATAGGGCTTGTCATCCCAGAGACCAAGGCGGGCAAACGTCATGGGACCCGGAGCAGCATCGAATTCAACAGAAGCACCCCCCACCTTGAAGTAAAATTCAAGTGCAGGATGGAAAGTTATCTTTTTGAAGTTCTCCTTCGGATCAAAGCTTTGAGCAGCGTACCAGCTTGCATGATTTCCAGAGTTACACAAATCCCAAATATCCTTATCTGGATGATAGAGGCGAACATCCATAAAGAGTACGGGCAATCCACCCGATATATATTTGAGCATCTGCATTGTAATTGCTGCATAGGCATCTGCCTCAGTTGCACAGACAGTCGGCTCTTTTGGACCATTCCAGTCATATGGATCATTCAACAGCATTTCCGCTACATCACCAAGGCATATATATTCGGTAAGTTCTCTTTGCCCCTTAAGACCACAGAAATCAAAACCGTTTTCTTTATTTACTTCATTTATAGCAAGATAGAGCCTTATTTGGGTTTTTAGCGTATCAGGAGTTAAAATCCTACCATCATACTTAATGCGATCACCTAAAAGTCTTTCAAACCATTTAAGCCCCTTTTGAACTTCCTTTTCATCTACTTTTTCCATCTTCTTCTCAAGCCATAACTGGTCTATCTGGTAGCAGGTAGTACCCAAAGTCTTTATGGTTGGAACGAGATGGAAAAATCCCGTTTCCATGCCCATTGAATGTCCACCATATAATCCATAGACTTCATTCTGCATAGTGGTAAGTGCCTGCGCTGCTCTCACCCAATCGAAGACATTAGATTGTGTGACTGGATTGTCAGGTTCTCCTATTATTCTATGGGTTCTAATGCCTACCTGTCTTAGTGCTCCATCTGTTGCAAGAAGCCCAACATTACCTGGATATTTACCATTGTTGTTTGAAAGACTTAAAATCGGTTTATCTTTGCCCAAAGAATTAATAAAAGGCCATGCTAAAAAGGGAAAATCCCAGACGTTATAGCACATTACTATGCTCTTGCAATTGGCACGAGAGAGCTCCTCACCAACCTTCTGGGCTGTACGAACCGACGTTATGATCTCAGAACTAACGATTACTCCTGGCGATGATCCATCTATATTTTTTAGATTGTTTTTTATCACATCTGTCCATTTTCGAACCACAGCCATATTCTCGGGATTGTTTTCTCTCCAGACGTGCTCACGTTCATCATTAAGCATTGCTATACCAATAGGTGTGCATCTCATTGCAAGCCTTCCTTTTTAAAAATGTTCATTATTTGCTCTCCTTGAACTAACACCCCTTTTACTAAACAACATCTCTTATTCTCAATTTGTCGAAAACGCCATATTTATGGACAGCTTTTGTCATAGCAACAAAATTCTCAGGTGGGATTCCTTCCATTATGCTTGTGGATGATCCTAAAACCCACCCACCACCTGGGCCTAACCTCCCATAGTACTCCCTAACCGTATTTTCTATCTCCTCTTTTGTCCCATATGCAAGAAGCACAGTCGGAATGTTTCCAAAGAGGGCCATCCTGCCGTACCACTTCTTCTTCAACTCAAAGATATCATTTGATTCGGGCTCTATGGGATGTGCCCCGTTGAAGCCAACCTCATACAGGATTGGAAGCACAGATTCCATTTCCCCATCAGTATGCATAACGCAGAGCTTTCCCATCTTTTTAGCAGGTGCAATAAGCCTTCTCATACGATTAACAAAAATCTTCCTAAACGTTTCAGGATCAATCATAAGTCCGCTGTTGCAGGCAATATCATCGTTTACCAAAACGAACGCAATCTTATCTCCAAACTCTGAGCAAACATCTTCAACAACTTTAATCTGGTTCTCAAGCAAGATGTCTATTACCTCTTCCATAAACATCCTGTCATCCTTAAACAGATACAATGACCTCTCGACTCCAACTGCAAGCATTGCACTATCAAAGAAAGAGGTGAAGTTAGCAAATACACCCACTCCCGTTCCTCTTGCTGCATTTAAGTATCGTTCTAAATACCTCAATTGCTTTTCAAGATCTGGAGGTTGTTCCATAATTTGAATATCATCTCGAGTTGCGATCCTTCCACCGATGTAATGCTCTGTTCCATTAGATGCTTTTTCGAAAACATTTCCAGGACGCCATGAAAAATTGCATGCTACCGCATCCATTCCAAGATCGTATGCAAATTCTATGTGATCCTCTGGCGTAATTGATTGCTCTCCCAAGCTGGCATCAACGATTTTATATTCTATCTCTCGATCAAGAACATATTCATAGACCGATTTTGAGGTAACCCAAAACTCAAGATGGGGCACCCTATCAGCTTCCTCAAACTTCATCACCTTGAGAAGTCTATTTATATCTGGTTTATCGTTATCAACAAATCTCAACACTCATCTCCATCGCTTTTACCCGAAACTATCAAAAATTTTTAAGTTTTACCGATTCTCTTATTACCAGTGAAGTATCAAGGGTTATATTCACTGGAGAATCACTAACGTTTTCGCCTTTAATTCTTTGCATTAAAAGTTCAGCTGCGGATGTTCCTAATATGTAAACCGGTTGTGAAACAGTAGTTAAAGGCGGTTCCACAAATCCTGCCCAGTCTGGATCATCAAATCCCATAAGAGAGATATCATCAGGTATTCTGACTTTTCTTTCCTTCAACTCAAGAAGAGCACCAGTTGTCATATCTATATTACACACAAAAATAGCATCTGGTTTATCCTTAAGATCAAGTAACTCTCCAACAAGCTCCTTTCCGCTTTCCTTCTTAAAGGTTCCTATCTTTATTAGGTCATTATTAATATATATTCCTGCATCTGAAAGAGCCTTGAAATACCCCTCAAGTCGTTCTTTACCTGTTTGTATATATTGGGGTCCACAGATTATTCCTATTCTGTTAAAACCCTGTTCAATTAGAAATGAAACAGCCTGATATGCACTTTTTACGTTATCTATCATCACGGAGTCACACTGAATATTCTTAATTCGTCTATCAAGAAGCACCATATACACGTTTCTCTCTAGAACCTTTTTTATCATGCTTTCATTTTTGCCTGATGGGGTAAGGATTATGCCCTCTACTTGCTTTTCCTGAAGTACTTTTAGATACGCAAGCTCTTTGTCAGGATCGTCACCACCGTTGCACAGGATTACGTTGTAGCTATACTTTAGCGCTGTATCCTCCACAGCTTTCGCTATCATGGAATAAAAAGGGCTGAGAACGTTTCCAACAATTATCCCTATAGTGTAGCTTTTTTTCTTACGCAGGCTCCTCGCCATGGCATTTGCATGATAGCCAAGCCTATCTATGACCTCCGTCACTTTAACCATCGTCTCATTTTTGACATTTTTATCCTTGTTAAGAACCCTTGAAACGGTGGCTATTGATACTCCAGCCTCAGTTGCTACATCGTTAATGGTGATCTTTTTTTTCATGATTTATTCATTGATTTGTAAACGTTTACAATTTTATAAACAAAAACTGCTCTTGTCAACACATTTATGCCAATTTTTTAAGATTGAAATGGGATATATATCCACTATAATATAAGTTGTGTATGTATGTTACACATATGCATATATTTAGGGGATGTTAAATGGAAAAATTTAATAAGAGAACTCAAATTCTACTATCAGAAGAAGAATACAATAAGCTGAAAGAGTTATCCACCAAAAAAAATAAATCAATGAGTCTTCTAATTAGAGAAGCAGTGGATAATACCTATATTAAAATAAGAGAAGATAAAAAAAATATAATAGATAAAATTGTTAAGCTCGAACTCCCTGTCGATGATTGGGAAAAAATGAAGGAGGAGATAGAACAGGGTAAATATTTAAAGCAGTAAAAGTTGCTGTTAAACGAATATCGTCATTAAAGGATCAATCCATGGAAGCCCAAAATAATTTTTTCATCGACACAAACATTTTGATGTACGCAGCAGGAAAAGAACATAAACACAAGAAGCCCTGTTCTAAAATTCTTCATTACGTTAATAACAGCATTGATCAGCAGGGATACACTTATAGTAGCTAATATGATGAACCAAAATATCAGGAACATTATTTCCACGGATGCGGTCTTTGATAAAGTAGAAGAAGTTAATAGGATAGATCCTCTGGATTTCATCAAAATGTCATCTTAAAAAAATTTAGGCTGGCCCTTGGGGGAACCAGCCAAAGCGCATGTTGGGGAGTTATCCGCTTTTAATATCGACATCTTTCTAAAAACCTTTAATAGATTCATCTTTACAAAGTGAATCTTAATGTTACACTACTAATGGAACTAAATTATTAATCAAAGAAGTGATCAATAAAATGGCCACAACAAAGGTTCATTTAACTTTTCCTCCAGAAATTATTGAAGAAATAGATAAGTTGGTTAGTAAAAGGAGAAGAAGCAAATTTGTTGCTGAAGCTACCAGAGAAAAAATAAACAGAGAGAAATTTCAAAAAGCTTTAAGAGAATGTGCTGGTGCCTGGAAACCTGAAAATCATCCTGATCTTGCTACAACTCAGGACGTCATTGATTTTGTGGATAACATAAGGAAAGAGTCAGAAGAAAGGTTAAAAAGAATTTATAATGAGTAAATTTCTTCTTGATTCTAACGTCATTATAAATTTTTTAGTAGGAAGAGAAGAAACTATAAAATTACTGGAAGAAATAAAAAGAATCGATGACTTTCCAGCCACTTCACCTCTATGTATTGCAGAAGTTCAACTTGGAGTTAAAAAAGGAGAGGAAGTAAAAACAGACTCCTTTCTTGACTCACTAAGAATTTTTGATCTAAATAAAACTATTGCCAACGAAGCTGGCAAATTAATCAGAGAGTATAAAAGCAAAGGTGTAACCCTTTCCTTTATAGACACTCTTATTGCGACAACCTGCATCGCAAACAACCTCATCCTGGTCACTTACGACAAAAAGCATTACCCTTTTTCTGAATTAGAATTGTGGACATATAAATAAATTTAGGCTGGCCCTTGGGGGAACCAGCCAAAGCGCATGTTGGGGAGTTATCCGCTTTTAATATCGACATCTTTTCTAAAAACTTTAACAGATTTCTTTTATCCTTATTAATAATTATTATTGATATTGATGCACACATTCATTATCATATTCACGTGGCAATGAAGTAAGGAGTAGACATGTCATTAACAAAAAAAGAACTGGAAAATATCGAAGCAACTCTGGGGCTCGAATATGGAGCAAACAGACGCTACGAATATCAGCAAAAGACAACATTCAATCCAAGAATAAATACATTCCTTGAAGGTCTGCAGCGAACGGAGGGTGATCATATAGAATGGTCATTTTCTAGGTTAAAGGAAAATCAGCCAAAAAATAAGGTTGATGGATGGTCATCAATATTGTTCCATCTCAGAACGGATCTCGAGTTCGAAAAGAAAGCCACGTCTTTTTACGAGCTGTTCACCAGTGAGTCAACTGATCCTGAAGTTAAAAAAGCTTTTGACGACCTTGCAAGGTCAGAAGCAGGACATGTGAACATCCTGAGCGGGCTGATAGCTGAAATTGAGGAAGGGAAATTCCCCGTTCTTTTCTATTGTAAGGTGTGTGGATGGGAACTGGATTTCGGATTGAATCCAAAGCTCGGTACCATAACCCAATGCGGAAAGTGCGCCACCGTGTTCGAACTAGGAATAGAGAAGGACGACTTTAAAATCAAGAGATTAGAAGATTTCTAAACAGATATCTTTCCGGGTGTACAATGAACTAGCTCTTGCTCATAACAGCCCTTAGAATTTAATTTCTATCTCGCCCGAAAATATGAACAAAATTTTAATCCCAGAGGCTTTATCAGTAATTATCCTGTGCTTCGCATTCCCCGGTATGTAGATGAAGTCACCCCTCTTAGCTGCTATCTCTTCACCCTCAAGCACAACAGTGGCTTCACCGTCAAGTACATAAAGGACTTCATCAACCTTATTATGGGTATGTTCCAATGAAATTATATCTTTTTTAAATTCAACTACCCCCAGATTAAAGTTCTTAGTGGGTAATTTCCCCTGACTACCAAATGCAAACCTGACTACTCTATCGCTGAAATCCACTTTTTCAATCTCATGCTCATTAAAATGCATACTGGCTCCTCTTTTAATGAAATTAAGAAGTAATTCTACGATAATTTTAACGCTTTGAAACCTCTAACAATGAACAGCGCGGTAAACCTTATTTTATTAATTATGTATTGTTATTTAATAATTACTAAACTATAATACATATATGTACAGCCCATTACAACAAAGAGAAGTCTTTCACATAGAATTTTTGAGGTGGCTTGTTCGTAAAGTTGAAGCAAAACACTATGCTCTTAAGGGCGGGGTGAACATGCGGTTTTTCTTTAATAGTTTCCGATATTCAGAGGATATTGATATTGATATTACCGAGCTGCGATTGGAAATTCTTCAAGATACAGTTATGAAAATACTTTTCACGCAGTCCTTTGAAGACAGTTTTAAGCCCTATGGCATTGAAAGGGTCATTCCACCAGATATTACCAAGGCAAAACAGACAGAGACAACCCAGAGATTTAAAATTCATTTAATAACGTTTGCGGGAGAGGATCTCTTTACCAAGATTGAATTCTCGCGTAGAGGAATTAAAAAGGGCACAGTCCTTCAATCAATTTCAAATTCTATATTACGCACTTACAAATTAATACCGCTTATCGTGTCACATTATAATATTCAATCCACAGTAATGCAGAAGATTGATGCCATCGCTTCTCGAGCAACAATTCAGGCAAGAGACATCTTTGATTTATATATTCTAAGCTCGCAATACACTGACTTAGAAGATTTTGAATCTGAAATTCTGGAGAAAGATAAAATAGAGAAAGCATATAAAAATGTATTTGCAGTCACATTTGAACAATTTAGAGATAGCGTAGTTTCGTACTTAGCACCAGAGGAACAAAACATCTACAACAAAGATTCATCCTGGAACGAAATCACGCTAAAAGCAGCTAACCTCATCGAAGAACTGCAGGAGAAATATGCCTAAAGTATCTCTTTTAACATATGCTAAACAATTAAAGAGACCCGTATTTACAACACGAGAATTAGCAATGCTTTCAGGTGGCTCACTTTCGAGCACAAACCAGACATTAAACCTGCTTGAAAGAAAAAGGTTAGTATTCAAAATAGCCAGAGGCATCTGGGCAGAAACTGGCGATGAGCGCCTGAGTCCATATGCTGTTATCCCCTTCTTGCTGCCAAGACACCGTGTCTATGTCTCCTTCATAAGTGCGTTACATCTATATGGCATTATTGAACAGATTCCTCAAATAATCACTTTAGCTTCAACAGTTCATACAAAAAAAATTTATACAAAGATAGGAACGTTTATCATCCATCAGATCTCACCTTTGTTGTTTGATGGATTCGACTGGTACAGAGATAGCGGAAATTTTCTAATAGCAGAGCCAGAAAAAGCTTTGATCGATAGCCTTTATTTATCAGCCAGAAAGAAAAAACAATTTAGATATTTTCCAGAACTGTATTTCCCAAAGTCCTTTAGCTTCAACAAAGCTGAGAAATGGGCAGAGAAAATCCCCGATCTACGAATAAAATCCTATGTTAAGAAAAAACTAAAGGAAATCAGAACTTCAGCTAACTTTGGAGAAACTTCTGCCAAGGAGGTGTTTTAATGAAAATTCAAGCAGAATTGAGTCTTTATCCATTATTTCACCAAGACGTAGTTTCGGTAGTGGATAATTACATCGAACAGTTAAAAAAATACGATATCGAAGTGGAAGTTGGAGAGATGAGCACGCGCATCAGCGGTGAATCAAGTGCCGTTTTCGAGGCAACGAGGTCTGCATATGAAAAAGTATCCGCTGATAAAAAGTGCATACTCATAGCCAAATTCTCAAATGCCTGCATAGCAGAGTTGACTAAGAGAACGAAAGAAGACCCTTAAATGTCATGTTATTTCAGACACCTTGGCAATCTCTTCAGGGTATTGTTCTGCAAAGATATATTCTACTTCTGCTATTCGCCAGCTTATCAGCAATTTTTCGCGCATTATTCACGTTATCTGTTATGTAGTAAAGCGCAGGCCCGCTACCAGCCAGGTGAACAGGGGCAGCACCAGCCCTGCGGAATCCATCGATGTAACTATCATAATCATCAAAGAGCTTGGGGTACACTTCTTCAAATACATTACATAAAAGAGATAGAAAAAGCTGATGATTCCCATTAAGATAATCTATGAACGAATAACTTTTATCTCCGGATGAATAATTTTCTCTTGTTACGTGTGAATAAAGAGTTGCGGTTTTGTGCTCAATATTTATCGGAGGGATGAGAAGCACCACCCACTTCAAGGAAAGTGGGCTAATCGGCCTTACCTTCTCTCCCCTCCCCTCAACAATACACGTTCCGCCGTATACAAAAAAGGGGACATCGGAGCCAAGTTTAGCGCCTACATCAGCCAGTTGCTCATTGCTTAAACCAAGGCCCCACAGCCGATTCAACCCTCTTAGCGTAGCAGCGGCATCACTTGAACCACCTCCAAGACCAGCCGCAGAAGGAATCGCCTTCTTCAACTGAATAACTGCACCACCAGGATAGGATGTTTCCCGCTTAAGCAGTTCTGCAGCTCTGAACACAAGGTTATCAAATATATAGTTGCTATTAGTGTTCAAAAAACTGTCAAATTTAGGAAGTCCGTTGTAGTCAGGAGCAACCTGAATCCAGTTGTTTTCCCAGAAATTCAATACATCGCAAATGTCAATAGTCTGCATAACAGATGCAAGGTTATGATAGCCGTCATTCCTCTTGCCAAGGATCTCAAGTGTTAAATTAATTTTCGCTGGAGCCAGCTCGCAGATCATCTCAACCTAACGCTTAAAATTAATAATAATCTCATAAGTCCAAACCTGCATTTATTGCACTAAGCGCTTCTTCAACGTCAACTTCAGTATCAACACAGCCATCCTGCAATAGCGGAACTACGATAATAGTTGGAGCATTCCCATCGCCCTCCGCAAGCGCACTGACCTCATTGACACCTTCCTCAAGTTCCTTCTTACATGCAATGGCAACTATTCCCTTTGGGTTGTTTTCAATGACGAACTTCAATGCCATCTTCCCACCTGCAGCTATGCAGATCCCCTTATATCCCTGCTTGAGAGCTGCCCTCTTCAATCGCCCGACCACACAATCTATCTGGCAGTCATCCAGGCACTGCAGCCCTGACTTGTTGAATTTCGCAGGGCATTTCTGGCTCGGTCGCATGCAATGCGAAAGCAACAGCACTCTTTCACAAGCTTTTATCTTGGAAAGGTCTTTCTTTTCCTTAAGCACAGTACTTGATCCATCCATCATATGAACCTCCACAACTACTTTTCATATTCAGACTTCGCGTATTTAGCCAGCGCCATCAACGGAAAGTAATTTTTATAATGCTCATAGCGAAGGTAAAAAGCCCTGGGGAACCCAGTCCCAGTGAACTCGTCCTCATGCCAGCTTCCATTTATTTGCTGTTTTGAGATCAAAAACTCGATCCCCCTCGCAATAGCCGATGAATCTCCGCCTGCTGACATTAAACCAAGAAGAGCCCATGCAGTCTGAGATGACGTGCTTATACCTCTTCCGCGAAACTCAGGCTGCGGTTTTTCATAGGTCATACAGCTCTCCCCCCATCCACCATCCGGATTCTGCTGGCGCTGCAGCCAGTCAATCGCCCTCCTTATGTACGGCTCGTCCATGTCCTCGCCAACCATTCTGAGTGCCTGAAGGACCTTGCTTGTACCATAGATATAATTGACTCCCCAGCGCCCAAACCAGCTCCCATCCTCCTCCTGTGACTTCTTTATATAATTCAGCGCTCTTGCAATAGGCGGGAAGTCAAGCCCATATCCAAGCCTGACCAGTGCTGTGACGACATGACCCGTGATGTCAGGGCTGCCAGGGTCAAGCGGGGCGACGAAGTCGGCAAAAGGAATATCCTTTAAGATCGATTTGTGATTGTCGCGATCAAATGCTGCCCAGCTGCCGTTTTTGTTCTGCATACCGAGTACCCAGTTGATACCTATTTTAATGGCAGCAGATTTTGCATTTTCGTCCGGCAATATGATCATATTAAGAGCCTGCGAAACCAGCGAAGTGTCATCGACATCAGGATAAAGGTCATTTTCGAACTCAAATGCCCAGCATCCTGGCTCAAGCCTTGGATTCTTTATGCTCCAGTCACCCCTGATTTTTATCTGTTGATTCAATAACCAGACCCCTGTTTGCTGCAGAGCAGGATGATCGGATGAGATTCCAGATTCCCGTAATGCTATTATGGTCCACGCAGTATCCCAGACTGGTGACGTAGCGGGCTCAACCCAAAGATTATCAGAATCCTCGACTATAAAGTCCTCAAGACCAGCAATACCCTTGGCCAGGACAGGATCACCATTTGAATATCCCAACGCTTTAAGAGCAGCAAGCGAATACACCCATGGAAGCATTATCCCACCCCAACTCCCATCCGGTTCCTGGTGATCAACTATCCACTTCTCCACCTTCCTTAAAGCCCGTTTTCTACCGAACTTCAAGCCGGATGGTAGTTTCTCCCATAGCCTGAAGCACTTCATGGCGACCAAAATAAGGTTACCCCAGCTGAAAAAATGTCTTGCCCTGGGCCAGGCCGGGTTTTTGAATTGATCTTCATCCACAAAGAGCTCAAGGATATTTGCAGAATCGGATATCTTGAACACAGGCTTAAGGGTAAAAATTATCGTCAGTGCCATTATCGTCTCCCGTGTCCAGCTAGCCAGGTCATAAATGTTTATGAAGCACCAGTTGGGGATGAATATTATCTCAGGTGGTACTATTGGAAGTCCGTCCCATCTGTACTGACCAAACAGAGCAAGCAGTATTTTGGTGAAGGTATTGGTTCTTGCCACACCTCCATTTGCAAGGATGAATTCATGGGCTTTTCTCATTCTCGGGTCATCTGGTGGTATTCCAGCTAACTTTAGTGCAAAATAGCTTTGTATCGTCACATCCAGACTACCAGGACCGTCATGATACATTGGCCATGTACCGTCGTCCCGCTGCTTAGATAGTATCTGATTTATCATCTTCTTCTCGCGGGTTGGATCTACAATCCCCATAAAATGTGTTAAAGGAAGAAAGCCAGAAGTGACACTTATATCAGCCTCCAGCTCGCCAACCCAGTACCCCTCTTCTGATTGAACATCAAAAAAGAACTCCTGAGCTCTTTTAATTGAATTATTAATACGCTCTCTAATTTCCGTCGGCGTTGTCATTTCTCCTGAATGATTTAAAACACTCTTGCTAACATTTGACATAGCCATTTTCCTTAAACCACACGACCGCTTTTCTAAGAGCTTTCTCAACTGGCGTCTGTGGTAACCCGAGCTCCTTAACAGCCCTAGAACAGTCGAAGTGTCTTATCTTCTTTGATGTCTTTACCGCTGCCACCGGAACACGCGGGCATCTCTTCATCAGCTTGCCAGAGATGAACTCATCAACATAGGCGATGGCCATGGCAAAACCAATTGGAATTCTGATCTCCGGTGGCTTTTTGCCGGTGATATTGCCCAGAATTTCCAGTATCCCCTTGAAGGTTAGATTGGTATTACCCAGTATATACCTCTCACCGGGAACACCTTTTTCATATGCGAGCAGATGTCCGACTGCAACATCCTCAACATCGATCAGATTCAGTCCCGTGTCCACATATGCCGGCATCCTGTTGTTTAAGAAATCAAGAATAAATTGACCAGTGGGGGTAGGTTTAACATCACCCCGGCCTACTGGCGTCGTGGGATTCACGATTACGACAGGAAGTCCACTGTCGTAAAGACCAAGGACAACCCGCTCCGCAAGCACCTTTGACTTCTTGTAATCACCGGCAACTTCACTGGGATCGACCAGCATCTCCTCGTTCCCGAGCTCTCCATCCCTTATTTTTATGGTTGACTCGGAACTGGTGTAAACCACGCGTTCCACTCCCTGCTCCAATGCAGCTGTTAAAATGTTCTGTGTTCCAATGACATTTGAATCATAGGCAAGCTTTGGGTCCTCGCACCAGAATGCATAATACGCAGCAACGTGAAAGAGCACATCACATCCGCGAAGGGATTTGCGCAGCGACTCGATATCACGTAGATCGCCCAGGACATAGTCAATAGGCAGTCCATTTAGGTGGGAGGTTTTGCTGCTTTCCCTTACCAGAGCTCTGACCGCATGACCGCTCTCGATGAGCACTCTTGCGATGTTGCCTCCTATGAACCCACTCACACCGGTTACCAGCGCCTTCATGAGCTAAACCACCCCAGTACCTGAAATCAAGCTGCAAAGCAAATCTGCCAGGTTTTTCTCTGCTTTTGCGCAGTTTTTGTACATTCTTAAAACAGCCCTAAACCCGGATGGTCGTAGGAGGATCGATGCATAACTTATGAACTTTTGCAGCAGAGGTATATTTCCTTCAAGAAGAAAGTTAAAATCTGGAATTTCTTCTTCCAATGTATCCGATATCGATTTTATCGCCACGAAAGGCAGCCTCTGCCTATCGGCTGCTTCAGCAAACCAGTACCCTTCAACATCAACGACATCAGCATCAGATGATCTCCCAAGCTTTCTCTTCTCGGCTGACTCCGTGACAATCCAGGGGACGGTGAGACAATCGCCTTCCATGAGCTTACGATCATAGTCTTTGAGTCTTCGTACTGCCTGCAGCAGATGCTCATCGGATTTAACTGTATTTGCGGCCATTCTGCTCGAGACTTCCGGATCACCTGCGATGCCGCAAGACCTGCATATGACTACATCGCCGATCTTAAGCCCCGATCGTATCGCACCAGCAAAGCCGACATTGATCACCGCGTCAAACTCATAATTTTCAAAAGCAAGTTGGGAGGCTTCTACTGCATTCTGCTTGCCCATTCCAGTCACTACCACCATTAACTCATTATCAAAATAGTTACCGTTAAAAATCCTGAATTTACCCGTTCCCCTCACTTTTTTCGCCCTGCTTGCTCTCTTCAGGCTGCGTATTTCCATCTCCGCAGCAGTTAGGATTAAGATCATCATCGAATCTCGCCTGTTACGAAAAGATTGCCGCGAATATCATCTCCCCGCATAACTATGAAAAAAGATTCCATCTCATCATCTTCCACAGGTTACGGATATCCTTACCAGTTTCAAAGATTGCGCTCGCCTCATACCCCGAATGAACCATGCAGTCAGCACACCTGGGGTCATTTCCGCTGCCATATTTCTCCCATCTTGTCTGATTCATCATATCCTCATAACTATCGTAATGCCCATCGGTTATGAGATAACAGGGACTTTTCCAGCCCTTCACATTTCTCGTCGGGCTACCCCACGGCGTACAGCGCAAATCTCTTGATCCGGTCAAAAACTCCCAGTAAATAGGGGTGTTATAAAGCCTGATCCCGTCCTTATTTTGATAAATTTCTGTGAACATTCGGTGAACATCTTCCTTTGAGAGAAAAAGTTCATCCCGCACCTCCTGATAGCTGAATGCCGGAGAGACTATCATCCCATCAACACCACAGCTTTCAAGAATTGAAAAAAGCTCTAGTATCTCATCCATGCTGGAGTTTTTGTAAATCGTGGTATTCGTCCGCACCTCAAAACCGAGCTTTTTGGCCCTTCTGATAACATCTATTGTGTTCTCGAACACTCCCTCTCTTCGAGCAATGGCATCATGCGTTGCGGCAAGACCATCAATGTGCAGCACAAAGCTTAATCGTGGATGTGGCTTTAGCTTCGTCACGAAATTTCCAAGCAGGAGTCCATTGGTGCAAAGATAAACGAAAAATTTTTCTTCAAGCAGACCTTTTACAATTTCCACGATATCCGGATGAAGAAGGGGTTCTCCACCGGTTATCGAAACAACTGGTGCTCCAGCTTCCCTTGCCGAGGAAATGCATTCTTCGATGCTCAATAGTTCGTTTATGTAATCCCTGTACTCCCTTATCCTTCCACATCCAGCACAGGACAGGTTACAGCGAAGTATCGGCTCCAGCATCAAGACAAATGGGAAGCGCTTTCTACCTCTAATCAGATTTTTCGCTATATACCTTGAAAGGCTTGCCGTCATACCAAACTTGTAGATCATCTAATAACCCTGCCGTCCTGTATCAAATGCGGAGTCGATTTCAACCTGCCAATATCACCAGTACCTATGCAAAACATCGCTATCTTAAGCCCCATCTCTATCTCTTCTAACACGCACATCACAGTTTTAAATGACCTGGTCGCTGCCTTGAAGAGCGGCATTGCAATTCCCACAGCATCAGCACCCAGCGCTATGGCTTTGGCTACATCGATACCTGTCCTTATCCCACCGCTCGCAACCAAGGGCAGGTGCGGGACCGCACGGCGCACCATCTTAATTGACTCTGATGTTGGAATACCCCAGCCATTAAAAGACTCGGCGACGTTCCTCACGACCTTTCCATTAGTCCTGAACTTTTCTATCTCGCTCCAGGAGGTCCCTCCGCTTCCCGCAACATCAATGGCACTGATATTGATCTTTGAGAGCATCATGGCGACATTCTCAGATATACCCCAGCCCACCTCTTTAACGACAACCGGTACATCAAGACCATCGCATATGGCGCCGATCTTTTTTAGCAGTCCAGCAAATTTCGAGTTACCGCCAACTTGAAATGCTTCCTGAAGAGGATTCAAGTGGAAGATTAGACCATCAGCATCGATCATATCCACAGCTTGCCTGCATTCTTTTAATCCGTAGCCGTAATTCAGCTGCACTGCTCCAAGGTTAGCGAAAAGCAGGATCTCAGGCGCCACAGAGCGCACATGATATGTATATTCGACATCCCTGTTATCTATCGCAGCCCTCTGGGATCCAACCCCCATCGCCAGGCCTTTTTCCTGCGCGGCGCGGGCAAGCGTAAGGTTTATCTGTCTTGCTTCTTTTATGCCGCCAGTCATCGATGAAATGATGATCGGTACACGAAGATGCTTGCCCAAAAATTGTATTGAGGTATCGATTTTCTCCAGGTCTAACTCGGGCAGGGCTTGATGAACAAATGAATAATTTTCAAACCCGGTGGTAACGTTCTTGAACTGCACATCCTTATCGATGCTTATCTTGAGATGCTCACCCTTCCTGGTGTGATTCATCCTTATTTTTTTCGAGTTAGAATCATTATCCATTTCCAACATGGAGGTTTACCTGTATTAGAAATCACGTTCTATTAGAAACCTTGCGATCTCTTTGAAGTCATCGATATATGAAATCAATATGGGAAGCTTCTTGATCTCATCAAGAGCTTTTTTGTAATACATCTCGCATTTTTTCTGAGAAAACTGATATGCGCCCAGCTTTTCCAGACTGCTCATTACTCTGTTTACATCATCATCATCAAGGGTATCTTTCTGAAATGCGCTGAGGATATCACCTCTTATACTCCCATTTGCCCTTTCAAGGGCATAAACGATGGGAAACGACTTCTTCTTGCGCCTGATGTCGTTGCCCCTTGACTTGCCGGTAGCACCCTCATCGCCCCATATTCCAAGCACGTCATCTCTTATCTGGAACGCCAGCCCAAGATGCCTACCAAAACGTTTAAAAGGAGCTGTTTCATCCAGGCTCAAGGACGTGATCGCTCCAAGCTGCAGTGCCGCCTCAATCAGCGCCGCGGTCTTCTTCTCAATCATGTCCAAATAATCCGACAGGTTAATATTCAGACTGTTCTCAAAACTTATATCCAGGTATTGTCCCTCGATCATGCTAAGACAGCTCTCATCGAGTATCTTATGTGCATCGAGCAGCCTTTCTGCTGACAGTTTGGTGGTCGACATATCCGTTATCGCTATGCTTGCCAGCATGCGCATTGCCGTACCTGCATTGATCGCCTGCGGTTCCCCCCAGATCTTCCAGACAGTTGGCCTATGCCTGCGTTCCTTATCCCTGTCCTGGATATCATCATGAATAAGCGAAAAATTATGAACAAGCTCAATCGCTGCAGCAAAGCGGAGGGCTGCTTCAAGCTCACCACCGACGGCCTGAGATGAAAGAAGACACAGAGTGGCACGCAGATACTTTCCCCCGCCGCTGGTTGGCCGCCCATGTTCGTCAACCCAGCCGAGATGGTAACGCATCATCTCGTAAAGCGGCAATCTTCTTTTGCTGAATAGCCGCTTCAGCTCACCCTCTATCGGGTCTCGAAATTTTACGAATGCATCTGGAAGCTTAGGCAAAATTAAATTATGAGTCCAACTTCTTACTTATATATACACGCGACAAGATAATACCTCGTGTTGCGATGTATCTATTTAATTTCAAAATTCTCTTTTTGTCAATCTTTCACCAGGCTTTTCTTTTTCTAAAGAAATGCGTAAGCCCGGCATCCAGTAAAGCAGGAGTTAAAAGAAAAATCAGCATCAGAACAGATACAATGAGCAACTTCAACATCCCAGGATATCCAACTGAAGCGTAAACAAACAAGGAAAGTGCCGTGGGACCGATGATCATCAGCGCTCCGATCTTCGCAGCTCTGCTTCGGAGTTTTATAAACGAGGCCGAAGTAACACCGAGCACAAGAAGCGTTATAGACATGGGGATATTCGCGAACTGCAGCGTCGTTAGATCCGCATTTAAAAGTCCACCCTTTTGTTCTAGCGTCAAAAGCCATCCAGCAATAACAGGCAGGTGAACCAGCATTAAAGTGACTAGTATCCAGTCACGCTTGATAACACGGATAATCGTATATATAAAGACCCATGCGGTAAATATAAAGAAAAGAAGTACCCCAAGCGTGATCCACATCTTTTGCGCAATCATATCCTGATGTAGTAGTTCTGAAAGCGTACTTCTAAACACTGGAAGCATAAGATAGGTACCAATTACAGTTGGAGAAAGCGAATACCCGATCCACGTGTAGATCCACCTGGGTCTGCCTATCCACCATCCAAACAGTGTAACAATGACAAAGACGACCAAAACACCTATCAATACACCGAGGTTTGACCACAAATGTGATGCAAATAGACCCGCAACTATGAAATGCGGAAGTGCTGCGAGCAGCGCATCGGTGATGCTACCTGCACTGTGGGCTTGATATGTAAGCTTTGCAATGTTCCTTGCTCTTCCAAAGGATTCAATGGCAGCCTTAATTGCGTCATTCTCCGATAAGCCTTTTCCCCTCAATTCCTCAATCTTATCCTGAAAATATGTGGACAGTTCTTTTATTATCTGTCTTTCTGTAAGTGGATCTAACTTCAAATGCGACTTTACTTCTTCCAGAAAGTCTTTGATCCTCATTGACATATCTTAACTATCCTTTAGAAGGCTCAAGCACAAGATTCACCGCATTCACAAAACCGTGCCACTCTGACATCATCTTTTCAAGCGCTTTCTCGCCTTTCCTCGTTATGTAGTAATACCTTCTCTCCTGTCTTCTATCTACTTCACTGTGCACACTCTCCCACTTACCAACAATCAGACCGTCTCTTTCAAGCCTGTGGAGAGCAGGATATATGGTGCCCTCTTTAAACTTCAGATACCCGTTACTCCTCCTCTCGATCTCTTTAATAATCCTGTAGCCGTACAAAGGTTCCCTCTTTACTATGTAAAGAAGAAGGCAATAAGTGCTCCCCTTGAGCAGTTCCGGAGAATATTTAGAAAACATACCTCGCATCTCTATTACCTCGTCTCATTATGCTTCTATTGTACACGGAAAATAGCCCAATTAAATAAAAAATTTAAATCAGTTTGTTTCTTCTCCCTTTACAAACAATCATGATAATAATCTCCCATTGGTATATAATATTTAATGTTAGATTAAGTATCTATCTTTAAAAATCAAAGCACTGGTAGAGCAGCTCAATCATCACGCAAATATAACTGCATCCGACTTATCACCTTACATGCAAAACAATCAAAAAGGAGTTGAATCTGTTGGATCTTTTCCTGGGAATTGACGTCGGTTCCGTAAGCACTAACTTTGCTTTAATAAATAAAGATCACGATGTCATCGATTCACTTTACCTACGAACACAGGGTCAGCCCATCGAAGCTGTTAAAGGAGGTTTAAAGACAATCGCTTCAAGAATGGATGTTAACGATGAGATTGTTGGTGTCGGAACAACAGGAAGTGCAAGAAATCTCTCCGGCATCCTTGTACGAGCAGATACTATTAAAAATGAAATCACAGCGCATGCTGTAGCTGCTGTTACCTTTGTCTCTGATACCCAAACCGTCATAGAGATTGGCGGTCAGGATTCGAAAATAATCATAATACGCGATCAGGTGGCTGTCGATTTCGCCATGAATACGGTCTGTGCCGCAGGCACGGGCTCCTTTCTTGATCAGCAGGCAAACAGATTAAATATCAGAATTGAGGACTTTGGCGACATCGCTCTACGGGCAAACCATTCCGTCCGCATTGCAGGTAGATGTACCGTTTTTGCCGAATCCGATATGATTCATAAACAGCAGCTTGGTTATAGAATTCCTGAGATCTTAAGTGGCCTGTGTGACGCGCTTGTAAAGAACTATTTAAACAATGTAGCAAAGGGCAAGGATATCTTACCACCTGTGGTCTTCCAGGGTGGCGTTGCTGCAAATAAGGGAATAAAAAGATCATTTGAGAATGAACTCGGCATTGAGATGATCGTCCCACCACATTTTAACGTCATGGGTGCTATCGGTGCAGCAATCCTCGCCTCCGAGAAAATGAGTAATGGAGAGCAGACACGCTTTCGTGGCTTTGAGATGGTAATGGCAGATTACATAACGAGGAGTTTTGAGTGCGATGGCTGCCCAAATGGATGTGAAATCATAGAGGTCTTGATGGATGAAAATGTCATCTCAAGATGGGGGGACAGATGTGGCAAGTGGGCATACGTAGAAGCCTGATAAGTAAGGCCACATAGCCAAGATGCAGAGAATCGGAATCCCCAGAGGGCTTTTATATTACAAATATTATCCAATGTGGATCACATTTTTTGAAGAACTAGGCTACCAAGTTGTCGTATCAAGACCCACGAATAAAAAAATCCTGGACACTGGAATCAGAAATTCCCTTGATGAAGTGTGCCTACCGTTCAAAGCATTTACCGGCCACGTCATTGAATTAGTTGATAAGGTTGAGTATCTCTTCATCCCAAGAATTAGAAGCGTTGAGGAGAAGAAAAGTTTTACATGTCCAAGATTTGTAGCAGCTCCTGACGTAATGTTAAATACACTGGGAAACCATAGAGTACCAACAATAATAAGCCCCTATATATCCCTCTATACACAGCCAATGGTTGAATCTTACCTAGAAGTGGGTCTGGAGCTTAGAATAAAAAAGAATAGGATCGAAGAAGCACTCAATTTATCCCTCTTAGCACAAGAAGATTTTTGCAGATTCAAGGAGCGCGCAATATCAGCAAAGAACTTGCTTGATAAATTTCAGAAGATGGATATGGATTTTGAAACCGAGAAAAAAGATGAAGATAATTCAAACACGGTACCAAAGATTGGCCTCATTGGACACCCTTATATAATATACGACTCTCTAATAAGCATGAATCTTATCTCCAAATTAATTTCGATGGATTTTGATGTCATCACCGCTGAGATGATTAAAGAAGATACTGCGATAAGCAATTACCGGGACATCATAAATTGGATGCACTGGACATATGAAAAGGAGATATTAGGCGCTGCAGCCACCCTGTTAAAAGATCCCAATGTGTTCGGGCTTATTTACATCGCAAGCTTTGGCTGTGGCCCGGCTGCTTTAATAGGTGATGCGATAATAAGAGCGGCTAAAGAACACAGGGATAAAATCACCCTTCACCTCATAATCGATGAACACACCGGTGAAGCAGGGATAATCACAAGGCTTGAAGCCTTTGCCGATATGATAAGAAGAAGGAAGGTGAAAATATCATGAAGATCGCCTTCCCACATATGGGTAATTCCTATATAGCATTCGACGCTTTCATCAGTGCATTTGGCTGGGAGTCCGTAATTCCTGACTTTCCAAACAAAAAAACTATAATGCTTGGAAGCAAATATTCTCCCGAGTTCATCTGCTTTCCATTTAAAGTGAACGTGGGCGATTTTATTAACGCTCTTGAAAAAGGTGCTAAAACCTTAGCGATGATAAACGGTGTGGGCCCCTGTCGCTTCAACTACTACGGCGAGCAACAGGAAAGAATACTGAAAAGCCTTGGGTACGATTTTGATATGATAATGTTTAACCAGATCAGCCTCTCGAAAGTGTTCACGAGACTTAAGGAAATATTCGGCGAGAAGGAGTTCTGGGCTCGTATACGATCTGCAATTCGAGCACTCGTAAGCAAGTCCAAGAGCGTTTATATAATTGAAAAACTTGCTGCTGAAACAAGATGTTATGAAAGAGTCAAAGGAGAGACAACCCGCGTGATGAACAGGTGTCTAAAGCTCGTAAAAGATTCAAAGACTCTTGAAGAGATGAAGAAGGCACGGAAGATGATCTACGAGAACTTTTCCCAGATAGATGTCGATACGTCAAAAAATCCGATCAAGATAGCAATCGTTGGAGAAATATACATGGTTCTCGAAAAAAACGTAAACTTTAATATTGAAGAGAGATTAGGTGAAATGGGTGTCTATATGTTTAGGCCGCTTAGCCTTTATGAATGGCTTAAATACCTTGTCCGGCTGGATTTCAAGGATAAAAAAATAAGAGCAATGGCAAAACCTTATCTTAAATACCCGACTGCCGGAAAGGATCAACATTCGATAGGTTACGCAATAAAATGCGCTCAGGACGGTTTCGACGGTATAATTCACATCTATCCTTTCACATGTATGCCACAGCTCATTGCGCGCAGCGCATTTGAATCGGTTGCAAGAGATTATGACATCCCAATATTAAATTTGCCGATTGACGAACACTCAGGAGAGGCGGGTTTCCTGACCAGGATCGAGGCTTTTGTCGACCTCCTTGAGAGAAGACGGATGAAAAAATACTACAATCATTCAAGCAACTTTAAGTACAATATATCATCAAAGTAAGCATCTAGCTAAGAGCTTTGATCTTCCCCTCTTGTTTTTTCAGATAAAATTTCCCATCTTTTCAACAGGTGACTTTTCAAGCGCTCAAAGGTATTTGATATCCCCTGGACAAAACAGTCAGCTAACTCATCAGAAATAAGCGACATCTCTTTTACTGAGGATGCAACTCTTCCAAGATAGAGTGGAACCATGTTCTCGAGCAGCAGTGATGAATCAAATTCTTTGTTAAACGCATAAAAGGAAGCGAAGTCATAAACCAGCTTCGCCCAGAGATCCGCAGGAAGCTTGAAATCCTCAAAGCTGCAAGCTGCCAGCCTGTTAATTTCTTTGAAAATATCAGGAGAAAGCACCTTCTCCCATAACTCAAAATTCTCCACCTGAGCTTCCGAAAATGTCCTGCACAGATCTACCGGATCGATATGAACATCCTCAACTTCTGTAAACTGGTAATCACCAAAAATTTCAACCTCCCTGGAATACTTAACTATCTTCCATTTATGCGGGTAATACCTGACCAGTTCAAATAACGTGCCCACTACCTGCTTGAACATGCTCGCAAGATCTGTGCCAGGTGACTTCTGATCGTGTATCTTGGTCCCCAACGCAGTCTGGCATATCCTGAATCCCTCGCATATCGCTGTCGTAGTCATCCAGATATCGACACCAAATTTGTATATATCTGGGAACATATCCCAGTAGAATTCCTGATTCAAGACCTGTAAAAACCCATTTGAGAACGCAAAGTCTCCACCAATTGGCTGTCTTATGCGCAACCCGTACAGAGCTGTCGTCATCGGGTATACAAGGCTATTTGTTATCGTAGCATCGTGCTTATCACGCAGGTAAAGAGGGGTCACGAACCCAAAATTATGATAATAGACAGGACTTATGAGCTGATTTGCCCACTCCGGCGTAATGCTCCTCGAATCCGCATCAGTGACAACACAAATGTGAGCGCCCAGCAGCTTTGCGATTTCAAAAATAGTTTTAAGGGCACTTCCTTTGCCAGATGGGCCACTGTAATTGATCGCGAGCTTTATAATCCCCTTTGGGGTATGCGAACTCATGAATTTATAGGTTGTAGAATCTATTGAAGCCCCATCTGAATTTATTACCACGGACTTCAGCTCAGGAAAGTACTTCTTCAGACCACTGGCCATCACCTCAACGACCCGAGCGATGGTTCGTGAATTATTATAGCTTGGGATGCCCACAACAATATCAGCCGAACCGATCTTTCTGACCTGAGTCTCAACTTCTCTTGAAAGCGTGCTCATCTTCTCTTCTCTAATTCCCTCACTATAAATGACGCTACATCTATCCCATTAGTTCCCCTACCAAAGCCCGCATCCAGTCCCTCCTCCCTTGCCATGTCGTCAGTTATCTGTGTTCCCCCACAGATCAACAGCATCCTTTTGCGTACCCCTTTTTCAATTGCGATATTGTTTATCCTGCGTATATTGATTCGGTGAATATCCTTATGCGTGATTATGGTGCTTATCAACACAACATCTGCGTCGTACTCAACGGCAGCATCAAACAGTTTCTCAACTGAAACTGACGTGCCCAGATACTTGTTCTTAAACCCGAATGCCTCCAGACCACCATGTTTTATATCCAGGATCTCCCTGATTCCTACGGAATGTTCATCCTCTCCCACTGTAGCAGCAACAGTCTTCAGCCCCCATTCTCTTACTTTCTGGCGAATATACGAAGGGTCAAGGTTAGGCCTGGAAACGGGAATATTCAGATCACTCTTTTTAATGTCAAACATGACCCTGCCCCGCACTTCACAATACGTGCCCCCAGCGGGGTGCATAATCTGCTTATGGATAACCTGAACATCCTCAAGGCCAAAGCGCTTCGCAATCTCAATAGCAGCACACTCTGCGGTGGACTCATCCGTTGGGAAAAAGAAAGAAATATTTATTATTCCATCACCAGTAAACTCAACCTCTGGCCTTAAGAGGTCCTTTTCTCTATAAAATTCAGTCTTCTCAAGCCTCTTCTCAACGTTATCTTCTTCATCCAGTTCATCAATGTAAACGATCTTGTCCGGGTCACAAAGAGTGCAACCTCCTATCACATCGCACGGTTCTTTCAGATCACCTGGCACATTGTTATATCCAAAATGCGCACACACTGGTGCAAAATAGTCCTCATCACGCTCTACGCAGCTTCCAGCTCCCTGGCCCTCATTTATAAATCGCTCGATACCATCACCAACTCCTTCAGGATAATAGCCAGAATCGACAAAAAAACCTCTTTCGACTGAGCTGAAGTATCCACCCAACTCGATCATCTCCTCCATGAAGAGGACTGCTCTCTCCTTGATCTCCCTGACTTTTTTCTTGAGAAAACCATAATTTTTTAATTCAACCAGATCCCGTATCCCATCCAATCCAATCAGAGCCTGTTTGGCGGTGTTTATTCCGTGAATACTGTTATAATGCCATGGAACATTTCTACCCTCATCGGGCGTTATCGTGGACTGGACATCAGCGCTCGTAAGACGAGAGATCAGCACATTCAATGTATGGGTGACCGTATTTTCACGGAAACACGACCCCATATACCTGGTATTCATCTGAGATCTGAACTTAAAGCCCTTGAACAGGTCACGCAGTGCAACCGCATATGGAAGATCCATCCTTATACATGGCGCAGGGGGAGCTGTTGGCGGTACGGTCGAAAGGGCAATGTTCTCTTTTTTCATCCCTACCCCAAGTGAATACGCACAATTTATGGCATGCTGCACCAGCAGTTCAGGTGTCACCTTCCAGGCGAACCTTGCCGTGGCATTTGCGTTATGTGCGCCATCTATCTGTAGCATATCAGCATGGTACATTAACGTCTTCGCCTCTGCAGCATCTACGAAAGATCTGACCATATTTATATTTCTGTACAGTACATTGTACTGTGGATCCTGATGTGCACCGTTGACCCCTTCCTCCGCGAACAGAACAGCTATCTCGGGACCTGCAACTCCGCTAACATAACTGTGAAAATTTATGAGCCTGCCGACCTCCTCTTCAAATAAATCAAGTGCTTTCCTGGTTGCGCGTATCTGTTTTCTCGTTATTGGGACACCCCCTACTCCCTCTGGAGTGCCCTCCATCAATCCATCGATATGGCTCTGCCCCGCTGTCCTGATCACCATGATGTGATCGGCACCATGATAAACAGCCATGCGTATCCTTCTCAAATCGTCCTCAAACCGTCCGGATGCTATCTCAGTCGTTATCACGCAGTCCGGTTGAGGATCGATTCCATCAAAATGTTTGGCTGCAGGAAGACCAGCACCCTGAAGGAGGGATGCGGATATCTGGTTATACTTAAAATCTCCAATTTGTGTACCGGGTGGTAACTTCTTTCGCCACGTCCAGCCCATTCGTTTGGGTCTATAGGATTCTAAATTCTTTAATATCCCAGCTATATCGATCTTCTCTGATTCTCTTAACTTATCCACCTTTGCTCCAGAGATTTTCCGCCTCCTCGATAAGCTCACCGCTTGCCAACCTTCTACCAGCAACCAGATAACTGATATCAAGCGACTTTGCCAATCTTAAAACTACATTACCAGCGCCTTTTCCAAGCAGCTCGAACTCGGAAATCCTATCAACTATTGCTTTTGCTTCAAGCGAGCTAAACCCCATGCGGAGAAGCACCGAACGCTCAATTGAAGGTGATGTGTGAGTTCTCGCAAGTTCTATCAGTGGATATACAAGCATATTTGCAAGCTCCCAAAATCTTTTCTCCAGTTCCCCATTAGTGAAGTTTGCTATCCTTTTTCTTCTCTCAAGATAATCATCTTCTCTCGGCAACTACACCTCCAGCTCGTCAAGGACTCCCCTAACAAACTCTTCTGTTTCCTTGATATCATCAGCGATGAACCTTATGTCAAAATCCCTAAATTCATAGCCAGGATTTCTGGAAACAGCATTTTTTATATAAGCTTTTTTTACTTCATTCAAATCCACGTCCACCACGCGTATCTGCTGAGGGTTTTCTGGAATTACTATTCTTTTTCCGGGGATGTTTTCGGAAGGATTTCCCCTACTAACTTCGATTCCATTCTTACGCGCAAACGTCAACTGCGAATATGGGTGCTTACCGGCACCTGTATATTCCGTCTCTTGAACAACTACAATGCTATCGCTTGGCATCTGGCTTGCAATTGGGATCGCGGCTGCAAGTGACGTGTTACCAGCAGGTCCGCGCTGCAAACCCTCCAGCTGTGCCAGCATCTCGGTAGCGTAGAAAACTTCTCCTTGCGAAATCAAGACATATCTATCCATAAACCGCAAGCTTCTGGCTGCGTTGCGCGGGACATCGCTTCTGTCCGGCCACGTAGCAAACGGAAGCCCAAATCCAGTGTGGCCGGTAGTAAACGATTTCCTGTTAAAGTCCCCATCGCTTGCCATGTGTAAACCTCTTAAATCGACCGAGACCGCGACCACCTGGGTTTCTTTCGCTCCTGCTTTTGCCAGTCCTCGCGCAGTGCCCGTAACATTCCCGCCACCCGCATGGGTAACCAGAACAACATCGGGAAACCTGTCGCACAGTTCATGTATTTCATTTGCAATCTCATATCCAAGCGTCTCAATTCCGGTAACGCTAAAAGGAGTATACAGAGAGGCGTTGAAGTAGCCCGTCTCCTCCAACAGGAGTAAAGAATAATAAAAGAGTTCCGGCCCGACGCTCATCTGGTGCACTTCTGCTCCATAGGCCTCACAGGCACGACCCTTCTCCAGGATTTCTGGCTGACCGACACCTCTACTGTCAAAAACCTCCTGTAATATTATGGCTTTAAGACCATACTTATTGACCTGCGAGGCGACGGCTGCACCGTAGTTTCCGCTGGTTGCCGAGATGACACCTTCATATCCTGATCTTTTTGCATGAAATACAGAGAGTGATGCACGCCTATCCTTAAAGCTACCAGATGGATTCGCCGCTTCATCCTTTATGAAGATCCTCGCTCCGTTTCCTGGCTGCGAAATCGTCCTTACAAGCCTGGTAATATTCCTGCACTCAACCAGTGGTGTATTGCCCACATTGGTGTTCTTTTGAATTTCAATCGTTTCATCAATTGAATACCCAACCTCACTCATCATGAGATCGTAGTCAAATGAAATCGGGCTTCGATCATATTTCGAAAAATCTATACCAGTCGATCTCTTTACAATCTCGCTCTTTCTTCCCATCGCACAGGAGTAATCAGAATGCCTCATTGCTGCTCGCCCTCTCCAGCATATCCCTGAGCTCTTTCCCGGCAGCGAGCAGCTCCTCCACGGGACTACCAAAATCATGGCTATATGGAGGATTAACGGTTAGTAGCTTTCCCTTCAGTACCCTCCCGGTAAAACTCAAAATTTCTACTTCATCGCCGATCTGAGCATCATCCAAGAGAAATCCCTTTGTTCGCATCTCATAGGGCACTGATTTCGTATCATCAGGAACTTGTGGCGCTCTATCCTCTGGAGTAAGTATTATGCGATGAATCTGTACCCACTGGCCCTTTTTAACCAAGCTCAATCCCCAATGCATTTCAAAGACCTGGGAACTGGAAAATCCAGCGCAGACAAAAGACCGGGTTTGGCCTCACAGACAAAAGGAATCATGTTCACTGCAATCGCAACAGTACCAATACCCCCAGGTATCTCAGGAACTATCTGCAAACTTATATCTGGCTCACCGGCTATCCTGATATAGTCACCAGTATCGACACCCTCAAGTTCGGGGTGAATCTGCTGGGGATGTTCAAGAACTATCCTGGTCTCACCCCTAACCTTTCCAAATGCTATATGTCTGCAACCAGCAACCATTCCGGGTTTAACTTTTACGAATTCAGTCTTACGCAAAACATTAGAGATGATCGGCTCCCTCGTTTCCACCACCTCATCAAGGCTCCAGTTAAGAGCCCTGGCGATCATATGCGTTGACTGGACAAATCCCACATGACCAACTATGCTTCCATCCTTTATGCCCACCTGAAATTCTTCAGGTGTAGTACCTACCCCTTGAGTCCGCATCACGGTAGGACCATAGGATGAAAGATCGTTAATCCTTTTTGCTTCAATTTTCTTAACCCGTGCTGAGATCCCGGTGAGCATCACAACTAAAAGATCGAGCACAAATCCCGGGTTTATTCCTGTTCCAAAAACCGTCACACCGTGATTCTTTGCCATGTTATCCAATTCTCTGGACTCCTCTATGTTGGTCGCCCATGGAAAAGCTAACTCCTCAGCAATTGTTATTACATTAACATTATGCTTTATGCTCTGTTTGATCTCCGGTGATGCTTCTGACAGAAACGAGTTCCGTGCATGAAGAACCACATCGGGCTTGCTGTCCATTATTGCATCCACTATATTATCCTTGACCTGGATTCCGACCTCATGCCCAAGACCTATAGTCAGGCCGACATCCTGACCTATCTTTTCTTTTCTACTTGCCACTGCGCCAACCAGGTCTAAACTCTCTTTTTCTGTAACCAGTCTGGCCATCATGCTACCCATTGCTCCCAGTCCCCATTGCACCACCTTTAGACTTCGCAATGCATACCTCTTAAAAATTTATGAAAGGATGTACATCACTAAATATGATAGACATAGCGATGCTCAACATTCTTTTTAACGTTCAGTTGTTTAGCTTTCTCGCATATATCAGCAAGAGTAATAGAAGAGAATTGATCAGACAGAGCTGATGCAACGTTCTGCCAGATGGAATTAGTCACAAGCTCGCCATCGAAAATCCCCTCTTTTTTCTTCGAACGCGAGTTAGTATTGATGGAAAACTTTATGCCGCTATCCAGTATGCGGACTATATCCATTACAGTGATCTCAGAAGATGGCCTGGGAAGGTAATATCCACCGTTGGGTCCACGTTTGCTAAGAAGTAGCCCTGCATTTTTCAGCTTAAAAAAAATCTGCTCCAGAAATCTCTTGGGTATATTTTGCCGCTCGGATATGTCTTTAATCTGGGATGGTCCCCCATCCCCATGATAAGCAATATCATATAAAGCAATAACACCATAGAGAATCTTGATGTTTAAGCGCATGAAAATAAACTATTATTCTTTACTAAAAAAGTCAAATAAATTTATCCGCGCGATATTATGTGTCCGTCTTCGGATACCAGCCCAATCGCAATCTTTGTTCCGCCAATATCGAGGCCAAGCACAACTCTTTTCAAATCTTCGGAAACTCAAAGCCACAATTCGGGCAGATGACCAGATCACAAGCAGAATGTCTATTGCAAGCAGAACAAAAATTGCTCAGATTTGGCGTAAATTTGTTACCGCAGAGAGGACAAGCCACAACATCGGAATCTTTAAGATCAGTTTTCTTTTTTTCAACGTCATCCATCATTTCACTCCATTCAACTCAATTTCTAAAATTATAGTAATTTAAAATAAACAATTAGTCTATGTGCTAACCCCCCAATTAAGATCGCAACTGATATTGTAAACAAAGCTATCGCAACAGCCCGGCGCCAGCCCAGCTCTTTACCCAGTGCGGCAAAAGATGCGATGCAAGGAAGATAAATCGTATTAACAACCGCATATATGAATATCTGTTCTTTTGTCATGAAATTCAAAAGGTTTGATGCGCCTGCGCCAAACTGGATGATGGCCAGTGCGACCAACAGTTGAAGAGCGAGCTCCTTTCTAAGCACAGCAAATATCAAAGTCAGGCCAGCAACTGCCGGTAAGCCAAGCCACCACTGTACTACTGGTGCCAGCGGTTTTGAAAAATACCAGATCCATCCTGTTTCGTAGAGCAAGCCCATTACAGCACTTCCTCCAAGGACTATCGGCAGCGCCACCACGATGAAATCCTTAAATCTGAACCAGGTCTTCTTCGCAATAGACTTAATTGAGGGAGCCCGAAACGGAAACATCTCCATTACAAGGCCCCTTGATTGGCCTGGCATTATCCTATTCAAAAAGAAACCTGAGAACACAACCACCAGAAGTGAGATTGCAAACACGGCAATGGCCCACTGCCAACCCACAAAAAGCGAAACCGCTCCCATTATCACTGCCGTTCTCGCACTACATGGGATGAGCACTATCAGAGCGGATGCCAGAAACCGCTCTCGCTTTGTGTTTAAAACACGCGTTCCGATTATCGCTGGAACATTACAGCCAGCTCCTGCGATCATCGGCAATATGGCTCTTCCGTGAAGCCCGATCTTATGCATAACCTTATCCGTCAAAAAAGCGACTGAATTCAGATAGCCAGTGTCCTCAAGCAAAGCCAGAAGAAAGTAAAACGTAAGCACATAGGGAATCCCGACGGAAAGCGCTGCAAGAATGCCGGCATCAAATCCCCACTTGAATATTTTATTAAAAATCGTTTCATGAAATAAAAATGTAGAAACAATATCAAGCAACGGCGAGACGCTTATCTGCCATAGCCTCTCAAAAAGCTTGGCCAAAATATTTCCTACGTAAAACATGATTGAAAACAGCGCAGCCACTACTCCCAATAATATCGGTATGCCAGTCGATGCCGATGTGGTTAACCTCCATACCCTCTGCGATATTAGCTGTTTCTGGGTTCTGAATTTCTGAACTTTTTTCGAAATTCCAGCAGCCAGCCCATGCCTTTCCTTTATGATGGAGAGATGGAGTAACTGATCCGAGGCGTTGAACTGCTCTTCGTATTTTTTAACAATTTCCGCAATCCTGCCCTGTGGGTCGTTCGACCTGATAAATTCAACAAATTCAGGATCGCCTTCAAGATAAAGTATTGCCAGTGACCTTGTGGACAAACCATAAGGCAAGCATAATCTTAACTTATCGATCTTGCTGCTAATTTCACTAATAATATCCTTAATAAATTCCCCATAATCTAAAATCTTGGGCTTATACTCAACACTTTCACTTGCAAGATCAATTGCCCTATCCAGCAGTTCGTGGATACCTGTACCGCGCGTCGCAACGGTTTTCACCACCTCAAGCCCAAGCAGATGCGAAATCGCATTTTCGTCAATGCTTATCCCCATCTTTTCAGCCTGATCGCTAAGATTTAGAGCCACGACAATAGGGATGGTCAGATCCATAAATTGAAGCAGAAGATATAGATTTCGCAATAAATTCGTGGCGTCAAGAATGACTATTATCACATCTGGCTTTCCATCAAGGATGCCCTGCCGAGCAACCCACTGATCTTCGGATATCCCTCCCAGCGCATAGGTTCCAGGAAGATCAATAACACCGACTGCCATATCGTGAACGTGGCTTACCGCCATATTAAGCTCGACAGTCTTCCCGGGATAGTTTGCAGTCACGACGCCCATACCCGTAAGCTGATTAAAAATACTCGATTTGCCCACATTTGGATTGCCTGCAAGCGCTACTGTGAACTTTACATCCTTTTTTAACTTGTTTACAGCACCATGGCACGAAACAGACATGTCAGGACACTTTCTTCACCCAAATTTTTGATGCAACTTCGCGCCCTATCGCATAGTTCGCGCCGTTGACCTTGATCAAAAGCGGACCATCAAAGGGAGCGACCTGCTCCACTTCCACCTCCATCTGAGGCATCAACCCCAGGGTTGCAAGATACTTCAGAAAATCTCTTCCTTCTTCGGTAATCTTTTCAATTATGCCTCTCTGTTTTGGTTTAAGGGTCGACAATCTATCCGAAGGCACATCCTTTGTTTTACCGTAAATATCGGGAATCGGGTTTCCGTGAGGACATGTCCGGGGATTGCTCAAAGCCCTCTCTAGATTTCTCTCAACCTCTGGAGAAATAACGTGCTCAAGTTTGCAAGCTTCCTCATGCGCTTCTTCAAATGATATTCCAATTATATCTGTTAATAATCTCTCAGAGAGACGATGCCTTCTGACCACTCTGGCTGCTGACTTAACACCTTTTAGTGTCAACCTGATACCGCCCTCACGGCTCTGCTTAACTACGCCATCGTCTGAAAGCTTTTTGACCATCTCTGTTACCGATGCCTGTGATATATTGAGGTCATCCGCGAGCATAGAGGGTTTCACTATGGCGTTTTTTTGTTCTAACTTATAAAGAGATTCTATATACTCCTCTGTCTTTTGAGTTACCTTCATTGTTCCTCCTATATTACCTAATTTACAATTTAGGCATACCTAAATATATTTTAAAAGGAATATGAAATAAATCAATAGGAGTACTTAAACAAAAAAGCTGCGCACATATAAACTGTGCGCAGCATAAAAAGTCCGCAAAAGCTATTTCATCTCGATAGCTTCCGATGGACAGACCTCAGCACAAATTCCGCAACCATCACAGTCCTCGGGTCTAACCAAGATGCATGTGTCGTCAACTTCTAACGCATTAGTAGGGCACTCTTCAGCGCAAATGCCACAAGCAGTACAAAGATCTGCATCAATTACCGGTTTCTTGTCCGATGCCACTTAAGTTCCTCCTTTCAACCAGCCGCGAACCTCACGCTATTTTGAACTAGTGCGAGCCATGAATTAAAGCAGGTAAGCATCTCACACAAACCAACTTCAGCTCCCCCTGAAATTCGCAGTGCAATAATACGATATTTTCACTCGAGTTTCCACAACTCATGCAGAAAGATTTTTCCGGTTCTATTTTTCCCTTTTGATTCACATCCTGTTGGTCTGAAATCATGCAATCACATCATCTGTTCTTCAGATTATTAATCTCTTCGACTACTTTATCCGGATCAACTCCATGCATGATAGCGCCCATATCAATCGATTCCATGCGCATCCCTGGGCAGGTAAAACAACCATGACCAAAATACTTCGCAATAACCTGTCCTGCTTCAGGCACGTTATTTATAACATCTCCAATAAACATATCCTTTGTAACCTTGCCGTTGTCTTCAGCCATTTTTCCTCCTAAACATAATAAATATAACTAATATGCTTATCTTATTCTCTCACCATACAGGTGTCAACAATAAGCAGATATCCGCACAGAAAAATAAGAGATAATTTAAACCCTAAAGTCCTTTTTGGCAATAGTTTTCAAAAAATTCAAATTCCCCTGTTGTGTTTATATTGAAAAAGGGATCACAGTTGTCATCCCCATGCTTTTTAAGCTCATATCTATAAAATACGACATTCCTACGAACGGAAATCTCGGCATTATCATGACACCACTTTATAAACTCAGTCAACGACCTACCCTCTCTTTCTACAAAATCCATTAGCATGGGCAACGTTTTTCTGGAATAAACAGCATGAAGCGGTTCCAGGAAATCATCCCACCTGGGAACGCAAATAAGTGCAGCACTTTCTTCTAACGTCGTAATAAGTCCTCTAAAAAGTGATGGGCTTGCAAATGGCATGTCACATCCAACAACTGCGCATATATTGTTTTCTGCCAGGCGGAGTGCGGACACCATACCGGCAATCGGACCTTTTAGTCCAGGTTCATCATTTACAATTCTGACTTTATCCAGTGAGTCCAAAAACGGACTGCCTGACCCTGCGACTATTATTTCATTACAAAACTGGCTTAAAGCCTCAATTACGAATTCAATAAGCAGCTTGCCTGAAGATGTTTTCTGAACTGCTTTATTAACACCAAACCGGGATGACTTTCCACCTGCAAGTATTATCCCGGAAATCTTTTCAATACCCAAGTCTTTTCCTTACTTTCCTGAACTCATCTTCAAGAATACCCATGAATATCACATCCCAATACCTGCCATCCCAGAATCTCTGATCCCTTAATATGCCCTCTTCCCTGAACCCGCACTTAAGATAACAGGCTTCCCCGCGCTCATTGAACTTATAGGTTACAAGATAAATCTTATGCAACCCGAGATGTTTGAAGGCAAAATCCATCAGGATAATAATGGCATCAGTCCCAAACCCCTTACCCCAATACTGTTTTTCGCCAATAAAAAGACCGATTTCAGCGTTTCTGTTGTATAGATCTATATTCTCAAGACCGATGTTGCCAATATGCTCCCCCGATTCCCTGTTAACTATGGCAAAAGCTTTTGTTTTACTTTCTTTTTGAATTAACTCCTCGTAGAACTTTTCTTCCTGAGTCATCGATGTTGGAAAAAGAAACGATTCAAGATATTTTGTCACCTCAAGATCGTTTATCCACTGATGACACTTGACCAGATCTTCCTTCTCAAGCGCACGAAGAATAACCTTCTTGCCCTCTATTCCCTGCATTCTTTCCTCCATCGTCCGCCCTATATTTTCTGTCAGTCTTGCCAATCTTTCGCTCAATCCTTGAAATTCGTTTAATAAAATCCGCGCGCGTGGGGCTATACGCGCTCCTCTTCGACACATCAAGCGCCCCTAATCCACGCACTGCATATTCCAGAGCAAGAATATAGTCCTTCTTTTTATGTTCATAATACTTTGAGATCTCCTGAAGCAAATAAGCATCCTCACATCCGCACTCGATTGCCCTCTCCAGATACCTCACTGCCTCATCATTTTTACCCACCCGCTTAAGATTTAACGAACATTTGCAAGCTGCCTGGAGCTTCTCCCTGAGGCTTGATGTAGTAGTAAAAGCCCAGGAATAAAAATCTATGCACTTTTCTTGCTTTTTTCTTCGCTCGTAATATCTCCCGATCTTCAAACACCGCTGAAAATCGCTTAAATCCATCTCCTGAGGCGAGTTTAATAATCTGCTGACCCTGCTCAATAACGAAACAAGTGACAATAGATCATACCTATTGTGAAGTATAACCTCTTTTAGCCTGCTTTCATCACCGCTTCTCAAATAGTCATAATAGATACATGGAACCTGCCATCCGTCAATATCTCCATTACGCTCAAAACCTAGTAGTTCGCGCTCAATGGTCTTCAGCTTACAGTTCTCAATCAGTCCTGCCCAGAGCATTCTTGAAAAATTCAATAAATCGATGTGTTCAAGCCGCTCACATTCAAGCGGAACAATCCTGTTATAAAAGTACCTGTCTACTATCACCGGGATATCGAAGCATTTCCCGTTGAAACTGACGATGACATCAAATCTGCTCAAAAGCTCCCTGAAATATTCAAGCATTGCTATCTCGTCTTCATAATCACGCATCAAAAGCTGCTCCAAGATGAATTTAGAACCATCGAAATATAAAATTCCGATCAAAAACACAACCGTACCTGCCCCGCCAAGCCCAGTAGTCTCGCTGTCAAGAAAGAGTACCCTGCTGAAATCATATATTTCAAAAGGGTTCATCTCAAAAATAGATGACAGGGGAAATGAGCCGTGCAGATACTCTGACAAGAAATCTGCCTTATATAACTTGAACCGTCCAGCATCATAGTCAACTATCTCGTAATCTAGAGCATCAGAATTGCCCAGCTCAATTTCAGCTTTCAGGATTTTATTTGACTCTATTCTTTCTTCCAGCTTCTCAGAGTAGATACCAAGACGTCTTAAATCATCAATGATGCTCATGGTTATATTTTATCAGCAAGTTGCGCTAAAGCATCCAGACAAAGCCTTTTCAAACCTGATCTTGCCACAGGCCCAACACAGGCAGGACAACCGGACTCGCATTTACAATTCGCAACTGCATCAGCCGCCATCTTTACGACATCAGCAAAATTGTGAAAGATTCTATTGGAAAATCCTATACCACCGGGAACCTGATCATAGACGTAAAGTTGATTCTCAACAAAAGCGCGCACATCCGTGCTGTCGCTCATAAGATAAAATGGAAGGATGTTCGATAGCACATTTGCAAACCCACTTAAAAAAGCCAGATACTCCGGTTTATCCATCTTTAATCCCGGAAAGCTAAACCACGTGCCCCGTGTCTGCAACTCCATCTCTGGAAGTGACACCTCTCCGAAGCCGACGAGCTCATGAGTATCAAATTTTATTTTCATATAAGCAGCACACCTGCTGTTTACTCGCACATCCCCAAAGCCTGCCCTGTATAAGTCGTTCTCCTTTTCATTTTCTTTTGATAAAACTTTAATCGCATATTCGCCGCGTGGCCGCGTGAAATAGTCAACATTGCTTGGCTCCACATGCGCGATATGATTCTCAAGATCCAGGCTTTTCACTATAAACTGCTCTGTCTGGTGAAAATATATCGCTCCAGGATATATCAACCAGAACGCGGAGTCCTCATCCACCTCCCCGATTATCTCTTTGCTTTCATCGTTTACTATCGTGTAGTTTTCAATGGTAGCAGAACGAAGCTTTACATTATCAGCAGGATAGCCTTCTGCACACCAGTGCCATCTTGCATTGGAATGTCTTAATATGCCATTCGAATCAAGAAGCTCCAAAAGTGGGAGTATCTCCTCATCGCCGAACGACTCCCCATCTATAAACGGGAGCTCAAAGGCCGCGCACTTAATGTGACTCTGCAGAATATATATATTATTGGGGTTCACATATCCCGACTCGACGGGACGTCCGAAAAAGTAGTTATTGTTATTGACCAAAAACTGGTCTATGGGTGAGTCGGTTGCGACAAAAATGGCAAGTGACAGATCATCACGCCTCCCGACCCTTCCCGCCTCTTGCCAAATAGAGGCCATAGAACCTGGATATCCGACGATAATTGAAAGGTCGAGACTTCCTATATCTATTCCGAGTTCCAGGGCATTTGTGCTTATCACGCTATTTGCCTTTCCTGTGAACAGATCATTTTCAATCTGTCGTCGCTCGTTTTTCAAATATCCGCCCCTGTAGGAACGGAGCTTTGAAGATCTTTCAGGTGGTAAGCTCTCACGCAAATATTTCGTCAGTAGCTCAACGTCATTGCGGCTCCGCATAAATGCTATCGTGCTGACATCATTTTCCATCGCTGACCTTATGATCTTTTCTGCCTCAAGTAACGAGTCAACCCTGATGAACTCACCAAGCTCGGGAGCGCGCAGCGGAGGATTCCAGAGAATGAACAGCTTTTTGCCTGATGGAGCTCCATTCTCATCGATTAGTATGACAGGGCGCTCAATTATCTTCTCCGCAAGCTCTTTTGGGTTTTTTATGGTTGCCGATGAGCATATGAATGTCGGATTCGAATCATAATATTGACAGATCCTTTTCAGCCTCCGGACTATATTTGTGACATGACTTCCAAAAACACCACGATATGTGTGTATTTCGTCAATAACTACATACTTAAGATTAGATAAAACCCTTGCCCACTTCATATGATTGGGCAGAATTCCCGTGTGCAACATGTCGGGATTTGTCATTATGAATTGTGACTCTGCTCTTGCCTGCTGGCGCGATGTTGGTGGAGTATCAGAGTCAAATGTCTGCCCGCTGATCTTCAGGTTTAATTTTTCAGCTAACTGAGAAAGCGTCTTTAGCTGGTCCTGTGAAAGGGCCTTCGTCGGAAATACGTATAAGAATGTTGACCTGGGATCCTCGATGAATTTGTTCAAAGCAGGCACGTTATAGCACAGCGTCTTGCCTGATGCAGTCGGGGTTACGACGACGATGTCCTCATTGCTGATCGCCAGTTCAAAAGCTCTCCCCTGGTGTAGATAGGGCTTATCAATCCCAAGGGAGTTAAGCGCACTGACTATCAAGGGATTAACAACCGAGGGAAACTCAGTAAAGATCGCCTCCCGCGGCGGGATCTCCTTCACATAGCATATTCTCTTCTCAGTCCACCTCTCACCGAGAAGCAACTTTATGAAATTTACAATGTCGTTTTTTTGCGAAGAGCTTTTAAAAAAGTGCTCCATTGCTCAAAATCAGTTTACGCGTAGGTGGACCGATCTACAAACTCCTGCTGTTTAGAACTGCTCCATCTTGACTTAACCCGGGAATAATAACCGACTATGCGCGTGATGAACTCAATATTTTGCGACCCGCAATTTGGACATGAATTCTTTTCGCCACGCTGCATGAACCCACAGTCCTCACACTGTGAAAGAGTCGGGCTGAATGCAAGCTGTGTGTTATTGGTGTTATAAAAAGTCTTTTTTATGACACTAAATATTGAAGCTGGATCAGGTTTATTCTCACCAAGAAATAAGTGCGTGATTGCACCACTCACGAAGCCGTGAAACTTGCCCTCAATATCGATCCTCTCTCCGAGCGGTATATCTTCAGAAAAAGAAAGCTGTGTTGAGTTAGTGTAGTAGATAGTTTCAGGCCTGGTTATATCTCCCTGAGCAATCATTGCTACCTCCTGAGGGTATCGCTGAAAATCGGTTATCGCCATCTTGTGCGCAGCGCTTTCCGCTGGTGACTGGACAAGGGCCAATTTCATCCCAGTCTGCTTTGAAAGCATGTCGACCGCGAGTTTCATGTGTGAAATTATTTTTAAACCAGTCCTCAGTGCCTCCTTGCTCTCGTGCATCCTATGACCAGCTACGAACTTGACAGCATCATCGAGACCAACAATGCCAATAAGATAAGTGTTATCATCGAGGTCAACAAATGGCATGCCGTCTGCTGCATGCGTGACTGCTGAGATCATACTCCTTCTGCCCTCATGATAGAACGATTGCAGAAAAGCCTTCTTCTCCCTGTGCGCTTGAACAGATATCTCAATCACCCTGTCCAGCTCCTCGTAGATATTACCGTGAAAAGCTGCCTGCGGCAGGTTTATGGAGACATTCTGGATTCCAAACTGGCGCAGGGATTCAGGTTGGTTCGCTGCAAAGCGTTCTATCTTATCATCGATTGACATCGTTAACCTGCAACAGGAAGAGACTTTAAGTAACCCATTGTTCCTCTCAGGAATAACATATGGCATCCCGTTATGCGAAATGACATCACATATCTTATTCACCAACCTTATCTGCGCAGGATCTGTAAACGAACCCTCGGTCAAATTGCAGTTAAGCTTCGGGAAAGTAAAGATACAACCGTTGGCATCCCCATCCCTGGCTACCTCTAACAGGCATTCCAGGAATATCTGTGATTCACGTTCGAAATCACCGTAAGTATTATCTCCTACCTTCCCGCCGGGTAATATTGCCTTAGTATTGCGCAAGTATAGAGGACAGCCCGTATAGAGATTCAAATCCGTAAATATTATCTGGCCCTTGCTGAACGACTCCTGTGCAATGCTAAATATCAGATGCTGTGCTATCTGCTTTATCTGGTCGCGTTCCATCCCCACCAGAAACGGTGACATAAACGTATTTGCATACATGACCGCCATGGCACCAGCAAAGTAGTTTGACATGCTCGCCAGGAATGTTACGAGATGCCTGACGAGAATATCGGCATGCTTTGCGGGCTTTGAAACAGTATCCATCGTATCAAGCTGTATTCCGTACTTCGCAATATACGCCAGCGAAAATGCAGCACAATACGGAAGAGTTGGCTTACCCAGGTCATGAAGATATATCTGCTGAGTCAGATGAGCATCGGCAACTGGTTTACTGAAAACTCGCTGCAATGCATACTGCTTCATCACGTATTCTGAGAGAGCATAGTCATATGAAGCCGGGTTATGCTGGGTATTGGAGTTATTCCTATCCTTTATGTGAAGAAAGCCATCTATCGTACTGAGTGGGATGTTTGCCTGAGACTGCTGCTTTAATTCGGTATCCAGACCCATCTCCAAAAGAACCGTATTCACGACGCTTCTTATCAAAGCAGGGGTTATAGATCTTAAGCCCGATGCCAGTATTATCTGAGAAGCTCGATTCGTCACCTCAAGTGCTTTCTTGGGGGAGATATCCGTTTCTCTGAGCAGTGCGTTATAAATCCTGTTGCTGTCAAAGGGACCAAGTGTCTCCTGGGATATCGAACTTATCAGGAGACTTGCATCAGTTGGGCTTTTATAGCTTGTTGACTTATCGATTACTCTTATCATCCTCTTCTCCTTAACCTCGAGCGCTATTTCTAGCCTTTGATCTGCTCTCCAACCTTTCCAGCTCTTCCGAAAACTGCTTTATATCCTCAAAATGCCTGTATACAGAGGCAAACCTCACATAGGCGACTTTGTCCAGATTTTTCAAACGCTCAAGCACCATTTCACCCAGCTCCTGCGAACTTATCTCGTACTTGAACTGACTCCTGATCTCGTTCTCGATATCGGTGACAATATCATCAAGCATACTTATTGAGATCTGACGCTTCACACAGGCTCTTATCAGACCATTTAAAATCTTGTTTCTATCAAAAGGCTGACGTTCCCCATTTCGCTTTATGACCGTAACAGGTATCTCCTCTACGCGTTCATATGTGGTGAAGCGCTGATCACAATCAAGACACTGACGCCTTCGCCTGATGGTATCACTTGATTCTGTCAACCTGGAGTCAATTACCTTGTTCTCTATGGAAAAACAGTAAGGACACTTCATATTACCCCTCTTGCTTCAATATGTTGTGTTACAGTGGGATATTAAACAACAACATATTGATGTGTCAAGTAATATTTTATAAAATTACGAAAACAAAAAATATTTCAGTAGCAAACCGACAATAGTGTTTTATAATAAATATAATCTTATTGATTATATATTGAGGAATTATGCAACTGACGAGACGTGGAGAATACGCAATGCGAGCGATGTACGACCTCGCCATGCATGAAGAGGATGGCATAACTTACTCAAGAGAGATTGCCAAGAGGCAGCAGATCCCTCCAAAATATATTGCGCAGATAATACTTGATCTAAGTCGTAGCGGCCTGGTTCACACAAATCGCGGAGCTCATGGTGGCGTGAGATTGGCAAAGAGTTCAGATGATATCAGCCTTAAGGATATCGTCGAAGCAATCGAGGGACCGATATCGCTTAACATATGCCTGCTCAGGGAAGGCGGCTGCGAGAAAGAGGATGATTGCCCCATTCATGAAGTCTGGGTAAAAATTCAGGGAGATATGCTAAGAACCTTGGCGAGCACTACCCTCACAGCACTAAAATCTTCCCATGATAAAAAAAAGCGGTTTCTGGAAACCATAATTGATTGACAAAGATTAATTTAGCCTAGCTCTTATTGCGATGAAGGACAGGATATTGGACAAAAAACTCATCGATCTCCACGCACATACTTACCCTGCAAGCAGATGCTCGATGATTGATCCTTATGAATATGTAATTGCCATATACAAAGAGGGCGCAAGCGTGGCTACCATAACAAACCATGGAACCATCCTAGCTAACCCTTCGTTAAGAATGTTCTTCAAGCAAAAAAATATACTGTTTATCCCCGGTATCGAGGTCTCCACACAATATGGCGACTTTTTATTCTACAGCGACGATGAAGAGTTCCTGAAGAAACTTAACGCCAGAATGGACTTTCCATTCTCACTGTTACCAAGACCTGATATAGCCGTGGTCTGGGCACATCCACTCATGGGTGGAGGTATGAGTGGTGCTGTTTACAGCGATTCGTACATAGACAATTTAAAGGGATATGTTGATGGCGTTGAGATCTATAACAGTCATTATCAAATCTCAGCACATTTCATAGAAAAAGCAAAAAGCATTGCCGAATGCCTTGGCGCAGCAAAAACCGGGGGAAGCGACTGTCACGACATCGAGAGTGTTTTTTCCTGTGCCACAAGATTTGATTACGAGGTCACTTCAGCACTCAACTTCATAGAACAGATCAAGAATAAAAACACCACACCAATAAGGAACTGTTCTGAAATTTAACCTGACAATGCGGGGTGATCAATATGATTTTTGATTGGCAGATGTTGATAAAGTTGGTAATATCCGCAGTGCTTGGCGGAATAATAGGGCTACAACGAGAAAGGGCTGAGCGTCCTGCAGGTTTTCGCACACATGTGCTCGTATGCATTGGGTCTACGCTGATCATGTTAATATCAGCGGAGGGTTTCAAGGGAAACCCTACCGTTGACCCGACCAGGATAGCAGCACAGGTCGTCACCGGAATAGGTTTCCTCGGAGCTGGTACCATCATCAGACAGGGCAGCATAGTTAAAGGCCTTACCACTGCAGCCAGCATATGGGTTGTCTCCGCAATCGGCCTCGCAGTGGGCATCAGCTATTACCTGGGCGCAGTCATTACCACTATCCTGGTATTCCTGGTGCTAACGATATTCAAAATATTTGAGGATAGATATTTATCAAAACCCGAAGAATTTAAGATTAATATCGAATTTGATGAAAGCGTCGGCAACCTCGTAAACCTGGAAGATGAGCTAAGCTTTCTTGGCATTAAGCTCATTAGAACAAAAATCGAAAGCCATATACAGGACAACCTCATCTTAATAGAGCTCACGGTAGCAGCAAAGAAAAAGATCGGAGTTATCGAGACTTTGAAGCAGGTCTCAAGAATAAAAGGTGTCCTGAAAGCAGTAGTTGAATAAAAAATACTGTTGGCAGGCCTTGCAGCCTGCCAACAGTATGAGGGGATAAGGGGTCAAGTCAAAACGGCGTTATTGTAACTATCAGTTATTAACTTGTCAAGTATAATTAGTTAAATTATTTAAGTATCTTCAAAAATAGGTTCAAATCAATTTTCTTCCGGCGATATCAGTTGATTTGTTGACCTATTTTACTTATTTTGACTCTATGATTCTATTTAATTTTTCCCTGTAATATCTAAAATTATCCCAGGGAACCTCGGGTGGTATCAGGTGATCCCCAAAAGGAATATACCCGCCCTGCTTGAGCATCCACGTAATTGGCTCAAGGATCTCATCTATTCTCTTCCTGCCAAGAGCGATCTCTGACTTCGGTATGCCACCTAGCATCTGAAGATCAGGATATAACTTGCGTACCTTTACTATATCCATACCTGCACTGGCCTCAAACGGGTACATCCCCGTAATCCCAGTCTCAATAAATAGAGGTATCAATTCGTTGCAGTCTCCATCCGTATCAACGAGGATTACGCCTACGCCTCTGCTTTTTAAGAAATCAGTAACCCTCCTGTAATAAGGACTAATGAACTCCTTAAACTGTTGTGGAGAAACCATCGAGCCCCGGCCAAAAGATATATCCTCCCATATGTGAACGAGGTCAACATCGATTTGGGCGATGACCTCCGACCATACCGCTATCCAGATCTCGGTAAAAGTATTGAGTACATCATGAACAAGATCTGGTCGGTCAAAATATGCGTAGAACAGGTTCTCATATCCCATTAGATGACTCAACGTTCCAAAAAATCCCTGTGGGTAGCCGCCTAGAGCAAGCGGATAGTCCCTGTTTTTATATGCGTTCAGAAGTTCTGGCCAATTTTTTGGGAACCTCTTGCTCACATTTTCAAGATTAAGTCGCTCCTCTTTCAGCTCCAGCCAGCTCTTCCAATCTTTTATGGGCCAATCCATCCCTGCCGGGATCACAGCCTCCTGCTTTAAAAACCTGCGCTTTACCCCATCGATGTCAACGTAAACAATCGATCTATCATCTTCATACTCAATTTTGGGCTCGAACTGGGGACAAAAAAGGTAATTAACGTCAACAAGGATCTGACATTTATCCATTCCAAAATAGTCCCTGACATCTCTATCCATTGGAAAACCTTGCGTGGGCCAGTACAGGCCACCAGCAACAACTGCGATGCCGTTTGGGATGTCATCTTTCGATTTGACTCCATGCGGCCACACGGCCTTGTAAAGGCTTGAAGTTGGAGTAGTTATCCTGGTATCGATTATCGGAGGGTTATTTCTAGGAAGCCCTGCTTGGTACCAGTTCTTAACCGTCTCACCCCAGTAACCGAATTCCCATTTCAGAGACCTCACTTTTCTATTAAATTTCATTGTCTCAATAAATAGCTCTCTTGTGTTCACAAGGCCTCCATAAAAAAGCCGGTCAGTTTAGCCAAGAGATTCATATTCAAACTCGAGTTTGATCTCCTCAACAGAGCGAGGCTTGAAAGGATTACTGCGAGAATACTGCCGTGCAAACTCAATCATCGTAACCACATTTTGAGGGTTAACTGCTGGGGTGAGTTCACTTGATGAACCAAGTATCAGCCCCCCGGTTGGGTAGATATCATCGATAGCCTTCTTAACAGCTTCCTTAACTTCTTTCTCATTGCCAAAGGGCAAGAGCTGACTGCAATCTATATTGCCCTGAAGTACAAGTCTCGGATATTTCTTCCTGACATCAATCAAGTCCCAGCCTGCCAGCGGCTCTATTGGATTTATTCCGTCAACTCCAGCAGCCACAAAATCATCAAGCACCTCCATAAAGTTTCCATCAGAATGAAATATGCACTTGATTCCATACAAATGCCATGTTTCAACCAGTTTCTTCAACCTAGGGAAAAATTCTTTTCTCAATAAGCTTGGCGGGAAGATAAGACCGGTTTTGTATGCGATATCCGCATAAGGCATAGCAACCGGAGATAATTTGTAATCAGCTACATCATGTACTCTTTTGATCTCATGCTCATTTAGGGCCTCCAGCCACTCGGAGATCAGATCAGGATCGTCATTATGCAGATAAGTAAAAAGCTCTATCCCGCAGATATCCATCGCCGTATCGAGTCCGACTGGACTTTCATCATGATATAGAACCGCATCACCGATCGTGCGTTGACGATTGAGAAAGTTTTCCCTGTAATTATACTTTTCGCCGGTCTCCAGCCTGCTGGCAGTCGTCTTACCAAAAAAGGTCCACTGTTCACCTGGATGCCAGTCCCTGACCTCCGCTATATTGCGCTTAATCCATTCCTTCGCCTCTTTAACGTCATGAAATGGCTTATCCTCAAGCCAGGTAGTCCACTCCTCATATCTTATGGTGAAACCGTCACTCCTGACCTCTCTTCGCGGAATATCTGGATAGATTATGTTTCTTACAAGATCAAGAGAGTTCTCAATTGCCTTTCCAACAACACGTGGAGCATTTTCTCTGGTAAGCTTTTCCTGTGCATAGAACTCAATCGTGCCTGGATTATGCATCAGATCAAAGTTTACCACCCTGTCAGTTTCCTTGAAGTCAAAAGTGAGTTCAACTCTTTCCCTTTTTGTCATCTCATCCTTAAACCTTCGCACAAACACGATGAGACCTCCAATCTATTATCGTAGACATCGCCCTGCTGATTCCCTGATTATCAGTTCGGTAGGTACGATGATATGTTTTTCCCCTACTTTCTTTTTCTTGATGAGATCGATGAGAAGCGTCATTGCAATACTTCCCATGCGCTTTTTGGGTTGCTTTATGGTGGTGAGCGGTGGGTCTGTGAAGGCAGTATATGCGATATTGTCAAAACCTATCAAAGAGACATCCTGTGGAACTTTAAACCCCATATCTTTCAATGCTTTCAGCGCACCAATTGCCATTACATCAGCCATGGTAATAATAGCTGTAGGAGGATGCTCGATCTTGAACATTTTCTCAATAGCATTGTAGGCTCCCTTTATCTCGTTCATCCTGAGGCTTTCGTCAATAATCAAAAGATCCTCATCAAAATCAATACCCTTTTCCTTAAGACCCTCTTTATATCCCATAAAGCGATTTTCCACCGTTCTTATATTCTTAGTTGAGAATGTAATATAGCCGATCCTCCTATGTCCCAATCCGCAGAGATAGTTTACGCTCTTTTTTATCGCTTCCACGTTATCAATAAGAATAGACGGTACCTCAAATTTGGTTATCTCTCGGTCAACCGCCACCACTGGAATCTTCTGATCAACAAGCTCTACAATATGGTCATCCGTGTTAAATCCAGATGCAAATATAAATCCGTCAACCCATTTGTTTTTCAGCAGATCAAGCTGTATTCGCTCCTCATCAGAGTCATAATAAGTGCAGCATAAAATAAGGGTGAAACCAAGATTCCGTGCGACCTCCTCCATTCCCTTTACCATTTCAGCAAAAAAAGGGTTGGCGATGTCGGGAATTATAACTCCTACTGAATGAGTGCTCTTAATTCTAAGACTTCGGGCTATCACATTCGGTTTATACCCAAGAGCTTCCGCTGCATTCTTAATCTTTTGCAGCGTTTCCTTTTTTACATAACGGGACTTGTTGAGCGCATTCGATACCGTTGAAATTGAAACTCCAGACCTCTTTGCGACATCCCGTATTGTTACCTGACTGCTCTCCTTTTTCTTTGACAAAAGCTAATCCTTAGAGTATAAATAAAAACGTTTTTTATAAAACGTTTTTATTTTCCATTAGGAGAGCTTGATTGTCAACAAATTTTCAATAATTGATTGCTATTGTAAAATATGTTCATGAAATAGGAGGATAAAAGTTGAAAAAAACTGCAATCCTAACATTTATAACGATTAGCCTTTTGATCATGTTGGTAACAGCAGGCTGCGGTCTAATCGTTATTGCAGAACCCCCAGGTGCAGCAGGACAGGAGGCGCAAACTGCACAACTCGAAGGTGTCAAAGTGGTCAGAGGTGGCGAAAAATTAGAGATATCGATGAAGGATAATAAATTTGACCCGGCAAATGCTGAAGTGAAAACCGGAACTGTAATTACTTTCATTAACAACGATAGCGTCACCCATCATGTAAAAGCCGAAGCAGAGGCATTTGAATCCGGAGATCTCGAACCAGGACAGAAATGGACTACTGTAATAAGCAACCCCGGTGAATACCCTTATTCGTGTTCGTTACATCCAGAAATGAACGGTGTGATTACGGTCAAGTAAATTAACTTCTTGATCTTCTATGCCTTATAACGTCAATTGAAACAGCAATTATCAGAATGAAGCCCTTGACTACCTGACGCCAGTATATGGGAACATTAAGCAGAACCATGCCATTACTAATTGAACCCAGTATCAAAACAGCAATCAGTACACCGAGGAAGTCCCCCCTTCCTCCTGCAAGGCTTATACCCCCAAGAACGACTGCCGTGATAACCTCAAGCTCATTACCGGTACCGAACTCGGGCCTACCCATCCCAAGCTGTCCGGTCAGGACAACCGCGGATAGGGCGCTGAATAGGCCAGATAATACATACGCTACGAACTGGATTCTATCCGTATTTATGCCAGCCAGCCGAGCGGCTAGCAGATTACCGCCGACTGCATATACATTTCTTCCGAACTTGGTGAATTTTAATACTATTGCCATTATCCCCATGAAGGCAAGCATATAGATAAGAGAAATCGGAAGTGCGTTAAAGACGTACAGCCGGTTCATTGCAAGGTAAGTCGGATCGAATATCCTTCCCACATATTTAGTTGCAAATATATAACACAGTCCCCTGAATATCGACATCGTGCCAAGAGTTGTAATCACGGGATTTATCCTGACCTTGGTGACGAAAAATCCGTTTATCGCACCGATAGCTGAACCAACGATCATCCCTACCAGGATTATTACAGGAATAGGTAATCTAAAAGGAATGTTAAACAAAAGCGCAAGTATAACCCCGGTGAAGCCCTGTATTGAACCTATTGACAGGTCTATGCCGCCAGACAGTATAACTATGGCCGTTCCAACAGCAGCAATTCCAAGGACCGTCAGGTTACTCATTATGCTGGTGAAGTTGGTAAGGGTGAGGTAGTTCTTTGACATGAGCGCAAAGAAGATGACCATCAGGATGTACATAATTACCAGCGAAGGAGCAGATGTCTTCGCCCGGGTTATCAGCCTGATGGCTTTTGTCCAACCACTTCTCTTAACAGTTTCAGCATCATCGATCATAAGCACCTCCAGCAATACTTTTCATTCAATATCAGGCAACTCGTCGTTTTCTCGCCTCATAAGCAGCAACCACTGCAATGAGCACGGCACCCTGAGCAATTGACACAAAATAGAAATACACATTCAACATAACCAGTCCGTTGTAAAGAACGCTTACTATTAGAACTCCCAGTAGCGTCCCAAGGATCTTCCCTCTGCCGCCTCCAAGTGTAGTACCACCAAGAATGACTGCTGCGATGATGATTAATTCCTGACCCATTCCATGTTGTGGCATGCCAACTGCGGTTAATGATGTCAGGATCAGCCCACCGATCGCTGCCATCGTGCCTGAAAGGAGATATACGATAAACGTCGTCCTCTTCGTCCTGATTCCAGAAAGATATGAAGCCCTTGTGTTAGCCCCAATTGCATATATCTGGCGGCCAAATTTTGTCTTTTCCATCAAGAACCAGTAAATTGCGTAAACAACTATTAAAAGCACCACGGGTATCGGAAAAGTGATAAGAGTATCACCAGATTGGAATAATTTGATTCCACCGCGTCCCAGAAGCCCAAGTGTCTTCTCAAAAATTAAGATCGAACGACCATCGGTGATGACAAATGCAAGCCCCCTTGTGATGCCCATCGTACCCAAGGTTGTGATGATCGGATTTAATCCAACTGCCGTGACCAGCACTCCGTTTAAAGCACCAACTGCCATTCCAACAGCAAGGCCAATCAACATTGCATAACCCGCATTCATTCCTCCCTGATAAAGCCAGGCAACCGTGCTGCTAACAAGACCAATGGTTCCTCCAATCGATATATCCAGTCCACCTGTGATGAGCACTAGTGTTAGGGCTGATGCAGTTATCCCAATGAAGGAGAGATTAGCAAGCATGGAGGAAATATTTAGCCATGTTAGAAAGCTTTTACTCGTAAGCGAAAAGAAGAGTATCAGCACTGCAAGCATGATGAGGAGTATGAGGGTGTTGCTGAGAGCGAATTTTTTGGCAACTTTTTCTTCAATCTTCGTGCTGTCCATTGAATCCGTAATCTGATTCATATAACTCCTCCTACCTGCAGGCTGCGCTCATCAATTTTTCCTGAGATGCTTCTTCCTGCTTAAATTCAGCCATGAGCTTGCCCTCGTTCAAAACGATGATCCGATCAGCTATAGAAAGGATCTCCGGCAGCTCAGAAGAAACCATGATAATTCCAGCACCTTTCTCGCAGAGATTTTCCATAAGCTGGTATATCTCCACCTTAGCACCGACATCAATCCCACGTGTGGGTTCATTTAAGATTATTATCTTAGATCCGCTTTCCAGCCACTTCGCAAGCACCACCTTTTGCTGGTTACCACCGGATAGAGAACTTATCTCAGTCAATATGCTGGGTGTCTTGATGTTTACTTCGTTAATCCACCTAATAGCCTTCTGTTCCTCGTTCTTTTTATTTATCAGCATCCCAGGACCGAGGTCCTCAATGTTGGATAGGGTGAGATTTTCTTTGACCGATAAAATGAGGGCAAGACCCTCGTTTTTCCTGTCAAGTGGGACAAGCCCGAGCTTATTTGCCCTCGCGTCTATCGGGTTTTTGATGTTCACGACCCTACCGTTGACCCTGATCTTACCGCTCAGCTTGGGTATTGCTCCAAAAAGGGCGTTTACCAACTCTGTCCTCCCCGAACCCAAAAGGCCGAATATTCCAAGTATCTCCCCTTCACGCAGGTAAAAACTTATATCGTAAAGCCTATCCTCGACATTTAAATTCTCAACCTCTAGCACAATACCACCAATAGGTACCTTCTTCTTTGGGTACATGTCCTTGAGCTCACGACCAACCATCATCCTGATCAGTTCATCTCTATCTGTCTTGGATGTATTAACAGTTGCTATCTTGTTTCCATCTCTTAAAACCGTAACACGATCGGTTATCTCAAAAATTTCATCAAGTCTGTGAGATATGTAAATTATTGAATGACCTGACTTTTTTAACAGTCGAATAACATTAAAAAGTGTCTGTGTATCCTTTTCGCTCAGGGCAGCTGTTGGCTCATCCATGACGATGATCTTGGCCTCTTTCCATATTGCTTTTGCGATCTCAACCACCTGCTTCTCGGCAATCGTGAGATCCTCCATGACGGTTTTAGGACTCAAATCAACATCCAACATGGCCAAAACTTCACTTGCCATCTTATTAAGCTCTCGCCAGTTGACCGTTCTGAGTATTGTGTCGTTATTTAACTCACCTAAAAATATGTTTTCAGCTATTGTCAGCGCTTCAAGAGTATTTAACTCCTGATATATAACTCTTATCCCCGCATTGTTGGCATCCTGTGGGTTTTTAAAGGTTATGTGCCTGCCCTCCATGATAATTTCGCCAGAATCCATCTGATATACACCAGCTAAAATCTTTATGAGGGTCGATTTCCCTGCACCGTTCTCCCCAAGTATCCCAAGAACTTCTCCCCCTCTCAAATCTATATCGACACTATTTAAAGCCAAAACCCCGGGAAAGGCTTTGGTGATCGATTTCATCTCCAGGACTACGTTGTTGCCATCCAAAATATTCACCGCCCATTAAAAATAGATAATCACATTCTCAAAAGGAGGGGCATATCGAGAGATACGCCCCTCCTTTTTCCAAATTCACAGCTATCTAGAACTCAATACTACTGCTCTGGATAGAACTGATCGATGTTATCCTTGGTAATTACCTCATTCTCAATATATACAGCCGGTGGTATTTTCTGATCGGTCAGCATTGCAATAGCCATAGGAATGAGATATTTACCGTATGTCTCAGGGAAGTAGGCGATGCCTGCATCAGTCTTTCCTTCCCTTAGCTGGGTCTTGCCAACATCATCTACACCCTGGGTGATAATGATGATATCGTCCTTGTTCCACCTTCCAGCCGTCTCGATCGCTGCAATCGCTCCCTGCATTGTTTCCTCGTTTATAGATGTGAGCACTATTTTCTTAGCATCTGGGTTTGCGGCCAGCACATCGCTCATCGCTGCCTTAGCTTCCTCTGCCTCGCCCATTCCAAAGTCAGATCTTACAATCTTTGGATCATCAACAGTTACGCCATATTTATCAGCGAAAGCCTGAGCAAAGCCCTCAGATCTCAGCATAGTAACCTCCCCACCTGCTGGCATCTGGCCCAATACAAGGATATCAACGGCATCCCAGCCACCCCATCTTTCATCCACGAGTTTAATTGCAGTTTCACCAGCCAAGTAAGCAACTTTCCAGTTATTAACACCCATGAACGGAGCACCGGGAACCGGCACGTCAACAGCGATTACAGGAATTCCAGCTGCGCCAAATTTCTGCCCAACTATAGCGTTAACCTTGGCATCTGCCTGGAACTCGATGAATACATCGGGCTTTTTCGCAAGAATGATGTCTGAGTTCTGCAGTCCAACCGTGGAGTTATACTGGTTATCGGCATAGATCCAGTTATCCTCAGTGCCACCAGCTTTCATAAACTCACTCTTGGTGCTGTTACCAGTGGCAATGCAGAATGGAATACCGCCCATGATATCGGTATATGCAAGTTTCTTTCCTGCAAGAGGTGCACCGGGATATTCCTTGTCCTCCTTGGCTACCTGACGCAGTTCCTCAAAAGTCATCGGGGCAGCGGCCGTTTCAGTCGCAGCTGCAGTTTCTGTCGCTGCGGTCTCAGCCGCAGTTTCTGTAGCAGCCGGTGGTTTAGGAGCACACGCAGGAAGCACAAACATCAAAACCGCGATCAGCGATATTACTGCAAAAATAAAGGTTCTTGTCTTTAACATATTCTCTTCCTCCTAAATTAGTACTTAACTAATTAAAAGTTTTTTCACCCCCTCTCATCCTTAATATATAAAATGGTCCCTGACCAGCAAAAGTTCGAAATTAATACTAAAAGTTACTTTTTCCTTTCAGTTAACGCTTTATTAATTACTTTCACGGCCATGCTCGCATCAGGAGCATAGAGATCTATTTTGTTCCTGTCCGCGAAATCCTGAGTCACTGGCGCACCTCCCACCGCCAGGATAACGCTATCTCTCAGACCTACATCCTCAAGGGCTTTAACGAACTTCGGAATCCCAGCTAGCGTCGTAGTTAATAGACCAGAAAATCCCACCACATCGGGCTTATATTGCTTAATTGCCTCAATAAAACGCTCAGGTTTTTGGTCAATTCCCAGATCTATCGTCTTATAGCCCACGCCTTCGAGCATTGACAGCACCATATTTTTACCTATGTCATGCAGATCGCCTTCAATGGTGCCCATTACAACCGTTCCTTTTTCCGTAATAGTCCTGCCTACCAACTTTGGCTTCAAAATCTCCATAGCAGTTTTCATGGTCTTCGCAGCCAGTAACATATCAGGCATGAACATCTCACCAACAGAAAATTTATCTCCAACCTCTGTCATCGCTGGCGTAAGTGCATTATCAATTATCTCCAGAACATCTATTCTTTGTTCTAGTGCTGTATTGATGAGCTCGCTGATCTCTTTCCACTTGCCGTACATCGTCGCATTTTTAATATCTTCAAGTATTGCCACGGAAACCTCCTAAAACGAGATCTGAAACCTGCTTACATTGATTTTGCATTCCCAATGACCCCATTTACGCAAACTGGCAAACAGGCCTTGTAACAAATTAATAAAACGATTTTTAAAAAACGTTTTTATAAGTTATTAAAATACAATATTTCCAATTTAATGTCAATTTTTAATGAAAGTAATACATCGATGCACGCTCAAACGGGAACTAGATATTTATCAATTGCAAACCTGCTTTGACTACTTGCACCCCTCCCTCCTTAAAAGCATTAAGCGACTCATTCTCCGTTCCCGCATCTGTAATTAACACATCGACATCTGAAGAGCTTGCAAAATTATAGAGCGCATCCTTGCCAAATTTGCTGTGGTCAGCAAGCAAAACCACCTCTTTCGCTGACTTAATATACAGTTCCTTAACCCTCGACTCATCGATATCGGGATCCATCAACCTTCCATCATTGGTGATCGCTTTTGCAGAGAGGAACAGCCTGTCTACCGATATCTTCTCAATGAACTTCTCCGCAGACGATCCGACGAGCGAGAGAGCATTGTAGCGCATCATCCCTCCAGTTGATATAACCTTTACATCCCTGTTCTTCGAAAGCTCGAGCTGTCCAATAACGGAATTGGTAATGGCTGTAAGCTCTTTGAGGTTCGATTTGGATATCTCCATTGCCAGTGCATACGGTGTCGAACCAGCATCAATAATTATCGAATCACCGTTTTCAATCATCTGAATAGCTTTGCGAGCTATTGCCCGCTTCTCCTCCCAGTTAGTCTTTAGGCGCTGCGCGAAAGACGATTCACCACCAACAAAAAAATCTATGCTTTTTATAGCACCACCGATGGTCTTCCTCAACAACCCATCGTTTTCGAGCTCCTGAAGGTCACGGTATATCGTCATTTCCGAAACACCAAACATCTCCTTCAGATCATCGATCCTAGCAAACCCCTTTATATTTATTATCTCAGCTATCTTATCCCGTCGTTCTCTCTGCGAAAGCATCTAAAAAACTGATTCCTTGATATTTAACTGGTTTGTGTTTAACATCAACATAAGATTATAAATAAATTATATTTCTTAACAATTATATACCATTTATTATTAATATTTATCAGCAATTTAATTTAAACTATAGGACTTTTGCAGAAAAATAAGGTCGAAAGATAAAGATAAGCCCAAGGTCCATCTTTCATATTAATAAGAAAGAAATAAACTTTACTTGCCCAGGATTTTTATTGCAACTTCTCTTGCAATGCTTGCGATGCTCTGTTCATTTAGCATGCCGGGCTCAGATATTGCCGTCCTGGAAATTGCATTACCGACATTCTGGCCGCAGATGCCGCAACTAGTGCACTTTGCTGTACACAAAGGCTCAGCAGCAGCAGGATTGGAGTGCACAATATCTATTAACCTCTTTAAAACTGCCCTTGGATTCTCTGCCTGGAACACGTTTCTACCAATGAAAGCGCACGCCGCCCCGGCCTGGATCGAGCCTTCTACCATTTTATAAAGCTTCTCCTCTGAATCGATTGCTGCTCCGCCCGCTATTCCTACAGGTATGTTAACAGAGTCAATAACTCTCTTGAACGATTTCGGGTCTCCAGAATAGTGCACCTTGAGCATATCCGCTCCCGTCTCCTCACCAATGCGTGCCGCCCAAGCTATATACTCAGCATCATATACATCCTTAACATGCTTGGGATCCAGCATCATCTCGGCAATATACGGGACGCCATATCGCTCGCACTTGCTGGAGATCTTCCCCATCCCCTGTAGTTGCTGGGGTTCGGATTGCGAGCCTATGTTCACAGTAATGCACACCGCATCAGCTCCAAGTGCCAGGGCATCCTCAACTTCGATAAATGGAATTTCGTAACTCGGATCGGGGCCAAGCACCGTAAACGCGCCTATCCTCAGGACAAGCGCGACTTTCCCTTTATATACATTTGCTGCCCGCTTTGCAAGACCCGGATTCAACAATAAAGCATCAACACCCATATTGACGGCACAGGAAAGTATGTCTATGGGGTTTTCAATTCCCCTTACAGGGCCAAGCGGAATGCCGTGGTCCACAGGAAGAATGAACGATCTCTTATCCGGTCCAAGAATTCGACTCATTCTAAGGGTCTTACCAGTGTTCAACACTTAAACCTCCAGGAATAGCTATTGTGGAACTTTCATGTCGATACTGTATCACTGGGTAACATAAAAATCAAGCAAAATCGAGCATAAATGGCAATATACAGGCAATTACTTATTCGACTCCAGTGAGATCAAACGTTTTACAACAGGGAAGTTCACTGCGTTCTTCCCAATTAGACGGAGACCAATAATGACCATCATTCTTCCTATAAGACACCTGTACGAAAGGCCAGCTACCTCATTGGCAGTATGACCATATTCTGTAGTTTTGCTGTATTAAGAAACAGCCTGAACGGTTTTTCTATTATGAGCTTGGTCTTGCTTTCGTCACCGTGACTTTTTATTTATTAATTTTTAAATCTTATATGGCTAATAAATGATAAAAAATATAAAAATAAGCTATATATATGTTATTATTTAACAAATCAAATTCTATCTGGAGGAAATTTATGAAACGGTACTATGACCCAATTATATTCGAAAATATGTTGGAGAGCATTGATCGTGACGACTATACGATCGCAACTTACTATGTTGAGGATAACCTCCCTGGTTACGAGTTTATTGACCACCTGGCAATGATACAGGCAATGGCACTCGAGGGTTCCACTGGCACATGGGAAAAGATCAAGGATGATACGGCAGAAGTAAGGGAAGCTCTTTCTGCAAAAGTAGTAGGTTACTACGAGGTTCCCGCTCCAGCTGGATCCAAAAAGGCAGTTGTTCAGTTGGCGTTCCCCACCAAAACTTTTGAAAACAACATGAACATCCCCATGATCTTCATGTCTTTTGCTGGAAACTGTTTCATCTATCCGGAGAAATTAAAACTCATTGATGTTAGTTTCGCCAAAAAGATCTGCGATAGCTTCAAGGGACCAAAATTCGGTATTGAAGGCACAAGAGATATGATTGGTGTTTATGACCGTCCTCTAAGCCTACATATAATAAAACCCAAGATGGGGATGACACCAGAGCAAACTGCAGATCAATGCTACCAAACAGCGATTGGCGGTGTTGACCTGATTAAAGATGACGAGATGACAAGCGATCCGTTTAATAGCAACTATATAGACAGGGTTAAGCACGTCATGGCAGCACTGAAGAAAGCTGAAAAACAGACCGGGAAAAAAGTAATATATTTCTGCTCGATAACTGATGACGTGGACAAACTTTCTGAAAAAGCCAAAAAAGCGATAGAAGCAGGAGCAAACGGGCTGCTTATAGCTTACTCCGCCGGTCCCTCGATCCTGAGAGTGCTGGCAGAAGATCCCAAGATAAACGTTCCACTCTTTTTGCATCCATCACACATGCTTGCAAGTCTGGACAGGGTTGCCTTCCCGGTCTTCACCAAGATCTGCAGGTTAAGTGGTGCGGACTTCATGCTCTCACCGACCATATGGTCCAGCACTCCTGCAACTGGCCTTGAGGAGGGCTACCGAACTGCACATGTCTCAGTTGCTCCCATGTACCATATAAAGCGTGTATGGCCGATGCCGGCCGCAGGAATGTATCCTGGATTGATGGAAGTCCTCTACGGAGAATATGGAGACGATCAGGTCATTCCTGCAGGCGGTGGAATGCTAGGGCACCCTGACGGTTATACCGCAGGGGCAAGAGCATGGCAGCAGGCGATAGATGCAGTAGTGAAAGGTATAGCACTTGTTGAATACGCAAAGACCCATAACGAGTTGAAGCGCGCAATCGAGAAGTGGGGTGTGCTCGAAAGACCACATACTCCATGGGGAAGGTATTCTCCAACATATCTCCCCAAGCCAATGAAGATCGAATAGCGGCTTCGATACTTGGCCATATATTAAAAGCTATGGAATCTCTTTTGCATCCGTCTGGATGTCCTTCTTAGTCAAGCTTTAGCCAGGAAAGGATATCCTCTTCCCTGTCTATCCTGAGGACATTGATTCCAGCTTCGCGGCAGGCATAGATGACTTCTCTTATCTTATCACCTGGGATCGCTCCCATGTGGTTTGAGCCCATAACCTTAATGAGCAGCTGTTGACCGACATTCAGCCTTACAGCAGTGTGCGGCCAGGTCTTACCATAGAAGAATCTTCCCTCAATCTCGCCGGTTATCTCTATCGCCTCCGCCAGCCCCAGCTGCATTATATATTTTCCCGCAACCTTTATCAGCCTTGCAAGCGTAACCGGGCCAGGTGGACATTTATATCCAACAGCTCCACCAGCGCAGCCCTCACAGTTAGGCGCTATGATCACCTTCGGAAGCGACTTCTTAGGATCACCAGAAAGACCTGCATAATAGATGGATGAAGCCCCGCAGTTCGATATCACGAAGTAATCTCTCCCCACATATGAAACATCACCCCACTGGGCAGGTACCCCTGGAACTATGTTCTGCAATAGACGATTTGTTATGAGCATCTTGATATCGCCCTCACAAACCATTGGAATAATCTCACGTTTACCCTCAGAGTCCTCAGGGAAAGGCATGAAAGCAGGAAGAAAACAGGGGTCAATGCCGTAAATATCAGATAGTTCAGAGAAACACTTAACTGATGCACCGGAAATATTAAAATCCTTGAGCTCATTCAGTCTGTCACGAGCACCTAGGTAAAGTGCTGCCTGCTTCCTGAGAACCTCAGGAGTGAGCATCTGCCCATCAAATCTGAACTTCGTGCCATTGCTCTCAAGCCATCCGATGAAATCATCGAGTCTTTCCCCTGAGACATTCTCAGCAGCTCTTATCAGCAAATACTGGTCCTCCACCAGTATGTCATCAACCAGGAAGGATTTGAGCCTTGAGAAATCGTCATTCAGATATTCCATCCGCAAAGCATACGAACCTCCCCAAAGCACGAAGGTGCTCTTTTTTAGTTTCTCCAGCGAGCCAACCCCCCTAACCCATCTTACAACTGTATCCTTATCTCCCACTATCCTCTCATGCGTCAGGCTATGACTATTTGGAGCAACCTGCCAGAGCGAAGCACCCGTAGCACCGATGAAACATGGCGCTGCCCATGCAGGGTCATCCTCAGCGTAGAGCAAAAGCGGTTTGTTCATCTCACGTGCTATCTGCACACCAAGCATCGGCTCTGTCCAGTGCCACGCCCCGATGATGACGCATTCTGTGTGCTCAGCCTTCATGACATCTACGGCCTTCGCCACCTCACCGGGCGTGCAGATCGAAACTATATTAGAACCAAGCTTTGGAATGTCCTTAGCCGCATTCACAACCCTGAAACCCTGTTTCTCAAGAAAATCTACAAGCTCCATATGCTTACTGGCAATGAACTGCTCGCGCTCCTCGACCAGTGCTGCTGCTCTTGGTGTATCCGTCAGCGAAACCAACCCTACGATAATTCTTTCATCCCTCAACATATCCCTCCGATTCTTTTAAACAATTTAAATTTTCAAATATACATTATCATTTGTATTAAGAATAGTGTGCGTATTCCTTAATACTTATAATGAAATAGTCTAGAAAAAGTTAAGATCCAAGGCAAAGATAACTGCCCTGGAAACCTCAGCCATTTTAATATCAGAAAGAACAGTAATTCTCTCCGTCAACCTGGACTTTGGAATTGTTAAGATATTATCAAGGGTTCACCACACACGTAGTTATTATTCCATCATCCTGGCTTATCAGTACCTCAACCGGAATTTCGCGCACTGTGCGCGTAATGATTGCGATAATAACTGAAGTCCTTACTTTATATGCAGCATTTCTAGATAGCAGAAGCACAGGTCGTCTGCCAAGAGGCAAGGGTAAGTCAGCCCACCATACCTCACGCGCCTCAACTACCAGGACTCCTTGCCTAAGATCTGAGCAGATAGCTCTATTTGAGCCTCACCCAATCCTGATTCTTCGGGAACTTTCTCATACCCGCGCTGATAGAGCTTGTCTAACTCCTCAGACTCAATTTGCTTTAAGTAACTTCGGCAGGCCTTCCGAATTATTTCCGATCTTGCTACATTCCGTTTCCTAGACACCTGATCCAAGGCTCCAAGAAGCTCTTCTTCAATAGGCACCTGTATCACCTTTTTTGACATCCAACACTCCACATCAAATTGTATAAATATCTTACACAACAATATATATACAACTCAATACTTACAATATTTGATGATGTGGCTATTATGCGCAGATACTCTTTGCTGTCTTTCCTATTATTATTCCTTCAGATACGGGTTGAATGCGTTCACATCGACGAAGATCCTGGAATAGTTCATGTCGCCATCGATCGTCCATGCGCATACGGTGACAGCTGCGTCGTTCACTGGCCACCTATAGTGCACATTCTGGATGAACTCAGTAAAATTAACAGGGTCTATATCCCTAGAAATTATAAGCCTACCACGACCATCAAAATCCTGAGAATAACCGCAGAACTCCAGTGATATTTTATTAAAAGGTATGCTGCATTCAATTCTTATAATAAAATTTTCACCATCGGGATCGAAATGATCCGTTACATGCAAATTACCTTCAGGAACTATGCTAATATTCCAGACCGCCTCTTGCTCTTGCTGATATGAAGGGTTGTCAACTGAAGAATTACCTTCACCGGGCACTGTTACACTTTTATCAATCACAGGATTACTACCAGATGCCACTTTTTCATTATTGTTATGCAATTCATTTCCAGGTATTGCCAATATGTTTTTACTGACACTGCCTCCCGTTATCTTAATCCCCGGGTTCTTCACAGGATCAACAAAAGTGTATGACGATTTACCTGGTGGATAATAGGCCTTGGTTTGAGCAGCCTTGGAATTTGAATAATTTACAAAAGATAAGCCGCCTCTATTATTGGTGTAATAGTCTGATTTATTAACGAATTTCAAAGCGTATTCTTTCGAGAAGCCCTCCCGCACCATGGCAGCTACATCCTCAGCATTGCGCTGCTTATCGCTTTTTCCAGATACCGTTTTTGCAAAGCCATTAGTGTAGGTTACGATCGGCTTGCTCGATGTGTGGCTTAACCAAGTACTTCTGCTCTTCAAGCTTGAACCAACCTTTGACGTAACAACAGGAAATGCCGTTGCCATTGATGGAAAAAATATCATCAATAAAAAAACCAGTGCTACCTTTCTTGCTACTTCCATTTTCCTATGAATGCAGCCTCCTCTCTTTGTTCAGCAAAAAATTTCCTGATCAGTAACTTTTCACTTCTCTCTACCAGCGTTATTTCCACATACTTAATAGCCTCCCATATTCCTCCGTCATTCAGATAAGCGCAAATCCTCTCTTCATAAGGCAAGATTATCTCGATAAGCTCGTTTCCATCCGTTAGCCTGACAATCGATTTCTCCTCATTAAAATCAAGATCAACGATCTCAGTTCTAACCATGACTTCCCTGTCACTATTCATATACATCCAGTCTTTTTCATAACCCTTATTGCAAAGAGCCGCTTCGGGCGTCATCATGCTAAAAATCTCATCCAGTTTTCTCTCGCCTTCGACATCCACAAGCTCGATGAATTCTCTTGATATCAGATCAGCGTTAGCTATATATTCCTTTATTAGCTCATCCCTGAAACATTTTTTGAACCCATAAATTGAGTTCGCAGGGATAACAGAGCTTAAACAGGTCGAAATATTGCTGTCTTCAAATGGATCAAACCTGAACGGTTTTGCCATCCGAGAACCAAAAGACAAAGCCAAAGTTAAAAAAATGACAAAAGGCCAGAACATCTTGAACGAAAAAATCTTATGCATTCTTAACCGCCAAGACTTGGATCAGCAGGCAAATAGCCATCCAGCCTGACCCTGTGGGCACTTGAGGTAACCTCTCTCACAAATGATACCTGATCCCTGCCGACTATCTTCCCAAATAAAAGAGGAACTTTAATTTCAATTCTCGCCTGGATCTTATTATTTTCAACCCTGGTCACGAGAACGTCAGTTTTCGCCCCAAAAATAGCGGACATGCTTCTATCAAAATAATCCTTAATAAATTCGCCATAACGTTGAGTGAATCTTATCTCTCCACCAGACGATTTGAAATATTTCCCGTCTACCTGGAAAGCCCCTGCAAGTGCTCCCGCGTCAAGGGCTGATTCGATAACGGATTCAGCTGCCATAATTCGCCCAAGGTCAAGGACTATCAGCAACATAAGAATCCAGACTGGTATCCATATAATTGACCAGATTGTGGAAGTAGCTTTTTCACAAGCCAACTCTTTTCTTAAAATTTTACACATAGCCAGCAGCCTACACCTCACTCCTTGAACTCGATGATCATTGAACTATTGCCTTCAATATTCAAGAACGATGGAGGATTCAAATTAGAAGATCTCCACAGTGCAGAGAATATTACGGGCACTCCGTACCTGACGCTTACACTGATTTCGTTACCAGGTAAAGCCCCATTGGGCGTCTCCACTGAGATGGATAATTTACTTAAATCTTTCCACCCCGGTAGCCTGTTGCCTCCATAATCTATTATCGCGTACTTAGCGTCTGAAACCGGACTAAGAGAGACTGCTCCCGCTCGTGCACCTTCCCGTGCAGCCTGCGAAACAATGATCTTGGCATAAAGCACCGCTCCGCCCTGAAGCATAAGCATCAATATTATCACCCAGACTGGAAGCCAAAATATAGTTTCGACTATAGTTGATGCCCTTTCAGATTTCATCAAGTTAAAGCCAGTTCAAAAAGGTATTAGCAAGCGTTTGAAGCTTATCTCTGATAGCAATTGCAGCGATCAGAAGTACTACCAGAATTACGCCTATCCAGGCAATCTGCTCCAACACTTCTGAGCCGACCTCTTGTTTGAAAATTTTCCTTACAATTTTCATTCCTTCCCTCCTTAATCACAGATTTCTTAAATTTAACAATACTGGCATGAACATTAAAATTAGCGTTGGTGGAACGATGAATACTATGATCATTGCGATCACCAGGATTGGTGACTTCTGACCTCTTACATAACTCTTCAGTCTTCGCCGCTCAATTACGTTTTCCGAAACCGACTCCATCACGTTGTTTATATCAGCACCGCTATTTTGAGCAAAAATGATGCTTTTTATCAGCATTTTCAGCTCATCTACTCCACCTCTTGAAGCAAAGTCACGCAGTGCATCCCTCTTATTTCTCCCCATTTCTACATCCACCATAGCCTTCTTAAGTAAACTGTAGATTTCCCCGTCATACTTCTGCGATATCTCAAGAAGCGCTTCATCAAGGTTAATACCCGAACTCAGACACACATTAACTGCGCTGACAAAATCAGGGATATCCGCCGAAATTCTTTCTTTCCTCATCCTTAAAGAACTCTCAAGAAGGTAACCTGGGAGAAACCATGCAATCAGAGAAAATATAATTGCCAGCCAATTTCCAGTGAAAGTACTTATCATCAATGTAATTATCAGCACCATTAATGTAGTAAATATCCTTAATGTCACAAACATGATCGGGTCACTAACTCTAAAACCTGCGATTTTTAAACCACCCAGGACTTTAAATTTATCCTCCAACCTCGTCAGATATGATCCCGGAAGCAATCTTTTTAAAAATCCACCATCCTCATCTGCTTGAGCTCTAAAATGCGAAAGTCTTGCAAGTTTCGTCTTTATCGGAAACCTTCTCATTTCAAATATCAAGCTAATAATAGAAAAAGCAAAAATGGCAAAGATAAAACAGAACGCTATAATGTTCATAAACCCTAAAGCCTTTTCAGAGATGTGAAACGTCTTATCAAAAAATATCCTATGATATTTGATAGTATTGAATAAACTATTACCACCGTTCCCACATCACTCTTAAGATAGTTAAGATAATGAGGATTGAAAATGCTCACAGCGAGCATAAAGAGCACCGGGAATATAGAAATGATTACGGCTTGAGTCTTCTGCTGAGTACTCGCCGCGCTGATCTGCGACTTTAGGTTATTTTCAATCCTCAACCTTTTTGACAGTTCTTCCAGCAACCTGGGGAGGTTCCCACCGGTTTTCCTCTGTATCATCATCGAGTTTACAGCGATATCTACAATCTTGCTCCCGACTCGCCTGGAAAGTGACCTTAATGCCTCATCAATATCTCCTCCCATTTCAACCTCGTTAATCACTATTTCAAGTTCACTACTTAAAGGTGCTGGTGCTTCTTCCCTTGCAACTTCGAAGCACTGTATCAAGTTAGCACCTGTTCTCACAGCATTTGCCATATCTAGAAGCGCAATTTCAAACTGGGATTCCAGTTTCGCCGTTCTCTTCTTTCTAAATATATCGAAGATCAAAAATGGGAGATAAACCCCAAGCAAAATAGCAAATATTGAAAATACCAGGGGAAGCCTTAGAACAATCATTATCAAAATAAATATTGAGCAGACAAGCATCGAGGTAAAAACCTGTGGTTCGTAAGCATTGACATAAACGTCATTGCTAATTTTCGTTCCGTTGGAGTCAGTTTCTATCTGCTTGTTTATCCTGTTGGCAATGACATTCCTTCTCTCCGCGATATAAGCTGTTATGGATAAGACAGCAATAAACCCCGAAAACATGATCAACAGTATTATCGCGTTCAATTCCAAAGCTATTTGACCTCCTCCAATCGATATTCCCCATCCCTTGATAATGTATGTCTCAGAAAGACCAGACCGCCCAGCTTTCTTGTGAATATATTTAGTCCAGAGTCATAAACCTTCTCAACCTGAAGTATGAAATTTATATTTCTTGTAATTAATTTTTTAATAGCTATTAACGTTAGCCCGCTCTCAGCCATGAGAACCAAAGTTTCAAGTGCATAAAGTGCGTCCTCCGGATTATTTGCATGGATTGTTGTAAAGCTGCCCCGATGTCCAGTATTGAGTGCCCTCAGCAGATCAAATGCCTCAGCACCTCTCACCTCACCCAGGATTATTCTGTCCGGGTTCAATCTCAAGGCCGTCTTGACCAGCTCTCTGAAGCCCAAATCCCTGATGTCTTCGCTTGATGAGTGCCAGGCCATCAACCTTACAAAATTGGGTTGAGTTATATAAAGTTCAGGTGGGTCTTCGATGCATATGATCCTTTCGCTTGAATTCACTTTCTTCAATAAAGCATTAACCATGGTGGTTTTACCGCTGCCAGTGGCTCCTGATACTAGAACATTCATCTTCTCTTTTATCGCATCCTTTATAACCTCCAACTGAAGGTGCGACATGAACCCATCTCTCTGCAGAGTTTCGATCTCCAGATCAAGACAGTTGAATCTTCTTATAGAAATATGTGGAACATCACTGGCAGGCGGGATTACTATACATACTCTTGACCCATCATGGAGTTTGAATTCTGTTATTGGATTTTTAAAGGTAACGCTCTTGCCTGAAAAGAACAGAAGTCTGTCAATCAGGTAATTAACATTTTCAGCACTGCCAAACTCTTCCGCTAAGACCGCATTCTCTCCATTCCTGGAGATCCTCAGAGCAGACCCATCGACTAAAATATCTGTGATGCTTGAATCCCTTAGATATTTCTCAATTACTCCAAGCCCTACTACCTCATCGATCATATTCTGTGCCATCTGTTCTAACTCTTCATCGCTGAGCACAGTTAACATCTTCTGGGCCTGGATGTTCAAAATATCCACCGCCCTATCTTTAATCTCCGATTTCTGCTTCTCCAAATCTTCCCGCGTGGCCCCATTGACGCATAAATCGAACAAAATCTTCTTTGATTTCTCAAAAATTGCACCCTTATCAAGCACTGAAATCTCTTTTAAACGTTCACTCAAATTTAGAAGGCTCTTGCCATTCATCTCTTGAATTTCCCGTCACTAGAGGATAGCGTTTCTGCGCTGCCCCTAAAAAGACTCATGAGAAATAAGGTGATGCTTCTTGATATTGCTGATTTTTTAAGTCTTTTGGGAAAAAGCCCAGATTCAACCTCCTTATTTAGGTACGCAATTTTATCTACAACAAACTGAATTGGTAGATCAATAATTGAATAAAATTCTTGCAACCCCATTTCTGCTGTACCATTCTTTTTATTCAGAACCAGCTTACAGTTTTCCATTGCAAGGATCTTTCTGGAATAACATACAAATTTTTGCAGCAGGAACATTGAGGACAACGAAAAGTCTGAAACAAGTAGACTAATATCTGCAAGCTCTATCAATTGATAATAGAAGATCGAATCCTTTGGATAAAATTTGCTTGGAAGATCCATAATAATTAAATCGAATATCTTAGCTGAGCCGCTAATGAGATCCAGAATGCTCGCCTGACTTAATATTTCACTTATATCTGGCGTAGCAGGGCACGATAAAAAGAAAAGTTCATCAGAGATTTTTTTGAAATCGTCACAGGATATTCGTCCCCTGTTTGCCACTATCTGGATACCGAATTCCGGACCGCTATCGAAAATGATCGATAAATTTCCATATGAGGTCAGATCTAGATCTATTATTGCAGTCTTATATCCCAAGCTAGCAGAAACTCTGGATAGAAGATAAGCAAGAGTGGTTGATCCATTACCACCTTTGCATGATTTCACTACTACGATCTTTGCTTCTTTTATCAAACTATTCAATTATTGCTACTTTTCTATTCTGCGTTCTGCTCTACTTCTTCTTCAATCTCTTGCTGGCCTGACGAACTACCAAGATTAATCGAAATACTTTCTACATTCTCGTTAATAGCGTTCTGGGGACGCCCTACGACTTTAAATGAGCCGATCTTGCCAAGTAGGGACAGCAACTCGGCTTCGTACTGTGAAACACGAACGACAACATAGTCTGAATCACTAAAATCAACTTCGGAACTTTCTAGATCAGAAAAGCTGATCAGTTCAGAACCTTTGAGCACTGTTTCGGCGATGACATCGGACCCAAGGTCTCCACCGTAGATTGCTATAAGATCGATCTTATCCCCCTTCTCCAAATAACCACCGGATAAATCAATCCTCTCGACTGGAATTGAAATAACCCTCTCAAGGGGGTCGATTTCATCGACTGAATTCGCATTGCTTCCCTCATTAAACATATCAGGAGTAAATTGATCCCCGGGGAACCTGGGTGTCGATAGGCTCTTACCCAATACCTCCCCAACTGAGGAGGTCCCATAGACACCGGCTGGGTCAATGCGAGATACGCTTAACCATTCCTTCTGAACTGGGATTCCAGCAGGAATGAAAACTTTTGCTGTGACAACCTCTTTTTTACTTATAAGTGCGTTCAGGATAAAAAATGCTGCTACACCTGCGATCACTGCTGACATTGCTGCTAATTTAAAGCTTCTGCGTTTAAATACTTCGACGAATTCCATGATTTAATCTATCCCTTCTTCATCTTCTCCCTGATGAACTCATCAAGAGCATCTTTCGGTATTCTCCAGGAAGACCTCCCCTCTCTTATCTTAAAACCCTTAATCCTTTTTTCCTTTAGTAACTTCCAAACATTATCCAGCGAAAGTTGCAAAATCTCAGCAACCTGTTCTGCAGAATACAAAATCGGTCCCTCGGCCGACGGCCTGGCCGATATCAGGGTTGACTTAAAGTTATCAAGCGACTCCTGCGTAACCCTTATCTTCCTGCCAACAAGAACTGTCTGCATCTCACCAAGGCTTATCAACCTGGCAGTTTCCCTCTCGCTCAGCCCCAAAATGTCCGCGACCTGTTCTATAGTATAAAGTTCCCTATCATCATCAAGTCCCATCGAACGGGCTTTAAAATCGTCTTCGATCTCTTTTATAAAATCATCCCTATAGTCATCATTCATTCAATCAACCCCCAAAATAGTAGCTCGATTCCGTCTCATCTCTGAAGATAGCATTTAACAACTTCTCTACTCCACTACCAAATACTGTACCAGCAGGCAACAATCTATTCCCACTGAAGTATTCATGGCACTCGCTGTCATAATTTATCAGTACTGCTTCCCGTATGTTCAAGTAATTTGAGATATCCTTCGGTTTTAATTGCACATCCTGAGAGCAGATGTTCACAGCAAGAATTTTTCTTTGATCTGGGTCAAGCATGGAAACCAGCTCTTTCAACCTAATTGCAGATCCAAAATCGCATGCAGCTACCAGCAACACACAGCTGGACATTCTCAGTCCCATTAAAGTTAAGTCATCATATCTACATGGTAAATCCAGAACAACCATACCAAACTGTCTCTTCGCCTCATCAAGAAGAGCTGCAAGGTGATCTATATTGAATCGATCGCTCTGTTTTAGAGTCGGCGGTGGTTGGATCACCGAAAAGCTGGACATACCTGGTTTAACTAAAATATCGCTGAGGGCTCTTTCATTGTTACCTAATTCGGAGATAAATTTACCAAGGTGGGGGATCTTGGGAAGTTGTAAAATGATAGCTACATCGCTAGAGCCCTCAGCAAAATTAAGATCAATCAATAGCGGGTCTAATTCACCTGCAAGGTGACAAAGGCTTACTGCAATTGAAGTTTTGCCGACGCCACCCTTGCACGAGAAAACTGAAATTACCTCCTGCCTTACAAACCTCTTACGCAAATTTGAGCTGCGCCTCTGGTAAATATTGATAGACTCACGTGAGCGCTGTTTACGCTTCTTGCTATTTGCATTACCGCGGGAAACCTCATCTTCCTCATCAGCATCTTTAGAATGACCATTGTCTTCCAGCTCAAAACTAGTGGCTCGACGCTCAAATCCCTCAAAGTTTCTGTCAAGATCCTTAATCCATTGAAACTTGACATCCTTATTGGAACCCGTTAACTCCTTACCTCCATCAGCATTTCCATCCCTGGCCTCAATAGCTTCGACGTTATGCTTCTGATCCTCGGAACTCAGGATCATCAAAATAGTTGCTGCATCCAGTGGAGGTTCTATTACTTCAAAAGGATTTGAGCGTCGAAAATCTATTCGAAAATCCTCATCCTTCACAACTACAACTTTCGCCCTGCTCTTCTTGAGAATTTCTCTGAGGAGAGAATTAGAATCTTGGTCTTTCAACCTGATGAATATGAAGTGAGGATCACAATCCTGATATATCAAGCGCGCAGCTTGCACGCTGGCTATCGAAATGAGGTTAATACCGCGGTTCCTATAAGTTTCCCTATCCTTTGCTACATCAAATTCTTCGTCTATTACTAATATCCTCAATTAATACCTCTTAATAACTGCTATTATCGGTTATTATAAGTGTTTATATTAAATTGTCAACAATCTTTTTAAAATCAAGTATCTGTATTGCTACATATATAGATTTATTTTATTATCGTCATAGTATAAATAATACTTTAGAAAATTACAAAGAATTTTTTATATTTTTAGATATTTTTTGCCCACTGGAGCTGTGAAAGGACAAATTCACGTGTTTCACTATGCGAACAGTACGGTCTCAATAACCTACCATCTGAAATCGCAACATCAAGTAGCTCAAGTAGATCACCACTACAATCACATCTCAGATCCTCTTTTTGTTTACTAGAAAACCCAAACCTGTCATATAAACTGACATCATATGGAACAACACGGTCGTTGTGGCACTCGCTACACCTCAAAACCGCCTTGACTCCTGAGGATTTGCCCCGCTTTGCGATCGGCTCACCGTCCACCTCAACTATGTCAAGCGCGAAATCAAGCACAGGAGCGCTGCTAATCGATGTCCCAACCCCAAATGCGTCAGCCACATCTACAAGCTCTGCAATTGACTTTTCGTTTAGGCCACCGCTTACAAAAATCTTCACATCCTTAAACCCGCGCAGGTCCAGCTCCCACCTGATCTCTTTAATCAACTGCTTGAAATCACCTCTCCGTGAACTCGGGGTATCGAGTCGCACCGCAAAGAGATCATCGCCAAGCGTCTTTGCGACCCTCAAAGCCTCGAACTTCTCATCGTTAAAGGTATCTATGAGAATGACGCGTTTTACTTTCTTATCGATAATCTCGTTAAAAGCCTGCGCTGCTTTCACGGTATCACCGTAAATTATTATGAGTGCATGTGGGATGGTACCGGTCGGCTCGACGCCAAGAAGTTCGGCCGATTTGATCACCGAAACCCCATCACATCCGCCAATATAAGCGTTCTTATCGATCATCGGGGATATGGCAGGGTGCATACGCCTGGCACCAAAAGAGATCATCAACTTTTCGCCTGCCGCTATACGACATCTTGCAGCCTTAGTCGCTATCCCGGAGGCCTGACAGAGCAGCCCAAGCAGGGCAGTTTCATAAACACAATAATCGCAGTACATGCCATCAATGGTCATCACGGGTTCCCATGTCCTAAAGACTGCACCCTCCTGCATGCATTCGACATTTACATTGACCCCTTCAAGGAGATTGAGTGCTTCCTCCATGCCAGCGAGTACACCCCAACTGCCTCCATCATTGAACTTCTTCAAAATTATCTCAGACCTGGCGCGCCTATCCATGCCTTCTTTTTTTATTATTTCAAATGCCCTCTGAAAATATACATCCGCAGTCCTGCCGTTTTTAATCTCATCATCAGTCGCAGTATAAAATAACGATTTCAACTTTTTCTCCTGATAACTTTTGCCCCAATCACGTTTTCAAGCTGTTTCATGGCAAAATTGTGATCCTCTTTGTTCAGTGCAGCAATGCAATCTTCTATGACTTCAACATTATATCCCCTTAAAGTAGCATCAAACGCAATGTATAACACACATATGTTTGAGATACAGCCGCATAGTTTAATCTTCTTAACTCCAAGGTCCTTCAGAATCGATTCCAGCTTTGTATTATAAAATCCTGATAAAGTGTTTTTCTCGATGATAAGATCTTTGACTGTTGGTGCAATTTCATCCACTACCTGTGCTCCTCGCGTCCCCTTTACTGCATGCTTTGGCCAGACCTTAAATTCACGATCATTAGGATCGTGGCTGTCATTTATGAATATCACTGGGACTCCATCTTCATGCGCTGCCTTAATCTGTTTTTTTATATTTGATAATATCCGCGAATTTTCGGGCACCTCAATCGGAGCACCTTTCAATGTGAAGTCATTCAACATATCAATGATTAAGAGCACTTCATCAGGTTTTTTAGTCATTTCCGCCTCTATTTAGCACATAAGAATATTATAAAATGAAAGACCTTGGCACTTTGAAACAAATGTAACTTTGATGCTAAAAGTATTATACCACTTGCGGCATGGAAAATTTAAAACGTTGATAAGAGCTTCATCGCATAATAAAAATAGTTAATTCCGCCAAAAATGTCCAGATAACCAAGAACATAGATGCCGAGCATTATGGCCGATGCGAGAGAAAGATATACGTACGAAAACCTGGGTACCATAAATTCAGGTCCTACCTCTGGTTTCCGTAGGATCATGATGTACGCAATGTATATGGAGCAACCAAGAACAATAATTATTGATACAGTTGCAATCAACGCAAGATATGTAGGAGGGTATGCATAGTATAATGCTGTTAGGTTCCTGTACAATGCGAAATAGTTAGAAATGAACAAAGGCATGAGAGACAGAGTCAACAACAGGATGGTCAAGATCACAGCAAAGAATGGGCTGGTCTTGATGAGACCGTTAATGTCTCTTAGCTTTAAACCTGGAAAACTTCGTTCAACAATCCCACAGGTAATCCATATCGCCGACAGATTGAACGAAGTTATGATTACAAGCACATAAGCTGGCGTGGAAATATCAGTAATGCCTGTTACAAATATTGTAAGTATTCCAAAAAATATCAGCGTCGATAATAGTGATAATATACGCCTGATACTTCTCTGAAAGAACAGAAAAGCGCCAGTGGTCAGAATAGTGAGTCCAGATGCACCCACCATACTCCACATAAAATAGCCACCAGCTAATACATTGAAGCCAGGAGCAAACTTGAAGAAAACGAGAGCTACAGAGGGTAGGAACAGAGAGGTCAACGCAACACCGATCATCGAATTAGAGGCCCCGATTGCATCCTGCTGATATGCGAAAAACGGGATCATGCCGAGTTTAGCTATGAGTCCAAGACTTATCAGCCATACCGATGCATAAGTCAGCGGATGGTTCAGCGGCATATTGGCTAGGGCATCCGTGACTATTGTCGTGTTCGCAAGGCCAAAGACAAGTGCAAATCCCAATAACATGAAAATTGATGACAGAAGCCCTATCAAGGTAAATCTAACCGAAAATTCCCTGCCTCCACCGTTTTGCGTAGAAAAATTAAGAGCAGCATATATCGAAAAGGAGACCAACTCAAGGGACACAAAAACGGATATGAGGTCGGAGCTCGCTGCTACCGCGTTTACCCCAAAGATGAGCGAGGAAAATATTATCAGGAAAAACCCAAATCGGTCATCTGATCGCCTGATGAAAAGCAAAAGCAGAATGATCAGGCCAAGCCCACTGAGCAGCACCGCAAATTTGGTGATCGTAACGTTAGGATTGGATACTATCATGTTGTTTAAAGCGTAGCCGCTGATATCAAGGCTCCAGAAGTTAAAATATCCGGACGCCAGAATCGAAATCATTGGCCAGACGGCAATCCACTTCCTGCGCGGGAAAAGAATTAAAAAAATTATGGTAAGAAGTAAGCCTCCAGCCAGCGAAAGTTCAGGAGACAGTAATTTATAATCTGACAGCAGTGTTTGCCAGTTCAAAAGATTATCCAATTTCTTCTTCTCCGTCCCTTATTTCCTCAATGTCAGTTAGCTTAAAAGCGAACAACGAAAATTCGCGCTTGCTGTGTCCATCTGACCACATGGTCACGCTCGACATAATGCCTAAAAGACCAACCAAAGCAAAAATTATCGTAGATATAATCGCCAGGGCTGGGCCAGATGGACTATCAGGCTTCACATAAACTGATATCGTGGTCAAAATCAGTTCAACTCCAATAACCAGAAAAAGAAAAGATAGGGCGAGCATGGACATTCGCCGTTTAAATGCCAGCCCAAAAGTCCCGACCATCATCAACCATACTGCAGCATATATAACCCACTTTAGATCTATCAAATTAATACTCCTTTACTGTCTGCGCTTCACAGCATTCACCGCAACCGCAAGAAGCGACAGAAGAACGAGGTTCGATAACATGATAAAGGGATACAGTGCATCAATAAAAATGAACCTGCCAATCTCCTGTGGCCTTATCGGAACTGCACTATCTCCCACATTTACCTCGATACTTGAATAATAAAAAGAGACCACCAGCAGTGCTCCAATACCAATTGCAGCAATAAGCGATATGGCTAAGTTGACTGTTTCGATGTTAATCTTCTCAGGAGTTCCCCTCTCTCCAAGTTCAAGAACATAGGCAACTGCTGCGAATACAAATACCGAGATCAGTGCGAACAGGCCGACGGTGTGCGAGACAACCATGGTAAAAAGTCCAAATGAAGCAGAACCAGCAATTAGCGAGAAGATTATTGCAGAAGAGGGCCTTTTTGACACCATGGCCATTATTGAGGAAATAAATATCGCTGCACCGCAGATAGAAAACAGCACTATCATATCCAGAACTCTCTTGGCTTCTGTTTACCGTACTCGACGAGCTCTTCAAGCTCATACTGCAAATAATCAGCATGAGAGGCAGTGAGCTCATACTTATACGTCATTTCGATAGCAGAATATGGACAGACATCCACGCATAAACCACAGAAAACGCAGTTTGAAATATCAAGCTTGAAAGTCGATGCCTGCTGCTTTTCGCCATCGTTAACAGATGAAACATCTATCACACCTGTCGGACATACCCTTTTGCATTCACCACAGCCCGTGCAAAGCAGCTCATGAGAATCCGGATCAACCCTCAGGATTATCATCCCCCTACTCGTCTCAGGAACAACTATCTTATCATAGGGATACAGCACAGTTACCGATCTCCTGAACATGTTCTTCAAGGTCTGCCACATACTTTTTAAAATGCTTTCCATATCACACCCGTATCAAAGGTTTAATAAAAACAACGAACACAATCGTCAGGATCAGGTTAAAAACAGATAGCGGGAACAAAAACCTCCACGAAATCCTGCTCATGGATGCCTCAAACCGCGGCCAGGGTATGCTATTCTTAATCCAGAGCACCAGTAAGAGCACCGCATAAGTTTTAACTATGTACCATCCGATGGAGCGCAGGTTTATTGGGCCTAACCATCCGCCCAGATATATCATCGTAGTGAGCCCGATCAGCGTAAGCACGTTGATGTATTCAGTGAGCCTGAGAAAATTCAGGTTAACTCCCGAGAACTCCGCATCAAACCCCGCAATATTTTGCAGATCTATCGAAGGTATCTCAAGTTGACTGCGACCCACAAGCTGGATAGTGGACATCAAAAAAATCAACGCACCTATGGGCTGAGTCAACACAAACCATGCCTTGTTCTGAGCATTGATTATGTCAATCACATCCATGCTCCCGGACAGAAACATCACACTTATGGTTGATATTATCATCGGGAGAATAAAACCAAGCGCATTTGCCACCACATAAAGCGACCCAAAAGCAGATTGCCTGTTGCCGGATGACAAACCTGCGACTGAAATTCCCAGGATCGATAGGAAGAGCAACGCAAAAATCAACATCAGGCCGACATCCATCCTGTATAAAAGCAGTTTTCTTGAGACGGGAATTATTGTGTAAATAAGGGTCGCAGGAATCAGGGCAAACGCCGGAGCAAATATCACCAATGCTCCTCTACTATTCTGAGATACTGACCTGCCCTTGAAGGTCATCTTTAGCCAGTCCGTGAGCGGCTGCACAATACCGTGAAAGCCGGCCATAGGACCATGCCTTGCCTGAAGGTGCCCGACGAGCTTACGGTCTAAATATATCATCACATAGACTGCTATCAGCATCAAAGCAAGCAAGCCGAGCGACTTAAGAAATGAATAAAAGTAAATCAACGGTCAACCTCACTTAAACAGATGTCAAAGCTGCTCACGATCACTCCTACATCAGAAATACGTTGATTGACCAGCGCATCTTTTAACAGCGACACGGATACCAGTGAAGGAGTTCTCGCCTTGAATCTCGTAGGAACGTCCTGTAGATCATACTTGATAAAAATTCCGAGTTCTCCATGTGGACATTCCACCCGTGCATACTCCTCGACCTCACGGCTGCGTACATCAATTAACGGTTTTATATAAACATCCCCATCTGGCATATTGCTTAAAAGACTCTTCAAGATGTCAGATGATTCCCTGATCTCCTTCATCCGTACCTGATACCTGTCGAAACAGTCACCTCTCCTGCCGACGGGTATCTTGAAGTTCAAGTTTTCATAACCACAATACGGTGCAATCTTTCTGATGTCCATTCTCTCACCACATGCACGAAGATTCGGTCCTGTCAATCCAAGAGTCATTGCATGTTCACGCTGGATGCGGCCAATATTATCAACCTTTCCCCTGAAAAATTTATTCTCGGTCAATAAAAGGTCGAACTCACGCATTCGCCCGTCCAGGTATGTCAGAAAGTCCAGGAGTTCAAATATGACACTTGATTTTAAATCGCTCTTGACACCGCCGGGCACACAGAAATTGGGGGAAATTCTTGAGCCAGTTAAAAGCTCTATGAACCTGAGCGCCATCTCCCTATCACGCTGGGCATAGTGATAGCAGGTGACAAACCCAACTGCCAGCGAAAAGTTGGACAGCCAACCAAGATGGCTGGCAATCCTGGAGATCTCCATCAAAACCACCCTGATCGTATTTGCCCGCTCTGGCACTTTCAGCGACAGCGCGGACTCCACAGCCGTAGCGTAAGCCACCTCACCTGAAATGCCACTTGATGAATCGATCTTTGAAGCAAGAAATGGAATCTGCTTGGATATCATTAACTCCGCAGTTTTCTCAAGACCCTTATGAGAAAATCCTATCTCGGGCTCACAGTCCTCCACAACTTCACCCTTTACCTTGATTTTAAGCCTGAAATATCTGTCAAGCCCCGGAAGAGGACTGGCGAGGTTCAGAACAACCACATCGCGCTCAGCCATCTGTATTTCTCCTCATGGGAAAACTACTATCTCCAGGAGTGAGAAACAGATTGGTGTCGTAGTTGACTCCCTCGAAGTCAATCCCGTACATTTCAAAGATTTCGTGTTCCATGAGAAATGCAGCAGGATAAATACTTGTGACTGACTCAATTGAACTCATGCCTGCTGACAAAACTGCTTTTATGTTCAATGTCTGCCACGTCTCAGTGGAGTATATCAGATAGATAAGCGAGAAATTATCCTTCTCCTGATAGCAGATTATGCAGTCCAGGAAATCAAAAGAAAGCTTCTCGGATTCACGAAGTTTCTTAAGCACATCTATAAGATCACGCCCATCCAGCTTTATATCTATCCGCTTTTCAAGTACCTTAACGTCAACTTCCCTGCCAGAAGGAACCCTTGAAATCTCTTCTTCCAGTAGAAGCTTGGCTAATTTACCCTTTAGATATAGCTGTTCTATATTTTCTATCAAAACACTACCTCTCCGGAGATCAATGCGCCGTCAATTTTATCTTAAGCCTGAGGCGTAGAATAGAATATATAAGTGCCTCGGGCCTGGGAGGGCACCCCGGAACGAAAAGGTCCACCTTAACAAGATCACGCAACTTTTTCAAATTCCCATACCTGTTAAACAAACCCCCACCGCACGAACACGCACCGTTTGCTATGACCCATTTAGGCATGCCGATTTCCGAATAAATCTTAACTATCTCGCCTGTCATCTTATTATTTATTGGACCCCCCACAACCAGTAGATCTGCATGACGAGGAGATGAAACATGATAGATGCCTAGCCTCTCCGCATCATAGCTCGGATTGAATATGGACTCCATCTCCTGCGCGCAGCACCCACTGCCTACCAGGTATATGCCAATGGAGTGGCATCTTCCCCAATTTACAAAAGACCTAAAATATTCACCGACTAAAGATATATTTTTATCATCGTTCATAATTAGCTAAATATTCCCTTTTCTATCAGAAACGTAACACCCACCAGAAGCAAAAAGATTGAATAAAGTATTCCAAAAACAAGCAGTTTGTCAAAGCCAGTTGACATCGCAGAAACTGCCCCAAGTGCAAGCAGCGAGACCATGAGAAAAATTGATATCGCGGCAAAAATAGAGGCGCTAAAAAACCTGTAAGAATGATCATCGCTTGCCTTTATCTCAAATCTACCAGAATCCACATATTTTGTCTCGCTTAGAATTGTCTTTGGCCTGATCCTTCTTGAGATGAAAGTGATGAGAGCAAACAAAAAAAATACCGTGCCAACAAATATTAGCAAGTTTACAAGACTAAAACTAATTTCAGGTTCCATATCTCATTTTTTCTATTTTTAAGGGCAATCAAAATCCCCCTCGGTGATCGCCCTAACTGACAAAAAATAGCAACCCCAAATCAGGAGGTTGCCGAAATAGCGATCCTTGTGAAAAACTCAGGGTATAATGCTATCAAAAGAGTATATATAACGCAAATAGTTATGACAACTAATGTCAGGATTGGCACCTCGACTTTTATACCATCTCCTTTTTCAAAATACATCTGTCTTACGACTTTCAAATAAAAATAAAGCGATATTACGCTTGTTATCACGCCGATTATAACCAGGTAAAGCTGTCCATTCTCCACGGCGGATTTGAAAACGTAAAGTTTCCCGATAAACCCAGCAAAAGGTGGAAGCCCTACCAGTGACATCATGAATATGGTCATCGCCACTCCAAGATAAGGATTAGAATAACCAAGACCTGCAAAAGAAGATAACTCGCTTGACTTCTTTGTCTTCTCAACGATCATTGCAACTGAAAAAGCTCCGATGTTCATGAAAATATAAGCAAGAAAATAAACTATGAGTGACCACCTCGCATCTGCGGAGAAAAAGGTAAAGGTTATCAACATATATCCGACATGCGCAATGCCGGAATATGCCAAAAGTCGCTTCATGTTATTTTGAGGCAGTGCAATTAAATTACCAAATACCATCGAAAGAACTGCCAGCACTGCGATGACCTTGGCCCATATTCCAGCAAAATCACCAAAGGCAAATATCAAAATGCGATAAAGTGCGACAAAACCAGCAAGTTTGGACATCGTGGCAAGTAGCGTGGTAACCGTGATCGGAGCTCCCTCATACGTATCAGGACTCCAGAAATGGAATGGGACCGCGGCAATCTTAAAACCGACACCTGCAATTATCATGACCACCGAGATCAGGAATATAGGATCAAGCCCACGAGGAAGCGCCTGGCTTATCTCAAGAAGGTTAGTGGTACCCGTCAAACCATAAACAAGCGACATACCGTACAGAAGCAGTCCAGAGGCAAGCGCACCAAGGATAAAATACTTGATCGAAGCTTCATTGGACCTGACATCCCTCTTTCTGAAACCGGCGAGGATATAAGCAGGAAAACTTATGAGCTCTATTGATATATATATCATTATCAGGTCATTAGCAGATGAAATCAACATCGCACCAAGCACGACCATCAAAAGGAGGAAATAGTACTCTCCATGATGTCTATCGTCATCATTTATGAAATCTGCGGACAAAAATATCATCAAGATGCCGATATTCATGAAAAGTATCCTGAAAAAGTAAGAAAATGCATCCGCAGAGAACCACCCATAAAGCGCCTGTCTGTTAAAGGGTACCACGAAAATTAGCAAGGCTATCGATACGATTATCCCAAGCACGGATATCAGCGGAGCGACCAGCCTGCTTTTGCTCTTTCCAATTAGAGCAGCGAAGAGCGCAATCGCTGCAAAAACAAATATGGATATTTCCGGTAAAAGCGCATCCAGGTTCACTTGACCGTCCTTAACTCGATATCAACAAAACCGCGCTGTTTATCATTCTTAAGATTACAGCAGGATAAACGCCGATCAGAGTTATCAGAATAATTATTGGTACCAGTGTCAGCATCTCTCTTCCATTAATACGCGGTAAACTTTCCTCTTTCAATTTATATGTCTGAAGGATAACGCGCTGAAGCATCCACAGCAGATATCCCGCAGTTATGACTATTCCGGTTGCAGCAATGTAAACCATGATCTTATAAAACATGGTTGCCCTTGAAAACGCGCCCAGCAAAACGAAAAATTCTCCCCAAAACCCGCTTAAGCCCGGAAGTCCAAGCGATGCAAAAGACGTAAATGCAAGTACGCCCGATATGATCGGGATTTTTGTGGCAAGTCCACCCAGCTCAACAATCATGCGCGTGTGCGTCCTCTCGTAAATCAATCCGACGAGCAAAAACAGCATACCTGTGATAAGACCATGGCTCACCATCTGAATGACCGCGCCGTTAAGTGCCGCAGGAGTGTTGGCCGCAACTCCGAGCATTACATAGCCCATATGGCTCACGCTTGAGTACGCGACCATCTTTTTTAGATCCTTCTGCGCCATGGCAGCCAGCGCGCCATATATTATGCTGATGACAGCCAGGATCGCAACCATGGATGAAAAGAACCTGGAGCCCTCAGGCAGGATGGGAAGCGAAATCCTAACAAACCCATAAGTCCCCATTTTGAGCAATATGCCCGCAAGCAGAACACTGCCAGCTGTTGGTGCCTCAACGTGGGCATCTGGAAGCCATGTATGAAATGGCCAGATCGGCACCTTAACTGCAAAGCCAAGAAATGTCAGGATGAATACCAGATTTTCGATCGCGGGCTTTAATTTCGCTCCTACGAGTGCAACCATATCAAAAGTACCTAGCCCGGAATTGAAATAAAGGACCAGGATGCCGACCAGCATTAGCACACTACCAAGAAGAGTGTATATAAAGAACTTTATGCTTGCATAATCTTTTCGAGGCCCTCCCCATACCCCTATCAGAAAGAACATCGGAAGCAGGACAAGCTCCCAGAATATGTAGAATAGGATGAAATCAAGCGCTACAAACACGCCGAGCATACCTGTCTCAAGCAGCAACATGAGCGAAAAGTATCCCTTTATCTTTTCATCGATGTTCCATGATGCAATTATGGAAATCGTGGTCAAAATAGCAGTTAGGATGACCAGCGGTAGGCTGATCCCGTCAACCCCAAGATGGTAGGAAAGACCTATCGACCTCACCCAGGGTAGATTTATGGAAAACTGCATCCCCCCCTTGGAGTGATCCATTAAGAAATAGAGCACAAAACTTATGACCAGTGACGGCATTGAAAATAGGAGGCTCACCCACTTCACTCCAGCTATTGATTTCCTGGGCAGGAACAGAATTATGATTGCCCCTACCAGCGGTAAAAATAATAAAAGGGATAAGAGATCAACCTGCATATAAGCCTCCCACGACTAAAATCCATATTATCATCACAGTTACCACAGCAAAAAATATAAGTGCATAGTTCAACGCATAGCCAGTCTGTACTTTTCTTGCCCTCATACCGCTGCCCATCGTAATCTTTCCAATCCAGTTGACAGCTCCATCTACGCCACTCAGGTCAAAAACGCCAATAGCCTTGCTGATAACGATGGTAAGCTTACCAAACATGTTCACAATCCAATCGATCACCTTCTGGTCAAACGCAAAGACGACATCAGCAATCCACAGCACTGGCCTGACTATTCCTCGCATGTAAATTTCATCCAAATAGTACTTGTTTTTGAGCAGTCGGTAATAGGGCATTATGAACCTGGATAGCCAGTCCCTTTGGATCCGGTTTGCTCCATACATACCATAAGCAAGCGCAATCCCACCAAGACCCAGCACAACCGATATAATCATGACCAGATAGTTCAGGGTAGTGTGATGTGCTTCAAAACTATTGGGAGAAAATAACACCGCAAACCTGAATCCCTCCGGGAGAAGCGGTGATCCGATAAAACCAACTGCAACCGCAAAGATAGCCAGTACTATCAGCGGAATCCTCATGACGCGAGGTGACTCGTGTGCATGGTCGGTTTTATCAGATGATTTTCCAAAAAATGTCAAAAATACGAGCTTGAACATATAAAAAGCGGTTAGAAAAGCAGTAAAGGCAAGTATGATAAATGCAAACAGGTTATTGTTGAAGACATCAACCAGGACTTCATCCTTGCTCCAGAAGCCCGAAAAGAGCGGAAAGCCCGCTATGGAAAGAGAACCCAGGACAAAGGTTATCGCGGTGGTTTTCATCTTCTTACCAAGGCCGCCCATCTCGGTTATCTCCTGGGTTCCAATCGCATGAATGACGCTTCCAGATCCCAGGAACAACAACGCCTTGAAAAAGGCGTTGGTCATCAGGTGGAAAACACCTGCGAAATAGCCGCCAGCACCGAGCGCCGCCATCATATAACCCAGCTGGCTTATGGTCGAATAAGCCAGGACCTTCTTTATATCAGTCATCACTACTGCCATGGTTGCCGCCAGTAGAGCTGTAAATGCTCCTATCCATAAAACAACGCTCATGGATACCTTCGACAACTCAAACAGCGGAAAGCTTCTTGCCACCAGGTAAACCCCAGCCGCTACCATGGTAGCGGCATGTATCAGTGCACTTACCGGAGTAGGGCCCTCCATGGCATCAGGCAGCCAAACGTGCAGCGGGAACTGTGCTGATTTGCCAACTGCACCACAGAAAATTAGTAAGGCAGAAGCAGTGATCATGTGGGGAGCCAGTCCTTCTGCCGCTCTAAAAATTTCGCTAAACGCAAAGGAACCTGTTGATGTGAACAGCAAGATCACTCCAAGCCCAAAACCCACATCACCTAACCTGGTTACTATGAACGCCTTTTTAGCAGCATCGCTTGCCGACTTCTTCTCAAACCAGAACCCTATGAGCAGATAAGAGCAGAGACCGACGAGCTCCCAGAATATGTACATCTGTAGGTAGTTATCCGCAACAACAAGACCCAACATCGCAGACGAGAAGAGCGACAGCACTGCAAAGTACCAGCCAAATCGCTTATCACCGTGCATGTATCCGATCGAATAGAGGTGAACAAGGAAGCTGATGGCTGACACCACCACGAGCATTAACGCGGTTAGCTCATCGATGTTTAAGCCAAAGCTTACATTCAGATTTCCCCAGACGTACCACGCAAACCTGTATGCAAAGTTGCCAGTGCTTAGTACTGCGAAAAGGATGAAGAATGACAATAATAACGATATGCCGACAAGTGTAGTTGCAAGCACTGAGCCCTTTTTAGGCATGAACCTTCGTAAGAGCAATAGCAAAAGGAAGCTCAGAGCAGGAAGGCCAACTATTGCTACTGTAAATATCAAGACGATCTTATTTAAATCTACCATTTCAATATATTCATGTCCTCAATTTTTGCGGTTTTAATATTTCTATATATCGATATTATTACTGCCAAACCAACGCCAACCTCCGCAGCCGCGATGGTTATTATGAAAATCGCGAAGACCTGACCCGTGAGCTTTGCGGTGGGCATGAAAGCCGAAAAGGCGACAAAATTGATGATGACCGCATTTAATATCAGCTCTATTGATAAAAGCAGTTGAATCACGTGGCGGCGGGAAAGCACGCCGAATACACCTATGCAAAATAACGCTGCAGATATAATTAAAAAATATTCCAGCCTTAACATCATTGCTCCTTGATTGCAAGCATTATGGCTCCGACAAGCGCAGCCAGCAAAAGCACGGATGCAACCTCAAATGGCAGCACGAAATTTGTAAACAGTGACCCCGAGATCTCCTGGAGAGATGGCCTTTTAATAAGCACTGGTGTTACATTCCATTTCTCCATGTAAAAGAAGTACCCTAAAACCCCAAATAGCACCAGGGAAACTATTGCTGCTGGTATGATCTGCTTGTTTGCAACCTCGGTGTTCTCGCCAACCCTGGCGCGTGTCAACATCAGGGCAAACAGAACAAGTATGACGACTGCACCGGCATAAATCAAAATCTGCACCGCGGCCAAAAACTCAGCAAATAGCAATATAAAATACGCTGCGACACAGAACAACACAAGTATAAGAAAAAATGCGGAGTGAACGATATTTCGCGAAGTGACTACCTTGACCGCGGCAAATAGCAAAAGGATCGTAAAGATGCCAAAAAATATCAGCTCAACCAACTCTTAGAACCTGAACTCCTTCCTTTTCCTCTCAAAAAAATCTCTTTCCCTATCGTTCATAAGCTCGGGGTAATCCTCTTTGTATATCAACTCTTCCTTATCAAATATCAGATCGTCCTTATTGTAAGCAGCATTTTCGTAAAAACGCTGCATGCCCAGTGCATCAAAGGGGCAAACCTCGATGCATATCCCGCAGAACATACATCCCCTAAAGTCAACTTGATAAACTTCAGGTTGCTTTCTCTCTCCCTCCGCCTTTGTGACCGTTATCACCCTGTCAGGACAGTTTTTGGCACAAACACCACATGCAGTGCATTTTAAGTAATATTCTTTTGTTTCAGGATTATAGGTTTCAAAATCGATCAAAAGTGCCGGCATACCAGAACGCACAGGAACTTCGATCATCTCTTCAGGATAATAGACCGTCACCCTGCGCCTGAAAAACTCGTGGATCGTTATGAATAGTCCCTTCAGCAGACTGACTCCCCTCATCAGGAGATGCCTCCCTTAACTATCAGCAGCACAATTCCAGTCCCAAATATATTTATCAGGGAAGCAGGTAAGAGCAGTTTCCAGCCTATATTCAACAACTGGTCGGCACGAAACCGCGGGAATGTCGAGCGTATCCACATTATCACAAAAATTAACACGTATGACTTTATTATCAGCCACACAAATCCGGGAAGCGGGATAAAGATCGGATTCCATCCGCCCAGGAAAACAATAGCCCCCAGCGCCGAAACCACGAATACATTAAAGAACTCTGCTAAAAAAAACATCCCCCACCGTATTGCAGAGTATTCAGTATTAAACCCTGACACAAGCTCCGACTCCGCTTCAGAGATGTCAAAAGGAGTATGATTAAGCTCAGCCAGTGATGCCGTCATGAAAACGAGAAATCCCAAAAATTGGGGGAATATGTTGAACAGGTGCTTCTGTTTCTCCACAATATCAACGAGGTTCAGGCTGCCGGCCATCATGACGACCCCAACAGTCGATAGGACAAGGGGAACCTCATAGCTCAAGACCTGAGCTGCGCTCCTCAAGCCGCCAATCAGCGAGTACTTGTTATTCGATGACCAGCCGGCCATTATTACGCCAACCGATGTCAACGACGACATCGCGAAGATGAAGAACAGGCTTATGTCTGAGTTGACCATTGTTAAATTTTTCGCAAACGGGATAAACGAAAACGAGGTCATCGACGCCATCACGACCACGGACGGTGCTATCCGCCACAACCACCTGTCAACGCTGGCTGGCATTATATCTTCTTTAAAGAGAAGTTTTGACGCATCCGCGACCGTCTGAAGGAGACCAAATGGGCCAACGCGGTTTGGCCCAACCCTTGACTGTACGTGCCCCATGACTTTTCGTAACATTAATATAAGAATCAGTGCACTAAGCATTACAAATGCAACTGCCCCAACCACTTTTAACAAGACTGTCAATATTTGTATGATCACCGATCTACCTCACCAACACAGATGTCAATGCTTCCAAAAATTAGAATGATATCCGGAATGCTGTGCCCAACCATCATATGGCGAAGTGACATCAAATTTGAGAAGGAAGGTGCCCTTATCTTCAACCGATATGGAGCTGAAGAACCATCGCTCACTATATAGAAACCTATCTCTCCCCTTGTGCCTTCATTACGATAGTAAAGCTCACCAGGCGGCGGTTTTAAAATCTTTGGAACCTTTGCTACATGATCTCCACCCGGCATTCCATCAAGCGCCTGCTCAATAATCCGAAGTGACTGGCGCATCTCCTTTACCCTTACCATGAACCTGTCATAGACATCACCGTTCAATCCGTACGGCACATCAAAGTCGAACCTGTCATAGCCCGAATAAGGTTCAGCTTTTCTTATATCAAACCTGACACCGCTGCCGCGCAAAGTAGGCCCACTCACACCCAAATTTATGGCAAGGTCTGCATCAAGCCTGCCCACACCGATTGTCCTTTCCCTGAAGATTTCATTGTCAGATAACAGCCAGTCGTACTCAATAAGTCTATTACTGAACCTCTTTATGAATTTACGACACAGATCCTCAAACCCCTTGGGAAGGTCCCACTTGCAGCCGCCAACCCTGAAATAGTTAGTCGTCATACGGGAGCCGCAGGTCATCTCAATCAGCCGTAATATGACCTCCCTTTCGCGGAACGCATATACAAATGGCGTATATGCCCCAGCCTCAAGGCCAGTGGTGCCAAAAAATATGAGGTGGGTCGCGATCCTCTGCAGCTCGGTAAGCATAACCCGCATGAACTGCGCCTGCTCTGGAACCTCTATCTCCATCATCTTCTCAAGCATAAGGCACAAACAGAGTTCGTAGGTCAGCGAAGCCGTGTAATCAAGCCGGTTGACGAGCGGTAAAAACTGGAGATACCTTCTCGTCTCCGCGATCTTCTCAATACCGCTGTGCAGGTACCCGATGTACGGCTCGATATCGATCACAACCTCGCCATCAAGTTTTGCAATAAACCTGAACACCCCGTGACAGCTCGGATGCTGAGGTCCAAAATTAATCTCCATTACCTCAGTGTCAATATCTTTTGTGATATCAAACGGCATCAGGAATCACCACCTTCCTCACCAGGCAGCTCAAGTGCAAAAGATTTTCGCAGTGGATGCTCATCAAACCCATCCCAGAGCACGAGCTTCTTCAGATTCGGATGCCCGATAAAATTTATTCCAAATAGATCAAAAGCCTCCCTTTCATGCCAATCCGCGCCCTGCCATAAGGAGAAGACGCTCTGGACCTCAGGGTTTTTAGCATCAAGTTTCGATTTCACGGTAAGTGAATATGCATTCGAGAAGGAGTAAAGACAGTAGATTATCTCAAGATATTCCACATAGTCAGCAGCAGTGAGGCACTTTAAATAATTAAAGTCCAGCTTTTCTTTTAAAATTGAGAGCGTTTCGAATAATTTTTCTCTACCAGCTACGAGAAAGACCTCACCGAAATTTTCCCGGACAGCGTACTCAATTCCTGCCAGAGACAATTCTATTTTTCCAAGCAGCTCGTCCCTGTCAAAACTCCTGTTCAGATAAAGCTCGCCAGGTTTCAACATTTCACTGCTTCCTGACAACTATCGTCTCACCCTTTATCTTCTCCTGCACTTTCATCAGACCATAATAGAGCGCCTCCGGTCTTGGTGGACAGCCTGGTATATAAACGTCAACTGGTAATATAAGGTCCACACCCTTCACCACGGAATAAGAGCTCACGAATGGCCCTCCACTTATCGCACATGCACCCATGGCAACAACGTACTTTGGCTCGGCCATCTGCTTGTAAATCCTCTCTATGGCAGGTGCCATCTTATGGGTAACCGTCCCTGAGATAAGCATAAGATCCGCCTGGCGTGGAGTTGCACGGAAGAAGAACCCAAACCTGTCGACATCATAGTGCGGTCCTCCTGCTGCCATCTGCTCGATGCCGCAGCAGCGGAGTCCAAACAGCAGCCACCAGAGCGAATTTCTCCTTGCCCAATTGACAAACTTATCATAAGGAACGGTTATTATATTTGGTATAGTGAACCGGTCATCCATTACACCCATTTAAGAACACCCTTCTTCCACGCATATATCAGTCCAAGAATCAGTATCGCAATAAAAGTCATCATCTCAACAAAGCCAAACAGTCCAAGCGCCTTAAAATAGACAGCCCACGGGAAGATAAAAACTGTCTCAACATCGAAGATGAGGAATAGCAGTGCATATATGTAGTATCTGACATGAATGTTCGACCACCGATCCCCGATCGGAGTCATGCCGCACTCATACGACATGAGCTTTTCGGGGCTTGGATTTCTTGGTCCAACCAGCCTGTTGAGAGTAACAACAAACGGCACAAATGCTAGACCAGTAATTACAAAAATCAGTAGTACAATGTAATTAACAAAATATTGATCTGCCAATCAGTTCCCCACAGGTCAGGCCAAAACAATCGCAAAAGATAACATATTTGGGCTGTATTGTATAGTAATTTGCAATTCAAAAGTCAAGCCCAACTATAAAGTCAACATATTCGGGAATCCTGGCAAGAAGTTCATCTGAAATCTCTTCGCCAACTTCTACATTTTTCACCTGAATGCCCAGTACGTAAATCTTCGCTTTAATGCCCAGACTTTTCTTCAGTGCGATCGCATCTGGCAGGCTTATGTCGTGAGCTGAAAACCACTTTAGCTGTTTTGCTGTTATATCATCTTCACTTAAAAGCCTGAAGTCACCCGGCTCAAGACCTGCCCGCATGGCATCGACGACCAGTATTTTTTCACGTTTTCTTGCCTCGAACAAAAGATCGATGCCAATCGAGAAGCCTTTTATGGCTTTGACACCCGCTGCATTTCTGGCCAAAATTTCGTCAATAACGCGCAACCCGACGCCCTCATCAGACAGCATCGGGTTGCCCGTCCCTATAACAAGCAAACTTCTTGTACTTTTTGTTTCGTTGATCGCTATCTCAGCTCCACATCCAGAAGATGCGTCGAACAGGAGATGCAGGGATCATATGCCCTTACCAGCATCTCAAGCGCAAGCGTGATTTCATCTTTGTCTTTGTCAACTATCGTAGGAATCAACGCCTCCATATCCATCTCAATGTTCTTGAGGTTCTGGCCAGTAGGGATTATCAGATTAGCCCGCGTGATTATCCCCTTATCGTCTATCTCGTACTCATGATAGAGAGTGCCCCTGGGTACCTCGCATGCGCCTACCCCTCTGCCCGCCTTAATCTTGAAGCTTCTGTCCTCTTTCTTTAGGCCATCACTTAGAAGTTCATCAATGAGGCTAATGCTTTCTTCAGCGCAGTGCACCGCTTCAACAATTTGCGCAACGTTGTTCATATACGGATTGTAGCACGGCGCCTCAAGTCCAAGTTCTCCAGCAACCCGCTTTGCCATCGGCGACAACTGATCATAATTAATATTCACTCGTGCCAGTGCACCAACCATCAGCGATTCCCTGAGTGAATTACAATGTTTCGCGGTTGAGTGAGGTGCGACCTTTTCGCACACCTTTTCCCTGTACTTTTCAACAGGAGTTAAACCACCATCTGATGACGCTATCTGATCACCATCGTATAATGCATATTCTGCCTTTGATTTCAGAGCTAAGTACTCGGTCTGCCGGTTAAAGTCAGGAATGGAAAGAGTTTTATACAGCTCAACCGTGGCTTCTAGATCGGGAACAGAGCCGATCAGCTTTTTTTTCAGCCCTTCGAGCTCATCGACTGCAGGTATCCGCGTAAAACCGTTGATGACTGCAGATATAGGATGAACAGTCCTCCCACCTATCAAGTCGCACATATCGTTTGCAAGCTTCTTGAGCCAGAGCGCTCTTTTAACCACATCCGGATAGCTTACTGCAAGTGGAACCACGCTTCCCACACCCAGAAAGTCAGGTGCAGCAAGAAAATACTCGTGCAAAATATGGCTCTGTATCGTAGCTCCATAGGTCAAAAGCCTGCGCAGCCTGATCGTCTGTTTCGAAGGTTTAATTCCCATTGCAGATTCAACAGCTTTTACGGATGTCAGGGTATGGCCAACTGAACAGATACCACATATCCTTGAGGTGATATGCGGAGCTTCATCAAAGCGCCGGCCTACGACCATCGCCTCGAAGAACCTGGGTGATTCAACGATTTCCAGCTTGAGTTCCTCTATCTTGCCATCTTTTACATTTACTATGATATTTCCATGCCCCTCAACACGGGCAACATGTTCGACGTTTACATCAACCGAACTCATTTTGACACCTCCGCATAGCCGTCATACAACCTGAACTTCGAAAGAACATCATTAACCGTAAGACCGTGCTTGACAAGGATGTCCTTTTCGGAAGTAAGATTGGCATCCTCCAATAGTCCACGGCAACCGTAGCACTGATTGCCAACATTCGGACAAGCAGAATTACATCCCGCGCGTGTAACTGGCCCAAGACAGGTTAACCCTTCATCAAAAACACACACATTTTCATTTAACTTGCACTCCACACAGACCGGGTAATTTGGTATCGACGGCCTTACGCCCAGTAAGAGCGACTTCGTCACCTTCAAGAACTCATTTTTATTGATCGGACAACCCCTTATATAACCGTCCACCTTTATCACCTGATCGATGGACTTTGTGGGTATGGAGTCAAAATATTTGGCATCCTCGCCATAAACTGTTTTTCTGGCCTTATCCACACCGATGAAATTTTTAATATACGGAATACCGCCTATACACGCACAAGCACCAAGCGCGACTACCCTGTTTGCGCGCTCTCTAATCCATTTCAAATCGTCAATCTCGGATTCGCGCGTGATGGCGCCTTCCACAAAAGCAATCGAGTAATCATCTGTATGCTCGCTTATCGCCATCTTAAAATAGACGATATCTATAGCACCAAGCAGATCGAGTACCTCGTCCTCAAGGTTAACTATCTGAAGCTGACAGCCCGAACAACTCGTAAATCCAAAAACACCGATTTTGGGCTTCATTAGATTGCCTCCTGTAAATTAAGTACATCCCAGTAATTGAATACTGGCCCATCCAGACATGTGTATTTATATCCGACACCACAATGACCGCACTTACCTATTCCACATTTCATCAGGCGCTCCAGCGAGACGTATATGTTTTCCTTCATAAACCTCTTCTTTAACAGCTCCTTGACCACAAATTTGTACATAACTGGAGGTCCACAAATTATCGCGTAAGTCTGACCGGGATGGATATCCAGGTCTGGGATGAATTTGGTGACAACACCAGTCTCACCCGTCCACCTGTCATCAGGGTTATCCACAGTGACCCGAAGATCTATATCCTCACGCTCCTGCCACCATCTTATATCAGACTCAAATAGAAGCTCTTTTGGTGACTTCGCGCCGTAAAGAATAGTGGCATTTTTGAACCTTGACCGTTCATCAAGCGTGTAGTTGATCAAAGAACGAAGCGGAGCCAGGCCAATACCACCAGCAACGAAAAGAAGGTCGTTACCAACCATCTGTTCCACAGGAAAACCGTTGCCATACGGCCCCCTTACGCCAATAATCGAGCCCTCCGGCATATTATGCATGGCGTTGGTGACATTCCCAACATTTCTAACACACAACTGAAAGAAACCCTGCTTGGTTGGAGAGGAGCATATCGATATTGGCGCCTCTCCAATTGAGAAGATGCTGGCCTCAACAAACTGACCGGGCCTGAACTTAAACGAATTCCTGACAACCTCATCATTGAACCTTATTTCGAACAGCTTCTCCATATCAGTAAGTGTTTGTTTCCTGGTTATGGTTGCAATATTAGGCAGATACTCATTTACCTTTTGTGGTATATCGACCATCAGACCCTCACCTCACCTTTTATCATCTTGAGTACTTCGACCTTGTTGATCTTAGCAGGGCAGTAAAGAATGCACCTTCCGCATCCGACACATGCAGGCCTGCCATACATCTCAACAAACCCCTTTTGCTTGTGATAATAGCGGAGCTTCAGCCTGGTCGCGCGGTCTTCTCTGAAATTATGACCACCAGCAACCCTGGCAAAATCAGTCAGGAGGCAGGAGTCCCACTGTCTCTCTCTCTGACCCATCGTCATACTCAGATCAACGTTATCCACTACATTAAAACAGTAACAGGTAGGACATACAAAAGAACACCCTCCGCATCCGAAACACACCTTTGCCGTATCCTCCCAGACTCTTGATTCATATGAGAGATCCATGAGGTCTGCGAGTTCAGCTGCCTCTATCTCGAGCGTAAACTTCTCACTGTGTTTCTTGATCTTGTTCTTGTACGCAGCAATATCGTTATAAGGATCATTTTCAGAGGTCAGATACCTGTAATACGGTATCTTGGTGTACATGTTCAACAGATAATCTCCCATGCTCGTTTCAATTCTCGCGAGGTATCTTTCTCCCAAATCGACTAAGAAAAGGTCAAAGCCGCTGTCTACCTGGTCAGCATCCATGCTCTTGCAAAAGCATGTGTCGCTGGGCTCGCAGTCTATCCCTATTATGATATTTTTCCTGCGGCGCTCTGCATAATAGGGATCCACATACCTGTTGGTAAAGACATAGTCAAGCATCTCGATGCCCTTTATGTCACAGGAGTGCAAGCCGAACAGTATCACTGGCTCTGTTTCAAGAGTCTCCTTTATCTCGATCTTATCTCCTATCGAATAATTAAACAGAGTTTCCTTTTGCGGGAAGAAGTATTTTTTGGGAGGCAATATGGTCATATGATAATCCAGGTCAAGATCTTCAAACCTGGATATATCGCTCAGGATGTGCTGGCTGTTTATCTTCTTCGGGCCAACAACTCTATAATCCCTTATCAACCCCTCCACAAAAGGCTTCAATTCATTCTTAGGTAAGGTCTTATATAACATTAACTCTTGATCCTCCTCTTTTATGATCTATAAACAAAAAATTAAAAACCTTAAAGCGTCCTGCGTCATCAAGTCCCTAAATCATATCTTGTGCATAATAACAGGATTGAAAAACCTATTCAATAATATTGTGAATATATACACAAGTTTGTCTCAAAGTTGTTACTTATTTTGTGAAATTTAACACTTTTAATTGAATTTGAGAGATAAATATGCTAAATTTCGTGGCTATAGTTTGATAAGCCATGTTCAAAATTAATGCTATGGACAAAAATTTTTTAAGGTCAATAGAGGAGAAGGCGCAAACCTCTCTTTCAAAATGCTATCAATGCGGCAAATGTACGGCAGGTTGCCCGATGGACTTCACCTTCGATCTAAATCCCAACGAGGTCATTGAGTTAATAAGGCTTGGTCAGACCGAAAAGGTACTTAATTCAAAAACCATATGGTACTGTGCTACATGCTATACCTGCTCTACAAGATGCCCCAAAGAAATCGACATAGCCAATATTATGACGGTTATGCTTAGAGAGGCCATCTCAAATAACATAATAAAGGACAGGAAGATCCTGACCTTTTATAAATCTTTTCTGAAGTCCATAAAGAGACACGGCAGAGTCTACGAGGTCGGACTGGTGAGCGCATATAACCTGACCTCTGGTGCTCCATTTACCAATGCAGCCGTTGGACCTAAGGTTCTCCTTAAAAACAAGATCGGATACTTCCCCCAGAGGATTAAAGATCTTGCGGACTTTAGAAGGATATTTCAGAGGTCGAAGGTGAAAATTTGAATAAGGTGTTATCTTACTACCCTGGATGTTCCCTGCATTCAATGGCAAAAGAATTTAACGTTTCTTCAAAAGCTGCTGCGGCTGCAGTGGGATTAGAGCTGCGTGAACTCGAGGACTGGAGCTGCTGCGGTTCTCACCCAGCGCACAATCTTGATGAACTACTTGCTGCTGGCATTGCAGCAAGGAACCTTTACCTGGCAGAAAAAGCAGGCTCATCATCACTGACAACACCATGTCCATCGTGTTATAACCGCCTCAAGACAACCGACTATGAGATGAGAAAAAACGAAAAATTCTTTAAAGAAGTTAACAATCTGCTGGATGAGCCTTACGAGCTAGGTGTCAGCGTAAGAACGATATTGCAGGCCTTCTATGAAGAAGTAAAAGAGGAAGATATAAGAGCTGCTGTTAAAGTCCCACTTGAAGGTCTGAGGGTTGCCTGTTATTACGGATGCCTTATCACACGGCCACCTGAGGTGACTCAATTTGATGATGCCGAAAACCCGATATCGATGGATGAGCTGATATTTCACTGTGGTGCAGAGCCCGTCGATTTCCAGTACAAAGTGGAGTGCTGCGGAGGAGCATTTGGCATAGCACCGCACATAGAGTTTGTTATAAAAAAAGCGCGCGATATCTTTGAGATGGCTGTAGACTGTAGAGCTGACGCCATCGCAGTGGCATGTCCACTCTGCCAGCAAAACCTGGATATGCGTGAAGGACAGACAAACAGCAAATACAGGACAAATTACAAAATACCTGTGCTGTATTTCACACAGTTGCTTGGGCTCTCCTTTGGGATAGGTTACTCAAAGCTGATGCTCAATAAACACCTGGTCAGCTCAAGGGAGATATTGAGCGAAAAAGTAAAAGATTTCAAGAAGGTTGCGGTATGAGAATAGGCGTGTTCATATGTCACTGCGGCTCTAACATCGCAGGAACTGTTGACTGCAAGAAGGTATCCCAGGAGGCATACAAATTTCCGTTCGTCGTTTACTCGACCGACTACACATACATGTGCTCAGAAAACGGTCAGGACCTGATAATAAAGGCGATAAAGGAGCACGACCTCGACAGGGTTGTGGTCGCGTCCTGCTCACCAAAGATGCACGAGCCTACCTTCCAGCGCGCGATAAAAAGAGGCGGGTTGAATCCATATATGTTTGAAATGGCCAATATACGCGAGCACTGCTCCTGGATACACTCGGATATGGAAGATACCACGGATAAAGCCATAGACCTTGTCAAGAAAGCCGTTTACAAAGTGGCAATGAACAGAGAGCTTTTCTCAACTACCTTTGAGATCAGTAAAGACGTGCTGGTAATTGGAGGAGGCATCGCCGGGATCCAGGCTGCACTAGACGCAGCGGCCGGTGGTCATAAGGTGGTACTTGTGGAAAGAGATCAGACCATCGGCGGTAAGATGGCAATGCTTGACAAGACTTTCCCGACCATAGACTGCTCTGCGTGCATTCTCACCCCAAAGATGGTGGATGTCGCTTCTGATGAGAACATCGAGCTGTTTGCATACTCCGAGATCGAGGATGTCAGCGGTTACGTGGGTAACTTCACCGTCAAGATAAGAAAAAAAGCAACTTTTGTAGACTGGTCAAAATGCACTGGTTGCGAGCAATGCATTTCAAAATGCCCCACACGGATACCTGATAAGTTCAACCAGGGGATCGGCAAGACCAGGGCAATAAATAAAGCCTTCCCGCAGGCAATACCAAACCGCGTTGTGATAGATGGAACTGTTTGCAGGTTCATAACAGAAGGCAAATGCGGAAACTGCAAAAAGGTATGCCCTGCTGGTGCCATAGATTTTGATATGAAGGATGAAATATTCGAGCGAAAGGTCGGTGCAATTATTGTTGCCATAGGAAACGACATATTTGATGCAAGTCAGTACGTCGAATACGGTTATGGGAGATATGATGATGTCGTCACCACGCTTCAGTACGAAAGAATGATGTGCGCCTCAGGACCATCGCATGGCCACATCCTGAGGCCGTCGAACAACCAGGAGCCGAAGAACGTGGTATTTCTCTCCTGTATCGGTTCCAGGGACAACTCCGTCGGGAGGCCTTACTGTTCATCCGTCTGCTGCATGATAATGGCCAAACATGCGATACTCACAAAGGAGCATCTGCCTGACTCCACTCCCTATCTCTTCTACATTGATGTTCGCGCCACGGGAAAGGAATACGAGGAGTTTATCGACAGGGCGCGAGAGAATTATGGGGCGCAGTATATAAGAGGAAGGGTCTCAAGGATATTCAAAAAAGGTGATAAGTTGATCGTAAGAGGAGTTAATACCCTGCTCGGCGAGCAGGTTGACATAGAAGCGGATCTCGTAGTGCTGTCCGTCGGCCTTACATCATCGCCAGGAGCGGCGGAGCTCGCCCAGAAGCTGAATATATCTTACGATAGCTATGGATTCCTGGTAGAGGGTCATCCCAAGTTGAAGCCTGTTGAGACCAATACAGCTGGAATATTTTTAGCTGGAACATGTCAGGGGCCAAAGGACATCCCAGCGAGCGTCGCACAGGGTAGTGCTGCAGCAGCAAAGGCACTGAGTCTGCTCTCAAAAGATAAGCTGGAATCAAGCCCCCTGGTCGCATTTGTTAACAGCAGCAGATGCGCCGGATGCTTTAAGTGCCAGAAGGTCTGCCCGTACAAGGCAATCGAAAAGGCTTTATTGAGAAATGGATGCGAGGTCGCAAATGTTATCAGTTCTGTTTGCCAGGGATGCGGGACATGCACTGCGGCGTGTCCAACCGGTGCGATAGACCTGAGCGGCTTCAGCGACGAACAGTTAATAAACGAACTGGAAGGGTTGTTTGTTTAAACTATGGTAGATGTAGTAGAAGAAACTGATAAAACTTCAGTCGAAAACACAGGAAGACCAGTCAAGATAGTTGCATTTCTCTGCAACTGGTGTTCCTATGCAGGTGCTGACAGCGCAGGTGTTGCACGACTGAAACAGCCATATGATTTCAGGATCATAAGGATACCCTGCTCAGGAAGGTTGAACCTGCTGTTTCCCCTGCGCGCATTCTTCGATGGTGCGGACGGCGTGTTAGTATCTGGCTGTCACCCTGGAGACTGCCATTACGTCGAGGGAAACTATTACGCGAGAAGGAGATTAGAGGTGCTCAAGAACTTCCTGCCATTTCTCGGCATAGAACCAGATAGGTTTAAATATACCTGGATATCGGCAACAGAAGGCACAAAGTGGCAGGAAACAATAACCGAGTTTACGCAAAGAATTCAGGAGTTAGGGCCAGTATCCATAAAATAAGGAAAAATTGATGCTAAACACTGATCTATTAGACAGAACAAAGGACATATTAAAAAATAAGCTTGATGAGCTCGACCTTATCATAGGTTACCAGAAAGGTGTTAATCCAATCTCTAATTCCCCATTATTCATCAGAAAGGCAGATGACGTAGAGAGATTCGAGTATGGATTCTTCAGCTCACAAAGTCTCCCGCAATATCTCACTTACTACAAGGGGAAAATAGGCCTGGTCGTAAAGGGTTGCGACAGCCGGGCGATTAACCAGTTAATCGTGGAAGAAAGGGTAAGAAGAGAGGATCTTTTCGTGCTCGCTATGCCCTGTTTAGGCACAATACATCCCAAGAAGGTAGAAAGAAAACTAAATGGACTCCCAATAAGGGCAGCGAGGGTTGAAGGTTCCACCTTAATCATTAATTCGTATGATGAAGATAAAGATATCGAGGTGCCACTCGAGGAGGCGGTATTTGATAAGTGTTTATCATGTTCTTACCATGAACCAGCAACAATGGATGAGGCAGCAGGTGACTTCGAAAAACCTCCAATTGCAACAAAAGATGGCTATTTTGATGTGCTCGAACTTCAGTCGAAGTCAAGCGATGAGCTGTTTGACTTCTGGCGCACTGAGTTCGAAAGGTGTATAAGATGTTACGCCTGTCGAAATGCATGCCCCATGTGCTACTGCCAGTTCAACTGCCTGGCAAACACCCGCGATCCCAAATGGCTGAGCGAAAGAACAACCTTCCAGGAAAATGCAATGTTTCACATGATAAGGGCAACACATCTCATTGGAAGGTGTACCGGCTGTCAGGAGTGCGAGCGGGTCTGCCCCATGAACATCCCGATCTCGCTTTTGTTCAGAAAGAACGATGAGATAGTCGAGAGATTATTTGGATACGTCGCAGGCAAGAATATCGATGAACAGCCGCCGCTCCTGACGTTCAAGAAAACTGAGGAAAACATTCCTTGAACAAGGGGTAAATTTGGTTTATAAAATTTTAAGAAAAGAGAATATTAATCCGCTGTTAAGCGAACTGAAATCAAACTATTCCGTATATCTGCCCTCTGCACAGCACGGTTCTACCTGCTTTGCTGGAGATGAATCGACCTTCGCAGCAGCCAATGGAAACACCAGGCTATCCACAAAGGAGATGACATTCCCGCAGACAGAACTTCTGCTCAGATACGAATACAAAAAGGATCTGGAGGATCCGTTCAAGCCGACTTCAATTGAGGTCGATACAAATCTGGAATATGAGACAAGGCTCATCTTTGGGGCAAGACCATGCGATGTTAAGGCGGTCAAGCTCTTTGATAACCTATATTCGGGAGGAGAATTCAAGGACCCCTACTTCAATAAAAGGAAGGAAAATGCAATCTTCGTAACGATCGGATGCACAAATCCGCTTTCGACCTGTTTCTGCACAAGCGTTGGCTGCGGCCCATTTGATGAGACCTATTCTGATATAATTCTGGTAAGCCTAGACGACGATGGTAATTCTTTTCTCGCAAAATCGCTCTCACCTGCGGGTGAGGAGATACTATCGATGAACCAGTTCGCGACCGCAGACGAAAAAAATATAGCAAGATCAGAAGAAATAGCAAAAAAAACAGAATCTGCGATCGAAAGGATCGAACTGAGCGGCATAAAGGAGAAACTGCTTGCAAACTTTGAAGATACCATATGGGAGGATCTATCTTCTGCCTGCCTGAACTGCGGTATATGTACATATCTCTGCCCGACATGCCACTGCTTCAATATAACCGATGACAGGTTTGGCCTTGCTGGAGAGAGGACAAGAAGCTGGGACGCATGTATGTTTCCGCTCTTTACACTTGAGGCAAGCGGACATAACCCGAGGGATACCAGGGATAAAAGATTCAAGAACAGGTTTAACCACAAATTCAGCTATTACCCGCGGAACTTTAACGAATATCTCTGCACGGGGTGCGGCAGGTGCATAGCAGCCTGCCCTGTTGGAATAGACATCAGGGATGTCCTTAAGAGGAACATGGATAGATGAACGATCAAATCTACGAGAACCCATACAAACCAGAAACAGCCATAGTAAAAAGGGTGATCAACGAGACACCTAACATTAAATCCTTTGAGCTTGTTTTCGAGCATCCGGGTAGGATGGATACGTTCACTTACATGCCAGGCCAGGTTGCGCAGCTCTCCGTATACGGTTTCGGAGAGTCAACATTCGGTTTTGCCTCATCACCCACGCGCAAGGATCATATGCTCTTCAGCATAATGAAGATCGGTGAAAACACGGCAGCAATCCACGAACTGCGTGATGGTGATCGGCTCGGTTTCAGGGGACCGCTTGGCAACTGGTTCCCAGTTGACGATATGAAGGGCAAGGATGTCTACATAATTGGCGGCGGGATCGGCATGGCTCCTCTGCGATCACTGCTGGTTTACCTGCTGGATAATAAAAAGGACTACGGCGACATCCAGCTACTCTACGGATGCAAAACACCGGGTGATATGTGCTACATGGATGATAGAAAAGAGTGGGAATGCAGCGAGAACCTTGACGTCGTGCTCACTATCGACAACGAATATCCTGGCTGGGACAGGCGCATCGGCTTCGTCCCTGCCGTGCTCAAAGAGCTTGCCCCGACTCCAAAAAACTCAGTTGCCGTCACCTGCGGGCCGCCGATAATGATCAGGTACGTGCTCGAGGAGCTGGAAAAACTTGGCTTCAAACACGAGCAGATAATAACCACGCTTGAAAAAAGGATGAAGTGCGGTATCGGCAAGTGCGGAAGGTGTGGGATCGGTCACAAATACGTCTGCGTTGACGGCCCCGTCTTCACCCTCGCCCAACTAAAAGAATTACCAAACGACCTCTAAACTAACCTTTTTATTGACAAAATGTGTAATATTAAATACTATACTAAACAAAATCAACATATTTTATATAATATTAATAAATAATATGAATAAATCTGAGATAATTACCATATTAAATGACTGGAATTTTTGGAATAAGTCACAGGATACTGGGATTAATAGAAACTACTATTTAGAAAGATTAGAAAAGTTAATTACGACTAAACAAGTAACAGTAATAACAGGTGCCAGACGAAGTGGAAAGTCATACATAATGAAGCAATTGGCAAAGTTATTAATGGAAAAAGGTATAGATAAAAAAAATATACTGTTTGTTAATTTTGAGGACCCACGATTTACACAAATAGATTCTATACTACTTCAAAAAATTTTTGAAACTTATTTGGAGTTCCGTTAGCATCTCCTTTTCCGTGAGAGCATTAAGCAGCATATTGAGCGAACTCCTTATTACGATGCTCCCAATATGCATCCCATTCTCCATTTAACTTTAATAACCTTAATTTTATAAGGGGATTAGC